>NZ_JADWYX010000214.1 GCF_016786355.1 Frankia sp. AgB1.9
GAGGTGCTGCGCGCGGCCTACGCGGCGATGACCCGCTGGGTGGTCGACGGCGCTCGGCCCCCCCCCCCCCCGCGGCCCCCCCCCCCCGGCCCCCCCCCCCCCCCGGGCCCGCTAGGACTGGCGGCGCAGCACTCGCGCGACCTGGTCGGCGGCGCGGCGCATCTCGGGCCCGGCGGCGGCCGCGACGTCCTCGCGGTAGGTGATCAGGTTCAGGCAGGCGCGCGTCGCGATGCCGCTCATCGGGATCCACGCCGCGACCGCGAACTGGCCGGACTCGATCTCCGCGTGGCTGCGGGCGTAGCCCCGCTCCCGCGCCGTCGTGACCGGCTCCGGCTCGCCGGGCACCGGCGGACCGGCGGCGAGGATCGCGTACCCGGCGGCGCCCCGGGTCAGCGGCGTGCGCATGCCGAGCCGGAACGCCAGGTGGTGCGACGCCGTCGTCGGCTCCGCCATCGCGATCGCCACCGCGTCCGGGCCCTGCCCGACGAACAGCATGATCGTCGACTGCAGCCGGTCCGCGAGCGAGCGCATGACCGGGCCCGTCACGTCACGCAACGTCGGCAGGAACGCCTCGGCCAGGGTCGCGAGCCGGGCGCCCGGGATGTACGTCCCCTCGCTGCTGCGCGCGGCCAGGTCGAAGTCGACCAGAGTCTGCAGCATCCGGTACGCGATCGAGCGGTGGACGTCCAGCAGGTCGCTGACCTGCTGGACGGTCATCCCCCGCTTCGAGTCGGCGATCGCGAGCATCACGCGCAGCCCCCGGGCGAACGTCTGGTTCCCGTCGCGCACCTTGCTCGGTTCGCCCGCGCTCAACTCCGGCACACCGCTCAGCATAGAGACGACTCCAGGACCGCCACGGCGGTGATGATCACCACGTGGCTCAGGACGCCTGGGCCTGCAGCGTCAGCGCGATGTCGGTGAGCATGTCCTCCTGGCCGCCGACGAGCTTGCGCCGGCCGGCCTCCAGCAGGATCTGCCGCGCGTCCACGCCGTAGGTCGCCGCCGCGATCTCGGCATGGCGCAGGAAGCTGCCGTAGACCCCGGCGTAGCCGATCGTCAGCGTCTCCCGGTCGACCCGCACCGGCCGGTCCTGCAGCGGGCGCACGATGTCCTCGGCCGCGTCCTGCAGCGCGAACAGGTCACAGCCGGTCTCCCAGCCGAGGATGTTCGCCACCGCGATGAGCGCCTCGATCGGGGCGTTGCCCGCCCCGGCGCCGAGGCCGGTCAGCGAGGCGTCGACCCGGAAGGCGCCCTCCTCGACGGCAGCCACCGAGTTCGCGACCGAGAGCGAGAGGTTCTCGTGCGCGTGGATGCCGACCTGCGTCTCCGGCCTGAGCACCTCACGGTAGGCGCGGACCCGCTGGCGAATCTCGTCGGTGGTGAGCCGCCCGCTGGAGTCCGTGATGTAGACGCAGTGCGCGCCGTAGGACTCCATCAGCAGGGCCTGCTCGGACAGTTCCTTGGCGCTGATCATGTGGGCCATCATCAGGAAGCCCGAGACGTCCATGCCTAGGTTGCGGGCCTCCGCGATGTGCTGCGCGGCGACGTCGGCCTCGGTGCAGTGCGTGGCGACGCGGACCGAGCGGATGCCCAGGTCGTAGGCGCGGCGCAGGTCGTGAATCGTGCCGACGCCGGGCAGCAGCAGCGTGGTGAGGACCGCGCTCTTCGCGTGGGCGGCGGCCGCCTCGATCCACTCCCAGTCGGTGTTGCTGCCGGGGCCGTAGTTGAGGCTCGATCCGCCGAGGCCGTCGCCGTGGGCGATCTCGATCGCGCCGACGCCGGCGGCCTCCAGGTTCTCGACGATGCGCCCGACCAGGTCCGGGGTGATCCGGTGGCGAAGCGCGTGCATTCCATCGCGAAGCGTGACGTCCTGGATGTAGGGCTTCGTTGGGGCTTCGGTCATCAGGCCACCGCCTTCGCGCGCTGCGCAATCCGCTCCGCCACCCGCATCGCGGCGGAGGTCATGATGTCGAGGTTCCCCGCGTAGGCGGGCAGGTAGTGGGCCGCGCCCTCGACCTCCAGGAAGACGGAGACCTTGGTGTCGACCGGGCCGGCGCCCGCGGGCAGCAGGGTCGCCATCTCGGCCGGGTCGACCGGCGTGAACTGGACCTTCTGCACCAGCCGGTAGCCCGGGACGTAGGTCGCCACGTCGGCCACCATCGCCTCGATCGACGCCCGGACGGCCTCCTGGTCGGCGCCGTCGATCAGGCACAGCACCGTGTCCCGCATGATCAGCGGCGGCTCGGCCGGGTTCAGGATGATGATCGCCTTGCCTCGGCTCGCCTTGCCGACCTTCTCGATCGCCAGCGCGGTGGTCTCGGTGAACTCGTCGATGTTGGCCCGGGTGCCCGGGCCGGCCGACTTCGACGCGACGGACGCGACGATCTCGGCGTAGGGCACCTCGGTCACCCGGGACACCGCGGCCACGATCGGGATCGTGGCCTGGCCGCCACAGGTGACCATGTTGATGTTCGGCGCGTCGAGGTGCTCCTCGAAGTTCACCGCGGGGATCACGTACGGGCCGATCGACGCCGGGGTCAGGTCGACCAGCCGCAGGTTGTAGGGCTCCAGCAGCTTGGCGTTCGCGATGTGCGCGCCGGCGCTGGTGGCGTCCAGGACGATCTCCACCTGGCTGAACTCGGGCATCTTGATCAGCCCGGCCACGCCCTCGGCCGTCGTGGCGACCCCAAGGCGCTGGGCGCGGGCGAGGCCGTCGGAGTTCGGGTCGATGCCCACCATCGCGACCACCCGCAGGTTGGTGTCGCGACGGAGGATTTTGATCATGAGGTCGGTGCCGATGTTGCCGGAGCCGACGATCGCGACCCCAGTCTTCTCCGTCATCCTTACTGGTCCTTTCCGGAGAACCGTGCCGTGACCGTGCCGAGCGGCGCGATGTCGGCTTCGAAGACGTCGCCGGGCGCGACCGTGACCATGGGCCCGAGCGCGCCGGAGAGCACCAGGTCGCCGGCCCGCAGCGGCGTCCCGACCTCGATCAGGGTCGCGGCGAGCCAGGCCAGCGCGTTGAGCGGATCGCCCAGGCAGTCGGCGCCTGTGCCGGTCGAGACGACCTCGCCGCCTCGACGCATCGACATCGTCACGTCGATCGGCTCCACCTCGGCCAGCGGAGTGCCGGTCGCGCCGACGACGAAGACGCCGGACGAGGCGTTGTCGGCGACGGTGTCGGTGATACCGATCTTCCAGTCGGCGATCCGGCTGTCCACGATCTCCAGCGCCGGGAACGCCAGCGCCACGGCGGCTCGCACGACCGCCGGGTCGGAGGCGTCGTCGAGGTCGCTGGCGAGCAGGAACGCGACCTCGGCCTCGGCCTTGGGCTGCAGCAGCCGGCCGACCGGGATCAGCTCCCCGTCGGCGTAGCTCATGTCGTCGAACAGCACGCCGAAGTCGGGCCGGTCGACGCCGATCTGGCGCTGCACGGCGGCCGAGGTCAGCCCGATCTTGCGCCCCACGATGCGCGCCCCGGCCGCGAGCCGGCGCTCAGTGAGTCGGCGCTGCACCTGGTAGGCGGTGTCGATGTCGCCGTCGGTGAGCAGGTCGACCAGCGGTGCGCAGGCGATCCCGCTGGTGGCCGCGAGCTCCAGGCGCTCGACGGCCGCGTCGATAGGTCCGGTGCCGGTGGTCACGCGCCCCTCCCGAGGAACTCCAGCGCGATCCCGTCGAACTCCTCCTGCTGCTCCCACTGGGGCCAGTGGCCAGCGTCCTTGATCAGCCGGAACTCGCCCGCCGGGATGCGCTCGGCCATGTCCAGACCGGCCTTCGCCGGGCCGGACGGGTCGTCGCTGGTCCAGATCACCAACGTCGGCGCGGTGATCGCGGCCAGCTCGTCGTCGGTCACCAGGTTGCGGCGGCGGACCTCGGGGTCCTGCAGACAGAGGATGTGCCGCATCGACTCGGCGAACCCGGGCCGGCTGTACACGCCGCGGCGGATGCCGACGAGCTCTTCGGTCACGGAGCTCGAGTCGGCCATCAGCCACTCCAGGCGGGTGCGGATGCGCTCCTCGCTCGGGTCGTCGGCGGCGGCCTGGCTCAGCGAGCGGATGCGCTCCATCACCTCGGGCGTCGCCATCGTCCCGCCCGGGGTGTTCAGGACGAGCCGGTCGACGCGTTCCGGGTACCGGGCGGCGAACTTGACCGCGACCCAGCCGCCGAGCGACTCCCCGGACAGATGCGCCTTCTCGATGCCGAGGACGTCCATCAGCCCGACGAGGTGATCGATGTAGTCGTCGATCTCCAGGTCCCGGGTGGTGGTCGTCGTCCAGCCGTGCCCCGGGTAGTCGTAGGCGATCAGCCGGTAGTGGGCGCCGAGCGCCCGCAGGTTGCGGGTGAACGCCTCCAGGTGGCCGCCGGTCCCGTGCATGAGGATGAACGGCGAACCGGTGCCGTGCTCCAGCACGCGAGTCGACCAGGGCCCCACGTCGACGTGGCGCACTGTGTAGTCCAGGCCAGCCAGGTCGGTCCAGAGCGTCATGCGTTCCCTCCCACAGCGTTCCCTGCCACAGCGGTCCCTGCAACGGTGGCGGGCCGCGGGTCGGGAGCCCCGACCGCGGCGTCGAAGGCCCGGACCATCTCGGATGCGGCGTGGGCCGGGCTCGCGCCACCCACGATGCGGTCCGGGCGGACCAGCAGCACGGACTCCGGGTGCGCGTCGAACCAGCGCTTGAGCGAGCCGTCCAGGTCGCCGACCACCAGGACGGAGTCGTCCGGAGCCGCGGCGTCGGGAACCGTGCCGTCGAGCGCCGTCGCGTTCCAGTGCAGCTGCGTCGCGGGGCGCGCCTCCACCACGCGCACCCCGCTGCGGGCCAGCCGCCGTTGCGCGTCGTCGTCCAGGATCTGCCGCGGGTCGTTGTTCCAGGCGATGAGCGCGAACCACGGGCCGAGCGCGTCGTCCAGCTTCGTCGAGGGTACGGCGCGGGTGCTCACGGTCGGCTGGATGAACAGGCGGCCGACCGGGCTGGGCTCGCTCACCGACCCGACCCTGGTCAGCGCGCCGTCGCGCATCGTCGGCATCGGCTTGAACTTCATCGTCACGATGTAGGTCTTCGCCTTCGGGATCGCCGAGAGCGACCG
Organism: Frankia sp. AgB1.9; assembly: GCF_016786355.1. Taxonomy (GTDB): domain Bacteria; phylum Actinomycetota; class Actinomycetes; order Frankiales; family Frankiaceae; genus Pseudofrankia. Next base: position 5,086 of record NZ_JADWYX010000214.1, read on the forward strand.
GAAGAACAGGTCACGCGCGAGCGCGCCGAACCGGTTGGTGACGGAGACGGCCTTCCCGACCCGGGTCGACAGGTCGATCATCGCCTTCGCGTGGTCGTGCCGCTCGGACTCGTACGTGTCGAGCACGTGGTCCGCGGCCAGGCCCCGGTGCACCATCGCGATCTTCCAGGACAGGTTCAGCGCGTCCCGGATGCCGCTGTTGTAGCCCTGCCCCTGCCACACCGGCATCAGGTGCGCCGCGTCGCCGATCAGGAAGACCCGGCCCGAGCGGAAGTGCTCGGCCAGCCGGGAATGGTGCGTGTAGACGCGCCGGCGGATGATGTCGACCTTCGCGCTGGCCGGGACGATCGGCTCCAGCAGCCTGGCGAGGAACTCGTCGGTCATCGCGTCGGCCTCGGTCTCGCCGGCCTTGAGCATGAACTCGAAGCGCCGGATGCCGTGCGGGATGCTGATCGAGACGTACGGGCGGCGCGGGTCGCAGCAGACGTAGGCGCCGGGCCGGCCGAGCGGGTCGTTGCGCACGTCGATGACGAACCAGTTCGCGGCCGACGACGTGCCCTCGAAGCCCAGGCCGAGCGCCTTGCGGGTCGCGCTGCTCCCGCCGTCCGCGCCGACGGCGAAGGCCGCCCGTAGCGTCTGCTCGCCGTCCGGGGTCTCGATCGTCAGGCTCACCCCGTCCGCGTCCTGCGCGACGTCGGTGACCCGGGAAGAGAACTGGATCTCGACGTCGTCGAAGCGGGCCAGCCCGTCGAGCAGCACCCGGTCGGCCAGCGGCTGGACGAAGCCGTTGCGCCGCGGCCAGCCGAAGTCGGCCTGCGGGGGCGCGAGCCGGGCCAGGTCGCGCTGCTTGGCGTCGACGAAGACGAGCAGCTGGTGCGGGATGGTGTGCGGCAACACGCGCTCGACCAGGCCGGCGGTCTGGAACGTCCGCAGCGTCTCGTCGTCCATGCCGACGCCGCGTGGAAAGTCGATCAGCGCGGGCCCGGCCTCGATGACCCGGACGCGCAGCCCGTGCAGGCCGAGCAGGTTGGCGATCATCAACCCGGTCGGGCCCGCGCCGACGACGGCGACGTCGATCGCGTCGTCGGGTGGCAAGGAGCGGGGTTCTGTCGTGTCGACCTGCGTGGACACCGCGGCTCCTCGGGTGGCGGGTGCGCTGTCTGCCGGACAGACAAGGCGTCTCCCAGCCAGAGTGCACTATCTGCAACAGGCTATTCAATAGCTGCGAAAAAACTAGTAATGTCCGCGCAACCCGTCAACCCGGTCTGGGACGTGCGAACCCGGCCCCGCTCACCGAGGGACGATCATGACGACCGATGCCTCGCAGCCGTGGCTGGCCCGCTACCCCGCGGGGATCGACCCCACGCCGAAGATCGCCCACGGGTCGGTCGTCGAGGCGTGGCAGGCCCGGGTCGTCGCCAACCCCGCCCGTCCGGCGGTGCGCTACTTCGACGGCTCGATCGGCGCGGCCGAGCTCGACGCGCACGCGGACGCCCTGGCCGCCGAGTTACAGGCGCGGGGCGTCGAGCGGGGCGACCGGATCGGCATCTACCTACAGAACGTGCCGTACTACCCGATCAGCCTGCTGGCGATCTGGAAGGCCGGCGCCACGGCCGTCCCGCTCAACCCGATGTACCAGGGGCCGGAGTTACGGCGCCTGGTCGAGGACTCGGGCACGTCCGGGGTGATCGTCGCCCGGGGCACCGACCTGGAGACCCGCGCGTCGCTCGCCGGCACCGCCGTCGGCTGGCTGCTGTCCGCCTCGTCGCGCGACTTCCAGACCCGCGACGACCCGCGCGTCTTCACCAGCCCCGAGGAGCCAGGGCCGTCGCCGGACGGTGACCTCGGCGACATCCTCACCGCGCGCCACGGCGAGCGCCCGCGCCCGGTCGACGTCGATCTCGACGAGACCGCGTTCATCACGTACACCTCGGGCACCACGGGCCCGCCCAAGGGCGCGCTGAACACGCACCGCAACTACCTGCACGCGGTGCTGAACTACGGCGACTGGCTCGGCCTGGAGCCAGGTGACGTCTCGTTCGCCATCGCCCCGCTCTTCCACATCACCGGGCTCTCGCTCAACGCGGGGATCGCGCTGCTGAACGACGCCACGCTCAGCATGAGCGGGCGCTTCGAGCCGGCCGTCGCGCTGGACACGTTCCGCGAGCACGGCGTGACGACGACGATCGGCTCGATCACCGCCTTCAACGCGTTCTTCCGCGTCCCGGCCGGCGGCCCCGAGCACTTCGCGACGATCAAACGCCTCTTCTCGGGCGGCGCGCCCATCCCGCCCTCGACGATCGAGGCCTTCCGGGCTCGGTTCGGCCCCTACCTGCACAACATCTGGGGCATGACGGAGACCACAGGCGGCGGCATCGCAGTGCCGCCGGGCGCCACCGCGCCAGTTCATCTGGCCAGCGGCTCGCTCTCCATCGGGGTTCCGGTGCAGAATGTTGACGTCAAAGTCATTAATTCGGACGGCGCGGAGCAGCCGCCAGGCACCGAGGGGGAGCTGGTCTTCATCGCGCCACAGGTGATCCCCGGGTACTGGCGCAACCCAGAGGCGACCGCGCACGCACTGCCCGAGGGCAGGCTGCACACCGGCGATGTCGCCGTGATGGACGCCGAGGGCTGGATCTACCTCGTCGACCGGATCAAGGACCAGATCAACACCTCCGGCTTCAAGGTCTGGCCGCGGGAGGTGGAGGACGTTCTCTACCAGCACCCCGCGGTCTTCGAGGCGGCCGTGGTCGGCGTACCGGACGAGTACCGGGGCGAGGCGGTGGCCGCCTACGTCTCGCTGCGCGACGACGCGACGGCCACCGCGGAGGAGCTCGTCTCCTTCGCGCGTGAGCGTCTCGCGGCCTACAAGCGCCCGCGCAGCGTCGTCATCATCCCGGCGCTGCCGAAGACCGCGACCGGGAAGATCCAGCGGGCCGCGCTGCGGGAACGGCGCGCTACCGGGTCTCGCTAGCGATCCGTCCGCACACGGACCGTGTCCCCGGTGACCCACATCACCGATCCAGGCGAGCGCCACTCCCGTAGATGGAGAATCAGGATGTATCTCCAGGAGAATGGTGTTCACCACCGGTGTAACGTTCGCCTCCATGTCCCCGGAGCCGACGGCCGCTCGTCCCCGGGGGCGCGGGCGGTGTGACCACCTCGCCGCCACACCGACCAGCACCTTCGCCAACCAGCAACAGATTGAGGGGAAGCAGTGATCCGTAAGCCCAGGACTGTCCTTGCCGCCGCGGCGGCCGTCGCGACGGTGCTCTTAGCGGCAGGCTGTGGCTCGTCGAGCTCGGGCGGTTCCACCGCCGGTGCGACCGGTGCGGCCACGAACAAGACGATCACTGT
>NZ_JADWYX010000215.1 GCF_016786355.1 Frankia sp. AgB1.9
GCGGGCGTCCCACGACGCCCGCCGGCCACCGATCGTCCCGTCACCCGGAAGCGAGCCGGCAGATGAGCGGCACCGTCCAGAACAGCGTCCCCGACCTCGACGCCCGGCCCGTCGGCGTGGACCTGTCGGTCCCCGAGACGTTCTGGGAGCTGGTCGAGCGGCGCGCCGCCCTGACGCCCGACACCGAGCTGTTCGCCGACGGCCTGGGCCGCGCCCTCACCGCGGCCCAGTTCAAGGCGGCCGCCGAACGGACCGCGTTGGCGCTGGCCGGCCGCGGGATCGGCGTCGGCACGGTGGTCAGCTGGCAGCTGCCGACGACGCTGGAGTCGGTCGTGCTGATGATGGCGCTGGCCCGCCTCGGGGCGACCCAGAACCCGATCATCCAGACCCTGCGCGAGCGCGAGGTCGGCTCGATCACGGCCAAGGCCGGGACCTCGGTGTTCGTCACCGTGCCGAGCTGGCGCGGCTTCGACCACGGCGCGCTGATGTCCGCGCTCATCGCCGAGCGGGGCGGGGTGGGCGAGCTGCTGCTCGTCGACCACCGCGCGGCGGCGGCCGAGGGCCGGCTGGCGCTGCCGACGGCCGACGCGGGCGAGCCGCTGCCGCCACCGGCGCCAGCCGCCGGCCCGGGCGAGACGCGCTGGATCTACACCACCTCCGGCACGACGGCCGACCCCAAGGGCGTGCTGCACACCGACCATTCGGTGGCCGTGGCGGCCCGCGGCAACGTCACCGGGGCCGCGCCGACGCCGGCGGACCTGTACCCGATCGCGTTCCCCCTGGCGCACATCGGCGGTGCGGTGATGCTCGCCGCCTCGCTGCTGTCCGGCCTGCGCCTGCTGCTGCTCGACAGCTTCGACCCCGAGGTCACCCCGCGGCTGATGGCCGCGGCCGGGGCCACGATGCTCGGCTCGGCGGCGCCGTTCCTCAACGCCTACCTCGCCGCGCAGGCCGCGGACCGGGTGAACGACCCCGGCGCCGTGCTCTACCCGAAGCTGCGGGCCGCGTACAGCGGCGGCGCCCCCAAGCCACCCGGCCTGCACGCCGCGATCGCCCGCGAGCTCGGCGGCCGAGGGGTGCTGTCCAGCTGGGGGATGACCGAGTTCCCGCTCGCGACCCACGCCCGGCTCGACGACACCGACGACGAGCTCACCGCCACCGAGGGGCGAGCGACCCCGGACGTCGAGATCCGAGTGGTCGCCGTCGACGGCACACCGTGCCCGCCGGGGGTGGAGGGGGAGCTGCTGCTGCGCGGCCCGCAGCTGTTCTCCGGCTACCTGGGCGTTCCCGCCGCCGAGATCGCCGAGCTCTTCGACGCCGACGGGTTCTTCCGGACCGGCGACCTCGGCGTCGTCGGCCCGCGCGGCCACGTCCGCATCACCGGCCGCCGCAAGGATGTGATCATCCGTAACGCGGAGAACATCGCGGCTCCCGAGGTCGAGGACATCCTGGCGACCCATCCCTCGGTCGCCGAGGTGGCCGTCATCGGGCTGCCCGACGAACGGACCGGTGAACGCTGCTGCGCGGTCGTCCGGCTCGCCCCAGGGGCCGCTCCCGTCACCCTGGAAGACCTGGTGGCTCATGCGTTGGCGGGCGGCCTCGCGAAGTTCAAGCTCCCCGAGCAGATCGAGTTCGTCGACGTCCTGCCCCGCACCGACATGGGCAAGGTCGCCAAGAACCTGCTGCGCAAGCGCTACATCAGCTGACCTGACTCCTACCTCCTGATCGGGACGGGCCTGGGCCCGCGACCAGGAGGTAGGAGCCGAGGGCTCACCCGCCCGCGAAGGTGAGGGTCGGCGCGGTCCGGGCCGCCTCCAGGGCGAGCAGGTGGCGCTTGCGGTCGAGGCCGCCGCCGTAGCCGGTGAGGTCGCCGGTGGAGCCGACCACCCGGTGGCAGGGCACGATGATGCTGATCGGGTTGCGGCCGTTGGCGAGGCCGACGGCGCGGGCCGCGGTGGGCCGGCCGACGCGCTCGGCCAGCTGGCCGTAGCTCATGGTCTGGCCGTAGGGGATCTCGCGAAGCGCGGCCCAGACGGTCTGCTGGAACGGCGTTCCCCTGGGTGCGAGTGGCAGGTCGAAGGCAGTCAGCGCGCCGTCGAAGTAGGCGCGCAGCTGGGCGATGACCGTGCCGAACGGTTCCGCGTCACGGTCGCCGAACCGTTCCTCGGCCGGCCGGTGCCGATGTTGCTCCATGTAGAGGCCGGCCAGGGCGCCGTCGACGGCGACCAGCGTGAGGTCGCCGATCGGGCTGTCGATCACGGTGTGGGTCACGTGGGGCTGCTTAGAAGACATCGCCCGTCCTTGTCGTCGGAATTCGGTTGATCGGGTGGTCGCTGGTGGACCACAGGTACTGGACGGCGTACGCCCGCCACGGCCGCCAGGCAGCGGCCCAGGCCGTCAACGCCGCCGGCCGGGCCGGCAGGCCGAGGCCCTCGGCCGCCCGTCGCACCCCGAGGTCCGTGGCCACGAACGCGTCCGGGTCGCCGAGGGCCCGCATCGCGACCGACTCGACCGTCCACGGGCCGACCCCCGGCAGTGCCGCGAGCCGGGCCCTGGCCTGCTCCCAGTCGCCGCCGACGTCGAGCTCCAGGTCGCCCGAGGCGAGCGCGGCGATCAGCGCGCTCACCGTCGCCCGCCGCGACCGCGGCATCGCCAGCGCCTCCGGGTCCAGCTCGGCCAGCGCCTCCGGCGTCGGGAAGAGGTGGGTGAGCCCGCCCTCCCGGTCCTCGACCGGCTCCCCGTGGGCGGCGACCAGCCGGGCGGCGTGCGTCCGGGCCGCCGCCGTCGAGACCTGCTGGCCGAGCACCGCCCGCAGCGCGAACTCGGGCGGGTCCGTGGTGCGTGGCACCCGCCGGCCCGGGCTCTTGGCGACCAGCGGGGCCAGCGCCTCGTCGGCGCCGAGCTGGGCGTCGACGGCGACCGGGTCGGCGTCCAGGTCGAGCAGCCAGCGGCAGCGGCTGATCGCGGTGGTCAGGTCGCGCAGGTCGGACAGCGTCAGCCGGCACTCGATGTGGTCCGGGGTGGGCCGCAGCGCCACGATGCCGTGCCCGCGCGGCAGCCGCAGGGTCCTGCGGTAGGCGCCGTCACGCCACTCCTCGACACCCGGCACCGCGGTGGCCGCCAGGTGCCCGAACAGGTTGTCCGGGCAGAGCGGGCGCCGGAACGGCAGTCGCAGCACGAGGGTGCCCTGGGTCCTCGGGTCCACCGTGGTCCTCGCCCGGGCCCGAAGCTCGCTGGGCGTGAGGGCGAAGACCTCCCGGACGGTGTCGTTGAACGTGCGCACGCTGGCGAAGCCGGCCGCGTACGCCAGGTCGGCCATCGGCAGCGCGGTGGTCTCGATGAGCAGCCGGGCCGTCTGCGCCCGCTGCGCGCGGGTGAGCGCGAGTGGCCCGGCCCCGAGCTCGGCGAACAGCTGCCGTTCGAGCTGGCGCACGCTGTAGCCGAGCCGGGCGGCGAGCCCCGGCACACCCTCGCGGTCGACCAGGCCGTCGGCGATCAGCCGCATCGCCCGGCCGACCAGGTCGGCACGTTCGTTCCACTGCGGTGAGCCGGGCACGGCACCCGGGCGGCACCGCTTGCAGGCCCGGAAGCCGGCCTGCTGGGCCGCCGCCGCGCTGGGGTAGAACCGCATGTTCTCGGGCTTGGGCGGCGTCGCCGGGCAGCTGGGCCGGCAGTAGATCCCGGTGGTGAGCACCGCCGTGAAAAACCAGCCGTCGAACCGCTCGTCCTTCGCCTGGACGGCTCGCACGCACCTCTCAACGTCCTGGTACATGGGACCAGCCTGCTCGCCGACACCGCCCAGGTCTCGCGGAAAAACGACATGGCAGTATCACTTCATGATCATTTCCGTCTGCGGCGTCGTTGTCGCGCCCTGCCTGTCGCATGTGTGACAGATCGAGGAAAACCTGGAAATGAAGGGTCTTCGCGGCCCTGTCACGCGATCATGGGAGCGACCGACGGTCCCAGGGTCGGTGTTCCGAGGGGGGACGGCAATGCCGCATGCGAAAAGCTGGCCCGGTGGCCGGTGTCAGTTCGGGGGCGTGAACGGGCCTGGCGTGCCCGCCGCGGGCTGGTCAGTGGTGGTGCCGGGCGTGCTCCCGGTTGCCCCGTCCGCGGCGTCATAACGCCATGGCCGAGGGACTGACGATCAGCGTCGGCGACCAGGTCGTCTCGGTGCCGCCCGACCGGCCGTTCGTCGTGGGCCGCGCGGCCGCCTGCGACCTGGTGGTCGCGAACACCAAGGTGTCGCGCCGCCACCTGCTGCTGGAGCCGGCGCCGGATGGCTGGGCCGCCGTCGACATCAGCACGAACGGGACGTGGGTGACCGGCCGGCGGGTGCACCGGATACGCATCGGCGAGGAGTGCCGCTTCCAGCTCGGCGCGGTGGACGGACCGGAGGTCGTGGTCACCCTGGCGTCCGCGCCGACCGCCCCGACCGATCTGCGCGCCGCGCCCACCGCGCGCGGCGCGGTCCCGGGGGGCCGGGGCGCGCCCCCGCCCGCCCGGGGCGGGGGCCCGCCCCCCCCGCGCGCCCCCCCCCGGGGGGGGGGGGGGCCGGGGCGGCCGGGCCCCCGCCACGGCCGGCGGTGGTCGAGAACCCGCCGCGCCTGATGCCCGCGGCCCCGACGAGGTCGGCGGACGGGACCGCGGCCGCTCCCGCCGCGCGGGCGGGCAACCCGCCAGCGCGGGCCGCTGTGCCGCCGAGGGTAGCCGCCGCACCTGCCGCTCCGTCGCGAGCTCCCCGCCAGGCTCAGCGGCCGGTGGCGGACGATCCCTGGTCCGAACGGCCAACGCTCTTCCCCGACGGCCAGCAGGTGGGCCCGATCCTGCCGCCGGCCGACTGGGACGACGCGGACGACCGTGACGGACCGGGCCGCACGCACCCGCTGCGGATGGGCCGGATGTCGATCGGCCGTGGCCTTTCCAACGACGTCGTGGTCAACGACCTGCTGGCGTCCCGGGAACACGCGGAGCTGCTGGTCGGCCGCGGCGGCGCCCAGATCGTCGACCTCGGCTCGGCGAACGGGACGTTCGTCAACGGCCAGCGCGTCGACCGGGCGGTCCTCAGCCTCGGCGACGTGATCGCGATCGGCCACCACATGTTCTACGTGGCCGAGCAGCACCTCACCGAGCACATCGAGACCGGCGACGTCGAGTTCGCGGTCGACGGCGTCTCGGTCGACCGCGACGGCAACCGCCTGCTGCACGACCTGACGTTCAAGCTCCCGGCCCGGTCCCTGCTGGGGGTGATCGGCCCGAGTGGCGCGGGCAAGTCGACTCTGCTGGGTGCGCTGACGGGCTTCCGCCCGGCGAACGTCGGCACGGTGAGCTACGCCGGCCGTGACCTCTACACCGAGTACGACGAGCTGCGCCGCCGGATCGGCTACGTGCCGCAGGACGACATCCTGCACACCTCGCTGACCGTCCGCCAGGCGCTCGACTACGGCGCCAAGCTGCGGTTCCCCGCGGACACGACCAGCGACGAACGCCGCCGGCGGATCGACGAGGTGCTCGCCGAGCTCAGCCTCACGAACCGGGGCTCGGGCGCGCCAGCCGGGCTCGGCGCCGCTGGGGCGACGCAGCTGCGATTCCTGGACGACGACGAAGCGTCCGCGACGAGCGGCGGTGACCTCGCCGACCGCCAGGTCGCCAAGCTGTCGGGTGGCCAGCGCAAGCGCACGAGCGTCGCCCTGGAGCTGCTCACCCAGCCGACGCTGCTCTTCCTCGACGAGCCGACCTCCGGCCTGGACCCGGGCCTGGACAAGGAGGTCATGGAGACGCTGCGCCGCCTCGCCGACGGCGGCCGGACGGTCGTCGTCGTCACCCACAGCGTCGCCCAGCTGAACCTCTGCGACTACCTGCTCGTGCTGGCCAAGGGCGGCCACGTCGCCTACTTCGGCCCGCCGCAGCACGCGCTGGAGTTCTTCGACGAGGCCGACTGGGCCGACGCCTTCCGCGTCCTGCAGACGAACAAGGGCGCGAAGGCACTCGCGAACCGGTTCCGGTCCTCGGACCTGTACATGCGGGGCTCGGCGGTCGTGCCGATCGCGCGCCGCGAGGTCCAGGCACTGCCGAGCATCCGCCAGCAGTCGGTGCTGTCGCAGCTCGTCACGCTGTCCCGGCGATATATGAAGGTGATCGCCTCCGACAAGTCCTACCTGCGGCTGCTCATCGCCTACCCGATCGTGCTCGGGGCGATCCCGTGGACGATCAAGACATCCGCCAAGTTCGGGCTCCCGAGCGACGGCAAACCGAACCTGGACGCGCCACGGGCGCTGCTCGTGCTGATCCTGATGGCCTGCTTCATGGGCATGTCCAACGCGGTCCGCGAGCTGGTCAAGGAACGGGAGATCTACCGCCGAGAACGGTCGATCGGCCTGTCGACCACCGCGTACCTCGGCTCCAAGGTCGTCGTCCTGACGCTGATCACCGGGCTGCAGGGCGCCCTGCTGACGGCCATCGCGCTGGTCACCCGTTTCCCACCGGAGGGCGCGGTGTTCAAGCACGCCGCGTGGGCGGAGATGCTCATCGCCGTGGGCCTCACGGCGGTCGTCTCGACGATGGTGGGCCTGATCGTCTCGGCGGTGGTGGACAACGCGGACAAGACCATGCCGCCGCTGGTCGTGCTGACGATCTCGCAGCTGGTCTTCACCGGGGCACTGCTGGTGCTGCCCGGCGCGAAGGGCCTGGAGCAGCTGTCCTGGCTGTTCCCCGGCCGGTGGGGCTACGCCGCGGCGGCGTCGACGTCCGACCTCAACACGATCCAGCTGTCCGGCACCGACGCGAACCCGGCCGTCAAGGTCGACCCGCTGTGGAAACACACCGCGTCGGCCTATGCCGGCGACCTCGTCGGCCTGCTGATCATCGGGTTCGTCGCCCTGATCGTGACGGCCCTGCTGCTACGCCGCCTCGACCCGCGCCGCGCCCGAAACCGCTGAACCAGCCATGCGCACGTACGTGCGCAGCCCGGCCGCCGTGCGCGAACGTGCACATCGGCTAGCCTGCGCACGTGCGTGCACCGGCGGGCCCAGACCGTCTGGACGGCCCCGCTGATGGCTGATGAACGCCGTCTCGTGGTGCTTCTCGGTGGACGCCGGGTCGGCGAGGCGCACCTGGACGACGCAGGCACCTTCCGCTTCGGCTACGACGACGCCCAGCTGGCCGACCGGGCCGCGACGCCGTTGTCACTGTCGATGCCGGTCACGCGCGCGACCTACGGCGATGGGCCGGTGCGGGCCTTCAGCTGGGGCCTTCTTCCCGACAGTGAGCGGGTCCTTGAAAGGTGGGCCAGGGAGTACCAGGTCTCGTTGCGGAACCCTCTAGCCCTCCTGCGGTACGTCGGCGAGGACTGCGCGGGCGGCGCACAGTTTGTTCGGCCTGAACGGGTCGATGCCCTGCTCGCCGGCGAGGGCTCGGTCACCTGGCTTGAGGACGGGGAGATCGAAGACCGGCTTCGAATCCTGCGCGCCGATCCGACCGCGTGGCATGTGCACAGCGCGGGCCAGTTCAGCCTGGCCGGGACGCAGGCCAAGACCGCGCTGCACTTTGACGAGCGAACCGGCCGATGGGGAGATCCGTCGGGCGCCACGCCCACCACGCACATTCTCAAACCTGCCATCGCCGGCCTGGACGATCACGATCTCAACGAGCATCTGTGCCTTTCGGCTGCTGGCCTCGCCGGCCTGCCGGCCGCACGGACTGAGGTCGTTTCCTTCGGTGCTGAGCGGGTCATCGTGGTGACCCGCTACGACCGTAGGCAGACCAGCCAGGGCCAGGTCATTCGTATCCACCAGGAGGACATGTGCCAGGCGGCGGGGATCGCGCCGATGGTGAAGTACCAGAGCGAAGGAGGCCCCAGTCCCGAGCTGGTCATCGACCTGCTGCGGCGAAACGTGCAGCCGAGCGCGCTGGCCGCTGACCACCTGAATCGGTTCGTCGACGCGCTGGCCTTCAACTGGATCATCGCGGGCACCGATGCGCACGCCAAGAACTACGCGGTTCTGCTCGCGGGCAGCCAGGTGCGTCTCGCGCCGCTCTATGACGTGGCGAGCGTGCTCCCGTACGACGACGTCTCTCCGGCGAAGCTCCGGTTGGCCATGAAGATCGGTGGTGAGTACCGCGCCGAGTTCATCCGTGGCCGTCACTGGCGCCGCTTCGCCGTCGCGAGCGGTCTGGACCCGGAGGGTGTGCTCGACCGGGTGAGCCGTCTCGTCGCGCGGGTTCCCGACGCGTTCGCCAAGGTCGCCGCCACCCCGGCCGTCCGGTCACTGGGCAGTGGCCTGCCCGCGCGACTTGCCGAGCGGGTGGCCGACCGCGCGCAGTCGCATGCTCGGGCGCTTCTGGACTGACAGGGCAGGCGCACCGGCTGGCCCGCCATCGGAAGCGGGACGGCAATGAGGCCGAGGCGGCCTTTCGGTCGCCTCGGCC
>NZ_JADWYX010000216.1 GCF_016786355.1 Frankia sp. AgB1.9
GGCGAGCCGGGCCAGCTCGCCTGCCCGTGCCCGGGACCGGGCGGCCAGTGCCGGGGTGGCGGCCAGCAGCCGCAACGCGCCGAGCGCCGCGCCCGCGGCGGCCGGCGCTAGGCCGGTGTCGAAGATGAACGTGCGCGCAGTGTCGATCAGGTGATCACGGACCTCGACCGGCCCGAGGACGGCGCCGCCCTGGCTGCCCAGCGACTTCGACAGGGTGACGGTCGCGACGACGTCGGGTTCGCCGGCCAGCCCGGCGGCCGCGACCGCGCCCTCGCCGCGCGCGCCGACGACGCCGAGCGCGTGCGCCTCGTCCACCAGCAGCACCGCGCCCTGGCGGCGGGTGACCGCGTGCAGCTCGGCCAGCGGAGCCAGGTCGCCGTCGGCGGAGAAGACCGAGTCGGTCACCATCACCGCCCGCCGGTAGGAGCGCCCGGCCAGCGCGGTGTCGACGGCGGCGACATCCAGATGAGGCACGATCGCGACCTCGGCGCGGGAGAGCCGGCAGGCGTCGACGATCGAGGCGTGGTTGTGCTCGTCGGACACCACGAGGTCACCGGCCGAGACCAATGCCGTGAGGACGCCGAGGTTCGCCGCGTAGCCGGAGGCGAAGACGAGGCCGGCGGCGAAGCCGGTGTGGGCGGCCAGCTCGGTCTCCAGCTCGGCGTGCAGCTCGGTCGTGCCGCTCACCAGTCGGCTGCCGGTCGAGCCGGCGCCCCAGGCGCGCAGTGCGGCCACCCCGGCCTCGACGACGTCGGGGTGGCGGGACAGGCCGAGGTAGTCGTTGCCGGCCAGGTCGAGGCGGATCAGGTCATCCACCGCGGGCCGGGGCCGGACCGACCGACGCAGGCCCGCGGCGCGCCTGGCCTGGGCGTTGACGTCCAGCCAGGCCAGTGGGGCGGGCGGCGCGCTCAGTCGTTCGTGCACGGTCACGTCCGCGACTGTATGTCGGCTTCGTTGGGCCACGGGTAGCGCGCCGGGCACAGAACGGCGGCGCCTTCGCTGTGCGGGACAGCCGTTGCCGCCGCTCCCACCTCGCGCCGGAGCCCGGCCCGCCGCACTCGGATTCCTCCTGGTCAGCCATCGGGCCCAGGCCGACCGACGGCGCTCGGCTGGGTGACGCGGCGCGCACGTTCGCGTCGATGCCTGGTTGGCCCGCGCCGGCCTGGCGGGGGCGGTCACCCCCTTCGACCAGCGGTGGCACCGGGCCGCGCGGGCCGATCCGGGCCGTCGCGGAGATCACCCGGGGCCTTGGTTGTTCAAGAGGCGGGTTCTTCTGGCAGTCTTCCGGCCGTGGGAACCCTCGCTGACATGCTGCACGCGAGCACCGACCTCCGCGACGAGGACATCGACCACCTGCACGCACTGGTCGCGGACTGGGCGCTGCTGGCCGACCTGTCGTTCGCGGACCTCCTGCTCCTGGTTCCCAGCAGGACCTCCAGCGCACGGGCCGGCCGGGGCGGCCAGACCGAGTTCCTCGTCGTCGCCCAGGTGCGCCCGACCACCGGCCCGACCGCGTACCACAACGACGAGGTCGGCAGCGTCGTGATCAACCGCTGGGTGGTGCGCAACGCCTGGCGGGAGCACCGGATCGCCCGCGAGGGTGAGCCCGAGTGGGACGGCGGGGTGCCGGTACGGACCGAGGCGATCCCGGTGCGCCATGGCGACAAGGTGATCGCGGTGTTGGCCCGGGACACCAACCTGGCCACCACCCGGACCCCGAGCGCGCTGGAGTCGGCCTACCTGCAGGGCGCGAACAACCTGGCGCTGATGGTGGCCGAGGGCCTGTTCCCGTTCCGGGGCAGCCCGGCCGAGCTGCCCGAGTCACCCCGGGTCGGCGACGGCATGATGCGCCTGGACGGGGCCGGGAAGGTCATCTTCGCCAGCCCCAACGCGTTGTCGGCCTACCGCAGGCTCGGCTACACCGGCAACGTCACCGGCGAGGACCTGCGCTCGGTGCACCGGGCGCTGAACCTGCCGGCCACGACCCCGGCCGTGTGGCACGCGATCGGCCGCCGTCGCCCAGTGGAGGTCGAGCTGGCCGTCGCCAGCACCGTCGTGTTGCTGCGCGCGATCCCGCTCTTCCCCGGTCAGACCCGTGAGGTCCTCGTCCTGGTGCGTGACGTCTCAGAGCTGCGCCGCCGCGAGGCCCAGCTGCTGAGCAAGGACGCGACGATCCGGGAGATCCACCACCGGGTCAAGAACAACCTGCAGACGGTCGCGGCCCTGCTGCGGCTGCAGATGCGCCGGACCAAGGTGGACGAGGCCAGGGACGCCCTCGGCGAGTCGGTGCGCCGGGTGACGTCGATCGCCCTGGTGCACGAGACGCTGTCGCAGACGCTGGGCGAGTCCGTTCCGTTCGACGAGATCGCAGACCAGATCACGTCGGTCACCGTCGACCTCGCGACCACCGGGTCGCGGGCGACGACGCGCCGGGTCGGCTCGTTCGGGATGCTGTCCGGCGCGCTGGCCACGCCCTTGGCCCTTGTGCTCTCCGAGCTTTTGCAGAATGCTGTCGAACATGCGTTCGACGGATCGGCGGGCTCGATCGAGGTCCGAGTGCGTCGGACGGCCAGCCGGCTCGACGTTGTCGTCGCCGACGACGGTGCCGGCCTGCCGGACGACTTCCAGCTGGAGCACTCGCCGCGACTTGGCCTGCAGATCGTGCGTCAGCTCGTGCTCGGCGAGATGCAGGGGACGATCCGGCTGCAGGCCGGCGCCGGCCGCGGGACCGAGGCCTTGCTCTCGATCCCACTTTCTTCAATTTGAGTGTTTGGGGCTTGCGGGGCCGGGTATCCCTCTGCACGTGGAGTCTGTCGTCGATGAGCGTGCATCGAGCGCTCACGTTGCGTCAGGCTCCTGGCCGTTTCGCGTGACTGTGGGTGCCCCGCCGGTTCGGCCCCGCGCCGGGTTGGCGCCGTCGGTTTTGCCGGCCGTCTCGACCCCGGAAAACGCATCGGCCGCTCCATCCGTGGCGCGCCGCGCGAAGACGGCGGCCGTGCGGACAGAACGGCCGAGAGTGCCGGCGTCCGAGACGCACCGAGTGGATGCGCAGCGTGACATGGGCACGGATGCAACTACCGCTGTGCCGCACACTTCCTCGGCCAGCGCTTCTTGCTGCTCTTTGTGGCCGGGCTCGGGAAAGCTCGGCGTTGTCGGATACCGGCCCATGGGCCCGCCGGCCGCGGATGTCTCGGCCGCCCGGGGAGGGGTGCGCCCTCGGGCCTCGTTCGTTGTCTCGTCGCTGACCGGTGGCCAGCGGCTGATGGCCGATTCCTCAGACTTCCCGGACCGCCAACCTGCCCGACCGGCTACGCCGATCTGGCAGGAACCCTGCCGCCGATCCGATGGGAACCCTGACTCAGGCGGTGCGGACTCGCAGCACCTGCCGCTTGAGGGAACGTCGCTCGTCTTCGCTCAGGCCACCCCACACGCCGGCGTCCTGGCCGGTTTCGAGCGCCCAGTTCAGGCAGTCAGAGGTGACAGAGCAACGTCGGCAGACGGCTTTGGCCTCTTCGATCTGACGCTCTGCGGGTCCGGTGGTCCCGATCGGGAAGAAAAGCTCGGGGTCCTCGTCACGGCAGAGCGCTCTGTGGCGCCAGTCCATGCGTCCTACTCCCTCTGTCGTTGCGGGCGACACTGCACATGAGACGGCTGGCCGGCCCCCCGGGTTGTGCCACGACCTGACGGTCTCGTGCAGAGGTTCTCTCTCTGCCCGCGGCGACTGACTCGGGTGTCGGCTAGCCGACGGTGTGCCTGACGACACTGTGTAACTAACGATCATGTGCACGCGTGCGCCCGGGTGTATGTGGTCATCCACCTCGGACATTCGCCACCCTCCCACCGGAACGGGCAGGGGCGCAAGAACCTGCAAGCGCCTTCACACCATCTCTGGCCTGCACTTGTCCGCTGGGGACACGGGCGGACCACGACCGGAGGCGGTCGGGATGACTAGGAACGGCCATCTCGATGCCCTGTTGGCTATGGGCTGTTGGCTCCATCGGTTGGGTGTTGTCGGGATAGTCCAAGTAGGCCATGCAGGATCATACGACAGGGCTCATGCCAACTAGGCATGGTCGGGACAGTTTTGGCTGGGCCGGTCTGGGCGCGGCCTCGACGGGGCGCGGCGGCCCACGGTCGGCTGGACGGCGGCTGGACGGCGCTCGTCCGCACGTACTTGTTACACACTTCTTACCTCCCTGCCCTCGCGGCTCGGCGGCCGGGTGAGGCCGGCCCGCGGTTGGGGCAGGCCCTGCGGCGGTGGTCGGGTGTGGGACCGATCCCGTCGAATCGTCCGCGCGGCAAAGCCGGCGCTCGCGGTGCAGGATGGCGTCGAGGGTCGTGGTCCGGCGATCGGTGGGGGAGGCTCCGTGGAGGTTCTGGGGCATCGCGGCAGCCGGAGTCCCGGCCCCGAGAACACGGTCGCGGCCGTCGACGCGGCCTTAGCTGCCGGCGCGGACGGCGTCGAGATCGACGTCCGGCGCAGCGCCGACGGGGACCTCGTGGTGGTCCACGACGCACGACTGCCCCGGCTGGGCGGGCGGGCGGTCCTGCGGCGTTCCACGGCCGAGCTGGCGACCAGGGGAGTGCCGACGCTGCACGAGGTCCTGGACGTCTGGGCCGGGCGCGGCCGGATCATCATCGAGATCAAGAACCAGCCCGGTCAGCCGGACTTCGACGCACCCCGCGAGCAGACCGCGCAGGTCCTCGTCGAGGTGCTGCGCGCCCGCGGCCTGACCGGCGCGGACACCGGCGTCACCGTGTCGTCGTTCGACTGGTTCGCCATCGAGCGGGTACGCGCGGCGGACCTCGGGGTGGCGACCGGCTTCCTGACCATGCCCCGGATGGCGGTGAGCGGCGGCCTCGCCTACGTCCGCTCGGCCGGCCACCAGGAGTTGCACGCCCACACGTCCGCTGTGCTGGCCGCCCCGCACGCGGGAACGCTCGCCCACCGGGCCGGCGTCCGGCTGGTCACCTGGACCGTCACCAGCGACCGGGCCGCACTCCGCCTGCGCGAAGCCGGCGTCGACGCAGTGATCTGCGACGACCCCGCGGAGGTCGTCCGCGCGGTTCGTGGCTCGATCGCGACGCCGCTGCCGGCGCCTGGGTCGACCTGACCGGGCCTATCGCCTAAGCGATGACGCGCAGGGCGGCGGGGTGGGAGGTCAGGGTGACCTCGCCGTGCTGACCGAGGTACTCGCCGTCCATCTGGAACGGAGCCTCAGGGGCGGCCTGCAGTCGGACGACGTCGAGGTCGTGCTCCAGGACGACGTTGCGGCCGTGTGGCCCCCGGTCGCCCGTGAGCATCTGGCCGGTGAGCCGAAGCAGGCTCGACAGGTGCAGCCGACGCAGCGCCAGGAGGTCGAGCCCGGTGTCGAACGACGCCTCCGGGCAGGCCCGCACCGGGCGGTCGCCCAGATAGGTCCAGGGCACGGTGTTACAGACGACGACGACGTCGACCTCGCGGTCCGCGCCGGCCGCCGAGTCGTCGTCGGTGGGCGCTGCGGCGGCCCGGTCGGGCTCGAGGTCCAGGGTGATGCGCGGGTGGCCGCGGCCGGCGCCGGCGCTGTAACGGGCTACACCGCTGCGCAGGAACAGCCCGGCACTGTTGCCCCGGCCGCCGGAGCGCTTGCGCTCGACCCGCCCGACGACCTCCGCGTCCAGGCCCATGCCGGCGCAGAAGGTGAACCAGCGGGACTGGTCGGCCCAGCGGGCGTGGCCGAGGCCGACCCGGCGGCTCCTGCCCTCGCGCAGGTGGGCGAGCAGCTCCCCGGTCGCCTCGACGGGGGAGGCGGAATATCCCAGCGCCCTGGCGAAGACATTGGTGCTGCCGCCGGGGACGACCGCGAGGGCCGGGGCATCCGGGTTCGGGCCGTCGCGCAGCAGGCCGTTGGCGACCTCGTTCACCGTTCCGTCGCCGCCGAGCGTGATGACGACGTCGATGCCGGTTTCGGTGGCGCGCTGGGCGAGCTCAGCCGCGTGCCCGCGTCCCTTGGTGATGACTGTTTCCACCGCTAGATCGGCCGACAGGGCGGTGACCAGGACGTCCCGGACCCGCTCCGTGGTCGTCGTCGCGGCGGGATTGACGACCAGGAGCCCTCGCATGACCACCACGGTAGTACCGCGTCGCTTTCCGATGCTCGTATGCGGAATGTCTCACAATGTCGGCCGCGTAACAGAATGTCGCGAACTCGCCTGTCGGGCTTGACGCCATCTGCCTGCGGCTTACTGGTCAACTTCCCGAAACTGACGGTTTGACTCCTGTCGGCCCGAGATCTCGCCTGGGCCGTAGGGTCATCGGCATGGGAAGTGCCGAGACGCCGGGCGGCGGGGGCCGGGACGCCGGGCCGAGTGAGCGGGCCGAGGCGAGCGCCGACGGACCGGGCTCCGCCGCGGCGACGCCGTCCGACCCGCTGTCCGCGGTCAGGGCGACCTTCGCCGCGTTCGCCGGGGCACCCCGCGCGCTCGCGGCGGCGGCGGTCCTGGTCGCCGCGCAGGGCCTGCTGCTCGTCGGGCTCGGCGTCTGGCAGGTGGTCCGAGGCTTCGGCCACCACATCGACAACCTGGGCCGCGCCGAGTTCGGCGGAGTCCTCTGCCTGGTCTGCGGCGTAGTCGTCGTCGGGCTGGCCCGCGCTCAGATGGTCAGGCGGGCCACCTCGAAGACACCGATCGTCGTGATCGAGCTGCTGTGCCTCCCCGTTGGCTGGGCCATGCTCCAGAACGGCCTGCTCGGCTACGGCCTCCCCCTGCTGGTGGTGGCGGTAGCCACGCTCGCCCTGCTGGCCCTGGCGGCCTCCCGCTCCTAGCCAGGGCGCGCCCGTGCCGGCCGGCCGCTGCCTTAGTTGTCCTCCAGCAGGCCCCGGCGTAGCTGGGCCAGGGTGCGGGCGAGCAGGCGTGAGACGTGCATCTGGGAGATGCCCAGCTCGATCGCGATCTGGGACTGGGTCATGTTCCCGAAGAAGCGCAGCAGCAGGATGCGCTTCTCCCGCGGCGGGAGCTTCTCCAGCAGCGGCTTGAGCGACTCCCGGTACTCGACGCCCTCCAGCGACTCGTCCTGGACGCCCAGGGTGTCGGCGACGGCCGGCGACTCGTCATCACCAGAGTCGGGCGCGTCCAGCGAGACGGCCGAGTAGGCGTTGGCGGACTCCAGGCCTTCGAGGACCTCTTCCTCGGTCATCTCGAGGTGAGCGGCGATCTCGGCGACCGTTGGCGAGCGGCCCAGCTTCTGGGACAGCTCCGAGGTCGCCTTCGTCAGCGAGAGCTTCAGCTCCTGAAGCCGACGCGGAACCCGGATGGCCCAGCCCTTGTCGCGGAAGTGCCGCTTGATCTCGCCGACGATCGTCGGGGTGGCGTAGGTGGAGAACTCGACGCCACGCTCCGGGTCGAACCGGTCGACGGACTTGATCAGGCCGATGGTGGCCACCTGCACGAGGTCGTCCAGCGGCTCGCCCCGGTTGCGGAACCTGCGCGCGAGGTACTCGACCAGCGGCAGGTGCATGCGGACCAGCTGGTCGCGGATGGCGGCGCGCTCGGCGTCACCCTCCGGGAGCTCGACCAGCCGGGCGAACAGCGCGCGCGCATGGGCCCGGTCCGGTGACGAGGCCCGGTCGGACGGGCGCGGTTCCGTGCGTTCGCCGGCGTCGGACGTGGTCGCGTCCGCCTGCGGCGCAGTCGCGGTGTCGTCGTTCGTAGCGGCGTCGTTCACAGCACTCGCCCGCTCGCCATCCGTCAGATCGGTCACGTCGGTGCCCGCGGGCTCGACGTCGTCGGCGATCGCGGTCCGCGCCGCCTGGCCGGGGTCGGTCGCCGCAGTGTCGGCCGGGCCCGCGCCGCTCCCGGCCGGGCTCTGGCCGCTGGCCGGGGCGCCCGCCTTCGTGTCGGAGCGCGAGGCCGGCCTGGCCGGACCCGACCGGCGGGATCCCGCACCCTCGGGCGCGTCGGGGACGGCCTCGTCGGGACCGCCGGAGCGCTGGTTCAGGCTGGAGAACCGGTCTCGCGGGGTGGTCGGGGTGCGGCCTGCCGAGGTCATGAGGTCCCCACGGCGCCGAGCTTCGCGCCCAGCTCGCTCGGCTCGGCGCTGCGGCTGCGGACGTGCCCGGCCGGCGGCTCGCCCAGGTCCGCCCGGTCGCCGCGTCGTTTCGCCAGTTCGATGGTGACGCGGTGGCCGGGGCCGGTGGAGCTGGAGACCTCGCCGGCGAG
>NZ_JADWYX010000217.1:0-3878 GCF_016786355.1 Frankia sp. AgB1.9
CACGACCGCGAGCTCCCCCGGATCGACGTCAGGATGCTCCACCAGATAGGCGTGAAGACCACCCGCCCGCGCACGCAGCGCCCCCTCCACCCTCCCCGACAACAAGATCGGCAACTCCGGCAGATCCACCTCGCTCAGCGGCCCAGTCCCGGCACTCCACCCGGCGTTGTCGCCACTGTCGCGCGCACCGTCCCCCGCGCTGTTTCCGGCGCCGTCCTCAGAGGTGCCGGCTCGGGCGTCGCCCCCCGGAACAGGAGCCTGTTCAAGAATCAGATGGGCGTTGGTACCACTGATCCCGAACGCGGAGACAGCCGCCCGCCGCGGATGGTCGTGAGCAGGCCAGCCAGTAGGCGCGGCCAGAAGCCGGACGTTACCAGCGGTCCAATCGACATGCCGGCTCGGAGAAGTCAGATGCAGGGTCCGCGGTAGATGATCATACTCCAGCGCCTTCACCATCTTGATAACCCCAGCCACACCCGCCGCGGCCTGCGTATGACCGATATTCGACTTCACCGACCCAAGCCAAAGCGGACGATCAGGATCACGGTCCTGGCCATACGTCGCCAGAAGAGCCCGCGCCTCGATCGGATCACCCAACGTCGTGCCCGTCCCATGCGCCTCAACCACATCAACATCACGCCCCGACAGACCCGCACTCGCCAGAGCCTGACGAATCAGCCGCTCCTGCGACGGACCATTCGGCGCCGTCAGACCATTCGACGCGCCATCCTGATTCACCGCCGACCCACGAATCACCGCAAGAACCGGATGACCGTTACGCCGGGCATCAGAAAGCCGTTCCAGAACAAGGAGACCAGCACCCTCAGCCCACGCGGTCCCGTCCGCGTCGTCGGCGAACGACTTGCACCGGCCGTCCGGCGCCAGACCCCGCTGCCGGCTGAACTCGATGAACGAGTGAGGTGTCGCCATGACGGTCACGCCACCCGCCAGCGCCAGCGAGCACTCCCTCGACCGCAACGACTGAACCGCCAGATGAACCGCGACCAACGACGACGAGCACGCCGTGTCCACCGTCACCGCCGGACCCTCGAAACCGAACGTGTAGGCGATCCGGCCAGACGCGACGCTCGGAGCACTGCCACTGCCGACATAACCCTCGAAGCCGTCAGGCGCAGGCCGCAGCTGAGCTGCGTAGTCGTCGTACATCACACCGACGAAGACGCCGGAGTCGCTGCCGCGGAGGGTGGCCGGGTCGAGGCCCCCCCGCTCGATGGCCTCCCACGCCGTTTCAAGAAGGAGACGCTGCTGCGGATCCATCGCAAGAGCCTCACGACGACTGATCCCGAAGAACTCCGGATCGAACTGGTCGGCGTCGTGCAGGAAACCGCCCTCGGTCACATACGTCGTACCCGCATGGTCAGGATCGGGATCAAAAAGAGCGTCGAGGTCCCAGCCACGGTTCGACGGGAACTCCCCGATCGCGTCCACACCATCGCGGACCAGCCGCCACAACCCCTCCGGCGACGACACCCCACCAGGAAACCGACACCCCATCCCCACAATCGCCACCGGCTCGGTCGCCGCGATCCCGGCGGGCGCGGCCGTGGCTCGGCGGCCGACCGCGGCCGTCCCGGTGAGCTTCTCGTTGAGGTGGCCGGCGAGCGTCGCCGGAGTCGGATAGTCGAAGATGAGGGTGGCCGGGAGCCGCAGCCCGGTCGCGCTGGCGAGCCGGTTGCGCAGCTCGATGGCCGTCAGCGAGTCGAATCCAACATCGCGGAACGACTGGTCCGGAGCCGTCGCCGTCGCCGTCACGAACCCGAGCACCGTCGCGACGTGCGTGAGCACCAGCTCGTTCAGCAGCGCGGCCCGCTGCGCCGGAGTCATGACGGCCAGGCGTTCCGCCAGGGTGGACGGAGCGCCGTCGTCGACCGCGGCCCTGCGGGGCGCGGTCCGCAGGAGCCCGCGCAGCATCGGGTGTACATCCCACGGTCCGGCGTCCGAGCCGTCCGCCCCGAGGTCGAGGGCCGCGGTGATCACGGACGGCTCGGACAGCCGGATGGCCGCGTCGAACAGTGCCCGGCCCAGGTCCGCGGACAGTGGGGAGATCCCGTGGCGAGCGAGCCGGGTGCGGTCTGCGGCGTCAAGACCGGCGGTCATCTCCCCGCCGACGTCCCACAGCCCCCAGGCGAGCGAGCAGGCTGGGAGACCCGCCGCGCGGCGATGGTGGGCGAGCGCGTCGAGGAACGTGTTGGCGGCCGCGTAGTTGGCCTGACCCGCGGTCCCCAGAGTGCCAGCGAGCGAAGAGAAGATCACGAACGAGCGCAGCTCGACACCCGCCTGGCGGGTGAGGTCGTGCAGGTTCCAGGCGGCGTCGGCCTTGGGGCGCAGCACGGTCTCGAGCTGAGCATCGGTCAGCGTGCCGATCGTCGCGTCATCGAGGACGCCAGCGGCGTGGATCACCGTCGTCAGCGGATGCCGCGCAGGGATGGCGGCGAGCAGGGCCGCGAGTGCTGTGCGGTCAGTCGTGTCGCAGGCGCTGATCGTGACGGCCGCGCCCAGACCCTCAAGCTCGGCACGCAGCGCGTCGGCGCCCGGGCTCTCCGGCCCCCGGCGGCTGACCAGCACGAGGTGGCGGGCGCCGTGCCGCTCGACGAGGTGGCGGGCGAACAGGGACCCGAGCGCACCAGTACCACCGGTGATGAGCACCGTGCCGTCCGGGTCGCCGCTGACAGGGCCGGGGTCTGGAACGTCGGCACCACTCGCCGGCTGGCTTGCCGGGAGGTCGGACGGCGAGACGCGGGCCAGCCGCGGGACCAGCGTCGCCCGCCCGCGTACGGCTACCTGCGGCTCCTCCGCCTGGCCGGCGCGGAAGGCGAGGACGACCTGGGCCGGGAGTTCGCCGTCATGGTCGACGAGGCCGAACCGGCCGGGATACTCGGACTGCGCCGTGCGGATCAGACCCCACGCCGCCGCGCCCGGCAGGTCGAGGACGTCCTCCGCCCCGCTGGTAGCCATGGCCCGGCGGGTCGCGACGACCAGCCGGGAGCTCTCGAGACGCTCGTCGTCGAGCCAGTCCCGCAGGAGCGCCAACACGTGGCGGGTCACCGCGTGAACCGCGGGGATCGGCTCATCAACCGGGTCGGCCGCGCGGTCGCCCGCGTGCCCGCTGACCAGGACGATGTCCGGGCACGGCGTGCCGGCGTCGAGCGAGGCGCGAAGCGCGGCCAGGTCCTGGTAGGTCTGGGCCGATCCGCCGGTCGGGTCGTCGCCGAGCGCGGCCAGCCGGAGAGGACCCACCGGCGAGACCAGGCTGATGGGTCGCCATTCGGTCCGGAACAGCGAGCGCCCGACGCGCCGCTCGCCGGGGGTGCGCGTCACCGGCAAGGGACGCGACGCCAGGCGCTCGACCGACGCGACCGGCGCGCCCGTTACATCGGCGAGAAGGACGGACACCTCGTCGGGGCCGGTGACGCGTACCTCGGCGCGCAGCCGGTTCGCTCCCGTGGCCAGCAGCCGCACGCCGGTCCACGAGAAGGGAAGAGCGGCGGGGCGAACGTCTCCAGAGCTGGCGCCGAGCAGGCTCGCGTGCAGCGCCGCGTCGAACAGCGCGGGATGGATGCCAAAGAGCTCGCCACCGTCGCCCTCGGGTGGCAGCGCGACATCCGCGTAGATCCGGTCGGCGTGCCGCCAGACCGCCCGCAGCCCCTGGAAGGCAGGGCCGTACTCGTAGCCTCTGGTCGCGAGCCGCTCGTAGCCGCCAGTGAGGTCCACCGGTACCGCGTCCGGCGGCGGCCAGGGCGTGCCGGACGTCGCCATGGGCATGACCGCCAGTGCCGCGGACGTGGGGGGGGGGGGGGGGGGGGGGGGCGGCCGCCCGCCGGGCGCGGGCCCGGGGGCGGGGGGGGGGGGGCGGGCCC
>NZ_JADWYX010000217.1:3888-8132 GCF_016786355.1 Frankia sp. AgB1.9
CCGGCCCTTGGGTACGCCCCCCCGGGGCCGGGGGGGGGGGGGGGGGGGGGGGGGCCCCCCCCCCCCCCCCGGTCGCGTGCGCCGTCCATGGCTCGTCCTGCGGCGCGCTCTCGGGACGGGCATAGACACTGACGGGTGAACCGTCGGCGTCCGGGGGACCGACGATGATCTGCAGCCGGATGGCGGTACCGGACGGGACCGCGAGCGGGGCCCGCAATGTCAGCTCCGCCAGCTGGTCGAGACCGGTCGCGGCGCCGGCGCGCAGTGCCAGCTCCACGAAGGCCGTGCCGGGTACCAGGACCGTGCCGTCGAAGACGTGGTCCGCGAGCCACGGGTGGGTGGCGACGGAGATCCGGCCGGTGAACACCGTCCCCCGATCGTCGCCGAGGTCGACCTGGGCACCAAGCATCGGATGCTCCGCGTCAGCGAGCCCAAGTCCGCGGGTGTCGCCCGCGGCCGGGCCGCCCATCAGCCAGAACCGCTGCCGCTCGAAGGCGTAGGTGGGTAGCTCGATCTGTTCGCCGGTGGTCGGCCAGTGAACGGGGAGGCCGTGCACGTGGGCTTGCGCCGCGGAGCGGAGGAATCGGTCGAGGCCACCGTCATCGCGGCGCAGCGTGCCGAGGGCCAGCGCGTCGTCGAGTGTCTCCTCGATGGCGGCAGTGAGTACCGGATGGGGGCTGACCTCGAGGAAGGCGGTGTGCTCCGCGGCGCGCAGCGCCCGTATGCCGTCGGCGAAGCGGACGGTGTTTCGCAGGTTGCGGTACCAGTAGTCGGCGGAGAGCTGCCTGGTGTCGAGAAATGAGGCCGTCAGCGTCGACAGGAACGGCATGGCCGAGGTCTGGGGCCGCACTGGCGCGAGCAGGTCGTGGAGCTCGTCCCGCAGGGCTTCGATGCCGGGATGGTGGGAGGCGTAGTCGACCGGCAGGATCCGGGCCCGGGTGTTCTCGTTCTGGCAGTGCGCGACCAGTTTGGCCAGCTGTTCGGCGGGACCCGACACGACTGTGGCCGACGGGCCGTTGACCGCGGCGATCGCGAGCCCCGCTCCGAGACCGGCGATCCGTTCCTCGACGGCGTCGACGGGAAGCGCCAAAGACGCCATGCCGCCCTGCCCGGCCAGCGACCGCAGCGCCCGGGCTCGCAGCGCCACCACCCGGGCGGAATCCTCGAGGCTGAGCGCACCGGCAACGGTGGCGGCGGCGATCTCACCCTGGGAATGACCGATGACGGCGACCGGCCGCACACCGTAGGCGTTCCACAGCGCGGCCAACGAGACCATCACGCCCCACAGCGCGGGCTGCACGACATCGACGGCGTCAAGCGCCTCGGCCGACTGGTCACGCAGGACGTCGGTCAGCGACCAGCCGACATGGGGAGCGAGCGCGGCCGCGCAGGCCTCGACCTGTTCCGCGAACACCGGCGACGCGGCGAGCAGCGAACCAGCCATGCCCGCCCACTGCGAACCCTGACCAGGAAAGACGAACACGGCCCCGTCGACCGCACGGGAGGTGCCCAGGGCCACCCGGGACGCGCGGGGCAGGACGGGGTCTGCCGAGACCTCGTCCAACCCAGCCAGAAGCTCGTCTCGAGAACTCGCCACCACCACGGCACGCTGGTCGAAGGTGGTTCGGGTGGTCGCCAGGGAGTGCGCGAGGTCGCCGAGGCGGAGTTCGGGATGGGTGTCGAGGTGGCGACGCAGCGCGCCGGCCTGACCAGCGAGCGCGGTCGCCGATCTGGCTGACAGCGCCACCGGCACGGAACGGGGACCGGCGGGTGTGGATGCCTCGGGTACGGGCATCGCGGTCCCGGACGGTGGCGCGCCCGCCGCGAGGTCGTCGTCGGTCGTCGGCCTGGGGGGCTCCTCCAGAATCACATGGGCGTTGGTGCCGCTCACCCCGAACGAGGAAACCGCGGCCCGGCGCGGACCGGCGGACTGCCAGACGGCCCGCTCGGTCAGCAGCTCGACGCCGCCGGACGACCAGTCGACCTTGCCGCTCGGGGCGTCGACATGCAGGGTCCGTGGCAGCGTGCCGTGACGCATCGCCATGAGCATCTTGATGATTCCGGCGGTCCCGGCGGCGGCCTGGGTGTGGCCGATGTTCGACTTGATCGATCCGAGGCGCAGCGGGCGGCCGGCCGGGCGGTCCCGGCCGTAGGTAGCGAGCAGCGCCTGTGCCTCGATCGGGTCACCCAGCGGCGTGCCGGTGCCATGCGCCTCCACGGCGTCGACGTCGACCGGAGTCAGCCGAGCGTCGCGCAGCGCCTCCTGGATGACGCGGCGCTGCGCCGGGCCGTTCGGCGCGGTGAGGCCGTTGCTCGCACCGTCCTGGTTCACCGCGGTCCCGCGCACCACGCCCAGCACCGGATGGCCGTTGCGACGCGCGTCGGACAGTCGTTCCAGCAGCAGCATCCCCGCGCCCTCGGACCACCCGACCCCGTCGGCCGCGTCGGCGAACGACTTGCAGCGTCCGTCGCGGGCCAGGCCCCGCTGTCGGCTGAACTCCACGAAGCTGGTCGGCGTCGCCATCACCGTCACGCCACCGGCGAGCGCCAGCGCGCATTCGCCCGCCCGCAGCGAGCGCACCGCCAGGTGCACCGCCACCAGCGAGGACGAACACGCCGTGTCCACGGTCAGGGCCGGCCCCTCGAAGCCGAAGGTGTACGCGATTCGGCCCGAGGCGACGCTGCCCGTCGTCCCCGTGGACAGATATCCCTCCAGGTCCTCGGGAACGCTCGCCAGGCCTGACCCGTAGTCGTGGTACATCACACCGGCGAACACGCCGGTGCGGCTGCCGGCCAGCTCCCGCGGCACGATGCCGGCGCGTTCGATCGCCTCCCAGGACGTCTGGAGCAGCAGCCGCTGCTGTGGATCCGTCGCCAGGGCCTCGCGCGGACTGATCCCGAAGAAGACGGGGTCGAACTCGTCCGCGTCATGCAGGAACCCACCCTCGCGGCTGTAGGAGGTGCCGGGATGGTCCGGGTCGGGGTCGTAGAGGCGTTCGAGGTCCCAGCCCCGGTTCACCGGGAACCCGGAGACGGTGTCGACCTCGTCGTCCACCACCCGCCACAGGTCGTCCGGAGAGCGCACCCCACCCGGGTAGCGGCAGGCCATGCCGACGACCGCGACGGGCTCGCCGGCGGCCGCCACGAGGGTCGCGTTCTCTCTGCGCAGCCGATCGTTGTCGACGAGCGAGGCACGTAGCGCCTCGACGACCTTGTCCTGTGGTGCGTTCATGATGTCCTCCGCGAGGGGGCGGCGGGTCGGGGCCGCGGGGCAGGGCCGGACAGTCCCAAGGGCGGGGCAGGCGGGTGGAGTGTGAGGTTCGCGGTGGGGGCGCTGCTCCTGGAACCGGGTCCTGGAACTCGGGGCAGGCCGCGGTGGGCCGTGGGCCGGCCGGCCGAATCCGGGCAGGCGACGGTCAGCGCCTCGGGCGGAGCGCGGCGGACAGAAGCGAACGGGAGTCAGTGGTCATTCAGGTGCGATCCGCGCTGCCGAGTCCCAGTGCCCGCTCAACCAGATCGTCGACCTCCATCACGGCGATCACCTCGGCGGCACTCTCCGCCGCGGCGGCCCGGCCGTCCCGCCCGGACGTGTCCGCCGCCGTCAGCCCCGCGGAGCCGGACAGGCTCATCAGGGCCTCCAGCACGCCCAGCTCACGGAACCGCTCCATTGGGACGGAGGCGAGTACCCGGCGCAGGCCTTCCTCGTCGACCGGCCCGACGTCCCCAGCTGCCGGCGACAGCTCCTCCCAGAGATGGCGGGCTAGCGCCGCGGCGGTCGGATAGTCGAAGGTGATCGTCGAGGACAGCCGAAGGCCCGCGACATCACTCAGCCGGTTACGCAGCTCGACCGCGGCGAGCGAGTCGAAGCCCAGCGACCGGAACGCCGTCTGCGCATCGACCGCGGACGCGTCCGGGTGACCCAGCACCACCGCCGCCTCGGTGCGCACCACGTCCAGGAGCGCGGCCTCCTGCTCCTCGGCGGTCAGTCCGACGAGCCGGTCGGGAAGCGGTACCGGCCGCGCGCGCCGGGCCGCCCGGGCGCGGGGAACGAAGACGGGCGCCAGAGCGCGCAGAATCGCCGGCGGATCACCAGCCGTCCCGGCTGTGCTCAGGGCGGCCGGGACGAGCAGCGGCTTCCCCGTCACGCGTAGTGCCTGGTCGAGGAGGGCGAGACCCTCCTCGACGGAGAACGGGATCACCCCGGACCGGGCGAGGCGTGCGTGGTCGGTGGTGGTGAGGGTGTG
>NZ_JADWYX010000218.1 GCF_016786355.1 Frankia sp. AgB1.9
TCGATCACGCGGCCACGCCGACCCGCACCCACACAGCCAACACCCAGTCCACACCATCAAGATCTAAAACAGGCTCTTAGAATTCTCGCTCAGAGCCTTGTCGAGCAGGCGCCCGGTCGAGCGACCGCTTTACGGACCACCTGAACCTCCCAGAGACTCCGTCGCGCCACGGACGGACTGCCTCCTGGCTTCAGTGCTGCGACCGAGGTTCGCTAATAGCTTGACGTCAGCGACTCCGCTCGCGCGTACAACTCGTCAAAGGTGATGATTTCAGGATCGTTGAGGCTTCGCCGAAGATTTTCGAACGATCGGAATTTTCCCACGTTGGTACGGCCGTCACGCACAAACTGTCGCAGATCTCCAACGATCAAATACGAGCGCGGCCGACAAAGATGGGCTTCGATGCCGGTCGGATATCCTTCGCGGTCCTTCTCAGCTTGGACTCGCCATTCACTGATCACGGTATCCACTGTTGCGTGACACTGGGCGATTGCTCCGCTCAACTCGGAACTGGCTCGCCAGGCGTCGGAACGGTACGGCGTCTCGACCAGAAGGTCCGTGTCGGGCCGCTTCAACTCCACCAGCGCGAAAGAGCTGATCTCACCGGCACTTCTGAGAACGGCATCGGGCCGCTTGCCGGCTGAGAAAGCAGAGGCGCCTTGCACCGTTTGGCTTAGCCGCGCGCGATCCCACGGCAGGAAGACTTGCGCCGAAAGCCCCAGTCCGAAAATCCATCGGTTCCGCTCAAAGTAATCCTGCCATACGTCTTCGGGACGAACAAGTCCCAGATCGGCCATCGTAGCCGAGAAAAATTCGGGATCGTCAAGGAGGCACCGGAAGACCTCTAGCGAAACCTTTCGACGAGCGACGGCGATCACATCATCGGCCTGCTCGTCGTTGCGTATGATTTTTGTGATCTCGCTACGCTTTGACGAGTAGAAGAACTGCGCGAAGTCCGGGTCGCGCATCATCTCGGCTACTACGGACGCTGGAACCTGCAACGGTTCCGCAGAGTCCAGCGGCAGCGCCGCTATCGAGTCCAGGAATTCACGAAGAATCATTATCTCGCGCCCGCGAAGCGATACAGAGTAGCCGGGAATTGGTTCTCCCTTGCGCCGCTGGGAGAATTTCTGAATTACCAGATTGGAGATCGTCCGGTCGTCTTCGAAGAAGACTGCTTTGAGTTCGTCTCGACGATGAGTTGTCCACCGTAAGATTACTTCGTGACCGTTACTCCGGTCAAACCGGACGTCCTCATTGCCATCGAAGACCTGATACACGAAACGACGGGCGCGTATGGAGTCCGTGCCGCCCAATACATCTTCGAAGCGCCGGGATATATAAATCCGCTCAGGTTCGCGCAGGTAGGGATGAAGTCCGTCTTCTTCGAAAGCGTACTGGCTTACAGTGTCGGACCCGTCTTGGTCATCGTACTCATCGTCGATGTCGTGCTCGTCGTATTCCATCTACCCTCCCACCCCGTCGTTCCCGGTGATCGTACCGCCCCTTTGCAGATCAGACTGCGCTTATGCAATCCTCCGATCTGTC
Organism: Frankia sp. AgB1.9; assembly: GCF_016786355.1. GTDB lineage: Bacteria > Actinomycetota > Actinomycetes > Frankiales > Frankiaceae > Pseudofrankia. The sequence goes on from NZ_JADWYX010000218.1 coordinate 1,549, forward strand.
CGCAAGGCGGATGCATGACCGGATGCCTCGTGCACTGGCACCGGGCTCGGCTGTCCGGCAGACAGAACGCGCCGTATGTCGCGCTGATGCCTGTATGGGGAGCTTGGGTCCACTTCCGATATCAACCGCTACGTCTGCACCTGCCCGACACCCGCGGCGCACCACCACGGACCGGTGATGGCGACGAGGACGGTCACGGTGATGAGCTCTGGAACCGTCTTGCGCTCGCGCGCTCTACCTGACTTCGGTCGGACCGAGCATCTGCCCCTGCTCATCGGACTCGTCGGTTCGGTCATATGATCGAAGCCATGTCAGGGGGACTGCCGGACGCTGCCCGAGTCTCGATCCGCAGCCGTGTTCAGCAACCTTGGCAGAACTTCGGCGAGTACGTCCCTTCACGGGTGATCGTCGACACAGGTGTCATCCTCGCGTTCGGCCAGGACGCCTCGGCCAAGTCTTCGGTCTCGGATGGGCTTCGGCCGCTCCTCGACACGGTGCGCACGGCCGACAGCCTCCGCCTCGTGTACCGCTCGACGGGCGCCGGCAAGGCCGCGGCAGCCGCAGCAGCCATCTCGCGGCTCGGCACGGCTGGCACACTCACCCGTCGTTGTCCGGCCGGGTGCGAGTGCCTCGATGCTGCTGTCTCGCTCCGCGTCGTCGTGCCATGGCTCGAACCATCCCCGGCGTTGCCCGCCGGCGAGACGGTGTCTGGCATCCCAGTCACCGACACCAGCCAGTGCGTCTCGCCGGTCCTGCTCGCCTCACCGTGCATGCGCGAGCCGGCCGCTATGCGGAGCACCTGGCCGCTAGCTTTCCAGCTCGGGGTGTCCGGGGTGGTCGGCCACCAGGCCGCATCCGCAATCTTCCTTGAGGCGGAACCGCAGCCATCGCGTGCGGAATTCGCGGACATTGACACCCTCGCCGCACAGCTCAACGGCTGGAACCGTGCCGGTTCCCGGCACTGGCGACGGCTCCTTCGGAGCTTCTTCGATCGCGTCTTCGCCCGGATCGGGCGTGCCGCCCAGGTCGTGCCGCTAGCGCCTCACGAGCCCTGCGACCTTCTGCCACTCCGCAGTGCGCTCACGCCCACCGCGCCGCCGGCCGCCGCTGCCTGACAAGCAGCGCGCCCGTGTAGACCGGCCCGGCCGCAGCGACGCTTGAAGACCACCCCCGCCGAGTCCGGACCAGGGAGTACGGTCGCTCCCACGTCCGAGCGGGTTCCTCATGTCTTTCTGGATCTTGCTTGTCATGTCACCCGTCCCCGTGCTGTGCGTGGGCCGCCTAGCCCTGTTCATCGTCGCCGTCGCGGCCCAGCGGTGGGCGAGATTGTCGAACGCCGATGTCGTGCGGCTGCTCAACGCGACGACCACCCGACTCCCGACCAGCGCATGGGCCACCTTGACCAGCCGACAGCACGAGCCGCCGACGCCGCCCCCGTGAGCACGGCTGGCGGCACATCCAGATAGCGAGGTCAGCACGTGAGGCGGGACGACTTCTTCCTCCAGCCGGACCCGCCGAAAGGCGCGCTCGACGACGACCCCTTCGGCTTCGCGTCGAGTCTCGCGCCTGTCTTCCATACGGATCTGGTCGAGGAGCTGCGCCACGGCCCCATCCCCGGCGCCGACGACCTCGAGGCGGCCATGGCGTTCGCGCGCGTCGTCCACGACGAGCTCCTGGCCTACGGCACCAACGGCCAGAACCAGCTCGACAACGAGGACGCGGCGCTGGCTCTCAAGGCGCTGCGATCGGTCCTGCGCCGCCTGGGCATCCCACTTGAGCTGCCCTTCCGCGACTTCGAGACCTTCCATAGCTATTGGATCAAGCAGGGCATGAAGGGCTCCTGGAACGACCGTCGGGAGTACCTGACCGGCGTCTTCGACCCGATCCATGCCCGGCTGGACCGCATGGAGGAGAACCGGCTGGAGCACCAGCTGGCCCGCCCCATCAGTCCGCAGCCCGCCACCGGGTGGCCGGACGTCGACGCCGAGATCGAGGAGCTCAGGCGCCACTTCGATGCGGCACGGACGCCCCAGGACTACCGAGGCGTCGGGACCGACTGTGTCGGCGTGTTGGAGGCTCTGAGCCGGACCGTCTACGACCCGGCCAAGCATCTGCGGCCGGGCGAGGAGATCCCGCCGCCGGCCAACACCAAGCAGCGGATCGGCCGGTACGTCGAGGACGCCCTGCCCGGCTCCGACAACAAGGAGATCCGCGGGCTGGCAGTCAAGGCCATCGAGGCAGCCCAGATGGCCAAGCACCGGACCACGCCCACCAGGCGGGACGCCGGTATCGCGGCCGACGCAGTGATCCTCTTGGCCAACATCCTTCGTCGGCTGGAGGAGCCCCCAGCCGGGCGCGAGCATCTCGGCTAACGCGCAATGGTGGGCCGCATGGCATGGGCCACCATGCGGTTCGGTGTATTGTGGCCATCCACGCTGCGTCGGCATTCCTAAATTCTGCCGGCCTTGCATCAATCCGGGATTTCGTTTTTTCCGGCCGACTCTTTGACTATGTACTGCGCGCGCTGATAGAGCTCGTCGAACGTGAGGATCTCCACCTCATGCATGGAGCGCCGGTACAGCTCAAAACTCAGCGACCTCTCCGGGTTGATGCGCCCACCAACAGCCAGCTGGGCGAGGTTTCCTATTACCAGCACCTGCCGTGGGCGCACGACCGAATAAGAAACGTCCGTGGGGGTTCCATCGCTTAGATAATGCTCCCGGATATTATCCACGATACCCCGCACGGCCTTATACGCGGTCTTCTGTACCTGCGCCACCCCTCCACTCAGTTCCTTCGACGCCTGGTAGACGTCGGGCTCCCGGTACGCCTCACTCTGAAGTAGGTCTGTCTGGTGATGTTTGATTTCGCAGAAGACAAGGCTACTGACGTAACCTCGGGTCAGAAGTAGGCCGTCAACCCGCTTTCCGCCACCAGCGAAGAAGCTGGCGCCGGTAGTGATCTTCTCCAGCCTATCCGCGTCAGCGGAATCGCATGACACGAGCTGGAGCCCGTAGCCAAAGATCCATTGATTGGCCTCGAAAAATCGTTGCCAGACTCTTTCGCGGCTGCCGCCTGCCTCCTGGCGTGCCGCCTCAAAGTGATCCTCGTCCTCAAGGAGCCTCCGAAACTCTTCGAGCTGTCCCTTCCTGTCCGCCAGCACTTGAATATCATGCTCCGTTAGACTTCCCCCGAGCGCCGACCGGACTGCCTCAATGACCGTTCCCTTATCCGCGCCCTGGAGAACCCCGGCAATCTCTGCCTCGCTGCCCGAAACCACGCGGAACGTGTTCGTGGGAGGGGTCATGCTCTTGAAGCTTTGGAGGAAGCTAATGAGGTTCCAGAGGCCCTTCCAGCCATCTGCGGTGTCAACAACCGCTTTGACGTCCCGAGTGGCCGCGCTATTCTCGATTTCCTGCTGCACCTTCTCCTTGCCGGCTTTGCTCTTATCTCTCTTCCAGAAACAGAGCCGGGGACTGAAGCCGTCTTCTAGCTTGATGAGTATGACCCGACACAGAGTCTGAACGCGGGGTAGATCATCCAGAATAAACTCGGTGACGAGCCGGCTGTCGGCCGTATCATAAAAATAGTAGAAATCGGCATTGGCTCCACTGGACCGAATCTCCAACGCCGAAAAATCACCGGTAATGGCATTGAAGTAAGTACTGTCGGCCTGAAATCGTGGAAGATTTATGATCATGTTCCGCCCCCGCGTTATGCCCGAACTAGACCCCGAGCTTGGTCGCCACCGCGCCAGCTTTCGGATTCCGGGCGTTTGGGCACGGGTACTGTAGCAGATCAGGAGAACCAAACCAAGATGGTCTCAATTGCGGGTTCACCTCATTGCTACGGGGAGGAAGCGGCCTCAGTAGCCCGGCAAGATCTTCTCACCAAGCATCGGATGGCTGCGCTGCGGTGGGCCCGCGACGACAGCCCGGATGGCGTGATGACCAGCCACGTCCGCCGGGGGTTGGTGGCGGCGCTCTTCACTAACCAGCTCGTCGCGGCTACACGCCGGGGAGGAACCGCTGCCGTACCTGCTGTGGCAACATTTCCCCCGTGTCCGACCACGACGGTGACAACTGGGTCCACCCTTCAGACATCCGCAGGGGACGCCGCCCGTGCTGCCGACAGGCGAACCGCCAGGGTGGCGACGTGGCCGGGCTGCACATCCTCGACCACCTGATCCCGGACCAGCACATGCTTACCGTCGGGTACTCGGTGTGCGGCCTGCGAACTGATGACGACGAGGACGACAGGCCCCGCCGCACCGGCTCATGGGAGTTCGTCACGATTCACGGGACCCTGCGTAGCGACCAACCGCGGCCGACCCTCGGCCTTGACAGCTTCGACGCGATCCTCGACGGCGTCGACGGAGAGCTCCGGAGCCTTGTCACGTCCGCGCCAATGGATCGCAGCCGCAGCGTGGTCCAAGAATTCGTGACGTGGCCGGACGCTGACCTTCGCCTGCACGTCATCAGGATGAACCGCCCAGACCCGCTCTTCCAGTCCGGGCGCATGCGGGAGGACTCAGACATCAGGTGGCCGCTGCCTCACCTCGACCGACCGCTCCGCGTGATCACCGGCAGCAGGGAGGGCGCGGGATGGCGGGACCTCGCCCCGGCACACGATGTCCTGGACCACTGTCAGGCGACCTCGTCGGCCAAGGCCCTGGCTGCCGCGTTGCGCAGCACTTCGCACTCCAGAGACAGGTGGGGCGGGGTCGTGATCACCAGGGGTGGCGGCGCAGCCAACGAGAGGGGCGACTGGCGCGATACCTTCAGCGCACCGGATGTCCTTGATGCGACGGCCGAGATCCAGGCCGGAGGACTCGTCGTTCTCAGCGGCTTAGGCCATGAGAAGGACGTAACCGCTCTGGACCGCCTGGCTGACTACTGCTGGCCGACACCAAGCGCGCTGGCAGGCACCCTGCACCGCCTCGCACGGTACCGGGAGTTGGCTGAGGTCGAGCCCGTCGATGGACTCAGACGTTCGGTGTACGACTTGGGCCGTGAGGTCAGGCAGGAGTTCGACAACGCCTGGGCGCGGCTGAGACCTCAGAGTCGGCAGCTCCAACGGAGGCCGCCGTGGGGCAGCGGTTCGTCACGCCTTGACCGCGCACGGGAACATATCCGCGGGGTCCTGGATTAATCCACGGAACTATGTTCCAAGGGTTCGGATAGTGTCCCAGAGCCCCAGCCATCTAGGATAGCCCTCCAAGAAGCAAATTATTCACATCAATGCTGCAAATCGTGTGATAGTACTGGGTTCGAAACTCGTCCAATAGCTCGCCCCAAGAATTCATTTTTAACGCGTGAGAGACCGCATCGAAGGGTTCGTTGAGTTCAAATAGTAGGGTTTCGTCCGCGACACGAAGGTTCGAAAGTGTGACGTTAAGCAAACGGCGTTTTTGGCTTATTCGCACCGCGTCCGACATGAACAGCGGACTAGCCCTACTGGCTAGTTCTAAGATCCTCGCACTTGATACAACGAACCGCTCTTGCCCATCCTGCTGATTCTCGATCTCGCTCATCAACTCGGCTTGGCGCCCCGTCATCTCATCGATCAGCTCGCCAAAGAGTTCCGGTTTGAGCTTGAAGCGATTGCGGTCGCGATACATATCCTTCATCTCTTCACCGAGGCGATCGTGCTCGGCGGCAAGCTTCCGAACGTTCGCCCCACGGAGCTCTCGGTCATACGGAGCGCTGCGTCGAAGCTCATCCACAAGTCCGGGTAAAATATCCTGCGGAATATGGATGGATTGAAAAACGGCGGATACCTGGGCGTCAATTCGCTTCTGGTTCAGTCGCTTTGCACCATGCGCCCCACCGTACTCGGTACACTTTAGATAGTAGTTGCCGCCTTTCTTCGGTCCATCCGTGGAAACGGTATACCTACAAGTCGCGCAACGTACCAGATCTCGATAGAGATACTCTTTCCCTAGGTGCTTGGTTCGGCCGGTCGAGCGCCGCTGATCTACCTCTTGAATTTTGCGCCACAGCCAAGGCTCGATCAAACGCTCGTACTTGTGCGGGTACGACTGGCCGCTGTAGCGCATATTCCCGGCGTAGAAAGGATTTTGGAGAAGGTGCTCTACTTGACGCTTCGCGATAGGCCTACCCTTGACTGTTGACCTCAGGCCCATGCTCCGCAAGTACCTTGTTATGTACCCATAGGAGAAGCCATCCGCCCTCATCTCAAGCGCCTTCTTTACAAGTTCCCATCGCTCGGGATCGAGAGCGATAGACTTAATCGGCTCATTCTTCGAGGTGAAGCCAACGACGATGTTCCTGTATCCAATCGGAGCTTTCCCTGGCCACTCGCCGTCTGCCAGCTTCTGCTCGAAGCGTCGGATCACATGTTCGGCGATTACGTTCGAGTAATAACCGCCCAAGGAAACGCCGATGTCCAGACGAAACCAATCAGCAGCTGGCGATCTTCGGTGAATAACCAAGCTGTCCGACGGAAAATGCAGTTCGATTTCGCCTGCACGAGCTAAC
>NZ_JADWYX010000219.1:0-4158 GCF_016786355.1 Frankia sp. AgB1.9
GTGCGGGCGCGGAGGCGCGCCGCCGCGGCGGCCTCCCCACAAGCGCAGCGAAGTGGGGATGCCGCAGCGGAGGTCGCCGGAGCGCCCGTGAGCGGAGGAGGACGCGGCGCGGAGGTCCCTTGGGAGCGAAGCGAGCAAGGGGCCGGAGCGCCGCGCCCGGACGGAGCGAACCAAATTAACGGATGAACGGCGCCAGGGCCTCGGGGTTGGCGATGGCGGCGAGGCTGACGGCGCGGTCCAGGGGGACGCCGGCGAGGAGGCGCTTCACGGGGACCTCCAGCTTCTTGCCGGTCAGCGTGCGGGGGACGTCGAGGATCTCGATGACGCGGTCGGGCACGTGCCGTGGGGAGAGCTCGGCGCGGATCTCGGCCTTGAGCGCGGCCGCCCGCTGTTCGGTCAGCGTGCCTCGCCTGGTCATGACGACGAACAGCAGGAGCTGGCCGGCCTGGCGCGGGCCCGCCGAGGTGTCGACGACGAGGCTGTCGCGTACACCCTCGGACCGCTCGACCACCCGGTAGAGCTCGGCCGTGCCCAGCCGGATGCCGCCACGGTTGAGGGTCGCGTCCGAGCGGCCCTCGACGACCACGCCACCGGACGGGGTCAGCCGGGCGAAGTCGCCGTGCCGCCACACCCCGGGGTACGTCGAGTAGTAGCTGTCCCGCAGCCGGGAGCCGTCCCGGTCGCCCCAGAACAGCAGCGGCATGGACGGCATCGGCGCCGTCACGACCAGCTCGCCGACCTCGTCGATCAGCGGTTTGCCCGCCTCGTCGAAGACGTCGACGGCGCAGCCGAGCGCCCGGCCGCCCATCTCGCCGGCGCGCACCGGGGTGGTCGGCAGCGCGGCGGCCAGCGGCCCGCACACGTCGGTGCCGCCGCTGATCGACGTGAGCAGGACGTCGGGCTTCACCGAGTCGTACACCCAGGCATAGCCGTCGGTCGACAGCGGCGAGCCGGTCGAGCCGACGGTCCGCAGCGTCGACATGTCGGCGACGACGCAGGGGGACAGGCCCTTGCCCAGGCAGTCGTGGATGAACGCGGCCGACACTCCCAGGCAGGTCAGCTCCAGGGCCTCGACCAGCCGCCACAGCGTGGAGTTGTCCGGGAACGTCGGGCTGCCGTCATAGAGGACGATCGTCGAGCCGACCAGCATGCCGGAGACGAGAAAGTTCCACATCATCCAGCCGGTTGTGGTGAACCAGCAGAATCGGTCGTCCGGGCCCAGATCAAGGTGCAGCGCCAGGGATTTGAGGTGCTCGAGGAGGATTCCGCCGTGGCTGTGCACGATGGGCTTCGGAAGGCCGGTCGTGCCGGACGAGTAGAGAATCCACAACGGCGCGGCAAACGGCATCGGCTCGAATGTCGGTGTCTCGGCCAGGCCGATCACGAGTTCGTCCCACCAGGTCATCCCGGGCAGCCGCATCCGGGTCGCCCGCTCGACGACGTCGGCGGCCACGTAGGGCACGACGACGGTGGCGGCCAGCTCAGGCAGCGACTCCACGAGCTCGCCGATGTTGTGCAGGATGTCGTGCGGCGTGCCGTTGTAGGTGTAGCCGTCGACGACGATCAGTACCTTCGGGGCGATCTGGCTGAAACGGTCGGCCAGCCCGGACGGGCCGAAATCCGGCGAGCAGCTCGACCAGACGGCGCCGATACTGGCTGTGGCGAGCATCGCGATCACGGCGTGCGCGCAGTTCGGCAGTACCGCCGCGACCCGGTCACCGCGGTGAACGCCCAGCCGGCGTAGCCCGACCGCGCACCGGGCGACCTGGCGGCGCATCTCGTCCCAGGACAGCACGACCGTGGCCGCGTCCTCCCGGATCGCGATCACCGCGGGCTCCTGCCCCCGGCGGCTGAGCGCGTTCTCGGCGTAGTTCACCTTCGCGCCCGGGAACCAGCTGGCGCCCGGCATCCGGGCATTGGCCAGCGCCGGGCCGTCGCCACGCTCGCCGCGAAGGCCGCAGAAGGTCCAGATCGAGTCCCAGAACGAGCCGAGCTCGGTGGCCGACCAGCGCCACAGCTCGTGCTCGTCGGCGAACCGCTTCCCGTACTCGGCGGCGACGAACTCCCGGTAGTGCGTCACGCCCGAGTCGCGGACCCGTTCCGGCGAGGGCTCCCAGAGCAGCGATCCCTCGCGGACCCCCTCGCCGGTCCCGTCCGCGCCGTCGGGGGTCTGCGTGTACTGGTTGCCCGCCACCCGACCGACCCTAGTGAATCGGAGCCGACATTCCATCGCTCGCCACCACACACCGGGCCGGAAGTAATCTCCCAGGCTTCTCCGGTCACCTGTCTCAAACAGGTCGTAGCGCGGTGGAAACCGCGCGCAATGGCCAGCCCCGACTTCGGGACGGAACGGACGGGCTCCGTCACCCGGCCGGCAGCCGGTGACCGTCGGGCGCGGGTGACGACCGGGCGCCACGCAAGGCCCAGGAGAGCTACCGTCGCGGTATGGACGCGAGCGGCGGCGAATCCGGCGAGCCGGTGAAGTCAAGCCCCGAGCCGGCAGTGTCCGACCCCGAGCCAGCGGAGTCCGGCCGGGACACGCTGGTGGTCTGGGACGACTCCATGCTCGGGTACGACTTCGGCCCGCACCACCCGATGCACCCGGTGCGCCTCGCGCTGACCATGGACCTGGCGGCGCGGACCGGGGTGCTCGCCACCCCCGGCCTGACGAGGGCGGGCGGGTCGCTCGCGACCGACCAGCTGATCGAGCTGGTCCACGACCCCGCCTACGTCGCCGCCGTCCATCACGTCGGCGCACCCGGCGGCGGCAACCCGAGGCTGGCCGCGATGTTCGCGCTCGGTACCTCGGACAACCCGGTGTTCCGCGGCATGCACGAGGCCGCGGCGACGGCGACCGGCGCGACGCTGACGGCGGCCAGAGCGGTCTGGTCGGGCACCCACCGGCACGCGGTGACGATCGCCGGCGGGCTGCACCACGCGATGCGGGCCGGCGCGAGCGGCTTCTGCGTCTACAACGACCCGGCCGTCGCGATCGCCTGGCTGCTGGCCAACGGCGCGAGCCGGGTCGCCTACGTCGACGTCGACGTCCACCACGGCGACGGGGTCCAGAACGCCTTCTACGACGACCCGCGGGTGCTGACGATCTCCCTGCACCAGTCGGGCCGGACCCTCTTCCCCGGCACCGGGTTCCCGCAGGAGAGCGGCGCCGGCGACGGCGAGGGCACGGCGGTGAACGTCGCGCTGCCGCCCGGCACCGACGACGCCGGCTGGCTGCGCGCGTTCTCCGGGGTCGTGCCCGTGCTGCTGCGCCAGTTCCGGCCGGACGTGCTGGTCACCCAGCACGGCTGCGACACCCACGCCCTCGACCCGCTGGCCGACCTGCGCCTGACCGTGGACGGCCAGCGGGCCTCCTACCTGGCCCTGCACGAGCTGGCCCACGAGGTCGCCGGCGGCCGCTGGGTCGCCTGCGGCGGCGGTGGGTACGCACTGGACACGGTGGTCCCGCGGGCCTGGACGCACCTGCTGGCGATCGCGGCGCACGCGCCGGTGCCGGTCGACCGCGCACTGCCGACCGCGTGGCGCGAGGCGGCGCCCGGCAGGGTCAACGTCGCGACCGGACGGGGGCCGGCCGAGGACGCCGCGGCCGTCGACGCGATGCCGACCGCGTTCGGCGACGGCGGCGGTCCCGTCACCTACCGCGGCTGGGACGCCGGCGAGGGAGACCCGGACGACCCGCTGGACCGCGCGGTCGCCGCGACCCGCCGCGAGATCCTTCCGCTGCACGGTCTCGACCCGTGGCGAGACCGCTGACCGCCGTCGGGTACCCGGCCGGCTGGGAAGCCGACGTGATCCTCTCCGACGGCGGCACGGCGCACATCCGGCCGATCCTGGCCAGCGACGGGCCCCGGCTGCTGGACTTCTGGGACCGGCTGTCGGAGCGGTCGATCTACCTGCGGTTCTTCGGAGTGCGCCGCGGCCTGTCGCCGGCCGACGTCCGGCGGTTCACCGTGGTCGACCAGTCGGTGCGCGGGGCGTTGATCGCGCTCATCGGCGAGGACATGGTCGCGCTCGCGCACTGGGAGGGGACCCCGGCGCCGCCCGAGGACGGCTCGGCGCCGCCGGCCCCCCCCGCCCGTCCGGGCGGCGCCGCGCCCGGCCCGCCCGCGCCCCCGCCCCCCGGGGCCGTGCGGGGGGGCG
>NZ_JADWYX010000219.1:4168-8039 GCF_016786355.1 Frankia sp. AgB1.9
GGCGCGCCCGGCCAGGGGGCGGGCCCCCGGGCGCGGCCGGGGGCGGGGGGGGCGCCGCCGGCCGCCCGGGCCGGTCCGGACGTCGAGGCGCCGGTCCGGCCGGCGCCGGCGGCCGAGGTCGCCTTCCTGGTCGAGGACGCGCAGCAGGGCCGTGGCGTCGGCTCGGTGCTGCTGGAGCACCTGGCGGCGGCGGCCTGGGAGCGCGGGGTGCGCCGGTTCGACGCGGATGTGCTGGCCGAGAACCAGACTATGGTGCGGGTGTTCCTGGACGCCGGCTACAAGGTCTCCCGGCAGTGGGACTCCGGCGCGGTCCGGCTGTCGTTCGACATCGAGCCGACGGAGACGTCCGTCGACGTGATGCGGGCCCGGGAGCACCGGGCCGAGGCCGCGTCGATCGGCCGGCTGCTGCGCCCTCGCGCGGTGGCGGTCCTCGGCGCGTCCCGACGGCCCGGCGCGACTGGCAACGCGGTGCTGCGCAACCTGCTGGCTGGCGGGTTCGCCGGCCCGGTCTACCCGGTGAACCCGGCGGCCGCGGCGGACCCGGGCGCGGTCTCGTCGGTTCGGGCGTTCGCGCGGGTCGAGGACATCGATGGCCCGGTCGACCTCGCGGTGCTGTGCGTGCCACCCGCCGAGACCACGGAGGTCGTCGAGGCCTGCGGGCGCCACGGCGTGCGCGGCCTCGTCGTGATCACCGACCTGCGGGACGAGCCGGCCGAGGCGACGCTCGCCGCCGCCGCGCGCGCCGCCGGGATGCGAGTGGTCGGACCCGCGAGCCTCGGCATCCAGAACCCCGCCGCGGGCCTGAATGCGTCGTTGACGGGTCAGATGCCGCCACCCGGACGGATCGGGTGCTATTCGCAGTCCGGGCCGCTGGGGACCGCGATGCTGACCGCGGCGGAGATCCGCGGCCTGGGCATGTCGGTCTTCATCTCGGCCGGCGACCGCGCCGACATCTCCGGCAACGACATGCTGCAGTACTGGGAGGACGACCCGGCCACCGAGGTCGCGCTGTTGCACCTGGAGACGTTCGGCAACCCGCGCAAGTTCGCCAGGCTGGCCCGCAGGGTCGGCCGCAGGACCCCGGTGGTCGTCGTGCGGGCCGGGCGCTCCGAGCTGGACAGCGCGCTGTTGCGGCAGGCCGGCGTGATCTCCGTCGACCGGGTGTCGGCCGGCTTCGACGTCGCGCAGCTGCTCGCCAGCCAACCGCTGCCGCGGGGCCGGCGGGTGACCGTCATCGGCGACTCGCGCGCGCTGGTCCGGCTCACCGTCGAGGCGGCGGAGGCCGCCGGTCTCACCGTCGAGTCCGTCCTGCTGAAGCTCGGCAGCGCCCCGGAGCCGTTCGCGGCGGCCATGCGGGCCGCCGCCCCGACCTCGGACGCGCTGATGGTCACCGTCGCCCCGCTGCCGCCACAGCCGGTCGCACCGCTGGCCGTCGCCGTCGCCGCCGCCGCGGCGACGCTGGACATCCCGGTTCTCGCTGGCGTCCTCGGCGGGACCCGGATCCCGGAGCTGGGCGCCGTGCCGGCCTACCCGTCGCCGGAGGGAGCGGTCGCCGCGCTGCGCCAGGTGGTCTCCTACGCCCGCTGGCGATCCCGCCCGCTGGGGGCCGTCCCGCCGCTGGAGACTGACCTCGACGCGGCCCGCGCGCTGGTCGCCGGCCGGTCCGGACCCCTCGACGACGAGGCTGGCGCGGCACTGCTGGCCTGCTACGGCGTCGAGGTCGAGCCGATGATCGAGGTCGACAGCGCGGACGCCGCCGTCGAGGCGGCGCGTCGGCTCGGCTGGCCGGCGGTGCTGAAGGCCCGGTCCCGGCCCTACCGGCACCGTCCGGAGCTGGGCGGACAACGGCTCGGGCTGCTGGACGAGGCGGCGGTGCGGGCAGCCTGGGCCTCGCTGCGCGACCGGGTCGGGCCGGAGGCGCCGCTGGTGGCGCAGCGGCAGGCCGCGACCGGGGTTCCCGTCGTGCTCGGCTCGGAGGAGCACCCGAGGTACGGCCCGCTGGTGTCGTTCGGGCTCGCGGGCCCGACCACCGACCTGCTCGGCGACCGGGCGTACCACATCCTGCCGCTCACGGACGTGGACGCGGAGCGGCTGGTGTCGTCGGTGCGGGCCGCGCCCCTGCTGTCCGGGTACCGCGGCTCGGAGCCGGTCGACGTGGCCGCGCTGCGGGAGCTGATCCTTCGGCTGGCCCGACTGGCCGACGACCTGCCGGACGTGGCCCGGCTGATGCTCGACCCGGTGATCGTGTCCGTGCGGGGCGTGACGGTGCTGTCGGCCGAGGTCGTCGCCGGGCCGCCGCCGCGGCGCGCGGACGCTGGGCCCCGGCGCTACTGGACGGCGCCGGTCCGGGCCGTCGACCCGATCTCCTGACGTCCGCTCGCCGCGCGTCGCCGGCCGTCAGGAGCGTCACATCCGTCCGCCGGTTGCCCCCGAAGACGGGTCGCTACCCGTCGTCGTAATGTCTCACTCGGTGAAAACCGGGCCGCGAACCGGCGCAAACCGGTCTCCCGGCTGCGCTTCGTGGCGGGCTGGGCCGGCTGCCAGCACCGCCCGGACCGCCCTGAAAGGGCCGGGAAGAACGTCAGCCCGCGGCGGGGTTCGGCCCGGTTCCACACAACATGTTCCCACCGTCGACAATTGGGACCCATGACGCCGTCCTCTGCCGCCGAGCCGTCCGGCCGCCCGCCCGCCGGTCCGACCGGCGGGTACGCCTCGCCCTATCCGGACCACGGGTACGGCGCGCCGGAGGACAACGACCCCCGACCTGGCGCCGCGCCCTGGCCTCCCGCGCCACCGGCCGGTGCCCACGACTGGGACGACCGCAACTGGAGCGGTGGCCAGGACTGGAGCACGTCCGCCGTCTGGCCGCCGACCCCGACCTCTCGGACCGAGCCGCCTCATCAGGCAGGCGCCCCCCAGCCGCCGGTCGGCTCGCAGTACCCGGACGCGGGCGGGCCGCGCGGTTACGACCCGGGGAACGGATCGCACGCCGGCGTCCTGGGCAACGGCGCGCACGGCGACGGTTCACCCGCGGCCACCGCCGGCGCGGGCGACGACCCCCGCGACGCCTACGGCGCCAGCGCCACCACCTATAGCGACGGCACGTATGCCAACGGCGCCTACGGCGACGGCGCGTACACCAACGGCGCCTACCGGGACGCTGGCTACGGCGGCTACGACCGGGCGTCCTATGGCGGTCAGGGCCAGGACGACGGCTACGGCGGGTACGCGGCGAGTGCCGCGCCCGCCGGCTATCCCGGCTACGAACCGAGCGGCTACGACCGCGGGGACCAGGGCGCCGGCGGGTACGGCGCTGGCTACGGCGGCTTCGAGGTCGGCGGGCCGAGCGTCGGCGGATCCGGCGTCGGTGGTGCGGCGCCGCCGGCGGGCAGTCCCGGCTACGGCACGGCTCCAGCGGGGAGCCCCGGCTACGGGGCGGCGCCGGCGGACGGCTCCGGCTACGGCGCGGCGCCGGCTGGAAGCACCGGCTACGCGCCGGCAGCTCCTGGGCTCGGCGCCCCCCGGCAGGCCTACGGCCAGGGCCCCTACGGACCGACCGCGCGACACACCGGCTCCGTGCCGCTGGCCGAGCCGTCGAGCCGGCCGGCCGGCTCCGAGCAGGCCCGCTCGGGTCCACCCGGGCTCGCGACCACGCCGCCGCCCCAGCCCCTGAGCTACCCGCCGGGGGAGGCGGCGCCGTTCGGCGGCCCGCCCCCGCCCCCGCCACCGCCCTCTGCTCCGGTCTCCGCGCCGCCGCCCCCGCCCCCAGCCCCACCGGCGCCGCCAGCCGCGGCCGCGAACGCGACGGCTGGTCCCGTCGGCCAGCCTCCCGCCGCCCCGGCCGGGGCGGGGGGGGCCGGGGCGGCCCCGC
>NZ_JADWYX010000021.1:0-23186 GCF_016786355.1 Frankia sp. AgB1.9
GGGGGGGGGGGGGCGCGCTGGGGGGGGGGGGGGGGGGGGGGGGGGGGGGGGGGGGGGGGGGGGGGGGGGGGGGGGGGAGGGGGGGGGGGGGGGGGGGGCGCGCCGAGCGGGTCGGCCCGCCACCGCTGGCCGTCTTAGCCGCCGATGCGCTGGGCAAGGGCGGGCAACAGCCGCCGGGCGTTCTCGCGGTTGATCTGGCGGCGGACGCCCGGGCTGAGCACTGGATCGGTGTCGATCGCTCGCGCGTTGAGGCGCGCTCCGTCCGCGGTGGAGGCCGGGAAGTCCGAGCCGAACAGCAGCTTCTCGGCTCCGACGGCGGCGAGCAGCGAGGGGGTGGCGCCCGGCGAGATCGGCGCCGCCGAGTCATACCAGCACCGCCTGATGGCGCGGGTGGCCACGGCCTGGCTGACCCCTACCCCCAGGTAGGAGCCGAGCTGCAGCCGGCTGGCCAGCAGCGGGAAGAATCCGCCGCCGTGCGGAAGGATGAAGGAGATGTTGGGATAGCGGTCGAAAACCCCGGCCAGCAGCATCTTCACGGCCGCGCGTGTGGTGTCCGCCAGGAAGTCGACCAGGAAATCGGGGACGGGCGCGCCGGAGCAGCCGGGCAGGTTGTACGGATGGGTGAACACCACCGCGTGCCGCCGGTCCAGCTCGGCGAGAATGGGGTCGAACGCCGGGTCGCCGAGATACTGGCCCCCCGCGTGCATGCTCAGGACGACGCCGTCGGCGTGCAACGTGTCCAGCGAGTACCCGATCTCGGTGAGGGCCACGTCGACGTTGGCCAGCGGCGCGGCGGCGAAGAATCCGAAGCGGGTCGGATGGTCGCTGATCACCTGGCCGAGCGCGTCGTTTCCGACCCGGGTGCTCTCCGCGATCTGCGCCGGAGTGAGGCTGGTCAGGAACTCCGAGGGGGCCGGCCCGGACAGCACCGAGGCGGCCACCCCGGTCTCGTCCATGATTGCCAGGGAGCTCTCGGCGGTCCAGTTCGCCCAGGGCGGCCCGCCCACCGGGGGAAGCAGCCCGTGGTCGACCATCCACTGGTGCGCGGCCGCCGGGATGGCGTGGTGGTGCACGTCGATGCGGCCGTTCGCGTTCCCGTTGGCGGCGGCCGCGGGGCTGGGCGCGGCGGCGCTCGGGCTCGCGGCGGCACTGGGAGTGGCGGCGGCGCTGGCCGTCGCCGCCGCGGAGGGCGCCAGGGTCGCCGCGCCCAGCGCGGCGGCGCCCCAGAGCAGGGAGCGCCGGTGGGGAGCAGGAGAATCCAGCCCCTGGAGCGGTTGACTTTCGTCGAGGGCGTTCTCGTCGCGCACAAATACTCCTCTTCGAGTGCGGATCCGAGGCATTCACGTGCGGAGCGCCGTGGCGTTGCCTCGTGTTCGGACGAGCCGGGCTCTGGCGGGCAGGACGCCAGAGGGCAGACGGATGTTTGGCCATCAGCAAAATGCCGGCGACCGGGTCGGGCGGACCGTATCGACCCTTCGTGGGCCCCGCTGCCCGTTCGCCGCACGATGGCGGGGTCACGCCACTCATGGCGGACCCGCGCCGCCCGTCGATATGACGTCGACGGCCGAATCCCGCATCGAGAAACGGTTTAGCGGCCGGTCGGTTTTCCCGGGGTGCACGGATAGCGCTGGCGCCGGGCGCCGAGGCCGGCCGCTCGTCCTCGCGAAAGGGGGTGTGGTGCCCCCGTAGGGGTGGGTATGCCCTGCCCATGGCAGGTGGTACCCCGCTCCCCGCGGCCTCCGGCGCGCCCGGACCGCTCACCGTGGCGCTCGTCGACGACTACGACGTCGTGCTGGCCGGTGTCGCGCGCATCCTGACGCCCTACCAGGACCGCGTCCGCGTCATCGAGATCGACACCAACCGGCCCGTCGCCCAGGACGTCGACATCGTGCTCTACGACTCCTTCGCCCAGCCGGAGGCCGGCGGCGAGGAGCTCGCGGACATCGTCGCGAACGAGCACACGGGCCGGGTCGTCATCTACACCTGGAACTTCCACGAGACGCTGGTCGAGAGCGCCCTGGCGCGGGGCGCGAGCGGCTACCTGTCGAAGACGCTCGCCGCCCGCGAGCTCGTCGCCGCGTTGGAGGCCGTCCACGCGGGGGAGGTGGTGGTCAGCCCGCCGCCGCGCTCCCGCACCGTCGCCGGGCTGGACTGGCCGGGCCGCGGCGAGGGCCTCACCGAACGGGAGGCGGAGGTCCTCGCGTTGATCACGCAGGGGCGCAGCAACGCCGAGCTCGCCGAGATCACCTGCCTCAGCCCCAACACGGTGAAGTCGTACATCCGCACGCTGTATCGCAAGATCGGGGTCACCAGCCGGTCCCAGGCCGTGCTGTGGGGCGTGAACCACGGGTTCGCGCCCGACTTCCACCGGATCCAGTCGTGGCGCGTCAGGATGTGAACGCCACGGGCGCCCGCAGCGCGCCCGGAGAACCTTCGACGGGTGTGGGGCGTTGGACCTCACAGCGTCAGGTGACTGGAGATCCGCGGCCGGGCCGCGGAGCGACTCGATACAGAAAGAGAAGCACGATGCCGATCTGGGACCGTCTGCGCACCTCGACGCAGACCATGCAAGGCCAGCTCACGGCGAAGAAGAACGAGCTGAAGAGCGGCGCCTTCCGCGACGCCAGCATGGCGATCTGCGCGCTCGTCGCCGCGGCCGACGGCACCGTCGACCCGGCCGAGCGGCAGCGCGTCGCCGGGCTGATCGCCGCCAACGACGTGCTGACGAACTTCCCGGCCGACGACCTGCAGCGCCGGTTCAACGACTACCTGGTCAAGCTGCAGCAGGACTTCGCGTTCGGCAAGGTCTCCGTCCTCCAGGAGATCGGCAAGACGAAGAAGAAGCCGGCGGAGGCCCGCGCGGTCATCCAGATCGGCATCATCATCGGCGGCGCCGACGGGAACTTCGACAAGACCGAGCAGGCCGTCGTCCGGGAGGCCTGCTTCGCAGTCGGCATCAGCCCGGACGAGTTCGACCTGTAGCCCGAGCGGAACTCGCCTGGGCCGCGGGATACCGGTGAGCGACGACGTACGGCTGGCCGTCAGCCTCGGGCTGCTGCTGATCCTCGCCGTCGCCGCCCAGAGCTACGGCCGGCTGCGGCTGCGGGCGGCGGTGCTCACGGCCGCGCTGCGCGCCGTCGTGCAGCTCGCCGCCGTCGGGCTGGTCATCCGGTCGGTGTTCGCGGCGCCGGCGGCCAGCGTCGCGGTCCTCGCCGTGATGGCGGCGGTGGCGACCCGGACCGCGGCGAGACGGCTGAGCGAGCTGCCCGGCGCGGGCCGGGCCGTGGTCATCGCGAGCCTGTCCGCGGCGGCGCTCACCCTGGGTGTCCTGTTCGCGGTGCCCGCCCTGCCGCGTTCCCCCCGCTACCTCGTGGCGCTCGGTGGGATCGTGCTGGGCGGGACGATGACGGCGTGCACGCTGGCCGGCCGCCGGCTCCTGGACGGCCTGCGCCGGCGCCGCGACGAGGTCGAGGCGTGGCTCGCGCTGGGCGCGACCCCGCGCCAGGCGGTCGCCGACATCGCCCGCACCGCGGCCAGCGAGGCGCTGCTGCCGGCGCTGGACCAGACCAGGACCGTCGGCCTGGTCACCCTGCCCGGAGCGTTCGTCGGCGCCCTGCTCGGTGGGGCGAGCCCGCTGGCCGCCGCCCGGTTCCAGCTCGTCGTCCTCATCGCGCTGCTGGCCGCGGAGACCTACGCGGCGGTCGTGCTCGTCTGGCTGCTCGGCGCGCCCACCCAGCTGCCCGCCTTCGAGTAGCGGCGCCGGCCGGCGACTGAGCGGCGCCGGCCGGCCCGCCTGACTAGCGCAGCAGGGCTTCCGCGAGGCGGGCCTGCCAGGCGGCCGTGTCGTCGGCGCCTGCGTCGGCGGGCAGCCGCAGGCCCAGCACGACCTGGTCGGCCCCGGCCGCGTGGAACTCGGCGATCCGGGCCACGATCGATTCCAGCCCGCCCCAGACCGTGATGCCGTCCACGAAGGCGTCGCTGAGCTCGGTGATGTCCGCGTCGGCGAAGCCCATGCGCTCGAAGTTGGCGCGATAGCCGGGAATCGTGGTGAAGAAGCCGGTCGAGGCGCGGGCGAGCTCCCGGGCCGCGCCCGGGTCCGCGACGGGGATGACCGGCACCAGCACCGCCAGGGCCGGCCCGGCACCGAGCAGCGCGCGGGCGCCCGCGACGTACTCCGGGGTCACCAGGTACGGGTAGGCGCCGGCCGCGCGGTCGCGGGCCAGGTTGAGCATCCGCGGGCCGAGCGCGGCGAGGACCCGCGCCGAGGCGGGCACCACCGGGGCCTCGGTGTCCAGCGCGTCCAGGTAGGCGTTGAGCAGCGGGAACGGCTTCGGCCCGTGCGCGCCCCCGAGGCCGACGACGAACCGGCCGGGATGGTCCGCCTCCAGCGCCGTGTAGGTCGCGGCGACCTCGGCGGCCGGCACCTGCAGGACGGGCACGATGCCGCTGGCGACCCGCAGGTCGGTGGTGGCGCGCACGATCCTGCTGATCTGGGCCAGGTTGTTGCCCTGGCCGCCGGGCAGCCAGAGCGTCTGGTAGCCCAGCTCCGCCAGTCTGGTGGCGGCGGCCGTCTCGGCCGCCGGTTCCGCTGTCGCGTCGAGGCCAAGGCCCGCGATACCAATCGGTCCCGCAATGGTCATGCCTTGCGGCAACAGGCCCGGCCGCCGCGCTGTTCCCGGCCGGCGAGGCGGCGTCATAGCAGGCGCTCAGGGTCCCATCGGCCTGTGGCCATGCCATTCCGGCTTCCGCCTCCGGGCTGGTGTTCGTCCCGTGGTCAGGGTCTGGCCAGCCGGACGGACTAGCCTGGGGCGATGATTACGGACGGGGCGGCGGCGGTGCTGGCGGCATGCTGGCGGGACGAGTACTGCGTGCCCAACCCGGAGGTCTACCCGCACCTGTGGCTCTGGGACTCGTGCTTCCACGCCATCTCCTGGGCGGCGCTCGGCGACCGGCGGGCCTCGGTCGAGCTGGCGTCGTGCCTGGACGCCCAGCTGCCGAACGGCTTCGTGCCGCACATGCGCTACGCCTCGCCGTCCGATGGCCGCGGCCCGCTGGCGGACCGCTCCTCGTTCACCCAGCCGCCGATCTACGCCCACGCCGCGCGGGTGCTGGCCGACCGCGGACTGCCGGTCGCCGCTGACACGCTGGCCCGGATCGAACGGGCGCTGGACCATCTGTGGAACCACCGGATGGGCTCGGACGGGCTGCTCTACATCGTCCACCCGTGGGAGTCCGGGTCCGACGACTCGCCCCGGTTCGACGACTGGGTCGGGCGCTCGACCTGGTCGCGTCTCGCGTTCACCATCGTCGACCACCAGCTGGTCGACTCCACCGAGTTCGACGAGCAGGGCGCGGCGCGCTGGTCGCGGGACTTCGTCGTCGCCCCGGCCGCCTTCAACGCGTTCGCCGCGCACGCCGCGGCGGAGCTCGCCGCGCTGACCGGGGACCCGGCCTGGCGGCGGCGCTCCGGCGAGCTGGCCGGCGCGATCGACGACGTGCTGTGGGACGCGGACCAGGGGCACTGGGTGGACAGGCCGATCGTCGGTGGCGGCCCGAGCGCGCTGATCCCGACGCTCGACGGGCTGACCCCGTTGCTGGTCACCGCGGACCCGGTGAAGGCCAGGGCGGCGCTGGCGCTGGCCGCGGACCCGGCCGGCTACGCGGCCCCGTTCGGCCTGCGGTTCGTGCCGCCAGGCCACCCCCGCTACTCCCCGGAGCAGTACTGGCGCGGGCCGGCCTGGCCCCAGCTGAACTACATGCTGTACCAGGCGGCCCGCCGCTGGGAGGCCGCGCCGCTCGCCGAGGCGATCGCCGACGCGAGCCGCCGCGCGGCCGTGGTCTCCGGCTTCGCCGAGTACTGGAACCCGGAGACCGGCGCGGGCCTCGGCGCCCGGCCGCAGGGCTGGGCGGCCCTCGCCGCCACCTACCCGCCGGTCCCGACGCAGGCCACCCCGGTGGCCGCCAGCTGACGAGGCGGCCGTTGACCTCAAGCGCGCTTGAGGTCCTACGGTCGCGGCATGACTTTCACTGATGCCGAGCACCGGTTTCTGGCCCGCCAGCCCCGGGGCCACCTGTCGACGATCGGCCCGGACGGCGTCCCGCAGGTGAAGCCGCTCGCCTTCACCGTCAACGCCGAGCTGGGGACGATCGACATCGCCGGGTTCGCGATGGCGAGCAGCGCGAAGTACCGCAACGTGCTGGCGAATCCGCGGGTCGCGTTCGTGGCCGACGAGGTGACCGAGCAGACCATGGAGGGCGCGCACTTCCTGGAGATCCGCGGCGTCGCCGAGACGGTGACGCGCGCGGCCGGCGACGGGCACCTCGCGCCCGAGATCATCCGGATCCATCCCCGCCGCGTCGTCGCCTACAACATCGACCCCGACCGCCCGGGCCTGCACACCCGGGACGTCGCGGCCGACGCCGCCGACGCCGCCGAGGACAACGTCGCCGCGCGGGCCTGAACCGTCCCGTCACCCGCGCCGGGGTCAGCGCAGCGGCATGACCCGCACGATCCGGACTGACGAGCCGGTGGCGCCCACGGCGGGGAAGGCGACGCTGCCGTCGGGGTAGTCCTTGGCCTCGACGTAGGTGTGGTCCGCCGCGGCGATGGTGAACTGGCTGCCCACCGCCGCGCCCGAGGTCGAGTCGTACACCTGGGCGGCGGTGGCGGACCCGGACCGCCAGGTCAGGAGCATCCTCGCGGGGCCGTAGGCGACCAGGTGCGAGTGCTCGGTCCTGTCGGCGGTGACGACCGTGTGGTCGGACGCGCCGGTGGAGAAGTGCTCCAGGCGGGCCTGGTCGCCGTTGCTCCAGGCGGTCCAGTAGCCCTGGGTCCCGGCGAGCACGAGGTCGCCACCGAACAGGGTCCCGTCACAGACCCCGGCCGCCACGGTCTGGCCGGTGCTGGGGCGGGCGATGCGGCAGTTGTTGTCCGTGGCGCAGACCATGGCGAAGTGGCCGGTCCGGGAGTCCCAGGTGATGTGGGAGTCCCAGGCGTGGCTGCACCCCCAGGCGAAGCTGTCGTGCCCGGGGACCAGGGCGCCGGTGGTGGCGTTGACGACCTGCATCCGGTCACCCTCGTGGATGTCGACGCAGCCGCCGTTGGCGACCGTGATCGCGGCCTCGAAGTAGGCCGCGTAGTTGGTGCCGTCGTAGGCCAGGGTGCCGTGGTGGTTGTACCACCAGACGAACAGGGCGCCGGGGTCGTAGCCGCCCAGGCTGCCGCTGAGGTTGGTGACCTGCTGCTCCCAGACCTGCCGGCCGGCGTTGTCGAAGCGGACCATCCACATGGCCCTGGTCGGGCTGGACGTCCCACCGCACAGCGTGCCGTTGCCCTGCGGGCCGGGGCGGGTCAGCAGTACCACCACACCCTGCGCGTCGGCCCGGATGTCCTGCAGGTCGACCCCGGCCACGGCGGTGGTGGCGCCGACCAGGTGGTCGTCGCAGTCGAGCCTGCCGAGATGGACCTGGGAGTCCGGGCTCAGCCAGGCCAGCCATGAGCCCCCGCCCGGTGCCGCGGTGATCGCGGTCGGCAGCGGGTCGGTGTCGCCCTGCGGCCCGAAGCTGACCACCGAGGAGCCCAGCGGGACGTCGGTGATCCTCGTCGTCGGCGCGGAGCCCGCGGCGCGCCCACAGGCACCGGGCGCCGGCGCGGACGCGGTGCGCGACGGCGTCGAGGTCACCGGCACCGTGGCCGGTGTGGTGGCCGGCGGCGACGAGGTGGTCGGCTGGACCGACGGCGAGGCGGACGAGCGGACTGGCGGCGAGCTGGTCGGGGTGCCGACCGGGCCCGCTCCGCCTCCGCCGGTGGGGAGGCCGCCGGCTGCGCAGCCGGCTGCTGTCGCCACGGCGACGGCCAGCAGCGCCAGGGTGCGGGCGGTCCGTTTCAGGGTCACGGTCAGCTCCATCGGGTCGGGCCCCTCCGATGGGACAGTCGTTCCGCGGCCGTGAATGGTTGCCGAATCACGGAGATTGCTCGGATTTGGCAGGTATTCACGTCTTTCGGCGCTTTCGGATTCCGAGTCCTGCGCCATGGTCGCGGGCCCGCCCAGTTCGGTGACCAGGGCGGAGGGCTGGGCGGATGGCCTCGCTCCGCCGTGCGGTGCCCCGCGGCCGGGCGACCTGCGTCGTGCTAGGTAGAACATCGTTCTTGTGTTTGAGATCCCCGGAGTTCGCCTAGGTGTAGAGCTTGACGTCCTCATTGAATGTTGCGAGCATGCGTCCACTCCCGGCGACGCGCGACGCCGGCAGTCCGCGAGGTGGCCCGGCTGGGCGCCCCGAACCCCGCGGCGAGCCCGCCAGCCGGTGCCCGCCGCCGCATCCCCTGTTCCTTTTCACGACCGACCGCGCGGCCCTCGTCCGGCCGCGCCGGGTCGGCTCCCAACCGACGTCTCCGGCCTGCCGACCGCGGGCCTGGGCAACTCGTAGGCAAGGTGAGGGCACGTGGTGAACCTGAGGGTCACGAGAGTCTCGACGGACCGGCCCGCCTGGCGGCGGAGCCGCCGCGCGCGCGCCCGGTTATCCAGCGCGGCGCGGTTATCCGGGCTCACCCGGCGGCCACCCGTCCAGTTGGTCGCGGTCCTCGCCGTGGGCGTGGGACTAGTCGCGGCCTGCGGCGGCAGCGGCGGGGGCACCACCGCCACGCCGGCCGCGTCCGCCGGCGCGGCGAGCGCCCTGCTCGGCCCGGTGGCGCGGGCCACCGGCACCCCCGTCAAGATCGGCATCATCACCGAGGGCAAGTCGGCGATCTCGGACATGTCCGCGCAGGACACCGTCGCCGACGCCACCGCCAAGTGGCTCAACGAACACCGCTCCGGGATCGCCGGACACCCGATCGAGCTGGTGAAGTGCGACGCGCTCGGCGACCCGGGCAAGGCCGCCGACTGCGGCAACCGCCTCGTCGAGGCGAACGTCGCCGCCGTCGTGTTCGGCGAGACCGCCGTGATGGCCGCCGCCTGGAAGCCGCTGCACGACGCGCACCTGCCGGTGATGCTCTACGCCACCTCCGACGCCGGCCCGCTGCTCGACAAGGACTCGACGTTCGTGCTGTCCGACCCGACCGCCGGGACGATCGGCATGCCCATCTCGGTCGCCAAGTCGCTCGGCCTGAAGAAGCTCACCGCGATCGTCATCGACGTGCCCTCCGCGGTCGGGTTGGAGACGACCGTCGCGCCGGCGCAGGCCAAGGCCGCCGGCCTGGACTTCAACCTCGTCCGCATCCCGCCGGGCACCGCCGACATGACGCCGCAGCTGCAGCCGGTCGTCGCGGGCGACCCGGGCCTGGTCTTCGTGCTCGGGAACGACTCGTTCTGCATCAGCGCGTTCAACGGCCTGCGGGCGGCCGGGTTCACCGGCCATATCACCAGCATCGCGCAGTGCGTCACCGACGCCACCCGCAAGGCGGTGCCGGGCAGCCTGCTCAACGGCATGCAGATCAGCGCCAGCTCGCCGATCGGCCTGGACAACCCGTCCACCCGCCTCTACAAGGCCGTCGTCACCACGTACTCCAAGGGCGTCGACACCAGCCAGCAGGGCGGCATGAGCATGTTCAGCGCGCTCGCCGGCTTCCAGACGGCGGTCGCGCGCCTCACCGGGGACATCACGCCGACCAGCGTTCTGTCGGCGATCAGGTCGATGCCGTCGACCGAGCTGCCGGGCGCGGGTGGCCTGACCTTCGAGTGTGACGGCAAGGCCAGCACGCTGGCGAGCTCGGTCTGCACCCGCGGCTCCCTGGTCGCGACTCTGGACGCCAAGGGCCAGCCGCGCAGCTACCAGGTCGTGGGCGCCTCGGCCGGTTGAGCCGGCGGGGCCGGGTCGGCACTCTCGGCGCCGGCCCGGCTCCGTCCGCGCGCATCGGCGCGGGCCGAGCCGGGCCGGGCGGCGCGGGCCGATTCTCGTGCCTCGGCGGCCGGCACGCGGGAACCTGGTGCCTGAACCGGAGCCCCGCGCGGGATCTTGGAGGGATGTGCCGTGGAATCCGCCTTAGACACCGAGGCCAGCGATACCGCCACGAACACCGAAACCGAAGCCGAAGCCTTGGCCGGGGCCGTTCAACCCGACGCCGGTCAGCCCGGGGCCGGTCAGCCCAGTGCCGGGCAGCCTGAGGGCGCCGCGGTTGTCAGTCTCGGTCGCCGGATCCGGGACCTGGCGGCGGACGGCTCGTCCGACCCGGTGTACCGGCACATCGCGCTCGACGGCACCGAACCGGCGTTCGGCTGGCCGGAGCTGGACCGCCGGTCCAGCCAGCTCGCCGCCGCGCTGTCGGCCCGCGGCCTCGGCCACGGCGACCGGCTCGGCCTCGGGCTGCGTAACTCGCCGCAGTTCCTGTTCAGCGTGCTGGCGGCCTGGAAGCTCGGCGCGGTCCCCGTCCCGGTGCGCTGGGACGTTCCCGACTGGGAGCTCGACCGGCTGCGGGCCGTCATCGAGCCGCGGCTCTACCTCAGCCCGACCGACCTCGACTGGATCGACGCGACCGCGGGCGACGACCCGCCCGACCTGCCCGACGTCGTCTCCCCGCACGTGAACGGCATCTGCAGCAGCGGGTCGACCGGCACCCCGAAGATCATCGTCAGTGGCCGCCGAGGTGTCCACGACGAGCGCTTCGCCGGCCCGCTGATGGCGAACTGGCGGCCGGTGCCCCGGCCGCAGACGATTCTCGTGCTCGCGCCGATGTACCACATCAACGCCTTCGCCACCCTGTTCAGCCTGCTGTCCGGTGACCGGCTCGTCGTGATGGAGAAGTTCGACGCGGCCCGGGTCGCGGCCGTGATCGAGCGGCACCGCGTCACCACCTTCACCGCGACTCCCACGATGCTGCAGCGGATCGCCGATCTCCCGGGCGTCGAGCAGCGGGACTTCTCCAGCCTCGACTGGATCCTGCAGGGCGCCGCGCCGATGCCGCCGTCGCTGGTGCACCGCTGGGCCGGCCTGATCGGCGCGGACCGGATCGCCATGGCCTACGGGATGACGGAGGGCCTGGGCCTGACCGCCATCCGCGGCGACGAGTGGCTGACCCACGAAGGCAGCGTCGGGCGCGGCCTGGGCGGCACCGAGCTGCGCGTTCTCGACTTCGACGGCGCCGAGCGGCCCACCGGCGAGACCGGTGAGATCTTCCTGCGCTCCCCGGCCAACGACGGTTACCGCTATCTGGGCGACGCCCCACGGTTGCGCGCCACCGAGGACGGCTTCCAGACCGCCGGAGACATGGGCCATCTCGACGCCGACGGTTTCCTTTACCTCGTCGACCGCCGGGTGGACATGATTGTCACCGGCGGCGCCAACGTCTTTCCCGCCGAGGTCGAGAACGCGCTGATCGACCATCCCGGGATCGCCGACGTGGTCGTCGTCGGGCTGCGCGACCCCGAATGGGGCCGGCGGGTGCACGCCATCGTCGAGCCCGCCGACCCGGCGGACCCGCCGTCCGCGGCGGAGCTCATCGCCTACGCGAAGAACCGGCTCGCCCACTACAAGGCCCCGAAGACCGTCGAGCTCGTCGGCGCGATTCCGCGCAGCGAGGCGACAAAGGTCAACCGCGGCGCCCTCGTCGCCGCGCGGGGCGGCTGACGCGAGGTCCTGACGCGAGGTCCCAGCAGCGATACGACAAAGGTCAACCGCGTCGCTCTCGTCCCGGCCGGCCGACGCGACGTCCTATCCGTCGCGACGTCCCATCCGTACACGGACAGGCCGCCCCGGCCGGCTGGGCGGGGCGATCTGGCCGGACTGCTCGCCGTTTCGGCGGCGGCGAAAGGTAGCGTCAATGCCGTGTCCTGGGCCGAACGCGCCGCCGACCGCTCGCCGTCGGTCCAACGCTCCCGCCTCCGTACCATCCAGCAGGCGAAGCTGATCGTCCAGGCCGCCCGCCGGCTGGTGAACGAGAAGGGCGACCAGTTCACCACCCAGGAGCTCGCCCGCGAGGCCGGCGTCGCGCTGCAGACCTTCTACCGGCATTTCCCGGGCAAGGACCAGCTGATGGTCGCCGTCATCGAGGACCTGATCGCGGAGAGCGCCGAGGCCTACGCCGAGGCTGCCAAGGAGCTGCCCGACCCGGTCGCCCGGCTGCGCTACTACGTCCTCGCGATGCTCTCCGGCCTGGACGCCGCCAGGGGATCCGGGGCCAGCACGGGCGGCGCTGACGGCGCGACCGGCGAGGCCGGCCCGAGGTTCGTCACCGCGCAGCACTGGCGCCTGCACCAGCGTTTCCCCGAGGACATGGCGCACGCGATCCAGCCGATCACAGATCTGATCGCGACCGAGCTGCGCGCCGGCGAGGCGGCCGGCCTGCTGCACCCGACCGACGTCGACCGCGACGCCGCCCTGGTGACCAAGCTCCTCATGACCGTGTACCACCACCACGCCTTCGCCCCGCCCGAGCAGCCGATCGACGAGATCGCGGCGCACCTGTGGGCGTTCTGCCTCGCCGCCGTCGGGGGCGCCGCCCCGCCGCGCGAGCCGGCCGGTCCCGGCGCGTAGGGCAGCCGCCGACGGGCGGCCGGCCATCGACGGCCGGCCGGCCGGGCGGTTGGGTCAGGCGGACTGGCCGGGCTGGAGCGGGAGCGTGACCAGCGACCGGATCGTGGTCGTGAAGGCCGGCTGGAAGCCGTCCGGCACCCGGTACTCGGGGATGCGCGCGTGCCACTCGCGCAGCGCGATGCGCAGCTCCAGACGGGCCAGGTGCGAGCCGAGGCAGCGGTGCGGCCCGCGGCCGAAGGCGATGTGCCGGTTCGTCGCGCGGTCGAACCGGACGACGTCGGGCTCGGTGATCTCCTGCTCGTCGGTGTTCGCGGCGCCGAGCAGTCCCGTGACGACCATGCCCTTGCTGACCGGGCAGCCGGCGATCTCGGTGTCCTGGGTCGCGACGCGCGCCACCATCATCACCGGCGACTCCCAGCGCAGCAGCTCCTCGACGGCGTTCGGGATCAGGCTCGGGTCGTTGACCAGCGCGCGCCGCCGGTCGGGGTGCGTCGCGAGGTGCAGCATCATGCAGTCCAGCGAGGCCGAGACCGTGTCGAGGCCGGCGACGAGGAACAGGAAGCAGATGTCGACGATGTCCTCGTGGCTGAGGCGGGCCCCCTCGACCTCCGTCTCCAGGAACCGGCTGACGATGTCCTCACCCGGGTTGGCGCGCCGGTCGGCGATCACGGCGTCGAAGTACTCGTAGATCGAGTCGGACGTCTTCGTCAGCAGGGCGATCGAGTCCTCGTGCCCGCGCGGCTGCCCGGTGATGGACTCGGGCCGGATGAACCCGTCCTTCATCGTCAGGAAGGTCGGTAGCTCGTCGAGCGGCAGGCCGAGCAGGGTGAGGAAGACCTGGGACGGGAACTGGGTCGAGAACCGCTGGACGAAGTCGACCTCGTCCTGCGCAGCGATCGTGTCGATGAGCCCGCGGGCGAGCTCGCTGATCGGCCCCTCCATCTCCTTCATCCGCTGCGGGGAGAAGAGCGGGTCGAGGATCTTACGGTACTCGCGGTGCTTCGGCGGGTCGATCTGCAGCGGGATCAGCGGCCGCTTGGCGCCCGTCTCGGTCACACCGACGCCCGAGGAGAAGATCTCGGGGTTCGTGAGCAGCGTCGCGATGTCGGCGTTGCGGGTCAGCAGCACCGCCCGGTCGCCCACCGCCACGGCGCCCCGGGCCCGCAGCGCCGGGAAGATCGCCTGCGGCGCCGCTAAGAACGCTGGGTTCTCCATCGGGTTGCCCGTCGCGGGTGCCGCACTCGAGGACGCGTTACCAACCGACACTGGAGCTCCCTGTCGCCGCCGGCCGAAGTAGTTGAACCAAGCCCAAATCTACGGCAACCCGGCGCTCGCGGCCAGACCGGGTGAGACCAGGCGAGCCCGGCGGCGCCGGACCGTCGCGGCGCGGGTCGCCGGAGCCCTCCGCCGGTGGTCGAGCGGGCCCCGGCCGTCGGGGCATCGAGTTTCGTGACCGGGAAGAAAAGTCGTCACGTGTCGGGCCCTCGTCGGCGATATCCCTGCTGGGCGGCGGAAAGAAATTCGGGCCGCGCATGGCCCGGCGGCGGGGCGGGTAGGTCGGCCGCGCTCAGGTAGTCGACGGTCCTCGGAGGGATGTCGTGCGCGGAGTCTCGAAGATCAGGTCGATCGCTCTCATCATCGGGGTCGGAGCTCCGCTGGCGGTGATTCCCCTGGCCGCCGCGCCGGCGATTGCCGGAACCATCAACAACCCGTTGAAGGTGGCCGGTTCGGTCCGGTGCAAGATCGGGTCGGCCGAGTCGCTGCTGATCACCGGCGGCGGGGAGTCTCACGGCACGACCGTCGGTCCCGGCGGCGTGTTCTCGGTCGTCTTCGGCAACCCGAACCTGCCCAGCACGGCGACTGCCCAGGTCCGGTGCGATGTCGCGGGCAAGCGGACCTACCGTTCGACGAACTTCCTGCTGTATCGCCCCCAGGGCGGCCAGGTCCTCAATGTGAGCCTCGACGCCTGAGAAATCCCGCGGGTCCGGTCGGTGGGAGATCCCGTGAAGGGAATTCCGCGAATCGACCGGACCCGCGGGTCTTTCCGAGTCTGAGAATCCCGCGGGTCCGGTCGGCGGGAAATCCCGTGAATCGACCGGACCCGCCGGGATTTCCGAGTTCTTTTTCCCGTCAGGCGGTTCTGGACGCGGTCTCGCCGGACGGCGCCTGCTGGGCGACGAGGCCTCGCTCGACCTGGCGGAACTCGACGGCAAGCCCGAAGTCGCGGCGGTCGAGGGCGTCGTCCTTGGCCGCGCGGACCTGCTCGATCCGGGCGTCGAGGTTCCCCGCGATCCCGTCCAGCAGCGTCGGGCCCGGATAGGGCAGCACGTCGAGGGCTACCAGCACCCGCCGATGGGCCTCGTCGCGGTTGACGCGCAACCGCTCGAACACCCGGAAGGCGTGGCCGCCGTCCTCGCGCAGCAGCGCGAGCAGGATGTGCTCCGAGCCGACGCTCGTGTGGTCGATCGCCGCGGCCTCCCGCCGGGCGCGTTCCAGAATCCACTGGGCCCGCAGGCTGAGCGGCAGCGAGCGGCCCCGGCCGACCTTGCCGCGGCCCCGCGCCGTGGTCCGGCCGGCGCCGTGGCCGACGATCCGGACGATCTCGGTGTGGGCACGGTCGCGCGTGACGCCCAGCGAGGCGAGCGCGGCGGCGCCGGACCCGATCCGCCGGTCCAGCGCCGCGAGCAGCAGGTGCTCGGTGGCGATCTCGTCGTGGCTCAGGCCGAGTGCCTCCCCCTGGGCCAGGGCGAGCAGGCGTCGGGCATGGTCGTTGAGCAGGTCATGCATCGGTGCGCTCCCGGTGCGGTGTCCGACGCCCGATGGCGGCCGGTTCAGTTGTCCCTCTATTGTCCAAAAATGTGGACGCTCGCGCTCGCAATCTGGCCGAAACCAGGGCCGATGGCGGCAATGGTGTCCCATCTGGTGTCCTACACCGTGTCCCTTTGCGCCGCGACAGGTGCCCGGCAACCTGGCAGTAGCGGTGGCTATCGGCTGCCTGGGGGCCGGTCGGTCTGATAGGCAGTGCTGGCGGATCTCCACCACGGTGATCGCCGGCTCGCGGCGCGGGTGGGCGGGCGGAACGGAGCGGGCGTGGGCGTGCTGGCCGACAAGGTCGCGATCATCAGCGGGGCCGCCCGTGGGCAGGGGCTCGCGGAGGCCGAGCGCTTCGTGGCCGAAGGCGCCAGCGTCGTGCTCGTCGACCGGCTCGCCGAGGCCGTCGAGGCGGCCGCCGGGCGGCTCGGGGATGCGGCGCGGTTCGTCGCGGGCGACGTCGCGGACGAGCGGACCTGGACCGAGGCCGTGGCGCTGGCGACCGACGAGCTCGGTGGCGTCGACATCCTCGTGAACAACGCCGGCGTCATGGTCAGCCGGTCGCTGGTCGACACCGACGAGGCGACCTTCCGCGACGTCCTCGACACGAACCTCGTTGGCGCCTACCTCGGAATCCGGGCGGTCGTGCCGGCGATGCGGGCCCGGGGCGGCGGTGCCATCGTCAACACGGCGTCGGCCGCGGGCCTCAAGGCGATCCCGATGGGCTCGGCCTACGTCGCGTCGAAGTTCGGCCTGCGCGGCCTGTCCCGCGCGGCGGCGCTGGAGCTCGGCCGCCACCAGATCCGGGTCAACTGCGTCTGCCCCGGCCTGGTCCGCACCGAGATGGCGGCCGACCTGCTGCGCTACCACGAGAAGGAGGCGCTCGCGAACATCCCGCTGGGTATCGCCGCCGAGGCGTCGGACGTCGCGGACCTCGTCCTGTTCCTGGTCAGTGACGCCGCTCGGGCGATCTCCGGGGGCGAGTACCTGATCGACGGCGCCTCGATCGCCTGACCGCGCCGCCCAGCCCAGCCCCTGGAGGAAATTCCATGAGCCCCGCCAACGCGTGGAACACGTTGGACGTCTCGGTCGAGGGCCGGGTCGCCTGGGTGCGGTTCAACCGGCCCGACCGGCGCAACGGCGTGACGACGGAGATGGCCGTCGAGATGTACGGCGCGCTCACCGAGCTGGCGGACCGTGACGACCTCACGGTGCTGGTGCTGACCGGCGCCGGCGACACGTTCTGCCCCGGCGCGGACCTGCGCCTGGCCGCCGGTGCCGACCCGGCCGCGGCCCGGGTCCTGCCGGCGGCGGAGACGTACCACTCGGCCCGGCTGCTGCGCGAGCTGCCGGCGGTCACGATCGCGGCGGTCAACGGCGCCTGCGCGGGGGCGGGCTTCGCCTGGGCGGCGGCCTGCGACCTGCGGGTCGCCTCGGAGACGGCCCGGTTCGCGACCGCGTTCGTCAACGTGGGCCTGCCCGGCGAGCTGGGCCTCGCCTGGACGTTGCCCCGGATCGTCGGCGCGAACCGGGCCCGGGAGCTGATGTACCTCTCACCGAAGCTCGACGCCGAGCAGGCCCGCGAGTACGGCTTCGTGAGCCGGGTCTGGCCGGCCGAGTCGTTCCAGGAGGAGCTCGGCGCCCTCGTCGACACCCTGGCCAGCCGCCGGCCCGAGGCGCTGCGCGTCATGAAGCAGAGCCTGCTGGAGGGCGAGCAGCTGACCCTGGGCGACTACCTGACCGTCGAGTCCGCCCGCTACCTGGCCATGCTCACCGGAGCGGGCGCCGGCGAGGTCGCCGACCGCCTCGCCGACCGAGGCGCGGCCCTGCGCCCCGCGGGGGAGTAGCTACCGTCAGCCGCCGGGGTAGCGGGCCGACCATTCGACGGTGACGCCGCCCCAGCGGTCGGCGACGTCGGCGCTGCCCGTGATCTCGCGAACCAGGTCGTCGGCGATCTCACGGACGACCTCGGCGCCCTCCAGCTCGGCGAGCCAGTCCTCGGGCAGCGCGTCGACGCCGACCGCGGCGCCGACGAGGTTGCCGCAGATGGAGCCGGTGGAGTCGCTGTCGCCCGAGTGGTTGACGGCGGCCAGCAGCGCGGCCGCCGGGTCGTCTGCGGCGACGACCGCGCAGAACACGGCTATCGCGAGCGCCTCCTCGGCGACCCAGCCTTCGCCGAGGGCCTCCACCTGGCCGGCGATGGTCCGGGCGTCGACGCTGGTCCCGCTGGTCCCGCTGGTCCCGCTGGTCCCGGCGGTTCCGGCGGTGATCTCGGCGGCGGCGCCCAGGGCGCGGCGCAGCGCCGTGGCCACCTCGCCGCCGGCCGGCTCGTCCTGCGCGTGGGCCAGGGCGGAGCGCGCGGCGTCCAGCACCGAGCTGCCGTCGATCACCAGCGCCATGATCCACGCGAGGGCTCCGGCGGCCAGGTAGCCGGACGGGTGGCCGTGGGTCAGCACCGCGCACTCGACGGCCAGCGCCCAGGAGTCCTCCGGGTCGCGACGCAGCAGACCGAACGGCGCCGAGCGCATCACGGTGCCGCAGCCCTTGCTGTCCGGGTTCGCCGGTTGCTCCAGCGTCCCCATCTTCGGCTGGGACAGGCCGGACAGGCAGGCGTTGCCCGGGGCGCGCCGGGCGTAGAGCACCGGCTGCGCGGCGAGCCAGCCGCTGACCTCCGCCGGCGGCTCGGTCATCCGCTGCGTGACCAGCCAGCGCTGGTAGGCCTGCCACAGCACGGTCGGCGGATGGCAGATCCCACGGGAGCGGCCGCGGACCGACGCGCGGATCAGGCCCTCGGCGGTGAACAGCGTCATCTGGGTGTCGTCGGTGATCGGGGCGAGCACCCCGTACCCGCCGGTCATCCCGGTGACCCCGGCGGGCCCGAACCTGGCGCGGATCTCCTCCAGCGCGAGGAACTCGATCCCGGCGCCCAGCGCGTCTCCCAACGCGCCGCCCAGCAGGCAGCCCCGCACCCTGTCCCGGTAAGACAACACCGCGTTTTCTCCTCCACCACCCGTGCCCGGCGACCGTTCCCGACGTCCACCCGGTGCTCATCGGGCCCGTCGTGGCAGACCGCAATGCCGTCAGCGGTGGCGCCATGCGTGTGGACCGTCCCGCCGCGTGATCCAAGCCTAGGCAGCGGGCCCGCCAATCCCACGCCGCGTCGCCAGTAAGACCACACCGCGCGTCGCGAACGCTCCCGCGCCCGGCCGGGTGCGTCTGGGTGTCCGGGCCGGATCTCGGTTGGCGCAGGCCGCCGGGGGGATTTCAGCTGGGTGGCCTCACGTCCGGGCTCGGCGGGCATCGGAGCCGGTGAGGCGCCAGCAGGCGGCCACGAAGGATGGCCCGACGCAGAGGCGGTGGCCAGATGGGATGGCGCGAGATCCTCGGCCTTCCGGCGGACCGGCGGCCGAACGGCCGGCACGACGACTCCAGCGGCGGCTGGCGCCCCGCGCCCCGGGACACGGGCGCTTCCGGCCAGGGGACCGGCCGGGAGCGCGTCAGTGGCCAGGGATTCCGGCCGGGTGACGTCGACGAGTCGCCGGACCCGGGCCTGACGAGCCACGGCACGCTCGACGAGCCCTCGGACCACGCCACACGCCCGGCCCGGCTCGCGGAGCCGGTCCAGACCGCCCCACCGGCTGAGGAGTTTCGGGGGCCTTCCGGGCCTGTCCGCGCGGGGGAGCCGGCGCGGGGCCAGGAGCCCGGCAGGCCGGATGACCCGGCGGTCGCAGAACGGGCGGGTGCCCCGTCGGGCGGCGGCCCGGCGAGCGGGCGCGAGCTGGCCTGGCGGTTCCCACCGCAGCAGGTGGTCGCCTCCTACGAGACCCACGGCCAGGCGGCCCGCGCCGTCGACCACCTGGCGGACCACCGTTTCCCGGTCGAACGGACCGCGATCGTCGGCCGTGGCCTGACGAGCGTCGAGTCGATCGGCCGGATGTCGTGGCGGGACTCGACGCTGCGCACCATCGCCGGGTGGGCGGTCGCCGGCGCGGTGCTCGGCTGGCTCCTCGGCCTGCTCGACTGGGCCAGCCCACTGCGGGCGGCGTTCTCGCTGGCGCTGTGGGGCCTGCTGTTCGGTGGCGTGCTCGGCCTGATCGGCGGCCTGCTCGTGCGTGCCTTCTACGGCGGCGGGCATCCGAGCCGGGTGACGCACAGCCAGACCTATCGGGCCGACAGCTATGACCTGCTCGTCGACACGGAGGTCGCCGAACGGGCCAGGAGCACGCTGGTCCTGGGCGGCTTCCCGGTGACCGGAGCGGTCCGCCAGGACGCGGCCGTCTCCGGCGGCCTGCGGGTCGGCGACCCGAACGAGCCCGGTCGAGCCGGCGCGAGCCGCCGGTCCTGACCAGCCCCGCCTGACCGGCGACCATGACGTAGGACCCGGTGACTCTGTGCTGCATCGGGTGGTGCGTCCACATCGTTGGTCGCTTGTTTTCTTCGCCGCTGCGGCGTTGCCGGGGAGACGTTCACGCTGCTGCCGTAGGTAGTTGTTCCGTGGGCATACCTACACAGGTTCGCGCGCCGGGCCGCTGGAGGAGTCGCTTCCGCCGGACGGAGCCGGCCCGGACGGCCGGGTCGGCGTCGGACTCCTGGGAGCGCCATCGCGAGGAGCTGCCCTGGGGGCGGCCCGACCTCGAGCACCAGTGGCGGCTGCTGGACATGCCGGACGAGATGCTGCCGTGGTGCCACGAGGTCCGCGCGCTGCGCCGGGCCGACGCGCTGCTGCGCGCGGCGCACTTCCGCGGCGGGGACGGCGCCGACGGCGATCCGGTGGTCTTCGTCCCGGGCTGGTCGTCGACGCCGTACAGCTGGCGGCACGTGATCCCGGCGCTCGCGGCGACCAACCCGGTCTGGTACTTCGAGACCAGGGAGAAGGCGTCGTCGCGGCTGCGGCACGGCGACCGGCTCACGGTCGCGGACATGGCCGCCGACCTGCGCGACTTCGTCCGCCAGTCCGTGCCAGCCGGCCGCTACGGCATCGTCGCCGCGTCGGCCAGCGCCGTGCTGGTGCTGCAGACGTTCGCCGAGCTGGACCCACCGCCGTCCTGGGTCGTGCTGGTGCAGCCGCACATCCACCTGCCCGTCCCGGCCGCGGTCCAGCTGCTGCGGCTGTGGCCGGCACGGCGGCTGGAGATCTTCCGCCTGCTCATGCTGCCGGCGGCGCGCCGCGCGCACCAGCGCCGGGCCGGCGAGTCGCTGGGCGGTTTCTACAAGGTCCTGGGCAGCGCCGACATGGCGAAGCTGCGGCGGTCGCTGTTCACCTGGCGGGGCTACCCGGGCCTCGACCTGGACTCGTTGTCCGCGGTGACCTGCCCGAGTCTGGTGGTCGGCGTCTCCGGTGACCGGCTGCACTCGGACACTGCCGCCCGCCGGATCGCGCGCCGCCTGCCGGCCGGCGCCTACCTCGATGGCCCGACCTTCGCCTGGACGCACACCAGGACCATGGCCGAGACGATCCTGACGTGGGCCGGTACGGCGGTGGCCTGACCCGACCAGGAGCGGCCGTCAGGGCGGGAGCGGCCGTCAGGGTGTGTCGGCGGCTCCGTGGTCGGCACCGGGGGTCTGGCCGTTGGGGGAGGTGAAGAGTGGTTCGTCGGTGATGTCGAAGTGGGCGTCGCGGAGTTGGAAGGCTTTCTTGGTGCCGTGTTGGGCGCGGGTCTTGACGAAGTTGAATTCGTCGTCTTCGAAGCGGAGGTTGGTGCCGTAGGCGTGGATGAGGTAGCTGGTGGTTTCTTCGCCTTGGTAGGCCTGGAGTTGTTCGACGAGGCGGAAGGCTTCTTTGGCGATGGTGATGCCGTCGGCGGGCATCTTCGCGGCTTTGCGGGCCCAGAAGTCGGCCCGCGCGCCCACCGCGTCGTCGTCGACGACCTCGGTGAACACCCCCAGCTGCGCCAGCTCGGCTGCCCGGATGATGTCGCCGGTGAGCAGTAGCCTGCGGGCCAGGACCGGGCCGAGCCGGTGGAAGAACATGTGCAGCGATCCGAGCGCCGGGCCGAGGAAACGGGTCGCGGGCATGCCTACCCGGGTGCCCGAGCCGACGACGGCGATGTCGGCCATCAATGCCAGCTCGAACCCGCCGCCGAGTGCGTAGCCGTTCACCTCGGCGACGGTGACCTTCGGGTAGCCGAGGAACTGGTGGTAGAAGTCGAAGGTTCGGCGGTCGACGGCGAGGCGGCGGCGTTGGCTGGGCCGCCGGGCCCGGCGGGCGTCGTCCTCCGGGTTGGTGCCGCTGCCGTACCAGGCGTAGGCGTTGCCCATGTCGGCGCCGGTGGAGAAGACGTCGTCGCTGCCGCGCAGAATGACGACCTTGATGGCGTCGTCGTCGGCCAGCTCGTCGAGGTGGGCGGCGAGCTGGGCGCGCATCGCGGGGTCGTAGGCGTTGCGCCGCGCCGGGTTGTCCAGGGTGAGCCGGGCGATGCCACAGGACTCGTCACGCTCCAGCAGCACGCGGCCCGTAGGCGCTGGATGTCCGCGGTCGTCGGCCATGGCTCGTACCTCTCGCTGTGGCTGGGGGCGCCGCGTCGCGCCTGGTCGGCCGGCCCGAATCCGGGGCGGCCGTGCGCCGTTCGGCGCCGGCGACCGGCGCCGGGTGGGCCGGGGTCATCGTATATCTCTAGATAATTGCGTGCTCAGGAGATGGCGTCGGCCGGCGCCGGGGCGACGGGGCGGGCCCCCGGCCCGAGGACGTGGCGGCCGTTGAGCAGCGGCAGGTCGAGGAAGGTGCGGATGCCCGCCGGGGCGGCGCAGACCGGGGCGATGGCGTGGACGGCGTGCATCGCGGTTCCGAGGCAGCCCTGGTCGTTCTCGTCCTCGCCGTGCACCGCGATCTTCGCCTCCAGCACCATCGACGGGCTGCCCTCGACGGTGACCTTCCAGCCCCGGCCGGTGGGCCAGTCGGGCGCCTGGCCCGAACCGACCCGGGTGATGTGCTCGACGGTCAGCGCCGGCCGGCCACCGATCACCGCGGTCGCCGAGAAGCGCTGCGCCGACACGGTCCCGGCCTCGATCCGGCCGACCTTGATGTCGAACGCCTCGGCGGCGACGGCGACCTGGCGGTCGTAGACGAAGTCGTCGACGGTCGCGCCGAGGCCCTCGGCGACGAGCATGAGCGGGGCACGGAAAGCCGAGCCGGCCAGCTCC
Organism: Frankia sp. AgB1.9; assembly: GCF_016786355.1. Taxonomy (GTDB): domain Bacteria; phylum Actinomycetota; class Actinomycetes; order Frankiales; family Frankiaceae; genus Pseudofrankia. The sequence goes on from NZ_JADWYX010000021.1 coordinate 22,420, forward strand.
GGGACCGACAGCGGCACCGGCGCGTCCGGGGCCTGGCCGAAGCCCATGATGTCGAACATCATCTCGACGCTGTCGTACGAGCTGTAGTCGAGCAGCTCCTGGACCAGCAGCGAGTCGATCCGCTCGAACAGCGTCGACATGGTCAGCGGCAGCACCTCGGCGGCCCAGCCGGGCTCGATCCCGGTCCCGTGGAACGACGTGCCGCCGGCAGCGCAGGCCGCCTCCAGCTGCTCGACGGCCGGCTGGCCCAGGCTCGCCGGGTAGATCAGCGCCGTCACGGCGGTCGAGATGACGTTCTTGCCCGACGCGAGCAGCCGGCAGATGTCGTCGAGCGCGCCGGCCGGGTCCAGCTCGCCCTGCGCGAGGTAGAGCACGCAGTCGGCGTCCAGTGCGACGGCCTCGTCCTTGTCCCGGGTCGCCGCGACCCCGACCGGCCCGATGCCGGCGATCTCGCCGACGTCCCGGCCGGCCTTCGCCTCCGCGTAGACGAACGCTCCGACGAGCTCCAGGTCCGGATGGGCGGCGACGGCGCGCACCGCGTGCCTCCCGACGGTCCCGGTGGCCCACACGACTACGCGCAGCATGGCGTACCTCCGGCGTCACTGGCCGCGCCGTCTGCCCGGCTTGGCGTGTCCGTCAAAATATCTAGATGTAACGGGGGACGCAACGGGCGCGGCGACCCGCGCCCCCCCGGCCGGGGGGGCGGCGGGCGGGCGCGGGCACGCGGCGGCCGGGGCAGCGCCGCGCCGGGCGGCGCAGTTGTCGCG
>NZ_JADWYX010000021.1:23196-101621 GCF_016786355.1 Frankia sp. AgB1.9
CCGGGGGGGGGGGGGCCAGAAAACCCACCCCCCCGCCCGGGCCCCCCCCCCGGGGGGGCCCCCCCCCCCCCCCCGGGCCTGGGCCGCGGCGGGCGGGCGAGGTCACGCGGCGGCCTGGGAAGCGCCGAGCAGGTCGACGCAGTTGTCGCGCATGATCTTGCGAACGTCGCCCTCGGAGAACGCGCCGAGCTCCTTGCGGAAGTCCAGTGGCTGGGCGACGCCCTCGCCGTGCGGCCAGTCGGAGCCGAACAGGATCCGGTCGACGCCGATCAGCTCGGCGAGCGCCGAGAGGTCCTCTTCGAGGTAGGGCGTGACCCACAGGTGGTTGCGCAGGGTGTCGAGCGGGTCCTCGGCGAACGCCCACGGCCGCTGGTTGGCCTGCTTGCGCAGCCGCTTGACCAGCAGCTCGATCCAGTCGGAGCCGTTCTCGATGCTGGCGACCCGCAGCGACGGATGACGCGTGAAGACGCCGTCGACGAGCAGCGAGGCCACGGTGTCGTGGATGGCCCGGTCGGAGACCAGGACCCGGGTGAGGACGCTGATGTTGCCGTAGCCCTCGAACCGGGCGGTGCCGCCCCACGCGGTGGTCGACGCCTCGTAGCCCGAGTCGCCCAGGTGGAAGGCGACCGGCACCGACGCCTCCGCGAGCCGCGCCCACACCGGGTCGTAGCGCTTGTCGCCGAGCGAGCGGGACGTGCCGTGCTCGGCCGGCACCGGAGCCGGGCGGACGTGCACCATCCGCGCCCCCTGCGCGAGCAGCCACTCGATCTCGGCGACGGCGGCCACCGGGTCGGCGAGCGACAGCATCGGCACCCCGATCAGGCCGCGGTAGTCGAAGCCCCAGTCCTCGGCCAGCCAGCGGTTGAAGGCCGACAGGCTCGCCATCGTCGCGTCGATGTCGTCCTTGAGCCCCTGCTCGACGCCCACGCCCAGCGTCGGGAAGAGCAGCACCGAGTCCAGTCCCTGTGCCGGAAGCAGGTCGGCGCGTACCTCACGGTCGCGGTACTCGGGCCGCAGCGGCTCGACCTGCATCAGCGTCCGCGGGTCGACGCCCGCCGGGATCTGGCCGCGGAAGAGCGGGTCCAGGCAGCCCGCGACGACGATCGGGTCGAAGGTCGGGTTCGGAATGAAGCGGTTCACCTCACCGCCGACGAGCATCTTCACCCGGCGGCCCTGCTGGACCACCTGGACTCCGCGTTCGGTGAACTTCTTGGCCAGATGCCGGGTGAAGGCGTCCAGCGGCTCGTAGTAGTGGTTGTCGGCGTCGATGGAGCCGTAGTCGGCCATGAGATCCTCCTGCTGCCGGGCGGGCCGTGGGGCGGCCGGTGACGTCAGGACGCGCGAGCGGCGCCGGAGGCGGCAGCCGTCGGCCGCGCCCGTCAGCCGGGCCGGCCCGTGTGCCGACGCTACCCCATCGGTGTGAAGATATCTAGATATATTGCCGCCGCGAGCCGCCGCCCGCACTCGAGCCCACCCGAGCCGGCCGGGCCGGCCGAGCGTCCGCGCGCCGGTCCGACCCGCGGCGTCGACCCGTCAGGCGCTGGCCGTCGCGGCCGAAGGAATGCGGAGCTGTTCGTCTTTGTCCTGGTCCGGGTCACCCGGGCGGCCGGCCGCGAACAATGGTGACCGATACCTTCGCCGACGCCGCCGCGGTATTCCGGCGCGGCCTCATTTCGCGATTTGGCGCGTGTTACGGTGCTCGTCGCGCCGCCGTCCAGCTGGTCGCCTTCCGGGGGCCCGGCGGCGGACCTGCGGCTCGGCCGCGACGAGCACCCGCGTAAGCGCGGCGCCGCGGTTCCGTAAGTCGTTTTCCCCCCAAAATGACTGATGGAACGGAACGGGTTGCCATGCCGACAGAGCTCCCACGATGACGAACGTGGTCGCCAGCGTGGCGAACAGCGTCGTCGTCCTGACCTACCTGGCGATCTCGTTGACCATCGCGCGGGGGCTGTGGACCTCCGGCCAGTGGCGGACCAACAAGCTCGGCATGGCGACGTCGGCGATCTTCTTCACCTGCGCGCTCGGGCACGCGGCGCACGCGGTGGCCGCCATCGGGGCGCAGCTGCGCGGGCAGCCCGAGCACGACCATCTGGACGCGCCGGGGCTCGGCCCGGCGGGAGCGTTCTGGGACCTGGTCACCGCGGTCGTCGCCATCTGGTACTGGTCGCTGCGCAGCCGGTTCCCCGCCCTGGTCCGCGGCGCCGCGGTTTTCGAGGACCTGCGGCTGCGCCAGACCGCGGAGCGCCGGCTGCGGCTGTCCGAGCGCCGGTACCGCGGGATCGTCGAGACCACCAGCGAGGGCGTCGTGCTCATCGACGACGCAGGCCTGGTGGAGTACGCGAACGCGCAGTTCGCCGCCCTGGTCGGCTGCACGCCCCGTGAGGCCAGAGGGCGGGCCTTCACCGACCTGGTGGCGCCCCAGTACCGCGACCAGCTCGCCCAGGCGCTCGTCGGGGTCCGGGCGCAGGGCACCCAGCGGCTCGAGGCCGAGCTCGTGCCCGGCGGCGGCCGGACGGCGGACCGGTCCCCTGGCCAGCGGGTGCACGCGCAGATCGCGCTGACGGCCCGGGCCGAGTACGACGCGGCCTGGGCGGACGAGCCACCCCCTGGCGCCCACGCCGCCAGCGGCGGCGCGCTCGCGATGGTCGCGGACGTGACCGAGCGGCGCAACGCCGAGGCGCAGCTGCGCCAGTCGCAGCGCCTCGACGCGATCGGGCAGCTGGCCGGCGGCGTGGCCCACGACTTCAACAACCTGCTGACGGTGATCGACGGGTACGCGGCGATGCTGCTGGGCGAGGTCGAGGGCCCGGCGCGCCGGGACGTCACGGCCATCCAGGAGGCGGCGGCGCGGGCGTCGGCGCTGACCCGCCAGCTGCTGGCGTTCGCGCGGACCCAGCCGGTGCGGCCGGAGGCTGTCGACGTGGATGAGCTGGTGACCGGCATCGAGGACATGCTGCGGCGGCTGATCCGCGAGGACATCCAGATCACCGTCCGGGCGGCGGCCCGGGCGACCGTGTGGGCCGACCGGGGCCAGCTGGAGCAGGTGCTGATGAACCTGGCCGTCAACAGCCGGGACGCGATGCCCGACGGCGGCCGGCTCACCATCAGCACCGCGCGCACCCCGGCCGGAGGCGCCGACGGCGACCAGGTGACGATCACCGTGGCCGACACCGGCCACGGCATCCCCGAGGACATCCAGCCGATGATCTTCGAACCGTTCTTCACGACGAAGGAGCCGGGGCAGGGCACCGGCCTGGGCCTGTCCACGGTCTACGGCATCGTGCGGCAGGCCGGCGGCGACGTCGCCGTCGACTCCACCCCGGACCTCGGCACCGAGATCCAGGTCCGGCTGCCGGCGACGGCGACCGCCGCGGCGCCGCGCCAGGCCGGCCGGCGGCTCGTCGCCGACCGGCTCGCCGGCGGCCGGGGCACGATCCTGCTCGTCGAGGACGACGCCGAGATCCGCCGGCTGTCCGAGCGGATCCTGCTCGCCGCGGGCTATGACGTGCTCACGGCCGCCGACGGGCGCAGCGCGCTCGACGTCGCGGCGTCCGCCCGCGCGCTCGACCTGCTGGTCACCGACGTGATCATGCCGCGGATGAACGGGCGCCAGCTCGCCGACTGGCTGCGCGCCAGCCGGCCCGACCTGCCGGTCCTGTACGTCTCCGCCTACCCGCGTGGCCTGGTCAGCTCGAACCGGCCGGCCGGGCCCGACGGCGCCTACCTGGAGAAGCCGTACACGCCGTCGCTGCTCACCGCGAAGGTCAGCCTGCTGCTCGCCGCGGCCCGGACCGCCGGGTCCCGGCCGGGGGGTGGGTCCCCGACGGGCACCCCCGTCGGGGGCTGACCCCGCGCGGCCGGTCGGCCCGGAACGGACCGGCCGGCCACGGCGGGCTCGGCCGCGGCGGGCGGGCTCAGTGCCCCTTGCCCGCCAGGGCCGCCTGGTAGCGGCCGAGGGCCATGACCGGCCAGACCAGCCGGTACAGGTGGTAGTTGATGTAGAAGTAGCCGGCGAAGCCGGTCCCGGTGAAGTAGTCCTCGTCCCAGCTGCCCTCGGCCGTCTGGGTCTCGGCGAGCCAGGCGACGCCGCGGGCCGCCGCCTCGCCCTTCACGCCGTCGCCCACCCGGCCGGCCCCAATCAGCGCGAGCAGCGCCCACGCGGTCTGCGAGGCCGTGGAGACGCCGACTCCCGCGGTCGACATCTCGTCGTAGGAGTAGCAGGACTCGCCCCAGCCGCCGTCCGGGTTCTGCTTGGCGACCAGCCAGTCCGCGGCCCGCTGGATCGCCGGGTGCGACGCGGGCAGGCCCGCGGCGCGCAGCGCCGGGACGACCCCGCCGGTGCCGTACAGGTGGTTGACCCCCCAGCGGCCGTACCAGGAGCCGTCGGCCTCCTGCGAGTGCAGCAGCCACTCGACGCCCCGCTTCGTGCGCGGGTCGTCGCCCAGGCCCAGCTCGCCGAGCAGCTCGACGACGTGCGCGGTGACGTCCGCCGACGGCGGGTCGGTCAGCATCCCGAAGTCAGCGAACGGGATCTTGTAGACGAGCTCGCCGGCGTTGTCGACGTCGAACGCGCCCCAGCCGCCGTCGGCGCACTGCATGCCGAAGACCCACTGCAGGCCGCGGTAGGTGGCGGCGACGACCTTCTCGGGCCGCGGGTGGGCGACCCGCATGAGGGCCAGCATCACCTCGGCGGAGTCGTCGACGTCCGGGTAGGTGTCGTTGTCGAACTCGAACGACCAGCCGCCGGTCGGCACGTCCGGGATCGGCACCGACCAGTCACCGCGCCGCTCCCTGACCTCCTCGGCGAGCATCCAGTCGGCGGCCCTGACCAGGCTCGGGTCGTCGCGCGGGACGCCGGCGTCAGCGAGCGCGATCGTCGCCAGGCAGGTGTCCCAGACCGGGGACTGGCAGGCCTCCTGCATCCGGGCGCCGTCCGGGAGGGTCACGCTGTACTCGTCGAGTGAGCGCAGCGCGGCGGTCATCACCGGGTGGTCCACCGGGTAGCCGAGCACCCGCAACGCCATGATCGAGTAGACGGTCGGCGGCTGGATGCCGCCGAAGCAGCCGTCCGCCTCCTGGCGCACCACGATCCAGCGCTCCGCCAGACCCAGCGCGAGGGAGCGCACCGGCCTGATCGGGTGCCGGTGGTAGACGTGCAGGAAGCGGTCGATACCGCCGAACAGCAGGGCCCAGTTGACGTGGTCCAGGGCGGCCTGCCGCAGCACGCGGCGGGTCCGGAAGCCCACCCGGGCGACCAGGCGCGTGGGCAGCGGCAGGCCAGGGCCGCCGCCGTCCTTGGCCCGGCCCATGACGTCGGGCGCCGCGGGCCGGCCCTTGGCCTTGCGGCCGCCCTTCGCCGGCGCCGGCCTGGCGGGCCCGATGGCGAGCGCGGCCGGCTGCCGGAGGGTCTCGGTCCCGGGGGCCGGCTCGGAGAACATGTCGTCGATGGAGGCGTCGCGCCACGCGGTCGGCCCGTCGGCGGGGCCGGCCTTGCGCGCCTGCTTCCGCGCCGCGGCCGCCCGCTTCTTCTTGGTGGCCGGCGGGGGGAACAGCTCGGTGATCGGGAACGGCGGTGTCCCGGCCGGGCGGTGCGCCATCAGCACCATGATGGCCACGATGGTCTGCCGGCCCCAGGACGCGAACTTGTAGATCGACAGGGGCATCTTGGCCGGGACGAAGATCAGCTCCGGCGGCAGCACGGGAAGGTCCTCCCAGCGCCACCAGCCGAACAGCGCCAGCCAGATCCGGGTGAAGATCCGGGTCGCCGGCACGCCGCCGCGGGCCCGGGCCCAGGCGGCCGCCGCGCGCATGTGCGGGTCCTGCGGGCTGTCGCCGACCATCCGCAGCGCGACGTAGGACTCCACGGTGGCGTTCAGGTCGCCCGGACCGGCGTGGTAGATCGGCCACGAGCCGTCGGCGTACTGCTTGGACCGGATGAAACGCGCGGTGCGTTCGGCCTGCTCGGGGTTCCAGATGCCGAGCCAGTGGCGCAGCATCAGGTCCTCGGAGTCCATCGTCGTGTTGGTCTCGAGGTCGCCCTTCCACCAGCCGGCCTCGTCCTGCAGCGACTTCAGGTGGGCTACCGCCCGCCCGAGGGTGTCGTCGGAGGCCGGCGACGGCGCCGGGCTCGGCTGGACCTCGACCGCGACGGTGCGCGCGACGAGGTCGTCTGCGGCGCCGCGCGGCGCGGGGGCGAAGGCCGCTTTCGGAGTCCCGGCGGCGAGTGCCGTCTCGTCAGTGGTGGTCACGGGAATGCCCTTTCTCCGCGTGCGCGGCGTTGCGTACGGCGATGACGTGACATAGCGCGAAATAACGGGCGAGCAACGGCCGTCGGGTACCACGGGCCGGGTCGGGACGGGGACCAGCCGGGCTGTCCGCGCTGGAACGGCGGGGCGGGACGACGGTCGCGGGGACGCGGCGCCGCTGGGACTGCCAGCCGCTGGGCTGACACGTGGAATCTGGTGACGGCCGCGGGCCTGGGGCGTGCGGGCCCCGGCCGGACCGGGCGGCTCAGCCGCCAGCGGGGAGTGGTGGACCGGTTGGCTGGCCGGAGCGCGGCGCCGCCGGCGGCGGGCCCACCGTGCGGGCCGGTGCCGGGCTCGGGGCCGGACTCGGCACGCCGGGAGGACTGTCGGCGGGGACGAGCTGGTCGACGCAGTACTCGACGATCGCGAGCATCTCGTCAAGATCGTGGTCGCCGCGGGCGAACCAGGCCCGGATGCCCACCTGTACCGCGGCGAGGAAGGCGGCGGCGGTCAGCTGCGGGCGCAGGTCGACGCCACCGGGCGTCGGCCCGGCCGGCGCCGGGAAGCGGGGCCGGATGGCCGTGGCGAGCCGGTCACCGAGGCGCATCATCCGGGCCAGCATCGCGGCGCTGACCGCGGGCGCCGCGTCCTGGCTCAGCAGGTGCTCGACGTAGCCGCGGAACGCCGCCGGCCTGGGCGCCATGGCGACCCAGGCGTCGAGTGTGGCGGCGCGCAGCGCGGCGAGCGGTGGCTCGTCGCCCGGCCGGCGGCCGAGCGCGGCCAGCGCCAGCTCGCCGACCTCGTCGAGCGGGGCGAGCGCGACCTCCTCCTTGGTCGCGAAGTACCGGAAGAAGGTGCGCACCGACACGTCCGCGCCGGCGGCGATCGCCTCGATGGTGGTCGTGTCGTAGCCGTGCTCGGTGAACAGCGCGTGCGCCGTCTCGACGATCGTCTGCCGGGTGCGCAGCTTCTTGCGCTCCCGCAGCCCGCCGCCGGCGGCGTCGGCCTCGTCGGTCGGGTCGCCGCCGTCGGAAGTGGTGAGACCGGCGTCGTCCGCGGGCTGGAGGCGCTCGGTGCCGCCGTGCCGGCCGAGCGGCCGCAGCACCGGCGCGCCGACGGCCGCGGTGGCGCTCAGGCCGGCCAGCAGGCGGCGCGCGGCCGTTCCCTTCGCCGTGCCGGTCGTCATGGTCCCTCCCCGGGCGCGGGCGGTCGGGCCGTCCACGCGATCCGAGGAGATCGTATGACAAGGAATGGCAGATGGCACTAGCTGCCACTTTTTTGACAGTCGTGGTGGGCCGGGCGAATCGGACCGCTACCTGTGGTAACGCCCAGAGCCCGGGTGTGCCGAGCGCGCCGTCGCAGGGGCGTGCCGATCAGGCATGTGCCTGCCGCGCAGGAGTCGGCCCCCTTCCGCGCCAGTGCGGAAGGGGGCCGAGAGGCGTCGCCGGCTACTGCGGTGTGAGCTCGGTAACGCCGTCGGAGACCTTCTTCGAGACCTCGCCGCCCAGCAGATAGGCGTTGTTGCCCGTCGCCGCCGAGGCGGCGTTCTCCACGCCCTCCGGCAGGTCGCCGGCGTCGCTGACGCTGTTGGTGGCCGGGTCGAACTTGTAGATCTTCGGCTGAGCCTGGCCGCCGGACTGGCCGCCGGCCAGGTAGGTGGTGCCGCCGACGGTGAACGCCGAGGCGTCCTTCAGGGCCGCGGGCAGCTTGCCGACCGTCTGGGTCTTGCCGGTGGCCGGGTCGAACTGCTGGATCGCGTCCGTCGGGCCGTCGGACGCCTCGCCTCCGAAGATGGTGACCTTCTGGTCGCTGCCGGTGCCGGTCGTGGCGACGGCCGGGTTGCGCACCGGCTTGTCGAGCTTGCCGGCGGTCTGGAAGGTCTTGCCGTCCTCGGTGGACCAGATGTCGCCCTGCGTGGACTTGCCGTCGTCGCCGCCGACCAGGTACGTCTTGCCGTTCGCCGTGGTGGCGTTGAGGTTCTCCCGGGGCGCCGGCAGCTTGCCGACGTCCTGGCTGGTCCCGCCCGAGTAGGTCTGGACGGTGTCGGTCACGCCGCTGGCGTCGTCGGAGCCCTTGGTGTTGCCGCCGTAGACGGTCGCGGTGCCGTTGACGACCGAGCTCGCGGCGTTCGCGACCGGTGTGTGCAGGGTGCCGGCCGAGGTGGCCGTCTTCGCGATCGGGTCGATCGAGGTGACCTGGTCGGTCGCCTTGCCGCCCGAGTCCTGACCGCCCAGGGCGAGCACCTTGCCGTTGTCGGCGACCGCCGTGGCGCCGGTCACGCCGTTCGGCAGCTTGTACGGCGCGGCGACGGCGGTCAGGTTCTTGCCGGCGGCACCCGGGCTCGCGGACCCGGTCGCGCTGCCCGTCGCGCTGGGCGAGCCGCTGCCCTCGGTGCCGGTCGCGGTCGAGCCCGGCGAAGCTGTGCCACTCTCGGTCGCCAGCGTCGTCGTCGGGACGGTCGGGCCGGTCGTCAGGACCGTCTGGGCCGACGCGGGCGACTGGTCGCTGGAGCAGCCGGTCACCAGCGCGGCCGTCAGCAGGCAGCTGGCGGCGGCGGACGTCGCAAGGGCCGCCGGCCCGCGTCGGGGCCGCCGGGACGATGATCCATTGCGTGTGTTCACGTCAGCATACTCACTCAGCGTGACGACCGCGACGAGTCGACCATGGGATCGCCCGGCGTGGCGGCGTGACTTCGGGCCGCCACGTACCCGGACCACACCGGGAACCCCGTCCAACCGTCCCTCGGCGTTGTCCACCGTGTTGACGAGCCGCGGGCGAGGCGGATGATCAACTGACTTCGTCCGGCAGGCGACACCGCTGGCGGCGCCCGTGTGAACCGGGACGATGATGGCCAAATCCCATTCGTTCGTGGGCGGTGTGGGCGCGAGCCCGCATCCTCGCCGCCCGGAGTGCTCTGGAGGGGCGGCCATGCGGCCATGGAGGCTGGCGGCTCGGGCCGCCGTGGGGATGCTCGCCGGAGCGCTCGCGCTGGTCGTCGCCGGCTGCGGCCCGAACATCGAGAACGATCTGCCGCCCGCGACCGCCTCGCCGACCGGCACGACCAGCCCGGCCACCGTGACGCCGAGCGCGAGCCCGTCCTTGCCGCCTGGTGACCGGGCCTACCTGGCGCAGCTGGCCGCCACCCTGCCCGGCCTGAGCGCCGACGACGACTGGAAGATCGAGCAGGCGAGCTGGACCTGCCTGGAACTCGACGCGGGAATGACGCTGCGGGGCGCGGCGACCACCACCGCGCTGGTGTCGGACGACAAGCTCACCGTCGCCACCGCGACGACGCTGGCCCGCGCCGCGGTGCCCAACTACTGCCCGCGCCACGCCGCCGAGCTGGCCTTCGACGGCAACGCCCCGCTCGACCGCACCCTCGACGCGAACGGCCAGGGCGCCTGCTTCTGGCTCGACTACGCCCAGGAGCTGTCCAGCGGCGGGAAGCGGGTCGGCGACATAGACCTCGCCTACGCGGTGTTCGCCGCGGGCGCGAGCGCCAAGCGGGCGTTGCCCCCGGACTTCCGGGCCGCCTGGCTGGCCATGACCAGCGACATCAGCACCCCCCAGGGCATAGCCGACCGCGAGGCCCTGTGCGGGCAGCACGGCTGGCCGAGCGGGCTCGCCGGCACCGTCGGTGGCGGCGGCGGGAGCGGCGGCTCCGGCGGTGGGGGCACCGGCTCCACCGGCGGCGTCGGGCAGCCCGCCTGACGAGGCCCGCGCCCGGCCGGCCCGGGAGAACAGGACCCTGGAAGAGGGGTCCTCAGTCCAGCGGGGACGTCGAGAGGTCCTGCGACGTCGCCTGGAAGATCGGTGTCCCCACCGGGCCGCGCCGGCCGGTCGGCCCGGTGGCGACCGTCGCGTGGCCGGGGTCGAAGGTCGCGTACACCCGCGGCCAGCCGGCGGAGGTGAGCTCGATCAGCAGCCGCCGGGTCGCCGGCCGGTTCCACAGCGCCGCGATCCCGTCGCCGAGCTCGTCGAAGCTGTCCCGCTGCCAGGTCGCGTCCAGCAGCACGGAGAACGACGAGTAGAGCATCGCCTGCCGGGTCTCGGCCGCGGCGATCTCGGGTGGCACGCCGTCATGACCGCGGACGCCGCTGCTCGCCGTGGTCTGCTGGGCGTTGGCCGGGTCGAGCAGGGCGAGCCGGCGGGCCTCGTCGACGTAGGTCGGGACGGCGCCCAGCGACGTGCTCATCCAGCGGTAGCGCCCGATCGTCGCCCAGGTCAGCCCGCTGGTGAGGTCGTAGTCCGGCGACCGGGCCAGCCAGCCGCGGATCAGGTCCGCCCGGCGCGAGAACGAGCGGTTGAGGTTGTCGTGCTGGCTGTACTCGCGCAGCTGGCGGGTGACCCCGAGGAGCTCGTGGAACAGGGCGGCGTCCGTCGGCGCGGTCTCGGTGAGGTAGCGCAGCCGCCCCATCAGCGTCAGCAGCGTCTCGGCGTCGGCGCTGTCGGTCGAGCCGCGGCGGGCCTCCCGCCAGGCCTCGGTCACCCGGCGGTGCATCGCCTGGACGAGGCCGACGCTGGCGACCGGCGGCATGCCGACCCGCAGCTCGCTGTCGCGGCGACGCCAGGTGTCGAGGTCGATGCGGCCGTCGTACGCGGCGCGCTGCAGGCCGCCGATCTCGTCGAGCAGTGGGACGGGCCATCCGAACAAATAGGCCGGCGGGGCCTTGACGAGTTCGCGAATGTCGTCGTCCACGCGTCACAGGATGAACCTGACCGCTGGCAGGCGCGACGGGTGGTACCCGGCCGTAACAGCCTGCCAACACGAAGGTTCACCGCCGTCAGCGCGGCGGGGTCCTGATCCGGTTCGGGGCCGGTACCGGCGACCGTTGGTGACGGTAGGGCGCACCCGGCCGGCGGGACCGACGGCCACCGGGCAGCGTCGGGTGAACACGGGCGGCGTCGGGTGGGTCTCGGTCGGTCCTGAGCGGTCGGGCCGCCGACGGCGGCGCATACATTCGTCGCGGTAGCTGTTCCAGGAGGAGGTGGCGGGGCCGGCCGGCGCGGACCCGCGGCGGCCTCGACCTGACCTCGCGAAGGAGTTCACGTGCCCGCCCCCGCTCGCCGTCCGCACTGTCCGATGAGCCCGCTGCCGAGCCTCCCGCCTGGCCGTGCGGCCGGCGCGCCGGGACGGGCGGCATGACGCCGGCCGCGGCCGCCCGGCCGCTCGACGGGCTGCGCGTCATCGAGTGCGCGAGCTTCGTCGCCGGGCCGACCGGTGGCATGACGCTCGCCCAGCTCGGCGCCGACGTCGTCCGGATCGACCCGGTCGGCGGTGGCAGCGACTACCGGCGCTGGCCGGTAGCCCCCACCGGCGAGAGCTACTACTGGCACTCGCTCAACAAGGGCAAGCGCTCGATCGCGGTCGACATGCGTTCGACCGAGGGCCGTGAGCTGATCACCGCGCTGATCGCCGCCCCGGGGGATGACCGCGGCATCCTCATCGACAACGTCGTCGGCCGCCGCTGGATGGCGAACGACGTCCTCACCGCCCGCCGGCCCGACCTGATCCATGTCCGGGTCCAGGGCTACCCGGACGGCAAGCCGGCCGTCGACTACACCGTGAACGCGGAGGTCGGCCTGCCGGGCATCACCGGCACCGAGGAGGGCGGCGCCCCGGTCAACCACGTGCTGCCCGCCTGGGACCTGGTGACCGGCCTGTCGGTGTCCACCGCCGTGCTCGCCGCGCTGCACGCCCGCGGCCGCACCGGCAGGGGCGCCTACATCGAGATGGCGCTGTCCGACGTGGCGCTGGCCGGCGTCGCGAACATGGGCTGGCTGTCGGAGGCCGCCGCGAGCGGGCACGAGCGGCCCCGGCACGGCAACCACGTCTACGGCAGCTTCGGCGTCGACTTCGCCTGCCGCGACGGCCAGCGAGTCATGGTCGTGGCGCTGACCGAGGGCCAGTGGGCCGCGCTGTGCTCGGTCACCGGGACCGGCCCGGTCTTCGCCGCGCTGGAGACGGCGCTGGACGCCGACCTCACCCAGGAGGACGCGCGATACCGGCTGCGCGAGACGATCGCCGCCGTGCTGCGGCCCTGGTTCGCCGGCCGCGACTCCAAGCAGGTCGCGGACGAGCTGGACGCGGCCCGGGTGCTGTGGGGCCGCTACCGGGGGATGACGGACGTCGTCGCCGCGCACGCCCGCGGGGTGCACCCGGTGCTCGCGCACGTCCTGGTCCCGGCCGACGACGCGCCGCGCCGCGAGGTGCCGTCACAGGGCCTGCCGGCGATCACGGCCCGCTCCCCGCTGCGCTGGGACGGCGCGTACGGCGCGCCCGGCGAGGCGCCCCGGCTCGGCGCCGACACCGCCGCGGTCCTCGCCGAGGCCCTCGGCCTGTCCGACGCGGAGATCGGCAGGCTGGCCGGCGCGGGCGTCATCGCCGCCACCGACGGACCGTCCGCCACGGCCGCCCAGTCCGCTGCGGCCGGGCGGGGGACGCCGTGACGACGACCGGAACCGAGACCGAGGCCGTGGTCGCCGAGGGGCCGTACTTCGACGAGCTGGCCGTGGGCCAGGTCTTCCGCTCGGCCCCGGGCCTGACGCTGTCCAGCGGCCTCGCCGACGCGCACCGCGCCATCGTCGGCGGGCGCCTCCCGCTGGCCCTCGACGCGGCGCTCGCCGCGCGGGTGACCGGCGCTGACCGGCCGGTCGCGGCGCCGAACGTGGTCTGGGACGTGGCGATCGGCCAGTCGACCGTGGTCACCCACCATGTGAAGGCCAACCTGTTCTACCGGGGGCTGGTGTTCCGTCGCGCCCCGCTGATCGGCGACACGCTGCGCACCAGCACCGAGGTCGTCGCGCTGCGGCAGAACAAGGCCCGGCCGGGCCGGCGGCCGACCGGCCTGGCCGTCCTGCGGATCACCACCGTCGACCAGCAGGCCCGCCCGGTGCTCGACTTCTGGCGGTGCGCCATGCTGCCGCTGCGCGACCCGGACCGGGCCACCGGCCACGGCGACGACACCGACGCGGTCGGGGTGGCCCCGGCGCCGGCCCAGCTCGCCGCCGCGGTCGACGGCTGGGACCTGACGCCCGTCGCCGAGCTCGGCGCGGGCCCCCGGTTCGCCGACCTGGCGGTCGGCCAGCGCTGGGTCGTCGGCGGCGGTGACGTCGTCTCCAGCGCCCCCGAGCTGGCCCGGCTGACGCTGAACGTCGCCCAGGTCCACCATGACGCGGCCGCGGCGGGCGGGCGGCGCCTCGTCTACGGCGGCCACACCATCGGCCTCGCGTTCGCCCAGGTGACCCGGGCCCTGCCGTCGCTGGTCACCGTCGCCGGCTGGGCGGGCTGCGACCACACCGGGCCCGTCCACGAGGGCGACACGCTGCGCGGCGAGATCGTGGTCGAGGAGCTGTCGCCGCTGCCGGCGGGTGGCGGCCTCGCGCGGCTGCGCACGCTGGTGCGCGCCGATGCCGAGACGCCGGGTGGCCCGGCCCGCGACGTGCTCGACTGGCGTTTCTTCGCCGTCTTCCCCTGACCGGCGAACCGCGGGGGCCGAGGGATGCCTTGGCCCCCCGCGGTGTCAGGGGGTGGGGCCGGTCGCCTCGGTGAGGCCGGTGACGAGGCGGTGCAAGGCCGGCAGGGCGGCGCGGATGCGGCCCTGGTCGACGTCGGTAAGCCGGCCGAGGACGTCGACGACGGCGTCGTGCAGGCCGCGCTCGACGCCCTCGACCTCCTTGCGGGCCTCGTCGGAGAGATAGAGGCGGGCGATCCTGCGGTCGCGGGGGTCGCCGTGCCGCTCGACGAGGCCGGCGCCGACCAGGTCGGTCAGCAGGGTGGACAGGTTGTGCGGGCGCATCGAGAGGGCCTCGGCGGCGACCCGCACCGAGATCCCCGGCTGGCTCGCCAGCAGCCGCAGCACCTGGATGTGACGCGGGCGCAGCTTCTCGAACGCCGCCGGGGTGGCCGCCGGCTGTTGGGCTCCGACGGCCTGCCACAGTAGCCGGGCGGCGTCGACGACCTCGTCGGCGAGCCGCTCGGTGCGCCCGCCGCGGGTCGAGACGACGGTGGCGAGGTCGTTCGCGAGCCGCTCCGGGAAGACGGCCGCGCCGGTCGCCTGGCGGCGGGTGCCCGGCGCTGTCGGCGCGGGCGCGGTCATCTCGCCGGCCCGGCCGGCTGGCTGCGGGCGATGGCTCTGGTGGTGGCGACGGGCGGAGAGGTGGACCGCTCGCCCGGGAGAGTTTCCCTGAGTTGTCCGCACATCACACAGCCTGTTCTATCGGAGTTTCCTCCGCATTCGCCTGAGGTTTCCCGAACGTACCGGGAGTCAAGGCCCTCGCGCGCGGGGTGGACCGCGTGAGAAGGGTCTCCTGGCAGAGTCACTCTCGCGGGCGAGTAGCTTCCGGATTGGGCGGCTAGATCCCGGTTCACGCTTGATGGCCCCGATTCGCCCCCGCCGCCGCGGGATGGGCGCCGATGGCCTGCTTGCCGGCGCCGGGACGGCGTCGGCTAATCTCAGGCGCCGTGACCAGGTACGGAACGCGCTCCGGCGACTCGCCGCGTGAGCCCGCGGGCCGGCGCAGCCCAGCCAGCGCCGCCGCCGATGGCCCGGCGGTCCCTCTCACCAGCCCGGCTGCCGCCGCGTGAACTGGTTCCAGGGTGGTGCCCTCGGTCTGGTCCAGGGGCTGACCGAGTTCCTTCCCGTCTCCTCCAGCGCGCACCTGCGGATCGTGGCCGCGCTCGCCGGCTGGGAGGACCCTGGCGCGGCGTTCACCGCCGTGAGCCAGATCGGCACCGAGACGGCGGTCCTGCTCTACTTCCGCAAGGACATCGCCCGGATCGTGTCGGCCTGGGCCCGGTCGCTGCGGGACCCGAAGATGCGCCAGACGCTGGACGCCCGGATGGGCTGGCTCATCATCATCGGCTCGATCCCGGTCTGTCTGCTCGGCGTGACGCTGAAGAACACCATCGAGGGGCCGTTCCGGGACCTTCGGCTCATCGCGATGACGCTGATCGTGCTCGGCCTGATCCTCGGCGCCGCCGACCTCTACGCCTCCCAGGCCGGCCGGCGTGGTCGGCACGCGTTCCCACGCCCGCGCAAGACGGTCGAGGACCTGACCGTCCGCGACGGGCTGATCTACGGCCTGTGCCAGTCGCTGGCGCTGGTCCCGGGGGTGTCCCGCTCCGGCGCGACCGTCAGCGGTGGGCTTTTCCTCGGCTACACCCGCGAGGCCGCGGCGCGGTACTCGTTCCTGCTCGCGATCCCGGCCGTGCTCGCCTCCGGCCTGTTCGAGCTGAAGGACGTCCCGGGCAGCAACGTCGCCTGGGGGCCCACGGTGCTCGCCACGGCGATCGCGTTCGTGGTCGGCTACTCGGCGATCGCCTGGTTCCTGCGTTACATCTCCACCAGGAGCTTCGCGCCGTTCGTCATCTACCGGGTCGCGCTCGGCATCCTGCTGCTGGTCCTGATCGCCAGCGGCCACCTCGACGCCCACGCCGCCGACACGCCGACCGCCGCGCCCCCGCCGACGGCCGGGTAGGCGCCGCGTCCGACAAGGTTCGCCTCGTCCGAGGGCAGCAAGATCGCTGTCTTCGCCCTCGCATGGCTGTAACTGCGGCGTTTTTGTGACCATGCGAGGGCCGAAACGGCGATCAAGTCAGCGGGCGGACCTGGCCGGATACGGCACTGGGTCGCGTCCTATTCGGAGACGACGTCCTGGACGTTCGTCGCGGTGAGGGAGCGATGGAACCAGGTGTCGAGCTGGTCGAGCTCTCCACAGCCGAGGACCTTCTCGCGCAGCTCGTCGGGCACCTCGATGCCGCGGGCGGCGAGCACCGCCAGCAGCGCCTCCCGCTTGGCTTCGGCCAGGCCCTCGGCGCGAGCGGCGTTCCTGGCTGGCGCTCTGAGCGGCAGGGTTGGGCGGGGACCTCCTGGCGCCGCGTCAGGCCGTTGCGGTCAGGAGCGGTGGCGGCGCAGGTCGGGCAGTTTGCGCACCCAGGGACGGGCCCGGTCCGCCAGGTCGGCCAGGCGGGCGGCGGTCGACCTCGGGTCCTGAGGCTGCTGAGCCTGAAGCGGGGGCTCGGGGGTTGCCCAGGGCGCTGGGGGTGCTGGGGGCGCTAAAGGCGTCGGGGGCGCCGGGGGTGTCTGGGGCGCTAAGGGCGTAGGGGGTGCCGGTGGGGCCGGGGGTGGCGACGGGGCCGGCCGCCGGCCGGCGCCGGGTGGCGCGAGCGGGAGGAGCGCGGCGGTGCCGATGGGGAGCCGCTGGGTCGCCTCGCCGTCGAACTCGGCGGCCTCGGCCGTCGCGTTGGCCTCGGCGGCCACGTCCATGAGACCGAGCAGCAGCTCGCGGGCCGGGGGCCGGCGGGCGGGGTCCTTCGCGAACGCGCGGGCGACGACGGGGCGCAGCGCGGCGGGCAGGCCGGTCAGGTCGGGCGGGTCGTGCATCACCCGGCGCAGCAGCTCCATCAGGGACGGCTCGCCGAACGGGGGCCGGCCCGTCGCGGCGAAGGCGACGATGGCGCCCCAGGCGTGCACGTCGGTCGCGGTCGTCGCGGGCAGGTCGCGGGCCTGCTCGGGGGCCATGAAGACCGGGGTGCCGAGCCGGCCGATGGTGATGTTGGTGGCGTCGTCGAGCGGGCGGCAGATCCCGAAGTCGATCACCCGCCAGCCGGATCGGGACAGCATGATGTTGCCGGGCTTCAGGTCCCGGTGGATGACGCCGGCCGCGTGGATCGCCGTCAGCGCCGAGGCGACCGAGACCGCGAGCCGCTCCAGCTCGGCCGGCGGCAGCGGTCCGCTTTGCTCGACGGCGGTGCCCAGCGTCGGGCCGTCGATGAACTCCGTCACCAGGTACGGCCGGCGCGCGGCGACGTCGACGTCGAGGACCTCGGCGGTGCAGAACCGGGCCACTCGCCGGGCCGCCCGCGCCTCGCGGCGGAACCGCTCCCGGAACGCCGGCAGCTGGGCCAGGTCCTCGTCGATCACCTTGACCGCGACCAGCGGACCGGTCTCGGTGCGCCCGGGCCGGCTGGTGGCGTCCGGGTCGGTGTTCTCGGCGAGGCGGCGGGCGAGGTAGACCGAGCTCATCCCGCCCTTCCCGAGCAGCCCCAGCACCCGGTACGGGCCGATCCGGCGCGGGTCACCCGGCCCGAGGGGGATCACGTCCGGCAGCCCGACCACCCCGTCCCAGCGACGCGACGCCAGGCGTCGCCTCGCGCGCCGGCTCCTTGCACGGATCTTCCTCCCCGGAGGCTATCTTCCCGGTCCTCGGTGACGTAGGCCCGCTGGCCCCCGGACCGGCTTCGGTCCCGCTCCTCGACCGGGCTATTGCGGCCAGCTTCTGGCCCTGTTCGACGGCATGCTGGAGGCGTGCCGGACCCGGATCGCCGCGTCTTCCGAGGAGACAGCCGTGCCTGACGAGCCCGCGGTGCCCAACGAGCCAGGCCGGCCCATCGAGCCGGACCCGCTCAGGAAACCGGTCGCGATCGAGGAGCACGACGCCTTCGACGAGACCGGCGAGCCGGACGAGACAAGCGGGCCGGACGAGACGGACGACGGGACCGGTCACGCAGGGTCGCCGGGCACGTCGCCGAGCGCGCGGATGCTCCGGCTGCTGGCACTGCTGCAGACCCACCGGTACTGGGCCGGGGCGGAGCTGGCCGAGCGGCTGGCCGTGAGCGCGCGGACGCTGCGTCGCGACGTCGAGCGGCTGCGCGAGCTGGGCTACCCCGTCCGGGCCAGCCGGGGCGTGGCCGGCGGGTACCAGCTGAAGGCCGGCGCGGCCGTGCCGCCGCTGCTGCTGGACGACGACGAGGCAGTGGCGATCATCGTCGGGCTGCGCGCGGCCGTCACCGGCTCGGTGGCCGGGATCGAGGAGGCGTCGGTCCGGGCGCTGGCGAAGGTCATCCAGGTGATCCCGCGCCGGCTGCGGCACCGCGCCGACGCGCTCGGCGCCTACACCGTGCCGGTGGCGGTCGCCGGCCCGCCCGTCGACGCGGCGCTGCTGACCGCGCTGGCGCTGGCGGCGCGGGCGGACGAGCAGGCGCGGTTCGACTACACCGACCGGGAGGGCAACGCCAGCCGCCGCCGGGTAGAGCCACACCGGCTGGTGTCACTGGGCGGTCGCTGGTACCTCGTCGGGTTCGACGTGAACCGGGACGACTGGCGCACGTTCCGGCTGGACCGGATCGCCGGGCCGCTGACGACCGGGCCGCGGTTTCGGCCCCGCGAGCTGCCGGGTGGCGACGCCGCCGCGTTCGTGCGCGCGGCCGTGCGGACCGGGCCGTCCCGGGAGAGTCACCAGGTGGAGGTGCTCGTCGACGCGCCGGTGGAGGCGGTCGCCCGGGTCGTCGGCCGCTGGGGGACCGCCGAGCCTGCCGGGGACGCCGAACCGGCTGGGGACGGGGGGCCGGCCGGCGACGCGGAGCCGGGCCGCTGCCGGCTGCGGATGGCCGCCGACGACCTGGCCTGGCCCGCGCTCGTGCTCACCCGGGTCGGCGCGCCGTTCACGGTCGTCGGGCCGCCGGCCTTCGCCGAGCACGTCCGTGCCGTCGGGCGCCTGTTCGCCGCGGCGGCCGGGTCCTCGCCGGCCATTTCCTCGGCGGTCGAGGTCAGCGGCCCTGCGGGCGGTAGCAGGCCATGATCTGGGTGACCTGGGCCGGGTCGAGCGCCGAGGCCGGCAGCGGGCTCGGAGCGTCGCGGCTGGTCCGCAGGCCGTCGAGCATGATCGCCAGGAAGCGCCGCCAGGACTCGGGGGCCACGTCGCGGGTGAAGTCGGCGACGGCGGTCAGCATCAGCTGGACCAGCCCGAGGTCGGTGCCGGCGACGTCGGGCCGCAGCTGGCCGGCCAGCGGGGCCCGCTCGACCAGGGCGAAGAACAGCGGCCCGATCCGGTCCCGGTCGGCGGAGATCCGGGCCCGCCCGTGCGCCGTCGAGAAGACCAGCTCCTTGAGGCCGCGGTCGGCGACCTGGCGGGCGGTCGCCTGGTCGAGGAAGGACACCAGCCCGCTCCACGGGTCCTCGTCGCGCAGGCACTCCTCGGCGAGCTCCACCAGCTTGCCGATCCGGTCCTCGAACAGGGCCTCGATCAGCAGCTCCTTGGTCGGGAACCGCCGGTAGAACGTGCCGATGCCCACCCCGGACCGCCGGGCGATCTCATCGGTCGTGACGTCGAGGCCCTGCTCGGCGAACGCCGCCGCCGCGCCTTCCAGAATTCGCCGGCGGTTGCGTTCGGCGTCCCGCCGCAGCGGCCGGTGCGCCATGGCCGTCTGCTCCGTCACATCGCTGATCGTAGCCGCCGGCCTCGTCAGCCACCTTCGGTCGAGCGAGCCGCCTAGCCGCGGACGGTGGCGTGCATCTCCCAGACCAGGATCTCGCTCGGCTCGGTCGCGGTGACGGTGTTGCCGCCGGTCGCGGTGAAGCGGACGGCGTCGCCCTGGCTCAGCGCGCCCTCGCCCTCCAGCGTCACCGCGCCGTTCGGGACGAACAGGTGCAGGAACGGCGCGTCGGGCAGGGTCACGGTCCGGCCCGGCTCCAGGCGGGCGGCGTGCAGGGCGGCGTACTTGTTCGAGATGCGGATGGCCGCCTGGTCGGCGTCCCGCTCCAGGCCGGACGCGACCGTCACCAGGCCGCCCGCGAGCAGCTCGCCGTCGATCTCCAGCTGCTCGTAGCCGGGCTCGACGCCGGCCGCGTCCGGGACGACCCACATCTGGACGAAGTGCACGGGCTCGGTGTGCTCGTCGGCGCCGGTCAGCCGCCAGGCGTCGTTCTTCTCGGAGTGCAGGATGCCGGTGCCGGCGCTCATCCGCTGGGCCAGGCCCGGGTAGATGACGCCCGAGGTCCCGATCGAGTCCTGGTGGACGAGGGCGCCCGACAGCACCCAGGTGACGATCTCCATGTCCCGGTGTGGGTGCGTATCGAAGCCGGTGCCCGGCGCGACGATGTCGTCGTTGTTGACCAGCAGCAGGCCGTGGTGGGTGTTGGTCGGGTCGTAGTGGTGCCCGAACGAGAACGAGTGCTTGGAGTCGAGCCAGCCGATCCGGGTCGCGGACCGGTCGTCCGCGCGCCGGATGTCGACGCTGGCCTCGCGGTTCGTGGTCGCTGCAGCCATGGTGGCTGTCCTTCTCTCTGGTGCGGTGTATCTGGTCTGCTAGGTAGTTGCTGACGCAACTATCTAAAGCGACGAGGGTCCGGGGTCATTCCCCGGTCCACAAGGTATGACTGCGAGCCGGACCTCGGCGGCGGCTGACACCGGCGACAAGATCGCTGTCTCGGCCCGCGGATGGCTGCGCCGGGGTCCCGGCTACGACCGCCTGAGGGCCGAAGGGGCGATCTTCGCGCTGTCGCCGGTCGTGGTGGCGCGGGCTGGTTGGCGGGTGGCCGGGAACACTGCGGCCATGGTGAGCCGGACCGGGCGAGACAACGTGGGCGGACCTGCCACGTCGGATGCCGATGGCCAGGGCGGGGTCGAGCGGATCGCCGTCGACGTGGACGGGATCGTGCAGGGAGTGGGGTTCCGCCCCTTCGTCTACGCACTGGCCAGCCGTCAGCACCTCGTCGGTGAGGTCGCCAACAGCCCGACCGGCGTCCACATCGAGGCGTCGGGCAGCAGGTCGGCGATCAAGGCGTTCCTGGCCGCGCTGCGCGACGAGGCGCCGCCCCTCGCCGTCGTCGAGGAGATCGTGGTCCGTGAGCGGTCCACGGATGAGCAGCCGACCCGCGGGTACCAGCCAACGGTCGGGCGGGCGGGGGTGCCGGTGGGCGAGCCGGCAGACACCGACCGGGCCGAGACCCGCGTCGGCTTGGCGGCGCGACCAGGCCGGGCCGGCCTCCCGGCGGGCGGCGGGTTCCGGATCGCCGCGAGCGAGGCCGCGGGCGCGCGCACCACCCTGGTGTCGGCGGACTGCGCGACCTGCGCGGACTGTCTGGCCGAGCTCGCCGACCCGGCCGACCGCCGGTACCGCTACCCGTTCATCAACTGCACGAACTGTGGCCCCCGGTTCACGATCATCCGGGATGTCCCGTACGACCGGCCCGCGACGACGATGGCCGGGTTCGCGATGTGCCTGGCCTGCGCGGCCGAGTACCACGACCCCGCTGACCGGCGGTTCCACGCCCAGCCGGTGTGCTGCTCCGACTGCGGCCCTCGGCTGCGCCTGCTCGACCGGGCCGGCCGGCCGCTCGACGTGGACCCGATCGAGCGGTCCGCCGAGCTGCTGCGGGCGGGCGCGGTGCTCGCGATGAAGGGGCTCGGTGGTTACCACCTGGCCGTCGACGCGCGCTCCGAGGCCGCGGCGGCCCGGCTGCGCGGCCGCAAGCACCGCGCGGACAAGCCGTTCGCGGTGATGGTCGCCGACGTGTCCGCCGCCCGGGAGCTGTGCGCCGTCGGGCCGGTGGCCGAACGGCTGCTCACCGGCCGGCGCCGGCCGATCGTGTTGCTGGACGCGCTGGGTGGCAACCGCGGCGTCGCCCCGTCCGTCGCGCCGGGGACCCGCCAGCTCGGGGTGATGACGCCGTACACGCCGGCGCACCACCTGCTGCTCGCCGCGTTCGGCGGCCCGCTGGTGCTGACCAGCGGGAACGTGTCCGACGAGCCGATCGTGTACCGCGACGACGAGGCCTTCGACCGCCTCGGCCCGATCGCGGACTACTTCCTCGTCCACGACCGCCCGATCCACATCCGTGCCGACGACTCGGTCGTCCGCGTCCTCCCGGCCCTGCCGAGCGGGCCGGAGCGGGAACGGGGCCTGGCGGGCGAGTCGGCCCGGCGGTCCACGGGAGAGCCGGACTCACGGTCAGTGGTGGAGCGGGAGCAACTGGTCCGCCGGGCCCGGGGGTACGCGCCGGAACCGCTCGGTATGGCCCGGGAGACGCCGCGCCCGGTCCTCGCCTGCGGAGCGGAGCTGAAGAGCACGTTCTGCCTGACGCGCAGCCGGTACGCCTTCGTCTCCCAGCACGTCGGCGACCTGGAGAACTACGAGACCTTCAGCGCTTTCACCGCCGGCATCGCCCACTACGAGCGGCTCTTCGACGTCCGTCCCGAGGTCATCGCCCACGACCTGCATCCGGAGTACCTGTCGACGAAGTACGCGCTGGACCGCTCCGAGGACGACGGCCTGGCCGTGGTCGGGGTTCAGCATCATCACGCGCACATCGCGTCCTGCCTCGCGGACAACCGGCACTCCGGCCCCGTGCTCGGCGTGGCCTTCGACGGCCTGGGATACGGCATCGACGGCACCCTGTGGGGCGGTGAGGTTCTGCTCGCCGACCTGACCGGCTTCACGCGACTTGCCCACCTGGATCCCGTCGCGATGCCCGGCGGCGCCGCAGCGATCCGTGCCCCGTGGCGGATGGCCGCGGCCTACCTGACCGCGGCCGGGGTGGACGCCGCCGGGCTGTCCGTCCGCGAGCGGAACGCCGCCGACTGGGAGTCGATTGTCGCGATGGCCGATCGGGGTGTCGCCGCGCCGCTGACGAGCAGCGCGGGCCGGCTGTTCGACGCCGTGGCCGCGATCCTCGACGTGCGCGACACCGTGAACTACGAGGGCCAGGCCGCGATCGAGCTCGAACAGCTCGCCGACCCGGCGGAACGGGAGTCCTACCCGCCGCCGAGGATCGTTCGGCCGCCCCGACCTGCCCTGGACCCGTGGCGGATCCAGGGCATCGACCTGGTGGCCGCCGTCGTAGAGGACCTGCGTGCCGGCACCGACCACGCCCGCGTCGCCGCCCGGTTTCACGCGACACTCGCCCGGACCATCGTCACCGTCTGTGAACGTCTCGCCGAGCAGACCGGCGTCCGCACGGCCGCCCTGTCCGGCGGCGTCTTCGCCAACCAGCGCCTGCTCGACGAGGTGAGCGTCGGGCTCCGCGCCGCCGGCCTGACCGTCCTGACGCACTCCCGCGTCCCGACCAACGACGGCGGCATCAGCCTTGGCCAGGCAGCGGTCGCCGGCGCCCAGCGCTGAGCAGGCAGGACGCCTCCGGCGAGGTGCAGGCTGGACGCCTCCGGCGACGTCCCGGCACGAACCCTTCTGGTGCGCTACGTGCTGCTGAAGTCACCGCCAGTTCGAGGCGGATCCGGGGGGCCAGGTGGCAAAGGTCTTCGTGTCTCATCGGGGCGTCGACGCGGTCCCCGCCGAGCGGCTGGCCCGGGACCTCCAGGCCGCGGGCCACGAGGTCTGGCTGGACCTGTGGGAGATCGAGATCGGGGACTCGATCGTCGAGAAGATGAACGAGGGGCTTGCCGGAGCCCAGTACGTCGTGCTCTGCCTGTCGGTCGCCGGGGTGACCGCGCCCTGGATAACCCGAGAGTGGGCGCCGGCCGTGGCGCGGCAGCTGGAGAACAGCGGCACCCGGCTGCTGCCGGCGGTGCTGACCGGCCACGAGGCGCCGGCGCTGCTCGCGGACCTCAAGGCCGCCGATCTGACGGCCGACTGGCGGGCCGGTGTCGACGCCCTGCTGCGGGCGATGGACCGGGCCCGGTGACCTGGACGGTCGTGCTCGCCACGGCGCCGGGCGAGGGAGCGCTGGCCGAGGCGGTCGCCGGGCCGCTGCGGGGTGCGGGCTACGCCGTCTGGCACGAGGGCGAGGTGCTGGTCGGCGAGAGCCTCGTCGAGGAGGCCGCCCGGGCGCTCATGGCCGGCGGGCCGGTGGTGCTGTGCGGGACGGTCCGGGCGGTGGGCACCAGGTTCGCCCGCCGGCTGGTCCGCGCGGCCCAGGCGAGGAGCGACCGGGTCCGGGTCTTCCCACTGCTGATGGACTCCGAGGCGGACGTCGAGAGCCTCACGTTCGCCGAACGAGTCGCGGACTACTGGCGCGACCCGGCGGCCGCGATGGACGAGCTGCTCGCCGCGCTCGCAGCGCCGTCCAGGACGAGGACGACAGTGTCCGACAGGCGGCGGTACGCGCGCTCGCCGAGGGCTTTCCTGACCATCCCGACACGTTGCCGCTGCTGTACGAGCGCGCGACCGAGGACTCCGACACGTACGTCCGAGGCGGCGCCCTGCACGCCCTCGGCACATACACGCGCGACAGTCACCGCGCCCGGGCCTTCCTGCTGGGCCGGCTCGGCGCGGACCCGGACGGGTTCGTCAGAGGCATGGCCGTATGGGCTGTCGCCAGCGGCTGGCCCGACCATCCGGACACTCGGCCGTGCCTGGTCACGCTCGTACGCGAGGAAGCCGTCCCCGTCGTCCGGTCGGAGGCCGTGAAGACGGTCGCGCGGGTGTGGAAGGACGATCCCGCCACCCTGTCCCTGGTGCGCGACCGGGCCGTCCACGACGACGACCCGGTCGTGCGGGCCGACTCGTTGAAGGTTCTCGCCGCGAGATGGCCGGGCGTCCCCGATCTCGCTCCACTGCTGCTGGACCGCGCTGCGCGCGACGAGGCCGTGGACGTCCGGGAGGCGGCGATCCGGGCGGTCACGGTCGGCTGGTACGACGACCCCGCCACGCTGGCGGTCCTGTGCGACCGGGCTGTGCGGGACCCCCACTGGCAGGTCCGGCGGACGGCGCTGGAGGCGATCGTGACCGGCTGGCTCGACGACGCCGGCACGCTGGGACTCGTGCGTGATCGCGCCACCCGCGACGACGGTCCCGAGGTGCGGGCGCGAGCGCTCCAGGCGATCGCCGCGGACTGGCACGACCATCCGGAGACGCCGCCGCTGCTGCGCGACCGGGCGACCGGCGACCCCGACAGGCTGGTCCGGACAGCGGCGGCGGAGGCGATCGAGGCCGGCTGGCCGGGCGAGGGCGAGGCCCGCGGCCTTCCACAACCCTGAGCCCTGAGACGCCTGCCTCAGCCGGAGCCCGCCTGGTTGGCGGCCGGAGCGTCGGGCGCGAGCTCGACGCCCAGCACCCGCAGCTGCTGGCCGTCCTGGACCATGAGGTCGGTGCCGCCGCAGCTCGGGCAGGTGGCGAGCGGGTCGGCGACGTCGACGGTATGTCCGCAGCTCCGGCAGGTCCCGTGGCCGGCCGGCTCGGTGACGTCGAGGCGGGCGCCCTCCAGGGGCGTCCCGGCGGCGGCGAACTCGAAGCAGCCCCGCACGGACTCGGCTGTGTACCCGGACAGCCGCCCGATCTCCAGGCGGACCGCCGCGACCTTCGCTCCCGGCGGCGCCGCGCTGGCCAGCCGGTCGGTGACCCGTTCGACGATCTCCGTGGTCACACCCATCTCGTGCATCGACATGCCTCCTCGTCGGTGGGGCCGTCGCCGCGACGCGGCCGGTGAGCCCGGCCCCGGTCAGGCCCCGGTCAGCAGATGCGAGGGAGTGGGTCGCCGACGAGCATGTCGACGATGCGGGTGCCGCCGAAGGCCGTGTTGAGCAGGACCAGGCCGGGCGGGTCGTCCACCACGCGGCCGATGACGGTCGCGCCGGCACCCAGCGGGTCGGCCAGCAGGGCGGCCAGCGCGGCGTCGGCGGCCTCGGGGGCGACCACGGCGACGAGCCGGCCCTCGCAGGCGACGTAGAGCGGGTCGATCCCGAGCAGCTCCGCGGCGCCGCGGACGGCCTCGCGGACCGGCACGGCGTCCTCGTCGATGACGACGCCGACGCCGGCCGCCATCGCCAGCTCGTTCAGGACCGTCGCCACGCCGCCGCGGGTCGCGTCGCGCATTGTCCGCACCCCACCGCCGTGCTCTGGGCCTGAGGTGGCGGTCAGCAGCCGTTCGACCAGGCCGGACAGGGGTGCGGTGTCCGACCGCAGGTCCGCCTCCAGGTCGAGCTCGCCGCGGGCGAGCATGATCGTGATGCCGTGGTCGCCGATCGGGCCGGAGACGAGCACGAGGTCGCCGGGCCGCGCGTGCGCCATCCCGAGGCGGTCGACGCGGTCGGGATCCGTGGGCCGGTGACCGGGCGGGGTGTAGCCGACGGGCCACGGACCGACCGGGTCGTCGGCGGCGACCACCCCGTCCATCGGCAACTCGTCGTCGAAGGCGCCGCCGCCCGGGTGGAACACGCCGAGGCCGGTCGTGTTGACGTAGCAGCCGTCGGCCCGGCCGCGGGGGACGACCTTGGTGTCGCCGGTGACCAGGCTGACGCCGGCCGCGCGGGCGGCCTCGGCCATCGCGGCGACGACCCGGCGCAGGTCGGCGACCGCGAAGCCCTCCTCCAGCACGAACCCGCAGGTCAGGTACAGCGGCTTGGCGCCGCAGACCGCCAGGTCGTTGACGGTGCCGTTGACGGCCAGGTCGCCGATGCAGCCGCCGGGGAAGAACAGCGGCGTCACGACGTAGGAGTCGGTGGTCAGGACGAGGCGCGCCCCGCCGGCCTCGACGTGGGCGCCGTCGTCGAGCGCCTCCAGCGCCGGGTTGCGGAACGCCTCCAGGAACACGGCGTCGACGAGCGCGGCCGTCGCCTTGCCGCCGGCGCCGTGCGCCATCGTGATGTGCTCATCGCGCAGCTTCGGGCGCCGCCGCCGCGCTGTCTCGATCCGGTCCAGCACCCGGCGCTCCCGGGTCGCGTCGTCGACCTGCGTCGTCATGCCCCGGTCACCTCCAGGCCGGCGGCCGCGCGGACGCGGGCGCGGGTGAAGCGGCCGAAGTTGTAGTACGCGGCGCAGGCGCCCTCCGCGGAGACCATGCAGGTCCCGATCGGGGTCTCCGGGGTGCACGCGGTGCCGAAGACCTTGCACTCCCAGGGCTTGATCACACCCTTGAGGACCTCACCGCACTGGCAGGCCTTCGGGTCGGCGACCCGGATCCCCGGCACCTCGAAACGGCGCTCCGCGTCGAACGCGGCGTACTCGTCGCGCACCCGCATCGCCGAGGCCGGGATCGTGCCCAGGCCGCGCCACTCGAACGTCGGGCGGACCGTCATCACCTCGTCGATCGCGGCGATGGCCCGCGGGTTGCCGTACCAGGGGACGACCCGGGTGTACTGGTTCTCCACCTCGCACCGCCCGTCGGCCAGCTGGCGCAGCAGCAGGTGGATCGAGCGCAGGATGTCCAGCGGCTCGAAGCCCGACACGACGATCGGCCGGTGGTAGTCCTCGGCGACGAACCGGTACGGCTCGCAGCCGATCACGCAGGAGACGTGGCCGGGCCCGATGAACCCGTCGAGGCGCTGGTCGGGGTCGTCGAGGATCGCCCTGATCGCCGGGTTCACCAGGACGTGGTTGCAGAACACCGAGAAGTTCTCGATCCCCTCGGCGGCGGCCCGCTTGACCGTCAGCGCCGTGGACGGGGTCGTCGTCTCGAAGCCGATCGCCATGAAGACGACCTGGCGGTCCGGGTTGGCCTTCGCGATCCGCAGCGAGTCCAGCGGGGAGTAGACCATCCGGATGTCGGTTCCCTCGGCGTTCGCGTCCAGGAACGAGCCGTGGCTGCCGGGGACCCGCATCAGGTCGCCGAACGTCGTCATGATCACGTCTGGCTGCCGGGCGATGTGCATCGCGTCGTCGACGCGGCCCATCGGGATCACGCACACCGGGCAGCCCGGGCCGTGGACCAGCGTCACCGTCTCCGGCAGGTAGTCCTCCAGACCGTGCTTGTAGATCGTGTGCGTGTGACCGCCGCATACCTCCATCAGCCGGTACTGCCGGTCGGGCGCGACGCTGCCGGCGATCTCGCCCGCCAGTGCCCGCGCCGCGTCGGCGTCCCGGTACTCGTCCACGAACCGCACGGCCCGGCCCCCCTTCCTGGTCGTCGTCGGCTGCCGCCGTCGTGTCGCGGCCAGCCTGCGCCCGGTCGTCCAGACGCCCGGTCTGTGCAGGCGCTGGTCGTCCAGGCGCTGGTCGTCTAGGCGATCGACGAGGCGCGCAGGGCGTCGAGCTCGTCGTCGTAGGCGCGCCCGATGCCCTCGAGGAACTCCATCGCGGCCGCGGCCTCCCGTTCGTCGATCTTCGAGAGCGCGAACCCGACGTGGATGAGGACCCAGTCGCCGGGGCGCGGTGGGTCCTGCGTGAGCAGGCCGATGTTGACCGCCCGCCGAACCCCGCTGACCGCCACGGTCGCGATGTCCGGCCTTTCGGTCGACAGGCTGACGACCTCCCCGGGAATCCCGAGACACATGAGCGAACCCCCTTCACTTCACATCCGGCCACGTCACATTCGGCGCATCTCCAGGTAGCGGTGCAGGTCCGGGTACACGGACTTCGCGGCGACCGTCGCGCCGGCGGCCACCAGGCTCGCGACCAGCAGCTTGTGCATCACGTCGGGCTCCTTCCCCGCGCGGGCCGCCCCGGTGGCGCCTGCGCTCGCTGTCCGGTCTCGCCGGTGAGGACCGCGCGCACGAGGCGGGCCGCGGGCTCGACGGCGGCGACGACCGGTGGGCTCAGGCCCAGGCCCTCCTCGACCCGGGCCGGCACGCAGCCGACCAGCAGCACCCGCTCGGGACCGCCGCCGAGCAGCGCCAGCAGCCGCAGCACCGCGTCGGGCGTCATCGCGTGCCCGTCCCCGGGCGTGCTGGCGGGCGGGGGCACGGCCTCGGTCTCGGTCGTCGCGGGGCCGTGGCCCGGGGTAGCGGTCCAGGCCGCCGCCGCCGGAGCGGGCAGCTCCAGCAGCCGTAGGTCCCCGGGCTGGGCCAGCTCGGCGCGTCCGCCGGACGGTCCGGTGACGGGACCGTCCGGCGGGCTTACCGGCCAGGGCGGCACCGCGTCGATGAGCAGCAGCTCGTCGCAGCCGCCGGCCGCGTCGAACGCCAGGTGCGTCCCGGCGATCCCGTAGTCGGCCACGGTGACCCCGGGCGGCAGTTGCGGCCCGGCGGCGAGCCGGCCGACGACCGCGACCCCGAAGCCATCGTCCCCGAGCAGCACGTTGCCCACACCGGCGACCAGGGTCCGCGTCATGGCAGTCCGTGTCCTGGCTGTCCGTGTCATGGCCGGGCCTCGCCGGGCTCGGCGCGGTCCAGCGGGACGAGCTCGCCGGGGGCGAAGTAGCGGTAACGGCCGACGGCGGCGGCGAGGTCGGCGCCCGGGTCGTCGTCGAGCGTGACGGCGACGTGGGTCGCGCCGTCGAGGTCGCGCAGCACGGCGGCGACGGTGGCGACCCGGCCGGCGAGGAACATGTCCTGCGCGTCCGCCGACGTGGCGGCCGGCTTCAGTCGCACCTTGCTGCCCACCGAGACGGCGACGCCGTCGATCAGGACCGGCTCGTCGGTGGCCGCGGCGCGATCGTCGGCCCGCGGATCCCAGGGCGCCAGATCGACGAGATCGTCGGCCCCGCCTTCCGGTTCGTCCGACGTCCGCGCGTCCCGGGCCGGACCGGTGACGCGGACCTCGCGGACGGCGCCGTGCAGGCGTTCGAGCAGCTCGGGTGCCAGGTGGTCGGCCCGGTCGAGCAGGTCGGCGGCGCGCGGGTCGGTCGACCGGGCGAGGGCCTTCTCCTCGTCGGTCAGGGTCTGCGTGCGCAGCGTCAGCATCTCGTCGATCTCGGTGGCGTCGAAGAACGGCGCGATGCTCTCCTCGGCGACCCGCGGGTTGTCCGGCAGGATGATCGGCGCTGCCAGCACCGTGTCGGCGCAGCCCGTGCCGCCGCCGACGAGGACGGGCCAGGCCCGCTCGTTGCGGCAGTCCGCGGCGTAGGTGGCGGCCCACTCGGGCGGCTCGGTCAGCGACAGGAACCGCCAGCCCGGGGCCGAGAGGACCAGGTGCGCGGCGATCAGCGACCGGCCCAGCGCCGCGTCGCGGGCCGCGGCCCGGTCGCCCGGCGCCTGCTCGGCCGAGGCCGGCGGGGGCGACCAGGCCGAGACGTTGCGCAGCTCGGCGGTCAGCCGGGCCACCCGGTAGGGCCCGGGCAGCCAGCGGGCGGTCAGGCGCAGCTCGGCGTCGAGCCGGTGCCAGGCCCGGACGACCCGGCCCGTCGGCTCCCGCCCGGCCGCAGGCGGGCTGAAGACCCGTGGGCCGGCCGGGTCGGTGTGGGCGTCGGCCGGCTCGACGTCCCGGCCGGCCGGCGCCGTCAGCGGGACGATCCAGGCCTCCGGCTCGGCGGGCGAGGCGGGTTCGGCGGGGGAGCGGCCGAGCAGGCCGGCGAGCGGGACGAGCGTGTCCTCCTCGCGGGGCGTCGCCTCCTGGCCGGCGCGCAGGTCACCGCGCGCCGTGGCGACCAGCTCCGCGGGGACGAAGGTGGCGCCCTGGCGGGCCCACACGGTCCGTTCGACGGCGTGCAGGAACCGGGTGCGCACGTGGACCGTGCCCAGCTCGGTCGCCCAGTGCGGCGAGCCCGCCTCGCTGTGGCAGGCGAGCCCGGCTCCCGCGCTCGGCAGGTGCTCCAGCAGGCACTCGGTGCGCGACGACGCGTGCTCGCCGCCGGCGGCCGCGACGGCCGGGGGAACGAGGACGCCGAACTGCCAGCGGACCTGGTTCTTCAGGGCGCCCGAGTGATACGGGTACAGCAGGTAGCCCTCGTACAGCACCGCGTCCGCGACCTCGCGGGCGGCGTCGAAACCGGTGGGCGCGGTCATGAGGTGACCTCTCGGCGACTGCGGCCCTCGGCGCGGGCCGGGCTCGGATCCCCGGCACCGGCCGGGGTCGGGTCGGGTTCGGCACCGGCGAGCAGCTCGCTGATCGCGTCGTCCCAGGTCGGGATCGCGTGGGCGACCTTGTAGCGGCCGACGGCGTCGATGGTCTCGCGGCGCAGCCGGACCCAGGCCTCGCCGGGGAAGTAGGCGTCCATCAGCCGCTGCCAGACCGTGACCGGCAGCCGGTAGCTCGCCTCCAGGTGCCAGGGCACCGGCTCGACCTGCATCCCGTCGAGCGTCGCGCCGAAGACGGTGCCGCTGAACAGCAGCGACAGCGGGATCACCCCGGTCCGCAGGGCGTGGAAGTACTTGCCGGCCGCGACCTCCAGGTCGTAGCTGACCGGGATCCGCAGCGGTACCTCGGTGGAGCCGACGAACGACCCGACCAGCGCCGACACGGTCGCGAACGGGAACGCCCGCATCGTGCGGCCCCAGCGGGCCGGTTCGCCGAACAGGTAGCGCAGCAACTCCCGCTCGTCGTCGCGGTAGCCGCGGGTCGCCGGCTCGATCCGGATCTGGCAGCGCAGCGCGATCGCCTGGACCGAGAACCCGGTCGTCTCGGCGACCCGCAGCCGGGCCGTGAGCGTCGGGCTCGCCGCGTAGGGCTCCGGCTGGATGTCCAGGCAGTCGAACGCGAACTCGGCCACGTCAGCTCACCTCCTGCGGCACGCGGCCGGCCCGGGCCGTGTCGCCAGCCGCGACGGTCCGGCTGGCCGCGCCGGCGCGGCGGCGGGCGTCGGCCAGGAAGTCGGCGATCTCGCTTGTCACCGCCGGACCGCCGGCGAACCCGGTCCAGGCGCGTCGAATCCGCCCGATCAGGGCGTAGCAGGCGTCCACCGGCAGGAGGAACGCCTCGCAGCCGTCCGCCGGGGCGTCGTCCGGCCGGTAGAGCAGCACCGCCTCGACGTCGGACGCGGGCGCCGGGAACCCGGGGTCGGCGGCGAGCGCGGCCCGCCAGGTCGCGGCGATCCGGTCCGGCGCCACGGTCGACTCGGTGGCGCCCGCCGGGCTCGGGTAGAACAGCGCGAGCCGCCCGGCGTGCGAGTCCTGCACGAGGAACGCGAGCTCGACCGGGATCTCCAGCGCGGCCCAGCGCGGGCCGTCCAGCGGGAACCGCGGGTGGTGGGCCCGGCCGTCACCGACCGCGCGCAGCCGCCCGCCGCCCGCGCCGGCGGAGGCGAACAGCAGCCGGCAGGCCTGGCAGGCGCACCGGATCGACCGGTCCACGACGTCGACCACGTGCCCATGGCCGATGCCACCGGGCCCGGCGGCGCCGGGCTGCTCGGGCGGGAGCGGCTCGCCGCAGAACTCGCACCGGCAGCCGGCCGGATCGCCGCCGCCGGCCGGTTCGAGCAGCGCGCGCCGCAGCGACACCAGCCAGCGGTCGGGCTGGCCGGTCATCGCCCGGCTCCCGCCCGCGCGACGGCCGGCGCGACCGTCAGCGGCAGGATCCGTCGCCCGTCAGGTTGCGGCGGGCCCGGCGGGGCCTCGTCGTGGGGGTTCGGCGTGACCCCGTCGGGGTGCAGGTCGTGCAGCGCGAGCAGGTCGCCGACGAGGTCGTCGTCGGCCAGCCGGCGCAGCGTCGCCGGGGGCACCAGCGCGGCCACCCGGTCGAGCCCGGCGCCGTAGAAGCGCATCAGCGTGCGGACCAGCTCGTGGGCGAGCGCGCGCAGCCGTGGGTCGGCGCAGCCGTCGACGTCGGCCAGCAGCGCGTCGAGGCGCGCGGCGGTCCGGGCACCGGACTCGTCGTCTGGTTCCTCTGGTTGCTCAACGGCGGCCCGCACGGGACCGGGACCGGCGGCCAGGTCGAACGCCATCGGCGACACCTCCTCGGGCCTGGCGCGGCTCACCCGGCCGGGGTGAACGCGTGCGGGGAGTGGGTGACGTCGACGGTGCGGCCGGCGCCGGTGTACATGTGGACGCCGCACGGCAGGCACGGGTCGAAGCTGCGGACCGCCCGCATGATGTCGATACCCTTGAACCGCTCCGGCGGGTTCTCCTCGAAGATCGGGGTGCCCATCACGGCGTCCTCGTAGGGTCCGGCGGTGCCGTAGACGTCGCGGACGCTGCCGTTCCACGGGGTCGGCGGGTACGGGTGGTAGTTCGCGATCTTCCCGCCGCGGATGACCATGTGGTGCGACAGGACGCCGCGGACCGCCTCGGTGAAGCCGCAGCTGGCCGCCTCGTCGGGCACCTCGAACGGCTCCCAGGTCTTCGTGTTGCCGGCGCGCACCTCGTCCAGCGCCCGCTGGACGAACGTCAGGGCCGCCGCGGCCGCATAGGCCTGGAAGTAGGTCCTGGCCCGGTTGCGCTCCAGCGCGTTGCTCCAGCGCGGGATCGTCCACTCGAACGTCCGCTCGGGCTTCGTCGCCGTGCGCGGCAGGTTGATCAGCACGCTGTGGCCCGTCGCCTTGATGTGGTCGAGGTCGACGAGGCCCGACAACGCGGTGCTCCACAGCCGGGCGATCGGGCCGCCGCCGGTGTCCAGCGGCAGATGGTCGGTGCCGTCGAACCAGCGCGGCGACATCACCCAGGAGTAGCGCTTGTCGAAGTCCCGCTTCTCCGGCCGCGGAATCGTGTGCTGGTTCCACGGGTGCCGACGGTCGACCGGGTTTCCCAGCGCGTCCTCGGTGACGAACATCGGCTGGTCTTCCCAGTCCTCGTAGAACGAGCTGCCGAGCAGGATGCGGATACCGAGGTTGATGTCGACCAGGTTGTTGGTGAGCAGCTTCCCGTCCACGATGACGCCCGGGGTGACGAACATGCGCCGGCCCCAGTCGGCCATGTTCTCGTACCTGAAGTCGCAGTGCGCCGGGTCGTTGAACGAGCCCCAACAACCGAGCATCACCCGGCGGCGGCCGACCTCCTCGTAACCCGGCATCGCCTGGTAGACGAAGTCGAAGAGGTCGTCGTGCATC
The DNA here is from genome assembly GCF_016786355.1 of Frankia sp. AgB1.9. Taxonomy (GTDB): domain Bacteria; phylum Actinomycetota; class Actinomycetes; order Frankiales; family Frankiaceae; genus Pseudofrankia. The sequence continues at coordinate 56,753 of NZ_JADWYX010000021.1, forward strand.
GGCACGACCCGCTTGAGGAACTCGATGTAGCGCATCAGGCGTGACAGGTAGTCGGTGAACAGCTGCACCGACGCGACCGTCCCCACCCCGCCCGGATATAGCGTCGACGGGTGGACGTGCCGGCCCTCCATCAGGCAGAACATCTCCCGGGTGGATCGGCTCTGCGCCAGCGCCTCCCGGTAGAACTCCCCGGAGATCGGGTTGAGGCCGCGCATGATGTCGCCGATCGTGCGGAACCCGTGCTCGTCCGCGTGCGGGCACTCGGTGGCGTTCGCGAGCGCCAGGACGCCGGGATTCGTCTCGGCGACCATCTTCTCGCAGTAGTCCACCCCGACCAGGTTCTCCTGGTAGATGTTGTGGTCGAACATGTACTCGGCTGCCTCACCGAGATTCACGATCCACTCGCCGAGCGCCGGCGGCCGTACCCCGTAGGCCATGTTCTGGCAGTAGCAGGAGCAGGTGGCGTGGTTGTCGCCGCAGATCCCGCAGATCCGGGACGTGATGAAATGCGCGTCGCGCGGGTCCTTGCCCTTCATGAAGATGCTGTAGCCGCGGAAGATCGACGACGTGCTGTGGCATTCCGCCACCCGCTTGGCCGCCCAGTCGATCTTCGTGTAGATGCCGAGGCTGCCGACGATCCGGGTGATCGGGTCGAAGTTCATCTCGATGAGGTTGCTCTGTTCGGCGCCGGTCTGCGGGCGCATCGCCGTCGTGGTCATCGCGCGCCCTCCCTGACGCGGCCGGCGGGTGTGCCGGCGGCTGTGTCGGCGCCGGCGCGGTAGCCGGTCAGCAGCTCGTCACCGGGCCGACGCCACTTCGGCTCCCGGTCCGCGGTGTGCATGGTGATCTTGCGAAGGTTGGTGATGACCTTCCCGTACACCGTGCTCAGGCCGCTGGAGACCTTCGCGCCCGGCGGGGTGTCCATGAACGGCATGAACCGGTCCGGGAAGCCGGGCATCGTGCAGGCGATGCAGATCCCACCGACGTTCGGGCAGCCACCCACCCCGTTCATCCAGCCGCGCTTGGGGACGTTGCACTTCACCACCGGCCCCCAGCAGCCGAGCTTGACCAGGCATTCCGGCTCGCCGTACGCGTGGGCGAAGCGGCCCTCCTCGTAGTAGCCGGCCCGGTCGCAGCCGTCGTGGACGGTTGCGCCGAACAGCCAGCGTGGCCGCAGCTGGTCGTCCAGCGGGATCATCGGTGCCTGGCCGGAGGCCTGGTAGAGCAGGTAGACGATCGTCTCGGACAGGTTGTCCGGCTGGATCGGGCAGCCCGGCACGCACACGACCGGGATGCCGGCCGACGACTTCCAGTCCCAGCCGAGGTAGTCGGGCACGCCCATCGCGCCGGTCGGGTTGCCGGCCATCGCGTGGATGCCGCCGTAGGTCGCGCAGGTCCCGACGGCGAGCACCGCGAGCGCCTTGGGCGCGAGCCGGTCGAGCCACGCGTTGACGGTGATCGGCTGGCCGGTGCTCAGGTCGGAGCCGAACCCGGTCCAGTAGCCGTCGCCGTTGATCCGCTCGTTCGGGATCGAGCCCTCGACGACCAGCACGAACGGGTCCAGCTCGCCGCGGTCGGCCTTGCGGAACCACTCGAGGAACGCGTCCGCGCCCTGCTCGGGCCCGGAGTCGAAGTCGATCAGCGGCCAGTGCACGGCGACCTTCGGCAGCCCGGGCAGCGCGCCCAGCGCGATCTCCTCGATGCTCGGCTGGGTCGCCGCCGTCAGCGCCACCGAGTCGCCGTCGCAGCTGAGCCCCGCGTTGATCCACAGCAGGTGGATCGGGTCCTGGTCCTCCCAGCTGGGGGCTCGCGCCGGCGCTACCTGGCCGGCTGGCCGCTCCCGCGTGGCCGCTCCCACGCCCAGCTTTCCCAGTTGTTCGCCGTTGCCCGTCGGCGGCGCGCTCGCCGCGCCGGCCGCCGGGTCGGTCGTCGGGTCCAAGGTCGGTGTCGACACGCCTGCTCACCCCCACCTGCCGCGTGCGGGTGGTCGGCCCCGTCTGGACGCGCCTCGGGCCGGCGGCCGTGCCAGCCTGGTCGAGGTGTGATCTAGGGCCAGGAGTCGGCCGGTGGCCCGGGGAGGACGGCGATCGCCTCACCCGCGTGTACTAGAACCCAGTCCCCAGGCTGGGCCGCCACAAGCGTTATCCCGACCTCAAGCTCGCCATCGCCTGCGGCACAGGCGGATTCCAGCCGGACGACGGCCTGGTCGGCCGCGACCCGGATCACTTGGCCCGGCAGTGCCTCGTCGGAGCACGTCACGCAGTGGGTCGTCGCGGCTTGCATTCGATCCGTCATGTCCAGTAACGGTAGGTTGCCGCGGGTGGTCCCACCAGCGGCCGGCCCGCTTCGTCCCGTTCCGCCTGCGTCAGGCCCCCGCGCGCTCGCCGTCGCCTGCGTGGGCAGCGCCAAGTTCGACCGGGTGGGGGGTGCCGTTCGGCGGGCGGACCAGCCTCCAGATGATCTCCATGAGGATCGCGGCCACGGCCGAGATCGCGAGGGCGGTCAGCGGGCCGCTGGTGCCGACCAGGGACAGCTCGAAGAACGTCTGCAGGAACGGGACGACCAGGACGAGCGCGAACAGGCCCGCCATGGCGGCGACCAACAGGACCCGCCACCACGTGTACGGCCGGGCGATCATCGCGAGGGCCCACAGCGAGACGCAGAACAGCGTGAGCGTCGCCAGCGACGTCTCGGCGCGCAGGTCGTTGTCGTAGAAGACGTTGCGGGCCAGGAAGTAGACGAGGACTGTCGCGATCCCCGCCAGCGCGCCGGCCGGGACCGCGAACCGCAGCACCCGGCCGACGAACCCGGGCCGGGCCCGGTCGTGGCTGGGCGCCAGCGCCAGGAAGAACGACGGGATGCCGATGGTCAGCGAGCTGATCAGGGTCAGGTGGCGTGGCAGGAACGGGTAGGGCACCTGGGCGGCGACCACCACGATCGCCAGCAGCACCGAGTAGACCGTCTTGGTCAGGAAGATGTTCGCGACCCGCTCGATGTTGCCGATCACCCGGCGGCCCTCGGCGACGACCGAGGGCAGCGCGGCGAAGCTGTTGTCCAGCAGGACGATCTGGGCGACGGCCCGGGTGGCGGGGCTGCCGGAGCCCATCGCGACGCCGATGTCGGCGTCCTTGAGGGCGAGCACGTCGTTGACGCCGTCGCCGGTCATCGCGACCGTCTCACCGCGGGCCTGCAGCGCCCCGACGATCTCCCGTTTCTGGTGCGGGGTCACCCTGCCGAAGATCGTGTGGGTCTCCAGCTGCTCGCCGAGCTCGGCGCGGTCCGCCGGCAGCGAGCGGGCGTCGACGGGGTCGTCGGCTCCGGACAGGCCCAGCTCGCGGGCGACGGCGCCGACCGACAGCGCGTTGTCACCGGAGATGACCTTGGTGGCGATGCGCTGGTCGGCGAAGTAGCGCAGCGTGTCGGAGGCGTCGGCGCGCAGCCGTTGCGCGATCACGACGAGCGCGACCGGCTCGACCGCACCGGCGAGGCCGCCGGCCGCGGAACCGGTGCCGCCGCCGTTCGCGGTGAGCGCTTCCGCCAGCGGGCGGTCCGAGCGGGCGAGCAGCAGCACGCGAAGGCCCCGCTCGCCGTACCCGTCGACCGTCGCGAGCGCAGGGTGGCCGGTGGCCAGCAGCACGTCCGGCGCGCCCAGCAGCCAGGTCGACTCGGTGCCGTCCGGCTCGATGAAGGCAGCGCCGGACCACTTGCGGGCCGAGGAGAACGGCGCCGCGTCGACCGGGCGCCAGCCGTCCGGCGCCGGGTACGCGTCGATGATCGCCTGCAGGCTGGCGTTCGGGCGCCGGTCCGCCGCGCCGAGCGCCCCGAGCACCGCGGCCACCCGGCCGTCCGGCGCGGTCGGCTCGTCGCCGGTCGCTGGGCTTGTACCGGCCGCCGCGTCGTGGTCGGCGGCCTGGTCCAGCGCTCGGACCTCCAGGACGTCCATGGCCGGCTCGGTGAGCGTGCCGGTCTTGTCCAGGCAGACGACGCTGACCCGGGCCAGGCCCTCGATCGCCGGCAGCTCCTGGACCAGGCAGTTGCGCGCGCCGAGGCGCACCACCCCGGCCGCGAATGCCAGCGAGGTCAGCAGCACCAGGCCCTCGGGCACCATGCTGACCAGCCCGGCGACCATCCGCCGGATCGCCTCCGGCAGGTCGTTCTGGTCGACCACCAGCTGGCTGATCACCAGCGCGATCCCGGCCGGGATGATCAGGTAGGTGACGATCCGCAGGATCCGGTTGACGCCGTTGCGCAGCTCCGAGTTCACCAGGGTGAACCTGGTCGCCTCGGCCGCGAGCCGGGCGGCGTAGGCGTCGGCACCGACCTTCGTCGCGACGAACGCCCCGGAGCCGGCGACGACGAAGCTGCCGGACATGACCTCCTCGCCCGGCTGCTTGAGCACCGGGTCGGCCTCGCCGGTGAGCAGCGACTCGTCGACCTCCAGCCCGTCGGCCTCGGTGACCGTCCCGTCGACGACGATCTTCTCGCCGGGACCGGTCTCGATGACGTCGTGCAGCACGATCTCGCCCGGGCGCACGGCCACCGCGACGCCGTCCCGGCGCACGGTCGGCTCGGCCTCGCCGATGACGGCGAGCCGGTCCAGCGTCTGCTTGGCCCGCAGCTCCTGGATGATGCCGATCACCGAGTTCGCCACGATCACCGCGCCGAACAGTCCGTCCTGGATCGGCCCGACCACGCAGATCAGCGCGAACAGCACCCCGATGATCAGGTTGATCCGGGTGAAGACGTTGGCCGCGAGGATCTCCCGGACGGTGCGGCTCGTCCGCGCCGGCACGTCGTTGACCTGGCCGGCCGCCACCCGGCTCGCCACCTCGGCCGCCGTGAGGCCGCGCGCGGGGTCCGCCGGCCAGCCGGTCGCGCCGACGATCGTGAGGCTCACGCCGTCGCCGGGCTGGACGCTGGAGCGCTCGGGGCCGTCAGGTTCCGTCGGGCCGGTGGACGGGTCAGGGTCGACCCGCTGCTCCATGTGTCCCCCTCGGGGCTCAGGCTTTCGCCGCGCGGTGCGGTCACGATCCGTGATCCGCCCGCCTGCCCGCCGGCCGATCCGGGCGTTCTCCCGTGGCGGCCCGGGGAACCCGTCCTCATGCCGGCGCCGGTGCCGACGTCACCAACCGTATGCGAGCAGTTCGACCGGTTGGCAACGCGTGGCTGTCGGCTGGGCGCAGGATCATCACGCGAGCGCCTCTCACGACCTCGACCGGCCCGGCGGGGAGGCACGATGGGTCTATGCATCCCGAGGCACCGGCGCTGACCTACCGCGTCAAGCCGTTCGGGCGCTCGGCGCCGCTGTCCCGGCCGCCGGACGTCGCGGTGGTCAGCGACCCGGCCGCCGGGGTCGCGGCACTGCGCGCGGCCGTCGCCGCCGGCCGGGTGGCGGTCCTCACGGGCGCCGGGATCTCCACCGAGTCAGGCATCCCGGACTACCGGGGCCCGAGCGGGGCACCGCGACGCAACCACACCCCGATGACCTACCAGCAGTTCACCGGCGACCCGGAGTTCCGCCGGCGGTACTGGGCCCGCAGCCACGCCGGCTGGCGGCACATCGCGGCCGCCCCGCCGAACGCCGGGCACCGGGCCGTCGCCGCGCTCGAACGGGCCGGGCTGCTCGCCGGGATCGTCACGCAGAACGTCGACGGCCTGCACCAGGCCGGCGGCGCGCGCGACGTCATCGAGCTGCACGGCAACCTCGCCCGGGTGCTGTGCTCCGACTGCGGCGACGTCACCGCCCGCGTCGAGCTGGCGGCCCGGCTGGCGGCGGCGAACCCGACCTTCCGCGCGGACGTCGTCGACTCCGGTGTCTCCGGCGCGGAGGAGCCGGCCACGGCCGACGAGCCGGTGCTGGCCGACGAGCCGGTGCCGTTCGGCGAGTCGGTGCCTGACGGCCGGTCTGACCCTGACGTCCGGGTCAATCCGGACGGCCGGGTCAACCCGGGCGGCCGGGTGAACCCTGACGGCGACGCCGTGCTGGCCGAGGCGCAGATCAGCCGGTTCGTCATGGTCGGCTGCCTACGCTGCGGTGGCCGGCTGGAGCCCGACGTCGTCTTCTTCGGCGCGACCGTGCCCCGTGGCCGGGTCGACGCGGCGATGGACGTCGTGGCGGACTCCCGCCTGCTGCTCGTCCTCGGGTCCTCGCTGACCGTGATGTCGGGCTATCGGTTCGTCCTGCGCGCCGGCCAGCTCGGCGTCCCGGTCGCGATCGTCAACCAGGGCCCGACCCGGGCCGATGCCCGCGCCGACCTGATCGTCGACGCGCCGCTCGGCGAGATCCTGCCGGCGTTGGCCGCCCGCCTGGCCCCGGAAGCCTGACGAGCCCGGCTCTGCCTGCCTGGCCCGGCCCTGACTGGCCCGGGTCGCCCAGTCCTGACTGGCCCGGCCGGCCGCCCGGCGGCGCTCTGCCAGGATGGGGACCGTGGGCAGCCAGGAACCGGTGACGAAGCGGGCCGACGTGACGTTCCGCGCCGCGACCCTTGACGACATCCCGGAGCTGCTGGCCCTGGTGACGTCGGCCTACCGCGGCGAGTCGAGCCGGGCCGGGTGGACGACCGAGGCGGACCTGCTGGACGGCCAGCGCACCGACCCCGACGCGATCGCGGACATCGTCACCGGCACGGGCGGACTCATTCTGGTCGCCACGCGGACCGACGACGGCGCGAGCGCCGCCGACGCCGGGCCGGCGGGCCGGATTCTCGCCTGCTGCCAGCTGGAGCGGCACGGGACGGCCGGCTACTTCGGCATGTTCGCCGTGGTCCCCACCCTGCAGGCCGCCGGCCTGGGCTCGGCGGTGCTCGCCGAGGCCGAGCGGTACGCCCGGGAGGTGTGGGGCGCCGACCGGATGGAGATGCAGGTCATCGCCCAGCGGGCCGACCTGATCGCCTGGTACGTCCGCCGCGGCTACCGGCCGACCGGGGACGCCAAGCCCTTCCCGTACGGCGACGAGCGCTTCGGCCTGCCCAGGCGCCCCGACCTCGCCTTCACCGTGCTGGCCAAGCCGCTGTAGCTCACGGGGGTTCGGGTCAGCTCACGAGGTGCGGGTCGCCCGCGTAGACGTGCTGACCGGAGCTGGCCCTCACGGGCTAAGATCTGGTTCTACGTGACGTAGTAGGGCAGGGGCGGCATGGTCAGGATCATTGCGATCGCGGTGGCGGTGGTAACGCTGCTGCTCGCCGCCTGGGTGTTCTTCCTCGCCTGGCGGAACCGGCCGATCGGGCGGCGGGTGCTCTACGGTGTCGCCGTCGCGGAGGCGCTGCTGCTCGCGCAGGTGGTCGGGGCGATCGTGCTGGTCGCGCGCGGTGAGCACGCGGCCGAGCCGTTGACCTTCACGATGTACCTGATCGCGTCGACCGTGGCGCTGCCGGCCGGCACCTGGTGGGCGCTGGGGGAGCGGTCCCGGTCCGGGACGTCGGTGCTCGGGGTCGCGGCCGTGGTCGCGGCGGTGCTGGTGCAACGCCTGCACCAGACCTGGTCGTGACGCCCGGGAACGCCGGCGAGGCCCCACGCACCGAGCCTGCCGGATCGGACGCTGTGCTGACTGGGTCGGACGCTGTGCTGGCTGGACGTGACAACGTGCCGGCTCGACGTGACAACGAGCGGGTCGCCGGCGAGCGGGCCGCCCGACCTGCGGGAAGGACGACCGCGATGACGACCGAGACGGCGCCGCCCGAGTCCGAGTCGGCGCCAGCCGAGGCCGAGACGGCGCCAGCCGAGACCGAGGCGGCGGCCACGGCCGGGCCACGTGACGACGATGCCCGCGACCGCCCGGCCGGTGCCGGAGCGCGGCCCGCCGGGGTCGCGGGGCCGGAGGGGGACGCCGGGCCGGCCGCCGTGGCCGAGCCTGTCGCCACGGCGCCTCGGGTCCGGGGCCCCGGGCGGACGCTGGTCGCGGTCTACGCGGTGTTCGCGGTCGCGGCGACGTCGCGGGCGGTGGTGCAGATCATCACGAAGTTCCACGAGGCGCCGGTCGCGTACCTGCTGTCGGCGCTCGCGGGCGTGATCTACATCCTGGCGACGGTCGGGCTCAGCCGGCCGTCGGCGCTCGGCCGCCGGGTCGCGACGGGTGCCTGCGCCGCGGAGCTCACCGGCGTGCTCACCGTCGGCACGCTCAGCGTCGTAGACCGAGGCCTGTTCCCGGACGCGGCGGTCTGGTCCGGTTACGGCGCGGGCTACGTCTTCCTGCCGCTGGTCCTGCCGGTGCTGGGCCTGTGGTGGCTGCGCCGCTCGGCCCGCGGGAGCGCCGAGCCGGTCGCCTAGCGCCGCCTCCGACAACGTCTGCCCGCTCCGAACCGCGGACATGATCGCCGTTCTGGCCCTCGAATGGTTGCGAGAAGACCCGAATCACGGCCACTTGAGGCGAAGACGGCGCTCGCTCCGCAGGGTCGACCTGCGCGGTCGCGGCACCGACGGTTCGGCCACCTGGAACGCATAGGCTCCCCGATCGGCGCCGGGACCGAGCGAACTAGCGAGGACTGAGAGGTCGCGATGCGGATCGTGGGGTTCAGGGACGGCAAGCGGACAATCGTCGGACCGCTGGTCGACGGAACCGACGGCCCGGCCGTGGTGCCGCTCGCCCCGGTCGAGGACTTCTACGCCGACCTGCCGGCCTGGAAGGCCCGCGCCGGGCAGACGCTGGGCGACCAGGCGGACGCCAGGCCGGTGGCCGCGCTGACGCTCGCGCCACCGATCCCGCCGGCCGCGCGGGTGCTGTGCGTCGGGCTGAACTACCGGGCGCACGCCGCCGAGACCGGCATCGAGCCGCCCAGGTATCCGAACCTGTTCGGTCGGTGGACCGTGTCGCTCACGGTCGACGGCACCCCGGCACCGGTGCCGGCGGGTGAGCGCGGGCTCGACTGGGAGGGTGAGCTCGGCGTGGTCGTCGGCGTCAGCCTCGCCGACGTCGACGAGGTCGAGGCGCTCGCCGGCGTGTTCGGCTACGCCGCGTTCAACGACCTGTCGGCCCGGCGCTCCCAGGGCCGGTCCCCGCTGTGGACGGTTGGCAAGAACGCGGACTACTCGGGCCCGCTCGGCCCCGTCGTCACCGCCGACGAGGTCGGCGACCCGGCGGACGGTCTGCGGGTGCGGACCACGATCCGCACCCGCGCGGACGACGGCTCGACGGTCGAGGAGGTCGTCCAGGACGGCGACACCCGCGACATGATCTTCACGGTCGGCCAGGTGCTGGCCTACCTCAGCAGGACGCTCACGCTGCACCCCGGCGACCTGTTGGTGACCGGCACACCGGCGGGGGTCGGCTACAGCCGCACGCCGCCGCGCTACCTGGTGCCCGGCGACTGGGTGCGGGTCGACATCGACCGCGTGGGCAGCGTCGCCACCCCGATCGTCGACGCGGCCGGCCGCGGCTGACAGGTCGCGGCCCGGGCCAGCGGGCCGGTCACCGGCGGCGACGTTCGGTGACCAGGCGACGCTGGTCTGCCGCCGCGATCAGGCCGAGCATGGCGAGGCCGCCGATGAAGGCGGCGACCCCGACATCGGACCCGATCCAGCCGGTCGCGCCCGTGCCGTCGGCCGGCCTGGTCGACGGGTCGAGTCGCGCGTCGGCGCCGCCTCCGGGTCCTGTCCCGAGCGTGCCCTTGGGGACCGCTGCCGCCACGACGGTGGTCCCGGTGCCGAGCGCGCCGCCGCCGGCGTCGACCCCGCCCCGCGGCACCGGGGTCAGCCGGACGCAGGCCGCCGGGTCGGTCGCCTCCTCGGGTAGGGCCGGGTCGAGGTCGCTGCGGGCCGCGCCGTCGTACCGGCCGTCGTGGTTGTAGTCGACGCCGTGCAGCTCCAGCACGCCCTCGCCGGCCCGCAGATCGTCGGCGACGTGCTGGCTGACGGAGAGCGTGCGCTGGTAGCGGGCGTGACCGACGGGGAACCGGTTCAGCGCCAGCTCGCTGGCCGGGCTGGTGTCGCCGGTGGTCGTCAGCGCGACGGCCGCCGGCCCGTGGTAGGGCAGCGCGTCCGTGGTGCGCAGGTGGCCGTCGACGCCTCGACCGGCCAGGCCGGCCGGCGGGCAGGTGAAGCGCCCACCGATGTGCAGGTGGGCCGGGTGCGGAAGGCCGGGAGCCAGGCCGCTCGGCGTGATCGTGATCGCCAGCTGGGTGCCGCGCAGCACGGCACGGGCCGAGCCGGAGACGCCGGAGCCGTTCTGTGGGCCGAGCTCCCCGATGAGCGTCACCTCCTCGACGGCCGTCGGGGTCGAAGGCGTGGCGGCGCGAGCCCCGGGGGCGCCGACGGCTGGGTTCGAGGGCATGGCGGTCCGGGTGGCCGGGGTGCGGTCCCCGGCTGCCGTGGCGGTGGTGGCCGTCGTCATGGCCAGCCCGAGACCCAGCCCGAGGCCGGCCGCCAGGCCGACGCCGACGGTGCGGGTCGCTGTCGCCGGCCGCGAGCCGGCCCGTCGGCCACGGATGGGCGTCGGCGCGCGCATCGGTTCCCCTCTCCGCTTTTGGTACCGCGGCCGTATTGGCGTGGTCGCGGAAGGTAAGTAGCCGCATCGAACGGCTGGCGCCGGGGGAGCGTCAACCGGGGGCGCGGCGCTCACCCGGGCGGGGTGGCGGGGCTCAGGCAGCGGACTGGCGCGTGGAGGACCGGGCAAATGGGGCTCCGCGCGAGGGCCGCTGGCGTGCGGCGGCGGCCGTGCTGCCAGTTCGGTCGCTCGGTCGTTCGGCGGCTGCGTGGCTGGGTCGGCGGCTCGCCAGTTGGGTCGTTCGGCGGCTGTGTGGCTGGGTCGGCCTGCTCTGTTGTCCACGGTGTTGATGGCCTCGCGCCGACATAGGTGATCGTTGCTGATTCGGTGGCCTACCGACGGGGGAGGACGCCCCAGCGGGCTGAGCGCCGGCCGTCGGGCCACTGGCCTCAAAAGGCAGGCCCTTGTTCCCAAGAATGCTTGTCAGGCATCCGGAACGGCCGAAACCAGGAACCTGGAGACGGGCCTCCCACAGAAGTCTCTGGAGTTCTGGGCGGGCGCACATGGACGGACATATGGACCCGTTGACGTGCCTGATTGTGGCGCGTTGCCGAGTGTGCTGGGAAAATGGCCGCGGGGCTCTTCATGCCCGGATGTCCGGACGCTCCCTGATCGTTTTTTCGCTGAGCCGCGCCGCGGGTTAGTCTGCGTCTCGCAGTCATTCCGAAGTCGTATTCCGCGCTGGTGGCCGAAGGTCTGTGGGGGAAGCCCACACCGACCGGCGGGCAACGAGCGGATGAGGGGGATCGAATGAAGAAGTCGATGGGCCGCCGGGTCGCCGCTGTCGCCGTCACCGGAGCTATCGCCGTCGCGGTTGGCATCGGCCCGGCGGCAGCCGCGCAGGCCTGCGACTGGGGCGACAAGGGCAAGGACAGCGGCTGGAACTGGGGTGACAAGGACCGTAAGGACGGCTGGGGCAAGGACGGGTGGGGCAAGGACCGTAAGGACGGCTGGGGCAAGGACGGGTGGGGCAAGGACGGCAAGGACGGCTGGGGCAAGGACGGGTGGGGCAAGGACGGTAAGGACGGCGGCTGGAACTGGTAGTCACCGCATGACCTGAGGGTTCGGCCCGTCCTCCAAAGAACGGGCCGGCCCGGACGGCTTAGGCCACCCCATGGGCCGGGGCGGCGCACCCATTCAGGGCGCGCCGCCCTTTTGCGTGCCGGGCGCTATTCGCCGGCCCGACGGAAATCCGGCGGCTGGTCGTCGTGAACAACTGCTCGTCGTGAACGCCGATGCCGGCCTCGGTACCCCGGGCTCGGGAATTCGCCCGGCACTGGTCGCCCGGCGGCTCTGGACGCGCGTCACGCGGTCGGGGAGGTGGATTTCCGCTGGGCGGATGCGCCGGTTGCGAAGCCCAGCTGCCACCCGGCATGTCGGTTCCTGAAAATTCACGGTTCCTGAAAATTCACGGCGTCCCGGTTCACTTCCTGAAGATTCACGGCGCCCCCGGTTCATTTGGGACGGGCCCCCGGCGTTTCCGCCGGTTGATCTCCGGGCGGCCCCACCGCGGGCTCGGTGGCAGGGCGGCGGGCTCCGCGTACGCGACCTGCGCCCGAAGCCGGCCTGGGACGCGGTGATCGTCGACCACTCCGCTCGGGGTCACCGCGCCCGCAGCTGCGGTCTGTCCCAGACCGCAGCGGTACTACGCCCAGCCCGACCGGCACCTTCGTGCTGGTGATCGCCGTTTCGGCCCTCCAGTGGTCGTGACCGCCCACCGAATCGCAACCACGGGAGGGCCGAAACGGCGATCAGTGGCGGGTAGACGACGCCGGGCGCGGCGGCGGTCATCGGATGGATGGCTGGCGCGGCCCGGCGCGACCGCCATGGCGGCTTCGCGCGTCGGCTTCCCCCACCAGGCCGACGCCAGGACCGCGTCGGCTTCGCGTGGCGGGTCGGCCCCGGCTTCGCGGGACCGCGTCGGCTTCGCGTGGCGGGTCGGCCCCGGCTTCGCGGGTCGACCCGCATCGGCTTCGTATGGCGGTTTCGTGTGGCGGACCGGGGCGGGTTCGGCGTCGCCGTGCGGCTCGCGGAAGGGTCCCACTGTCCGCCCCCTCTGGGCAATAACGTACCGCATCCAGCCAGATTCCCACCGTGGTGATCTGACATACGATCCGGGCTGGATATCGATTGCCGAAAGGAAACCAAATAAGGTGGCTTGGAGGCTTCGGGTGAGCCTGTCCGGCCCGGCCGAATCGGAGGGAGAATGCGCCTCGTGGGCGCTGGAGATCTGTCTGACGACGAGTGCGGGGTACGGCTGCTGGGACCTGACGGGGTGATGCGGGAACATCCCCGTTTCGCCTCGCTGCTCAGCGCCGAGGACCTCCGGAGCTGCTATGGCGCGATGCTGCGCGCCCGTCATCTCGACGACCAGGCGACCGCCCTGCAGCGGCAGGGGGAGCTGGCGCTGTGGATCCCGCTGCGGGGCCAGGAGGCGGCGCAGGTCGGATCGGTGCGCGCCGCGCTGACCAGCGACTTCGTCTTCCCCAGCTACCGCGAGCACGCCGTGGCCTGGGAGCGCGGACTGCCTGCGGTGGAGGTGCTCCGGCTGCTGCGGGGCAGCACCCACGGGGGCTGGAACCCGGCCGACCACAACCTGGCGAACTACGCCCTGGTGCTCGCCACCCAGACGCTGCATGCCGTTGGTTATGCCCTCGGTGTTCAGCTTGATGCGCAGCGTGCCCGCGCGGATGCGGCCTCCGGTGGCCCGGAGGCTGCCGGAAATTCGATTGTCGGACGTCCGAGAATCTTGGGAGATGACGCGGCGAATGCCGGCGGGGGAGAACTCCTAGGACGTCCGACAATCGAGGAGGAAAGGAGGGCTGCCGGGCACCCCGACGAATTGGTCGGACGTCCTACCAATATCCGTGAACGGGCAACCGTCGGACGTCCTACTAACACGGAGGATGACCCCGGCGCGGCCGTGCTCGTGTATCTGGGCGACGGCGCGATGAGCCAGGGCGACGCCAACGAGGCGTTCGTCTGGGCCGCCAGCTTCGCCGCCCCCGTGGTCTTCTTCTGCACCAACAACCAGTGGGCGATCTCGACGCCGGCGTCCCGGCAGTCGCGGGTGCCGCTGGCCGACCGGGCGAGTGGCTTCGGCTTCCCCGGCGTGCGGGTCGACGGCAACGACGTCGTCGCCGTGCACAGCGTCACCTCGTGGGCGCTGGAGCGGGCCCGCCGCGGCGACGGTCCGACCCTCATCGAGGCCTACACCTACCGGATGGGCCCGCACACCACCTCCGACGACCCGGCCCGGTACCGCCCGGCCGAGCAGGAGGCCGTCTGGCGCGCCCGCGACCCGATCGACCGGGTCGCCCGCCTGCTCGCGTCCGACCGCGACGACGCCTGGTTCGCCGCCCAGCGGGCCGAGGCCGAGCAGGCCGCGGCCCGGCTGCGGGAGGCGGTCCTCGCGCTGCCGGAGCCGCGGCCGGACGCGTTCTTCGACGACGTCCTCGTTACCGAGACCGACGAGGCCCGCGCCGAGCGGGCCCGCTTCCGGGCCTACCAGGAGTCCTTTCAGGCATGAGCACGCGGACGCTGCCCTCCTCCGACCTTCCGGCCGCCGGCCCGACGGCGCCCGCGCCGCGGCGGCCCGTGGTGCCGTCCCCGGGCGGCCCCGCCGATCCCGTCACCCAGCCTCAGGACGACACCCAGACCCGGGCGGAGAACCAGCCAGCACCGGACGCCGAGCCGCGCACCCTTCCGCTGGCCAGGGCGCTCGGCGCGGCGCTGCGCGACGCGATGGCGGCCGACGACCGGGTCGTCCTGCTCGGGGAGGACGTCGGCCGGCTCGGCGGCGTGTTCCGGATCACCGACGGCCTCCAGGACGCGTTCGGTGAGCACCGGGTGGTCGACACCCCGCTCGGCGAGGCCGGCATCGTCGGCGCCGCCGTCGGCCTGGCCATGCGCGGCTACAGGCCGGTCTGCGAGATCCAGTTCGACGGGTTCGTCTACCCGGCCTTCGACCAGATCGTCACCCAGCTCGCCCGCCTGCACCAGCGCTCCGGCGGCCACCTGCGGATGCCGGTGACCATCCGCATCCCATACGGCGGTGGGATCGGCGCCGTGGAGCACCACAGCGAGTCCCCGGAGGCCTACTTCGCGCACACCCCTGGGCTGCGGCTGCTGACGCCCTCGACCGCCGCGGACGGCTACCAGCTGTTGCGCGAGGCGGTTGCCTGCGACGACCCGGTGATCTTCTTCGAGCCCAAGCGGCGGTACTGGGAACGAGGCCCGCTGGCCGCGGCCGAGGACCCGCCGCTGCCGATGGACCGAGCGAGGGTCGCCCGCCCCGGCACCGACGTGACGGTGATCGCCTACGGGCCGACGGTGCGCACCTGCCTGGACGCCGCTACCGCCGCCGAGGCCGACGGGCGCGCGGTCGAGGTCGTCGACCTGCGCTCGCTGGCGCCCGTCGACTGGCCGACGCTGACCGCCTCGGTACGCCGCACCGGCCGCGCCGTGGTCGTCCACGAGGCGACGGTCACCGGCGGGCTCGGCGCGGAGATCGCCGCCCGGCTCACCGAGGAGTGCTTCTACCACCTGGAGGCGCCGATCGGCCGGGTCGGCGGTTACCACACCCCGTACCCGCCGGCCCGGCTGGAGAAGGACTACCTGCCGGACCTGGACCGGATCCTCGACGCCGTCGACCGGACGTTCTCCTATGGGACGACGTCATGACGCGGCGGGACTTCCTGTTGCCCGACCTGGGCGAGGGCCTCGCGGAGGCCGAGATCGTCCAGTGGCTGGTACGCCCCGGCGACCCGGTGGCGCTCAACCAGCCACTCGTGGAGGTCGAGACCGCGAAGGCGGCCGTCGAGATCCCGTCGCCCTACGCCGGCGTGGTGGCGGCCCTGCACTGCGCGGAGGGTGAGCTCGTCCCCGTCGGGACGGCCCTGCTGACCGTCGCCGCCGAGTCGGTCGCGGTCGCGGTGGCCGGGACCGAGGAGGAGGCGCCGCCGTCCCCGGTCGTCGGCCGGACCCCGGTCGAGCCGGCGGCCGGCGAGGTGCCCCGCCGCCGGCCCCGCCGGCCCGCCCACGCGGGGCTCGTGGCCGCCGCGCCGGCCGCCCCGGTCCAGCTCGCTGGTCCGGTCGCCCGGGTGGAACGCCTCGCGCCGCTCGCCCGGGTGGCGGACACCCCACAGCGCCCCCCGGCCCCGCTGGTTCCGCCGCGGCCGAACGGCCTGCCCGGGGCCAAGGTGCTCGCCGCACCACCGGTGCGCAGGCTCGCCCGCGACCTCGGCGTCGACCTGGGTACGGTCCACCCCACCGGCCCGAACGGCACCATCGCCCGGGCCGACGTCACGGCGGCCGCCACGCTGGCCCCGGAGGTCACGCCGGCCCCGGACGCCGGGCCGGCGCGGCCAGCACGGTCCGGCGTCCGGCCGGGCGAGCGCATCCCGGTGCGCGGCGTCGCGCGCCAGATGGCGTTGGCGATGGAGCACAGCGCGTTCCAGGTTCCACAGGCCACCGTCCAGCGGACCGTCGACGTCACCGGCCTGCTGGACCTGCTCGCCCGCTGGAGGGCGGACCCGGCGGCCGGCCAGGCCACAGCAGACGAGGCCACGGGCGGCGACCGGCCGGTCAGGATCACGTCGCTGGCCTTCATCAGCCGCGCCGTGGTCGCCGCGGTGGCCCGCCACCCGCTGGCGAACGCCCGCTGGCTGACGGCCGCCGACGGCTCCAACGAGATCGAGGTCTACCCCGCGGTCAACCTCGGCGTGGCGGTGGCCAGTGAGCGCGGGCTCGTCGTCCCGGTGATCCCGGCCGCCGACCGGCTCGGGCTGCCCGCCCTGGCCGGCGAGCTGGCGAGCCTGGTCGAGGCCGCGCGCGCCGGTCGCACCCCGCCGGCGCGGATGCGCGGCTCGACGATCACCGTGTCCAACGTCGGCGTCTTCGGGGTGGACTCGGCCGCCGGGCTGGTCCGCGAGGGCGAGGCGGCCCTGGTCGTGCTCGGCGCGATCCGGGACGCGGCCGCCGTCTGGCAGGGCCAGATCCAGGTCCGCCGGGTGATGACGGTCTCGGTGTCCTTCGACCACCGGATCCTGCACGGCGAGGCTGCGTCGAGGTTCCTGGGCGAGATCGCCGCCGTGCTCGCCGACCCGGTCAGCCTGCTGCTGCACGGCTGACCGTCGCCCGGCCCGGCCCGGCCGATTCGCCCCGGGCCGGCGCGACTACCCGAAACGGTGATGAATCGCACGTCGGGACCACCGACGGGCAACCTTCTCCCGCGCCGGAGCGTCAGACCTCCCGGCTGCGCGGGCGCAGACCCGTCCCTTGCTGGGCCGGAACACGGATCCGGTGGCGGGTGGGAAGTTCGGGAGGCGACCGTCGCGCGCGGTCCGGAGCACGGTGGTGGGACCGGTCACGCCCAGGTGGGTTCGTAGTGGGTTGCCATGGTGAACCCGATGGATCTGCCCGGATTGGGTCCCCCTAGGATTTCCCCGGGCGACTTGTCCCGGGTCGCCCGGCGGCGAACTGCCCACGGTCCGCCATCCGGGCCAGGGGCCGGCTGGACCGTCGGGCCCGGTGCGCGCGGCGGCGCCTACCGGTGCGAGGTCCCGACCCGGCGCCCCCGGGTGGCCAGGCCTGCCGCGCCGCGCGCGGCCACGACATCCGAACAGACGGAGGACCACCCAGTGAGCGTGTTGCCGGACATCCTGCTCACCGTAGCGATCTCGCTGTCGGCGGGCGCTCTCGGCGCGCTGGCCATCCGGTTGTGGGAGCGCCCCGGCGGCGCACCCATGTCGCGACCACGCCAGTCGACCCTGTTCAGCCTGGCCGCCGACGACGAGATCCTCATCGCCGTCGCCTCGCTCGCTCCGTCCGGGACGATCGCCCGTGACGACGTGCTCGCCGTCGCCGAACTCGCCTCGATCATCTACAGCTCGGACGCCCGGCCACGGGTGACGCCCGGCGGCGCGGTGCAGGACAGCATCGGGCGGCGCACCGAGTTCTGCCTCGGCGACCCACGGTCCAACCCCCGGATGGCCGCGCACCTGTCCCGCTACCTGCCCGGCGTGACCTTCTCCCCGCCGTCTCCGCCGGCGCCGCCGTCGGCCGCCCGCAACTCCAACTCCCTCGCCGCCGTGGGCGCCACGGCCGCGTCGTCGTCCGGCTCCGCCACCGGCCCGGCCGACAGCGACGGGACGGGCGCCCCGGACAACACCAGCGTCCAGTCGATCATCCCGCCCAGGCCGCCCCGGGAGAGCCGGGTGATCGCGGTCAGCCTGCCCGGCGGGCGCGAGGGCCGGCGGCTGCGCGGCGAGAAGGGCGACGGCGCCGACAAGGGAAACCGCGAGTTCGCCGGCCGCCCCGGCGAGCACGAGTTCGCGCTGCTGGCCCGGATCGCCGCCGGGCCCAACCGCCGGCCGCTGTTCATCCTCGCCGGGCAGACCGCGACCGCCAACCTCGCGGCGGCCTACTACCTGCGCAGCCGGGCCGAGGAGCTCGACCTCGAGTTCTCCAACAAGCCGTCGTTCTGCCTGATCCTGAGGGTGGAGGCCGCCACCGTCTACGGCCACGAGCTGGTCGAGCGCGAGGCCGACATCTCGGCCGCGGTCGTCCCGCCGTCCCACTAGGGCGTTTCTCGTCGCCGTGTGCCGGCGCCAGGACTCCAACGCGTCCAGACGCCGGCACGCCGGGCCAGGGCCTACGAGACGTCGGCGAGCCGCGCGGACGCGCCGACCGCGGCGATGAGCCCCTCGCCGGTGTAGGCGACGCCGCCGATGCCCCAGCCGCCGTCGGGCGCGTTGAGGATGTTGACCCAGGTGTTCTCGCGGTCGTGGCCCTCGACGGTGCAGGCGTCGACGATGTCCGTCGCCGCGGCGATGAACGCGGCCCGGCCGGCGGCGTCGGGCAGGCCGATGTTCGGCAGCTTGAGCTCCACCATCACGACCGGGCGGTTCACCCCGCCGGCGTAGATGGCCGACGGGTCCAGCACGTGGACGGTGCCGCCGACGACGCTGGTGAAGAACGCGTTGCCGGTCGCGCCGCTGGCCGCGATCAGAGCCTCGGTGAGCGCCGGGAGGATCGCGCGCTCGCCGGCCTCGGTGAGCTCGCCGCGCGGGGTGGTCACGGTGATGGGCATGGGTCCGTCCATTCGCTAGTACGTACGTCCTAGCGAGACCATGCAATAGGATGGCCGTACTAGTCAAGGCACCTGGAGGCACGCCGTGGCCGACACCCGAAGCCGCATGGTCGACGCGACGATCCACGCGTTGCAGCGCCGCGGGGTCGCCGGAATGTCGTTCACCGACGTGCTGCAGGACAGCGGCGCCGCCCGCGGCGCCATCTACCACCACTTCCCCGGCGGCAAGGCGCAGCTCGTCGCCGAGGCGGCCGCCCGCAACGGCGAGGACGTGCGCGCCAGCCTCGCGACCCTGCCCGCGGGCGACCCGCTCGTCGTGGTCACGGCCTTCCTCGACGCCGTCCGGCCCGTGCTGGTCGCCTCGACGGCCGGGGGCGGCTGCGCGATCGCCGCGATCACGGTCACGGCCGGCGAGGAGGGCCGTGGCGACGCCGACCTCCAGCGCGCCGCCGCCGACATCTTCGCCTCGTGGGCCCGAATACTGGCCGAACGCCTGCAACCAGCTGGGCTCCCGCCCGACGAAGCCCTTGGCCTCGCGACCACGCTGATCATGCTTCTCCAAGGGGCGCACATCCTCTGCCGCGCCACCGGCACGCTCGAACCCTTCGAACAGGCCGCGCGCACCGCGACCGACCTCACCCGCGCCCGCTACGAGGCCACCCCGGCCTGACCAGCCGCTGGTCCTGGCGCGGCGGCGCGGGCCGGCGGTCGTATGATCGAGGCGGACGAGTCGGCCGGGCGGTCGCGTCGGGGCCGGCGTGAGCCGGCACCCGCCGAGGAAAGTCCGGACTCCGCACGGCAGGGTGGTGGGTAACGCCCACCCGGGGTGACCCGCGGGAAAGTGCCACAGAGAACAGACCGCCGGTTCCGGAGCCGCGAGGCGCCGGATCGGTAAGGGTGAAACGGTGCGGTAAGAGCGCACCAGCGCCCGGGGTGACCCGGGCGGCTCGGTAAACCCCACCCGGAGCAAGGTCAAAAGGCGTCCGGCCGCGAGGCCGGCCGCCGCGCGGGCGATCGAGGGCTGCCCGCCCGAGTCCGCGGGTAGACCGCACGAGGCCGTCGGCAACGGCGGCCCTAGAGAGATGACCGCCGCCGGCGGCCGCGAGGCCGCCGGGCACAGAATCCGGCTTACAGGCCGACTCGTCCCCCAAACGCCTGTGGCACAGGCACTTCTCTCTCCCGATCATGGCTCTGGGCCGTTTCTGGGCCGTTTTGTGGTGGATCATGGGGCCGTTTCACATACTGTCCGCGACTTGGTCGACAGGAGCTCCGTGACGGTACGTAGCTAGACCCGGGGGAGAGGCTCCTGCCTCGGAGGTGGCCTGACAGGTGCGGGCGGCCTGGCCTCGCCGTGCTGCGCGCGATGGTCGCGCAGGCCGACCTGGCAACGCCGATCGGACTGTGCGCCCGGCTGCCGCTCGCGCTCGGGTTCGGGTTCGGGTTCGCGATGATGGCGCGGCGCTCGGAACTCGTCGCCGTCCGGCTGATCGACGTCACCGACCTTGATGAAGGCCTGCTCGTGCGGATCTGAACGTCGAAGACCGACCCGGACGCCCAGGCGCAGCGGTCCGATCCTCTACGCCTCCGGCGCTGGAGGCCTGGCTTAAGGCGCCGCGGGGTCGCCCGGTCGGCCACGGCCTGGTCGGGGGCCGGGGTGCCTCCCGGCCGGCGAGTTCGCGGATGCCGGGCCCGCGTGGCAGCACCTTTACGGCCGGTTGCGGATGGTTATCGCGGATGAAGAGCTGACGCCTCGGGTCGTTGGGCCGAGATCAACGATCGCGACCATGGTCTGCTGCGTTGCCGGTCCCACGAACTGACCGCCGCGCTCCGCCACACCGACCAGGACCTACGCGCGATGCTGGACGACACAGGCTGCGTGACCCTGACCGGCAGGGAGCCGCTGGTGACGCTCGCCGCCCTGGTCACCAACCATCTGCCCTACGACGGTTACGCCGTACTGCCAGCGCATCACGCCGTCCCAGGTGAACCCGCGGACTTCGACCCGACCTCGGACTGTGACGGGCGAGTCCGCGTCGGGCCACGGGAACACCCCGTGACGGCTGAGCACGGACGACGACTATCGATGGCACATCGCGAGGAGGACCGGAACGCATCGCATCTGCATCGTCGGCCTCGCAGTCGGCGATCACTGCCACACTCGGCGGCACGAAATGGGCGGCGAGGTCCTTGAAGCTTGCGCGTCAGCGCAAGCTTCAAATTTCCCATGGAGAGCGGCGGCGCGCTCGGGTTTCGCTTCTCCGACCGTTCGTCATTCGTGATAGGGCTACCGAAGAACCTCGAGTGACCTCATCAACGAAGCACGCGCCAATGGCCAGGACTCAAATGCTGTCGGCCTCGGTCGCGAGCAGCGTGTCGCAGATATCGTGGGCGGCAGAGTAGCGAAGGGACCCAACGGTCAGGACATTCGTTTGAAGGTTGACGGACTCGGATCGACGGGGCTCGACGTGGTCGGGCCGAACGGTGAGTACATCTTCGTCGGCGGGCCGGCGAAGGCTCGTGACCCGGCGGACTTCGGCCACCGGCTGCAAATCTCGCGTGCCGCAGCGGACAAGGCGGGCGTACGTGCGATCTACTACCTAGAGGAAGGGACGCCGGAATCGGCAATCTCCCAGGCAAAGGGCCGATTTGGCGACGAGAATGTATTCGTCTTTCCGAAAGGTTGATTCGTAGTGTCAGATGCATATGTGAGTTGGTACTCTGTCAATGCGGACCCGGTCTCGGTGGTCGAGCGACTCCGAGCCTCAGGCGTGGGACTGTTTCGCCCGGACCAGCCGGGGATCGTGAGCGTGCTTGACTCTGAGGGTGACGAGATCCGAACCGGCCTGCGGGACTTTGAAATCCTTCTCCGGGCGACGCACTCCCCTGTGACATTTCAAATGTGGTTCACGAACTCGGAAGATCTTGGACTGCATTATGACCATCCCCTGCCAAGCTCCGGAGGCGCCTCAATCGTTCGAATTGTCGCCTACCTAGATGGTCTGGACGTGGCTCAAAATGATCTCATTGTGGCGGTTTTCGCGTCCATTGTCGCCGAGTCTCCTGAGGTGACTCAGGCTCTGATCGTTGATCGATCTGGGCGTTCGGCGGAATTCGATTGGACTCCGCTTGTGTCTGGGCTCATTACGCGCGTTCCGGAGGTCGATGTGCTAGTCGCACGTCCTGGGGCGGGGGTACGCGGCGGCGCTGAGGTCGATTCCGGGTGGGATATTGATATTCCTGCGCCAGGACTGATCTCGCGTGGATGGCCCACTTGACCACGACGCTCCAGTGGGTGTCTATTCGCGGCTTCCTTCCCTGCCCGCCTTGGATGAGACTCCCGCTGGCTGCGGCTTGGCTACGGGGGTGGGATCGGAGATCCCTGTGTTCGCAGAACTACACCTACGACGGTTTGGACCGGCTCGCGACCCGTAACAGCGGCGCGTTCACCTACGCGGGTCTGGAGAAGGAACCGGCGACCGACTATTCGTCGTCGGTCTCCCGCGACCCGGACGGCGACTTGGTCGCGGCCGGTTCGTCGGCTGGGAACCTGCCTACCATCTAGCGTGTCGATCACGACCAGCGCCGGGTATGACGCCGCTGGTAACCGGACGCGGCTGACCGACGGGAACGGCAACGCGACGGTCTACACGTTCAACTCCCTCAGCCTGCCCGAGCAGACGATCGAACCGTCGACCGCCGCCTATCCGAACCTGGCCGACCGGACCTGGCAGGTCGCCTACGACTCCGGCGGGCTGCCGGTCGCCCTGGCCGAACCGGGCGGTGTCACGCGTACGGCCAGCTACGACGCGCTCGGGCGGCTGACCGCCGAGACCGGCAGTGGTACTGGTGTGACCGGTGCGGCCCGTTCCCAGGACTACGACCTGGCCGGCAACCTCACCAAGATCAGCTCTCCGGTCGGGGACATCGGGTTCACGTACAACGACCGGGGCCTGCTGACGGCGACGACCGCCGGCGGGCAGACGACGTCGACGGTGAGCTACGACGTCGATGGCCGTCTCGCCAGCCGGACTGACGCCGACGGGTCGACGAGCTACACCTACGACGCGCGCAGCAACCTCGCGACCGTTGCCGGCGCCGCCACCGGGGGCACCCGCGCCTACACCTACGACAACGCCGGCCAGCTGACCGGCGTCGACTACCACGGCGGAACGGGGGCCAAGCGCCAGCTTGTCTACGACCAGCTCGGCCGCGTCACCTCCGACACGCTCACCGGCGCGTCCAGCAGCACTCTGCGCGCCCAGACCTACGCCTACGACTCCGACAACAACCTGACCTCGACCACGATCAGCGGGACCGGGGTCGCCGGCGCCGGGACGCAGAGCTACACCTACGACTGGGCGAACCGGGTCACGTCCTGGACGAACCAGGCGAGCACCACGACCAGCTACGGCTGGGACGCGGCAGGGAACCGGACCTCCGCGGGCGGCAGCACGGCGACCTACGACGCCCGCAACCGGCTGACCTCCAACGGCTCGACCTCCTACACCTACAGCGCCCGCGGCACCCGAGCCACCGCGACGACCGGGTCGACGGTCACGACGACGGCGTTTGACGCCTTCGACCGTCTCGTCTCGTCGACCACCGGCTCGTCGAGTACCAGCTACACCTACGACGGCCTCGACCGGATCGCCGCACGCACCCACACCGGTTCAGGGTCGTTCAACTTCCTCTACGACGGCGTCCGGAAGGAGCCCGCCAAGGACGGGACCTCCAGTCTCGCCCGCGGCCCGGACGGCACACTGCTCGCCACCGGCACCGGAAGCAGTACCGCGGCGACGTTGGAGAACAGCCACGGTGACGTCGTCGCGACGTTCACCACCGACGGCACGTCGCTGACGTCGACGAAAAGCTACGACCCGTTCGGCACCGTCAACGCCACCGGCGGGACGACCGATCTGAAGGCCGGCTACCAGGGCAGCTGGACCGACTCGGACACCGGTCTGGTCGAGGCCGAAGCCCGCTGGTACGACCCGGCGACAGCGACGTTCCTGTCCCGCGACACCTACCCGCTGCCCTGGACCGGAACGGCGGCGGACAACCGGTACACCTACGCCGCCGCGAACCCGATCATCCACGGCGACGCCACCGGGCAGCGCGTCGACACCGACGCCGAACGCAGGGCCACCGAGGCGGCGTCCGGCCTGAAGTGCAACAACTACGGCGAGTGCGCCAAGGGGGTCGCGCCCTCGAACCAGCGCGTGGCACCGATCTCCAACCCCGCACCCACGCTGAGCGACGCGCAGTGGGCCGGGATCGCGGCCGCGCTCGCGTTCAAGCAGGCCTACAAGGCGAAGTACCCCGGCCTCAGCGACGATGCCTACAACCAGATGGTCGGCTACGGCCCCGGCGGCGACACCATATTCTGGAACGGCGTCAGAGCCTCGCTCGCATACCAGGCCGCCAAACAGAGCCTCGCCACCCAGAACACCGCCAAACTCGCCGCCCTCGACCACTACGACCAGAAAATCAGCGCCACCAACTACGTCAAACCCGCCACTAACAAATTCGAACCCAACTGTGGCGGCGCGCTGGAGGGAAAATTTGCCGACGCAATCGAGAAAGCGTACGGCGAAGATGTTGCCGATGGTGTCGATTACATGGCGAGTCCGATGCATGACGGTACGATGACTTCGCTTGACCACGAGATCCCAGGCATAGGTCATGACCTGGAGGCTCTTGCAGGGTACCTGGACTCGTGGCGTGGCAGCCTGAACTATCTCGACACCACGACCGGCGCTAAAGTCGCCTACGACATGACACGGGGTACGCTAATCGTGCAGAACTCCTACATGATTTACGCATACCAGTACAGCTACGACGCGTTCGCCACCAATGGAAGGTACGTCCTTGCGCCATGAGGACCAAGATCGATATCGCGCGCAGAGAAAGTGGCTACACTGTGCGGCTGACCGACCGTCAGCGGGCGACCATCAGAGCTGTGCTCCTGTTCATCCGGGACCACGGCGGGCCGGAAGCCGTGATCCTACAGTTGGGCTGCTCGGTGGAGGTACTGGAAACCCTCAATCAGAGGCTTGGTGACGGCGGGCCTCGAGATTGGTCGATCGAGGAGATCCATTCGATCTATTCGGCACTAGGTGCAATTGGAAATCTGTTCTCATCGGAGGAAGAATTTTACATCCGGTTGGGTTTCTTCCGGGAGAACTCCATTGCGATGGCGCTGTCGCTCCTCGAATCTTTGATGCGCTCGGAGACGGGTTCCTTGACCCGTGCCGATCCGGATCGAAGTCTGGGAGATTCCGGCTAGTGTCTCGTGATTCCGTTTTCTTTACATCCCTGGGCTGGGGGATTGAATGATCTTGTGGAGTTGGGGGATGGGGAGCGGGCCGAGTTGTCGGCGCTGGTGAACAGTCGGGATGCGTCGGCGAACGTGGCGACGCGGGCGCGGATCGTGTTGTGGCGCGGCGATAGGCTGGGTAAGCAGCGGGTCGCGGAGTTGGCGGGGGTGTCGCGGCCGACGGTGGATCTGTGGCTTCGCCGTTACGCGCGGGACGGGGTTGGTGGGCTGGTGGGCCGGCCTCGGGGAGCTGCTCGGGAGCAGGTGCCTGCCTCGGTGCGGGCGCGGATCGTGGCGCTGACCCGGGCGACGCCGCCGGCCGAGACGGGGCTGTCGCACTGGTCGAGCCGGGAGATGGCCCGTTATGTCAGCCAGACCGGCGGTGTCTCGGTGTCCTGGCACTACGTCGCGAACGTCTGGCGGGCCGAAGGGCTGCGTCCGCACCGTCAAGGCACGTTCAAACTCAGCTCGGATCCGGATTTCGCCGCGAGGGTCGCCGACATCGTCGGGCTTTGCCTCGATCCGCCATCTGCCGCGGTTGTGCCCTGCGTAGACGAGAAGACCCAGGCCCAGGCCCAGGCCCTCGACAGACATTAGACTAATTATCAGTCCAGTTGGATATGATGTATGCATGAATAAGGTAGATCAGTCGGTTAGTCCCATAGGCGGTCGGGCACTCGGTGGGGTCGACCAATTCGAATACTCGGTGATTCCATGATCGAGATTTCCAGCTTGGCTGAGCAGGGCGAATACGGGTCACCTGGGGGTTCGCTCGACGCGGATCCACTGAGGGTGGTTGATGCACTACGGGAGGTCCAACTGCTGGATTGCAAAGTGTCTCCACTGACCGCGACAGCAGCCCTGCTATTTGAGTTGCGAACTGCTCTCCAGATCGATATTGGGAACTCGGCAGTCCTCGTAGTGCGGGGGCTCGGAAACTTCAGCTGGAGTTGGTTGGCTGGCTACAGACCTCTCGTCGCAGCGACGATTGTGTCAAGTGCGCCGAAGTTTGATCGCGACTCATTTCATATGGAGTTGGGAATCTTTCCGGATGCCGATCTGATCGTCACAGGAAACTCGGCCGAATTTTATGTGCTCGAAGTCGACGGAATTGGCGAGGCGATCCCTGACTATGTGGACGCCGATTTGGCGAGTATCCGGGGTGCGTTGCCAACTTGGTCATCGAGATGCACTGTTCTTCAAGCTTCGAGCTCTCGCTGAAGTGTTGCAGGCAAGATCCTCTCCGCCGCGGTGAGCCTCTGGATGCGCCCCGGTCGGCGTGGATCGTCAGCCCGTCGACCTCAGTCCGCTGCTCTTCGCGGACCCCAATAATAGCTGGGCGGAAATGGGCTGATGGCACCAACACCCCTGACCTCATTTCTGCTGTTGTCCGCATGGGTACGTGGCTGACAAGTGGAAGGCGGATTAGGCAGACTCGATTTTGTGGTATAACTAGTAGGATATGTTGTGTTGTGTGGCGGATCGGC
Source organism: Frankia sp. AgB1.9 (assembly GCF_016786355.1). Lineage (GTDB taxonomy): Bacteria > Actinomycetota > Actinomycetes > Frankiales > Frankiaceae > Pseudofrankia. Next base: position 83,125 of record NZ_JADWYX010000021.1, read on the forward strand.
GTCGCCCGTCTGCTAGGAACGCAAAGGAGTCGTCGGTTTGTTTGCGCGGGTGCTCGCACGGGGAAACCCTCGGGGAAAGTTGAGTGCCACGATCATGGTGACCTCATGTCTCGCGCTGGTGGCGTGCGGCGGTCGGGATCTGGGTCACATCGACGCCGGACCGACGCCTGTGCGGGCACCCAGTTCTTCGACTACCGGTCTGCCAGCAGGGTCGGCGGACCTGAAGGTGCTCCGCTCGCAGGACTATGTGCTCACGTCAGGCCCTGAGACGAAGGGTCTGAAGGAACAACCGGTTCCGGGGGCTCCCGGCCTCGCGGACCCAAAAGCGGGTAAAGACCTAACCGACTGTCTCGGAATCCCCGATCTTTCGGTAACGGCCGCCTACAATGGACCGGCCTTTACCGACGGTGCCGAGGATCCCACGACCGCGAACTCGACGAGCGCCATCCTGTCGACGGAGGACGCGACCGCTGCCCGCAAGACTCTCCAGGAACCAAAGTATCCGGGCTGTCTGGCCAGCTTGACTGCGAAAGATTTCGATGCACAGCTCAAGGGTCAGTTGAAGCGCGCTGGCTACACGGATCCCAGTCTTGCTGAAAAGCTGTCTGTTGGCGTGAGTTCGGCCGGTTTCGCCTCGCCGCCGCCAGGGTTCGCCGCCGCCATGGAGTTCGTCGTGACCGTCTCGGGCCCGGCGAGTAGCCAGCAATATTACGCCACGACGTTGTTCGCGATCGATCGGCACGTCGAAAGTGAGCTCACGCTGGGGCGGTTCGGAAGTCCACCCGACGCGGCCCAGCTGGAGCTGCTGGCGACACAGCTGCTGCGGAAGCTGGCCCAACAGCCGCGATGATCGTAGAGGGTCGTGAGCTTCATGATCGGTGGCGGGCTGGTCAGTGGCGGCGGGTTCGCCGACGGGCCGGCGGCGCAGGCTGGCCTGCTGGAGTGGCGGTGGGGCGTAGGCCTGGTCGAGCGTGCCGATGTCGGTGCCGGGCGGGACGATCTCGTCGATCCGGTCGAGTATGTCGTCGGTGAGTGTCACGTCGAGTCCAGCGAGCAGGTCATCGAGGTGGCCGATGGTGCGTGGCCCGAGGATCGCGCTGGTGACGCCGGGGTGGGCGATCGCCAACGCCATGGCGAGGTGGGTCAGTGGGAGGCCCACCTCGGCGGCGAGCGAGATGTACCGCCCGACGGTGTCGGGGCGGCGCTCGTCGTGGACGTGCGTGACGAAGGCGGCGCGGCGCAGCTCGTTGTGCTGGCCCTTGCGGGTGGTCACCACATGGAGCGCGACCTGCTGGTTGGCTGGGGGAGTCGTAGGCGGAGACGTCAAGGCGGACGGTGGCAGGTGAATCGCGCCTGATCGGGTGCCAGTACCAACGGCGACCGGCGTTTCGGCGCCTGTCATCGGTGTTCACCGTTCTCCGCCGCGAGGAGGGCGAGGTCGAAGACTTCACGGAGACCGCTCATGTACGAATGGGTCGAATCCCCCTCCGCGGCGAGCCCCTATAGCGGCCCTGCGAGGTCCTGCAGGCTGCCGAGATCGCGGTGCTTGGCGAGCCGGGCGCACCCGGGCAGCTTTGAAGATCGAGTCCCGGCGCATTTTGCGTCAGTCGACTGGTCGGGCGTTGTCGTCTCGCGGGTCGCGACGGGGTCGCTGTGGCGATGTGGTCGGCTGAGTCCACCACGGTGGCGTTTGGCAAGCGCTGGCCGGCGTGGGCTAACGCCGTAGTCCACGCCGTTGACGCGACGGCTCCGGCGCTCTGGATCTTGCTCGTCGCTCACCCCGTCAATGAGCCGAGTGTGATTGTTGCTCTTCGTCAAGGGTTTGGCCTCCAGTCTGCGGGGCCCCGGGATAGCTGTGGGCCGTTTTCGGGCCGTTCTGGAAACGAGACAACGGCAAATGACGGGAAGCGACGAGAGTCGAAAGTGCCCGGTAGGCGGCATGATCGCTCCGCCGTCGCAGGCCACGGAACTGTGCCGCCTGTTTCCGGATTACAGGCCGACTCGTCCCCCAAACGCCTGTGGCACAGGCACTTCGCCTTCGTCATCTAGATTGTGGCCTGTTCTGGGCCTGTTTCTTATTCGATCATGGTCTCGAGTGTGCGATCCACGGCGAGTTGGGTGCCCCAGTCGTTGTCCGGCCAGAGGTGACCGTACGTGTCCAATGTCTCGACGGCGCTCTTGTGGCCGAGCCAGGCCTGGACGACCTTGACGCTCTCGCCGGTCCTGCCTGCGACGCGGCGGGGTCGATGGTCTGGGTGAGGACCGCGCGCGTGTGGGTGGGCGGTGAAATCAGGTCAGAGTTCGTGGTTGTGGTGCAGCTGCCTCGGTTGCATTCTTCTTGTGTGCGTCTATACGCGTTGTCAGAGATCTCTGCCTCGGGGTGCGGGAGGTCGGATGCGCTGGCTTGACAGGTCACGAAGCATTTCCGGCTCTCGGTCGCGCCGCGAGCGGCGGGAGGAGCCGCTCAGCGCCGACCGTATTCACGCTGAGTACGAGCGGGGCCAGCGCCGGCGCGTGGCCGGTTACCGCTATCTGGCCGTGCGTCCGCTGCGGCGAGCGGCAGAAGCGGGCCATCCCGCGGCGGCCTACGAGCTGAGCCTGGTGCTTGGCGGGCGGGAGCGGCGCCTGGCCTGGCGCCGACGGGCCGCGCAGCTTGCCCGCGAACAGGGCCGGCCCGCAACCCAGGTGGCCTTCTACCTCCACGAGGCCGTAGAGGATCAACAGGCTGAGGACGTGCTGCGGGAGGCGGCCGAGAGCGGCGACCGCGACGCCGCCTTTGACCTCGGCGAGATCCTCGAGAGGGGGTTGCCAGACGCGACGGGGCGTGGCCCGACGCGCGCGGCCGAGGCCGAACGGTTCTATCTGATCGCCTACAAGCTGGGGCGCGTCGAGGCAGCGCTGAGACTTGGCCTGATGCTGACTGGCGCAGGCCGCAGGGAAGAGGGCGAGCGCTACATTCGGCTGGCCGCCGACCTGGGCAACCCCGTAGCCGCCCGCCGAGCCGGGGACGCTGCCCGAACCAGGGGGCACAGCCAGGACGCCGAGCGTTACCTGCGGACGGCCGCACGGGCTGGTAGCTTCCGCACGAGCGACGACATACTGGCGTACGCCGAATTCCTGGGCCGCAGGGGCCGGATCCACGAAGCCCTTCCCCTGCTGCGCGAGCTTGGCGAGGACGTCGCGTCGCCCCGTCTGGAGACGATCGACCGCATGTTGCGCAACGCCGGCCTGAAAGAAGCGGAGGAGTACCGCAAACGCGCCGCCGAACTGGAAAGGGCGCTCGACACGGTGGACCGCACGTTCGACTGATACGCCGCGCGCAGAAAATCCGCGTGGTCACAAACTCCTCGAACGCCCGCTCCCCATCCCGCATCCGAGCCCTGCGACGGCCGACGATCAATCAGCGTCCGCGCCTGCGACCGTTCCGGTCAGCTGGCTGTCACGGGTTGATCGTTCAGGTCGATGCCGAATTCGGCGAGTTCGTGTTCTGCCCAGAACAGCCGGCCGGTGTATTCCATGGGGTCGGCGCAGGAGGCGAAGTAGGCCAGCATGCGGGCGGGGACGGCCATCGGTACGGCCACAGTGTCGTCTAGGCCAGCCTCCTTGACCCGGATGGCGACGAGTTCGGTGGCCACAAGGCCCGGGTGCAGGCCGATGACCGCGATTTTCTTGCGGGCGAGTTCGGGAGCCAGGACGTTGCCGAGCCGGTCGAGCGCCCGCTTGCTCGAGAAGTAGCCGGGCACGGCCAGGCTGAACTCCCCGATGCTGTCGAGCTGGGGGAGCTCCTCCGGCATGGAGGTTGACGTCGAACTGGTACAGCCGGTCCGCCAGAGGTGATCGCGCTGGCCGTCAGGCGTACCTGCGCTAGGCGCGCCGGACGTCGAGGAGCTACCGACCGAACGCGGCGTCACCGTCGATCACGCCAGGGTCTACGGGTGGGTGCGACACCGCACCCTGTTGATGATCGAGACGGCTCGGCCATGCAGGAGCGCGAGCGGCGACATGGCGCCGGTCGCGTCCGGCCCGCCACGACGGGGACCTCGGACGGGACGCCGACGGGCCGTGACCAGGCCACGAGCCCCTTCCGCTCCGACCCAGCCGGGCCGCGCCATCGGCTGGCCGCTGGTCAGCTGGTGCCTGGCGGCCGGCCGCGGACCGCCTCGACCAGCAGCCTGATCGCCCAGGTGACGGCGTCGCTGGCCTGGCCGGTGTCCAGCTTCCAGCCGGCTATCAGACGTTCGAAGGTCGGTAGGTTCCACACCACGTCGATCAGGGCGGCGGCCTTCAGCCGCTGCTCGTCCGACCAGTGCGCGGGCGCCGACGCGGTGACGGCCGCCAGGAGTGCCCCCCGCCGTCGTTCGTCCTCTGGCGCGAACGGTTGCCGCTGCTGGTACTCCGTCACCCCTCGCCAGACCTCGAACGAGGACAGCGAGTCCAGGACGCGACCGGCGAGTTCCGGTAGGTCGTCCAGACGCAGCCCGTCGTAGGAGAGGCCGGCCTCCTCCTCCAGCCGTCGCATCACGGCGTCGTGCAGCTCGCGCTCGGTCGCGAAGTGCCGGTAGACGGTGCGCTCGCTGACGCCGGCGCGGTCCGCGACGGCGCGGAAGGTCAGGCCCTTCCAGTCCCACGTCGGGAAACGGTGAACCAGCTCGGAGCCGGCGGCGAGAATGCGCTCACGGGTGACGCCGGCGCGACCGCGACGCACCGGGCTGTCGTAGCGGCGCCGGTCCGGCGACGGCCCGTCGCCTTCGTCGTCTGGTTCCACCGGCCTGCCCATATGGCGTCAGTCTACTGACAGGGAGCTGTCGACGGCCGGCCGACTCGCGCCGTCCACACGTCCAGGGGTTCGTGACAGGTTCCGGTCATCTGCGAGTCGCACCTGGTGTGGCGCCGGGTCTCATTACCTGCGCCAGTGGAGCTTCCGGCCGCCTGCCAGCGGGTTGACGGGAGTAATTTGGCGTCAGTATTGTGACATCCGACGTCAGGCCTCGCTGGCACGGCGGGCCGTCTGCCGCTGGGCTTGGCATCCACGCCGCGCCGCATCCGTGCCAGCGGGGAGCGCCAACGGCCTGCCCGGTGGCCGGCGGTGATCCGGGAGATCGGGCCGGGAAGTCCGGCAGGCACCGGGAAGCCGCAGTCGGAATCCACAGTTCAACGCGCTCGCCGGTACCAGTGCCACGCGGGGATACCGCGGCGAGGCGTCTTCCGGGACAGAAAGGTCCGAGCAGTGACGGACGTAAGTTGGGATCCCTTCGACAAGGTCATCGACGTGGACCCGTACCCGGTCTGGCGCCGGCTGCGCGACGAGCAGCCCCTGTACCGCAATGACGAGTACGACTTCTTCGCGGTCTCCCGGCACGCCGACGTCGACGCCGTGCACCTGGACACCAGGACCTACAGCTCGGCGTATGGCACGGTGCTGGAGATCATGGGCAAGGACCCGATCCCGCCGGGCTTCCTGATCTTCTCGGACCCGCCGGTCCACAACGCGCTGCGGTCACTGGTGTCTCGCGCCTTCACGCCGCGACGCATCGCGGCCCTGGAGGGCCAGGTCCGCGCCCTGTGCGCGGAGCTTCTGGACCCACAGGTCGGTGGGGGTGGTTTCGACTACGTCCAGGACTTCGCCGCGCAGCTTCCCTCGATGGTCATCTCCGCGCTCATCGGGGTCGACCCGGCCGACCGCGAGGAGGTCCGCCGGACCATCGACGAGACCTTCCACATCGAGGAGGGCGCCGGGATGATGAACGAGTTCTCCCGCGCCGCCTCCACCCGGCTGCGCGCCTACTTCGCCGAGCAGATCGAGGAACGCCGGGCCCGGCCCCGTGACGACATGATGACCGCGCTCGTCCAGGCGGAGGTCAAGGACGGCGACGGCACCCGCCGGCTCACCACGGCTGAGGCCGCCACCGTCACCAACGAGATGGTCAGCGCCGGCACCGAGACCGTCGCCCGGCTGCTCGGCTGGGCCTGCGTCCTGCTCGCCGCGCACCCTGATCAGCGCGCCGACCTGGCTGCCGCCCCCGCGCTGCTGCCGAACGCCGTCGAGGAGACCCTGCGCTTCGAAGCGCCCTCGCCAGTGCAGGCGCGGACCGTCATGACCGACGTCGAGCTGTACGGGACGACCGTGCCGGCGGGCTCCCGGATCCTGATGCTCACCGCGTCGGCCGGGCGCGACGAGCGCAAGTACGACGACCCCGACCGCTACGACGTGCGGCGGCGTTTCGACAGCCACGTCTCCTTCGGCATCGGCGTCCACTTCTGCCTCGGCGCGGCACTGGCCCGGCTGGAAGGACGCGTCGCCCTCGAGGAGACGCTGCGCCGCTTCCCCGCCTGGGATGTCGACCACGACAACGCCGTGCGGCTGCACACCAGCACCGTCCGCGGCTACGCGAAGCTGCCGATCGCGATCTGAGCTCGGCCCTGGGCGGCCAACCGGCCGCTCGCACGCGGGTCGGTGTCCTGACCGTCTCGTACGCCCCGCAGCAGGTCCGGGGTGTTCCTGTCTCCAGTCGAAAGGTTCTCGCATGGGCAAGCTCGATGGCCGGGTCGCGTTCATCACCGGGGCGGCGCGTGGCCAGGGCCGCAGCCACGCGCTGCGGCTAGCCGGTGAGGGTGCGGACATCATCGCGATCGATCTGTGTGAGCAGATCGAAAGCGTCCCGTACCCGCTCGCGACTCCCGAGGACTTCGCCCAGACCGTGAAGGAGGTCGAGGCACTGGGCCGGGGGATCGTCGCAGTGAAGGCCGACGTCCGAGAGCGCCCCCAGCTGCGTGCCGCGATCGACGAAGGAATAGCTCGTTTCGGCCGGCTCGACATCGTGCTCGGCAACGCGGGGGTGTGCCCCTGGGACGACCTGTCGCTGTGCGGCGGATTCGTCGACTGCACCGACGTCGACCTCATCGGGGTGATGAACACGGTGGCGGTGAGCCTGCCGCACCTGACCGCCGGTGCCTCGATCATCCTGACCGGCTCGACCGCGGGGATGATGAAGGGCACCACCGAGGTGATGGGCAACACCGGCGGCGTCGGCTACTCGTGGGCCAAGCAGACGGTCGCCAAGTACACCGAGGTCCTCGCGCTGCAGCTCGCGCCGCACAACATCCGGCTCAACGCGATCCACCCGACGAACGTCAACACCAACTTGCTGCAGAACGAGCGCATCTACAAGACGTTCCGCCCCGACCTGGAGAACCCGAACCGCGAGGACGCGGAGCTGGCGTTCCCGGTGCTGCAGGCGATGCCGATCCCTTACATCGAGCCGAACGACGTCAGCTCGCTGGTCCTGTTCCTCGCCTCCGACGACGCCAAGTACATCACCGGCCTCAACCTGCGCATCGACGCCGGCGGCATGCTCAAGGGCGAACCGTCCTTCTGAGAGCTCGCCTCGGCCGCGGGTCCGCCCGCAGATACCTGCCCTGACGTAGTCGTCGCCGAGGCTGTCGGCCGCCTCGGCGATCCTGCGCACCTCGTCGATCCCGCTGTCCCGCTCCCGGTCGGCGCGCGAGCCCGGCACGAGGACAGGACGGGAAGCAGGGGCCAAGCGGGTGATTCCCTGGAAGCCTGACCGGGACTCTCCGCCAGGTTCGTCGTGAATGTGACGGTCCAACCGATATGTCTGCGCCTTGTGTCACCGTGGCCGGGTGATCTCTGCACGGAATGCCGGTGCGCGGTCGGTCGCCTCGGCCGTGTACGCCGCTGTCCTGGCCGTCGTGCTCACCGGTGCGGCGGCGTGCTCGCACGCCAGGCATCTCATTCCGGAGGGGCCACACCCGGCGGACATCGTGATCGACGCGGACGCCGCCCGGGTGCTGGAGTTTGGCTCCATCGGTGACTTCCACACGCTCGTCGGTGGGCCGGGCACTCCGGTCGACCCGGCGACCGCCCGGGTGGTCGGGCCGAAGTTCTCCGTCGACCTGGACGCGACGGCAATAGTCACGTCCATCAACGATGCGGTGCTTTTCGAAAGCCTCGAAAACCAGCTCGCCCCGGACGACGTGAGCGGGCTGCTCCGGCATCCCCATCGGGTCACCGCCGGCTACGAGCTGCTGTTCGCCCACATACCGGATGGCGGCCGGCTGCCGGAGCCGCTGCGCGGCTATCCCACGATCGCCTACGACCCAGGCTGGCAGGTCCTGGTGGGCGGTCAGCGCCGGCCGCTCACCGACGCGAGTGAAACCCTCTCGCTCCAGCCGGGGTCCATCGTCGTCGTGAGCGTTCCCGTCGGTCTGGACGCCTACCTGCTCGCCACCAACGACGACTGGACCGAGATGATCAGCCTGCGTACCGGTCGCGTCGTCCCCGCCTGACGGCTCCGGCCCCGAGGCCCGTGAGAAACCGCGACAGGTCCGCCGTCCGGACGAGCTACGCGGTGCCTGCGGCCACGCGTAGCTAGGTGTCCGTCCGCGGCAGCTGGCCCTCCGAAAGCTGCGGGATAGAGGGGACCAGCGCCTTGGTCGCCTGGGTGCAGGCTTCGACGATCTCGTCGAAGCAGGCGACGAGCGATGGCCGATCCTCGGTGAGGTGGAGGTGGGTCGCGGTGGTGAACCAGCTCATTGCCATCAGCGCCACCGCGTGGACCTCAAGTGCCGACCAGCGGGTGCCCGCCCGCTGAAGGAGGACATCGACGGCAGTCCTGACGAACCCTCCAATTCCCAGCGGAAGCGGCTCGAACGTGGGGCGAGGCTCGGTCGCCAACACGGCGCGTATCTGGGCCAGCAGGTTGCGGTCATAGCCCTGTTCGCACAGTTCTCGGAGGACGGCGTGCAGGCTGGCCAGCGGCGCCTCGGTGGGTGGCCGTGCGGCGAGGCGGGCGAGCGCGTCCTCGCGGCGGATGACGAGGTGGTCGACCAGGATCGCATCTTTGGTCGCGAAGTGGTGGAACACGGTGCGGCGACCAACGCCGGCGGCGGCGGCGATCTGGTCGATCGTCGTGTCGGCGTAGCCCTGGACCTGAAACAGCTCCAGGGCCGCGACGGTGATGCGCGCCCGTTTCGCGGCCGGATCTCGCTCGCGGGTCGGAGCCTCTGGCACGCCGCCACATGCTACCGACCTGGTGGGATGCGGCGGAGCTGTCAGGGGTTCGGAGCCGTGGGGCGGTCTTGACCGCACTCTCGCTATGGCACTAGTGTCACGACCCTCGCGACCGACCCCAACGAGCAGCGGCGACGCTCGCCGTTCCCATGCGTCAGGAGTGCGCGTGACAGAAACGTCCTCCGGTGCGGCCGAACCCTCCGACTTAGCCGTGGCGGGGCCGACGGGCAACGGTGACCGTCCGCACGCCTTCGCGCTTCCGATCTTCGACCTCGGCGGCCACGGCTATATTGCCGAGGAGTTCTTCTTCGGTGGCATCGCCACCTCTTACGCTCCGGCATCCGGCACGCACCTGGGCGCCGACGGCCGGTGGACGCTGGAACCGTCGGGCGCGGCACCTTTCAAGACCCGGATGCTGGTACTGCGCCCCAGCGATCCCGAACAGTTCAGCGGCATCGTCTGGCTGTCGTGGCTCAACGTGACGGCCGGCTTCGAGATCGGCACGTTCACCCCTGCGAGCGTGCAGGGCGGCGATGCCACCGTGCTCGTGTCGGCGCAGAAAATCGGTCTCGATGGGGTTCCTGGCGCCGAAGGAAACGGGCTGCGGAACTGGGACCCGAAGCGGTACGGCCCGCTCTCACATCCCGGCGACGACTTCTCGTACGACATCTTCACGAAGGCGGCGCTCCTCGTCGGCCGTGACCGCGGGAATCCGCCGGTTGACCCGATGGGCGGATTCGACGTCAGGCGGGTGTTCGGTAGCGGCGCGTCCCAGTCCGCCATGCGCCTTACGACCTACCTGAACGGTGTGCAGCCTTTGAGCAGGGCGCTCGACGGCGCGCTCCTGATCGCCAACTTCGGCCGTGCGGCTCCCATCGAGACGGGCTCGGCGACGGACGATGCGGCCACGCTGCTGACCCGGCCGCCCGTGCCCGTCAGGGACGATCTGGACGTGCCCACCATCCTCGTGAGCACGGAGACGGAGGCCGAGTCGATCCACCCCGTGCGCCAGCCGGACTCGGCCACCTTCCGGTTCTGGGAGATCGCGGGCGCGGCGCACGCTGGTGGAGGCGCCGACACCATCGGCGATGTGGTCCGGCTCTTCGTTCGCGACGGCCTGGCCCTGCCTTCGGGCGCTCTCGGGTCGACCTCGGGAGCGGTCGGTGCGACGGCTGGCCCCAACGCGCTCGACTGGCAGCCGGTCGTGTCCGCGGCAGGCGCGGAACTCGCGTCCTGGGCATTGGGTGGGCCGCCGCCGCCGGAGCTTCCCCGCATAGCCATGAGCGGGAACCCACCGCGTTTCGAGCGGGACAAGCACGGCAACGCTGTCGGCGGCATCAGGATGCCCGAACTGGAAGTACCCGTCGCGACCTACCTGGGTGCCGCGCCGGGCGTCCCCGTGATGGCTTCCCTGTTTGGATCGATGTCCGTCTTCCCTGCCGAGCGCCTGCGGGAACTGTATGTGGACCGCGACACCTACCTCGCGGCCTACGACCGCGCCGTCGACCGCTCCGTCACCGCTGGGTATTTCCTTGCCCGGGATGCGAACTCGATCAAGGCAGCCGCGGCGACAGATGCGGCCAAGCTTTTTCCCACTGACTAGCGCATCGTCGAGGACGCCGACGACGTGGTCGCTGCTTTCAAGGACATTCCCAACAGCGATGACACCGGTGCGACACCCAGTTCCACTCGCGTTGGCCGGTGCCCGTGTGGCCCGGTACGCCCAGTCCCTTTCGCAGTCCACCCACCCTCAGGGGGAAAAGTGAAACACAGCTGGAGAAACACCTCTCCCGTCGCCTTACGCCCGGTCGCCGCCGCGATGATGGCCGCGGGACTGTGTCTCGCCTCGGCCTGCGGCGGCTCCGGCGGTACCGGCAGCGCGGCGGGGAGCGGCTCCGCCAGCCCGGGGGACGTTCTCGGCCCGGTCGCCCGGGCGACCGGCGCGCCGGTCAATATCGGCCTGATCTCGGAGGGGGCGAACCCGGTCGCCGATGCCAGCGTCGAGCCCCGCATCGCGCAGGCCACCGTCAAGTGGCTGAACGAGCACAAGGCCGGGATCGGCGGCCGGCCGATCAAGCTGACGGTCTGCGAGACCCTCGGTGACCTGTCCAAGGCGACCGACTGCGGCAACCAGATGGTCGCCGACGGTGTCTCCGCGGTCATCATCGGTACGTCCGGCGTCGTAGAGAGCGCCTGGAAGCCACTGAACGACGCCAAGATCCCCGTCATGATCTACGGATCGAGTGACCCGGACCTGCTGTCGAGCCCGACGACGTTCTCCCGGGGCGACCCGACCTTCTCGGTCATCGACCTGCCGATCCAGGTCGCGAAGGACAAGGGCAACAAGAAGGTCGCCGCCATCGTGATCGACGTCCCGGCGGCCCTGCACTCCGCCCAGGACGTCGCGCCCCCGCTGTTCAAGAAGGCGGGCATCGGCTACGAGCTGGTCCGGGTGGCCCCGGGCACCGCCGACATGACGCCCCAGATGCAGAAGATCGCCTCGGACGGCTCCGACCAGGTCTTCATCATCGGCAACGACGCCTTCTGCATCAGCGCCATGAACGGCCTCAAGGCCGTCGGCTTCACCGGCACCATCAGCGCCATCTCCCAGTGCATCACCGACGCCACCCGCAAAGCGGTCTCCGGCGCGACGCTCAAGGGCATGGTCGTCAGCGCCACCTCGCCGATCGGCCCGGACAGCCCGTCGATGCGCCTGTTCCTCGCGGTGGCCCACACCTACGGCAAGGACATCGACACCAGCAGCCAGGGGAGCCTGACGATGTTCACACTGGCCGCCGGCCTGCAGACGGCGACCAGCGGAATCACGGGCGACATCACCCCGGCGACCATCACCTCGACGATCAAGGCGATGAAGGAGACCGAGCTGCCCGGCGGCGGTGGGCTGAAGTTCCGCTGCAACGGCAAGGCCTTCCCCGACCAGCAGGCCGTCTGTGTCCGCGGCGGCCTCGCCTCGACCCTGGACGACAAGGGCCAGCCCGCCGACTACAAGGTCCTCGGCAACACACCGATCCCGGACTGACCGTAAGACTCGTCCCCAAAAGCCCTGCAGCGCAGGCACTTCTCTCTCGTGATCATTGCTCTGGGCTGCCGGCGTGATCCGGAGCGCCCGCCTCGCCTGGCGCGGTGTCAGCCAGCCTGTCGTCCTCCGGGCCGGCCACGTTGACGTCTGATCTGCCGCGCGATCGTCACTGGGCGAGTGGCCGTAGCAGCGCGAGGGCGGTGGTGAGGTCGGCGGGTCGTTCGATGGTGGGGGGCAGGTCCGGCCAGCCGGGGCCGGCGGCGGCGAGCAGGGGCTGGTGCCGTCCGAGCAGGCATGCCTGGAGTTGGTGGGGGTCGCCGGTCGCCTGTGTGTGTGACCAGATGAGGACGGCGGTGGGTCGGGTTCGGTGGATGGTGGCGGTGAGTGCCGTCGACGGGACTCTGGGGGCGAGTAGGAGGCTGGTGGCGCCGTGTTCGGCCAGTGTGGCGGCGAGCGCTTCGAGGGGCAGGGTGTGCTGTTCTTCGGCGGCGCAGGCGAGTAGCAGCCGAGGTTGCCGGGCGGGGTCGTCGGGCCGGGGTACCGCGGTGAGCGCGCCGGAGATGCAGCGGGAAAGGAGATGCTCGACCTCGATGAGCCGTCCGGTCGCGGCGTGGCGTTTCCCTAGACCGACCAGTACGGGGCATAGGAGATCGTTCCAGGTGTCGGCGACCCCTTGGTCCCGTATTGCTGCGGCGATGAGGCCGCTGATCGTCGCGGTGTCGAGCCGCATCGCGGCTCGCGCGAGGCCGCGGGCGGCAGGGCCGGCGGCTGGGCCGACCGCGATCGTGTGGCCGCCGCCGTCGTGGCCGCCGCTGTTGTGGCCGGCGCTGGGTTGGGTGGCCGGGGCGTGCTGGTGGGCGAGGACGGTCCGCGCCGCTTCGGCGGCCGGAAGGCCGCGGGCGGTGAGCTGGGCCATGAGGTCGAGCCGGGCGAGGTCGGTCGCGGTGTAGCGGCGGTGTCGCCCGGGGGAGTGCTGGCTGGGTCCCAGGCCGTAGCGTTGATGCCAGGTTCGCAGGGTGGTGACGGCTATGCCGAGCCGGCGGGCGACGTCTCCCGCGCTGGCGCCGTCCGGCTCGTTCACTGGCCTTGTCTACCGCGGATGGGTGACTGAGCGGGGAATCGCCGCGGTGAGGCGAGTGCGACGGAACCCGGCGTCGTCCAGCTGAGTGTCACGAGGATCGCTGGCTGGCCGCGGTGGCGAGGCGGCAGAGCCCCTCACGGGTCTGCGGGTCGAGTGGACCATCGTTGACCGCGGCGAATGCGTGGGCGACTCGTTCGGCGATCATCCGGTTGAGCTGGGTGACCGCGCCCGTCCGCGCGAGCAGCGCGGCCAGGCGCGGCAGATCCTCCGGCGAGCGGCGAGCCAGCAGCGCGCGCAGTTCGGTGGCCTCAGTGCCGGTCGCGCTCGCGCGGGCGAGCTCGACGAGCACGGTCGATCTGCCGCGCAGGAGGTCCTCACCCACCGGTTTGCCGGTGACGTGCGGGTCGCCGTAGACGCCGAGCAGGTCGTCGCGCAGTTGGAATGCTTCGCCGACCGCCAGGCCGTAGCGGGTGTACGCCCGCGCCAGCGTCCCGTCGCCGGTGGCGCCACCGAGCATGGCTCCATAGACGAGTGGCCTCACGACCGTGTAGCTGGCCGTCTTGAGCCGGGCGACGCGCAGGGCGTGCTCGACGGGTGACGGGTCGCGGGCGGCGTTGCCGAGCAGGTCCAGGAACTGTCCGGCGATCGCCTCCAGGCGCATCCGGTCATACCCCTCGCGGGCGGTGAGCAGCGTCGCCGCCGGCAGTTCTGCGTTGCCGGCGAGCCGGTCGGCCCACACCATGCACAGGTCGCCGATGAGGATCGCGGCGTGGTGCCCGAACTCGTCCGGGTCTCCAGGCCAGCCGAGGGCGACGTGGCGCGCGGCTACCGCTCGGTGCGCGGTCGGCAGGCCCCGCCGGGTGGCGGAGTCGTCCATGACGTCGTCGTGGACAAGCGCGCACGCGTGCAGAAGCTCCAGCGCGCCCAACGCGGGCAGCACCGGCGCCACCGGCCGGTCGGGTCCGACAGCGCCGCGCCACCCCCAGAAGGCGAACACGGACCGCAGGCGCTTTCCGCCACCGAGGACCATCTGCCGAGCGACGGCGACCAGCACCTCGAGGCTGGGATCCAGATCCGTCAACGACGCGGCCTCTGCGTCCAGGAACGCTGTCAGCAGGCGGTGGACGGCGTCGGCGAAGTCCGCGGAAGGCGGCGACAGGGCGTCCACCACCGTCGCGGTGACCCCGGTGCTGGCGTGCTCTGCCACATCGGCAGCCTACCTTCGGGGTTGAGTTGCGTCGATTGCTGCGTCGAAATTGAGCCCAGCTCGACGAGCGAGGGCAGCGCCGCCATGCGACGGCTCTCGCGAGCCGCGGCAGGTGCGGGCCAGCCGTCGTGCCCGCGGCCCATCCCGAGATCCCGAGCTGCCTGGCCGGGACCAGTCGTTGCGCCGGGGGGTTGGGCAGGGACGCCCGGCGCCTTGCCAGGCTCGATCCGATCGGCTGAGGATGCCGGCCGCCAGGGCGACCATGACGGCGATCATCGCGCACAGCGCGACGACAAGGACCCGTCCAAGGATCGGAGAGATCACGATGCTCCGCACCGCGCCACGTCCGACTTACTAGCGTTCTGGTTCGATCTGGCCCGGGCGTCCGCTCGCTCGATCGTTGCCACCCGCATAGGCCGTGGTCTGATCAGACCGGACCCGGAGGCAGGAGAGCGCAATGTCGGTGGCCGAACGGGGGCGGACTCGTTCGGTCTGGCTTTGGTTGCAACGGTTTCGCCGGATCATCTCCAGCGGGCGGGTAGAGGCCGTTCTTTGCGCCGACGTTCTCGGAAGTCGACTCGGAGGTGCGGGCTGGCCGTTTCCTCCGCACGGCGATCCTTTGTTCGAGGCCCGGGATGTCGGCCCGGTCACGAGGTGCGCCGGTAGGTCCGCGACTCCTCGATGACCAACTGCGGATGCCAGGCCCAGGACCGGAAGGTCGAGGGATCGAGGCGACCGCGGACCAGTGGGGTCATCCGCTCGAAGGTCGCCTGCGGGTCGTCGCCGGTCATCTCGTAGAGATGGCAGAAGCGGGGGCCGGTCAGGTGTTCGTTCTCCCACGCGGCGATGGTGCGATAGCCGGGCACGCCCGCCTCCGCGATGTGTCGCAGGTGGATGAAGTCCCCCCAGTCCCGCAGCGCCTGGGCGGCGTCGGCATCCCGGGGCGAGATGAGGACGAGCAGGATTCCCGTTGTCTGCTCCCCGGAGCATGAACCCTGGGATGGCCGGGGATAGCGCCGCAGCGACACCGTGGTGGTCGCTTCAGCCGCCACCGGCACCGGCCGGCCATCGCCCTCCCCGATGACCACCCCGGCGCAGGGTCCCTCCTGGCGGGCGAACTCGATCGGCTGCTCGCAGGGCTCCCAGGTCGACGTGCGCCACCCGGCCGCGGCCACCGCCTCGGCCCGCGCGGTCACCGTGTCGGGGGTCCGGACCAATTCAACGTGCAGCCGGGGCGGCTGGCGGTCTTCCATCAGAACCATCCTTCGGACGCGCGGCTCGCTGCGAGCCGGTCATGGGGAGTCATCGCCAAGTCGTCACGTCATCGATCGGCCGGCGTCGGCCCGGTCTGAGTTCCACGGCCGGATACCCGAGGGGGACGACCGCCTGCGGCGCGATGGTGGGGGCCAGGTCGAGCAGGGTCCGCAGCTCGTCCCCGAACGCCGTCGCCAGGGTGGTCAGGGCCGATCCCAGACCTTCGGCGATGGCCGCCAGCAGCAGGTTCTGCACGCAGGGCCAGATGCTGGGCCCGAGCACAGCCGGCACGCAGGCGGTGGTGTCGGCGCTGACGACCACCAACACCGGCGCCGCCGCCACACCGCCGGTGGCCCCCGCGTCCACGTCGGCGAACAGCCCGCTGGGAAGGGACTTCTGAGCCCAGGCACGACCACCCCCAGACCAGGCACGCGCGGTGAGGTCGCCGATCCGGGCCCGCAGGGCGGCGTCGCGGACCACCACGAACCGCCACGGTTGGGTGTTCTCCGCGCTCGGCGCCCGGGTGGCGGTGGTCAGGATCGCGCGGATGACGTCCTCGTCGACCGGCCGGTCGGTGAACGCCCGGTGGGCCCGCTGGCGCAGGGCGATCTCATGCACGACGGATCACGGTCGGGTCGACGGCGGCCGGGGCCACGGGAACAGGCACAACGACATCCTTGTCAGTCGGGCGTGCAGCCGAGCTTGTCAGTCGGGCTCACGCTCAGTCGGCTCCCGGGATAGTCAGCTCACGGTGGACTGGTGGTTTCCGTTCGGTGCGAGTAGACCCAGGGCCTCCGTACTGTTACATCTGACGCCGAATTTGTAAACCGATGAACGGTAAACCGGTGTCTCGACCGGGGGTTTACAGTTCCGGCAAGATCTGTCATGGTCGGCTCATGGCGACCGGGTCGACGAGCAGGGAGGCGATCCTGGCCGCCTCCCGCCGGGTGGTCCTCCGCGGCGGGCCGGGCCGACTGACGCTCTCGGCCGTGGCGGCGGCGGCCGGGGTGTCCCGACCCACGTTGTACCGCTGGTTTCCGACCAAGGACGACCTGCTGGCCGCGATCTCCACGTACGAGCGGGAGCAGTTCGACCTCGGGCTCCGGGCGGTGGTCCGGGCACAGCGCGGCCCGGGTCCCCGGCTGGACGCGGCGCTGCGCTATCTCGTGACCTACCTCGACGGGGTGCTCGACGCCGACCCGATCGGCGCCGACCCGCGCTTCGCGCTCCAGTCCCTCAACGAGCACCTGCCGGAGCAGACCCAGTCCCTCAACGAGCACCTGCCGGAGCAGACCCAGTCCCTGGTCCGACTCCTGGGTAACGCCGTGTACCAGGTGCCGGCGGTCCGCCGGGGGGAACTGTCGAGCGAACAGGCGGCCGAGATGTTCGTGCGGGTGGCCTACTCGCACTACCTGGTGCCCCACCCGGAGCCGGAGGTGCTGCTGGCCAACCTGCGCGCATTCGCCGGGCTGGCCGCGGTCACGGAAAACCGGGCCATCGGCTGAGGCGACCCGATGGACGCGCGCCCGGGTGTAGCGGCTCGGTCGCGGGGGGCCGGCGCGCCTCGCCGGGCCCGGCGTACGCGTGAGAGCGGTACTGCCCGTGGATGTCTCGGTGAGGGCGGCGCCCACGGTTACTCGTCGTCGTTGGGCCTACTCGGCTGTCTCGCAGGTGCTGGAGCGGTGGCTGGGGCGAGGGATGCCACTGGTGATAGGTCCAGGCTCCCCCGAGACCGAGATGCGCGATGCCGCGGGCGCGTTGGGCGAAGTCGGTGTCTCGCCGCCGTAGCCGGTGCAGTCCTCACCGTCGGCGGCTCCGCGTTCGGTGCCTCGTTGGGAGCGGTAGGGCCCCAGTAACTGGGTAGGAGTCATCGGTCCGTCTCGGGTGCTCCGGATGGGGCGGCCGACGGAGGGTGGTGACCATGCATCGTCGAGGTGGGCCATGAGGACTCGCGATCGTTCGAAGTTGACCACCGCTTCCTGGGCCGGTGCCGCGTTCATCCTCGTTATCACCATTTGCGCATTTACTCTCCCCTCGCGGGTCGCCGCGATGGTCACCGGGTTCGCTTCCGCAGCCTCCTGCCTGGCAGTGGCGATCAATATGGGGTGGACGGGTCGGAAGGCGCGAGGGGCAGATCGCCGATGGCGGATTCTGATCGGCGCGGCGGCGATCCCGACCGCCGTCGCGACCGCCTGGCACATCGCCTGGATTTCCGGGCATGGGACGGCCATCCCCGCCCACGTGCCCTGGGCCGCCGACGGCTTCCTGCTGATAGTGGTGCTGTACCTGGCCGGCGTGCTCGCGTTCCCGACCGACCCACTCGACAGCGGGCGGGATTCTTCCTCGTTGGGGCGGGAAGGGTTCCACTGGTACGTGATCACCGCGCTGGACAGCCTGGTGGTGGTCGGTGCCCTTTTCCTGCTCGCCTGGCTGACGATTCTGAAGCCGATTGCCGAGATGCGGCACTTCGACACGGCGGGGCTCGTGTCGTCCTTGGCGACGGTGGCCGGATACCTGCTCCTGCTGGCCGGCCTCGTCTTTCTGTCCGTCTTTCGGCAGCCCCGCTCGGCGTTCGCCCTGGCCCTCCTCGGCGCCGGCCTGACTGGAATGATGGCGTCCACGGTCATCTACTTCGTCGTATTTGCGACAGGTGGGCACGGCACGGCACCGATCGTTGACGTGGTGTCCACTCTGGGCTGGCTTCTGATTCTCCTCGCCGGTCTGGTCCCGATGCCCGAGTCGGAGACGCCGGTCCGCCGCGGACCAATACCGCTAAGTTAAGACCCGCACCAACAAGATCAAATAGCCATCGATGATCTTCGTTGCGTTCTGGGGATCCTTGCTCGCTTTACACCTGGAAATACACCCAGGGGTGATCTTGAGG
>NZ_JADWYX010000220.1 GCF_016786355.1 Frankia sp. AgB1.9
GTCTCGTGGGCTCGGATATGTGTATAAGACCCAGCTCGCGGACCCCGCTCACGTACGGACCGAGCGACCAAGGCCGGTCTGACCTCAGCGGTAAGCCCGACGCCGGCTGGTCGTGCGGCGGCGACGGCTCGTGTGGCCACGACGCCGTTCGGTGGAACGAAAGACCAGCAGCAAGATGATCGCACCGATGATGGAGCCGATCACGCCGGACGGCTGCAGGGCACCCTCGTTCAGATCCTTGCCGAAGAGGACGTAGCCCAGAAATCCGCCGATGAACGAGCCGACGACCCCCAGGAGAATCGTCGTCGGAACGCTCATCGGGTCGCGGCCCGGCACGAGGAGACGCGCGACCGCACCAGCGATCAGCCCAAGAACGATCCACGAGATAATGATCGTAAGCACGGAACCCTCCAGGCAGGCGACGGTGTCGAGATCGTCCGTTGTGTCGGAAGCCTTACCCCGCCGACTCGCCCGCCCAAACCAGACGACTGACGCGCAATGTGGGCATCGAGTCCGATGCCGCGACGGAGCCAAGCACCCACGGCGCACCCGACCACACCATCCGCGCTGGTCAGGACGGTCCCAGCGACGATCGCCGCGCCCGTCCGGTCGCGCTCGGTCGAGGTCCTCGTTCAGAGGTCGAAGCCGGGCAGCGGGCCGTCTCCGGGCTCTCGCGTGACCTCGGAGCCGATCCTGATCCGCGTCGTGTCCGGGTCGAGGTGGCGAAAGTGCTCCAGCGAGATGACAGTCGCGTCGGCTTCGGCGATCCGTGCCAGCTCGCTGTTCCCAGTTAGTCTGGCGAGCTCCCGGAGGTCCTTCCTCGCTCGCTCCGACAGCCGGAGCAGATGTTCGTAGCGCCCGTCATTCTCGGCCAGGACATCCCGGAGCAGCAGGCCACCGACGCCGCCGCGGAAGTCGTCAGGGCTTACGACGTGCGCGTACGTGCTGTACCGCACAACCCGCTCCCTTCCCGCCGGCTTCCGCGCCGAGCTACTCGGTAGGCGTCCACCCGGCCGAACCGGCGTCACACAGCAAGCGGTCCAGCAACGCGTCGCACGGTCACGTTCTCACCGTGCCGCCGCAGGAGCCGCCTCAGCTGTCCTGGCGTATTCCGGCGTCCAAAGCTACAACGTGCTCGACTGGACCTATGGCCGACTGGAACGCCTGGCATCGAAACTACGACGATCCGGCGTCCGGGCTGGCGCAACGACTGGCAACCGTCCGCGCGGAGCTGGACCGCCTGTTGACCGCGACGAACGGTAGGCCGACGCGGTTGCTGAGCCTGTGCGCCGGAGACGGTCGAGACACCCTGCCGGTCCTCGCCGCCGGACATGACAACGTCCGCGCGGTCCTTGTCGAGATCGACGCCGGCCTTGGCGCGGCGGCGCAAGCACAGGCCAGCCAGCTGAACCTGCCGCACGTCGAGGTCCGCACAGCCGACGCGGGGGTCATGGACACCTACGCGGATCTCCCGCCGGCAGATGTCCTGCTCGCCTGCGGCGTGTTCGGGAACATATCTGACGACGACCTGGAGACGACCGTCGGCGCGTTTCCCCGGCTACTAACTCCGGGCGCCGCGGTCCTGTGGACCCGTGGCGCGTCAACCGGCGACGACGACCCGACCAGCCACCCCGGCGACGCGGCCGAACTCGTCCGGAAGGTGTTCACCCGCCACGGGTTCGTCGAGGAGCGGTTCATCCGCCCCGACGACGCGGGCTTCCGAGTTGGTGTCCATCGCCTCGCCGACGCCCCACGCTCCGACCCGACAGGCCGCCACCTGTTCCGATTCACGCGCTGATGGATTGAGGCTCCGCTGTGGGCACCGTCCGGCCTGCTCGCCGCGTCTCGGAGTCGTGTCGGGCGGCCTTAGGCGGGCTCCCACCGCCAGCCGTTGTTGTCAGTGCACACGATCGCCTCGCCATTTCCCGCGACGCCGCGCGCGCCGTGGTCGGCATTGCGGCAGTACTCGCCCGGCTCGTAGCAGTTGCCGCCGTTGGTCAGCGGTTGGCAAGCCGCAGCGGGGGCGGGCGGGTTGACGGGAGCGGGAGGCGGCGCCTGAGCCGGTGGCGCGGCTGCTACGGATCTCGGCGCCGCAGTGGCGGGCGGGTTCGCGGGAGCCGGCGGCGGAGGCTGCGTAGCTGGCTGAGTTGCTCGTGCGGTCACGGGCTTTGGCGCCGAGGTGCGCACGGCGACAGGCCCGGCCGGAGTCGTGCGCAGCGTTGACGTGCCCGCATGTGACGGGTCGGAAGGGGTCTGTGCTGGTTGCGTCTGGCGGGTGGTCGCCGCGTCCCGGCCCGTCTCACTCAGGTCGGGCGGTGTGGTGATGCTGGCGACTGCGCCTGGGCTGCTCGACAGCACATTAGAAGTGACACCTACCGCGGTGCCTGTGGCCGGGTTCTTCGGTAGAAGGAGTCCGACGACAATGAACGCTACGACGCCACCGGTCGTGACGAGCCCTGCGGCACGCCTGTTATGGACGCGTGCCCAGTGCACGTGGCCTATGGCCAACGCGACAAGCCCGAAAATGACGATCGAAAAAGCCATAACCGCTAAGAAACCCACGCCGTCCCCCCGGTAGCCGCAGAGGGGCGACGTTAGCCTCCCGGGTCGGGCTCGTCATAGCTAGATCAGCACAACACGCGATGGGGCGGCGAGTAGGGCACAGAAGTGCCACCCATAGCCGTCGTGCCTGCTGCCTCGCGGACATCGCCTGTCCGTGGTGGATAGCGCTGATGACCGAGGGACTATGAAATCTTAGTAGTCTGCCCGTGGAAGTCCGCACGCATCCGCCGATGCTGGTGACGCGGCATGCGACGTCCGTAGACGTCCACGCTCGTCCGTCGCCGTCCACCGGCTTGGCCGCTCTGGCTGCCGTCCCGTGATCGGCCCCGTGTAGATCATCATCTAGTCCGACTACTCGTGGTCGCCACGAAGTCCGTCCGCAAGCTGGTAGGTACGCCTCACGTTTGGCGTAGTAGTCGATCGCCGCGCAGACTTCCACGCCGTCCGGCTCCGCGCCGCCGCGCCAATCTCGCCAGACCCTCAGGACCTCACGCACTAGATCAACCTCAAGTACGTAGCGGGTGCCCAGCTGTGGCTCGTCGATCCCCTCGTCGACAACCACGACCGGAGAGTTCGGAGTCAACACAGCCGCCAATGTGTAGATCGTCAGGTCCCCGCGCAGGTCACCGACCTGTTCTAAGACCCCGGCCATGTCCGTCCGCTTGACCGTAACGCCCGATTGCAAGATCGGCGTCCGCCGTCCACTGGGGCCACAGACCTCCGCCGCGCCTGGTCACAGCCCTGCCTGCGTCCACCGATGTCCACTCCGGTCGGCCGACGTCTGCGGGCCTGGCTGTACTGATGGCTAGGGGCGCCGGGCCTACGCGACGCGACAACCTTCAGATCCGTAGGCTTCGGCGGTAGGTCCAGGGACGTCCGCTAGCGTCCGCTGGTGCAGGTCACAGGCCCGGGGACGTCCACCGGCGTCCACCGACGTCCGCCCCCGTTGCAGTACAAATGCAGTACGGCGGTTCGGCTGGTAGCGATTACAGACTGTTCCCGATCGGGAGCCCGGGAGTGGGATCGATGGAAGTCGCGGGAGAACTGGCAACCGCTGCCGGGATGCTCGCCATGTGGGCACCGCGGTCATTCGAGAGCGTCGTGGACTACGAGACGTGGGAGTCGGTGCTCCTAGAGGACGAGGACATCCGGGCGCAGGTCCTCGCTGGCGCCTTCGTCCCGGTCAACATCGGCGCCGACGGCGCCTTTGGCATCACGGCGCGGGTCGACTCGATCTCGGCGCCGGCCGTACTGACCGATCGCGAACGCCAGCACCTGTTGGTGTCCTCGGCACCGTACCTGTTCGTCTCGACCGGCGAGGCGGTCATCAGCGGTGTCGAGCACGTCCGCGGCGTCCCCTACCTCGGGTTGAAGGCCCCGGTGCCGGCGGGACGCTGGCAGGTCACCGTCAACCTGATCGACTGGCAGGCGGAACCGGGTTGCCGCGACGAGGCCGGAAAGCCAGCTCCAAACGCGCTATCCGATTTCGTCCTGCTGATCAACCCGGAGCGCGGCGCCGACACCCAGTACCGCACCCAGATACAAACCTTTGACCGCGCCACCTCCCGAGATCAGCGACTCCAACTAGGAGCAGAGCGAAAGGCGCTGCCCATCTCGCGGACCAAGGGATTATGAGATCGCCAGATACTTGTCCGTGGTCGTCCACCGACGTCTGCTGGTGCAGGTCGCGCCCCGTCTGGATTCCGTGGACGTCCGCGCTCGTCTGTCGGTGTCCGCATGCTTGGCTGCCAGTCTGGCTGCCAAGAGGAGCCGTCCGGGCCACGGCGCACGGCCGCGCCGACCACCCATGAGCAGCCTGCCACCGTCTAGCTCGCGGCGGCGATGCCTGCCCGTGGGGTGATCCAAACTCCGCGGTAGGACCTGGCCGACCACCCGACCCGACCGCCTCGAATCAGGTCACAGCGGCGCATGAGTCTGACAGACTGCCGTTCCGTGGGCACGGCGATCGCACCCCTAATTATTTCATCGGCCGCAACCCTAACTGGCGTGTCAGTTGCCGGGCTCTTGGCAGAGTATCGGGAACGCCGAAGGACTGCGGTTGAGGAGCGACGTGCCGAGCGGCAGAACCGGCAAGATCATTACAAATGGCTGCGACAAGAGCGTCGATTGTTGTATTCCGCGGTAGTGTTGAGCCTAGAAAAGGCCGCAGACCAGTACAGTCGCCTATTGGATGGACTCCTTACAGACAATTACGCGAGGACGAGCGACCCTACCCAAGAACAAAGGGCACTCATGGAGGACTTGAATGTCGTTTCCCGGGAAGTCGCACGGCAAGTGATTGAGATTCAGCTCGTCGGATCAGAAGAGGCCACGGTCGCAGCAAGAGCCGGGAGCGAATGTCTCGATGCCGTGACTGGCCTGTTGCATCACATGAGCGAGGCTACCGTAAGTGTCGAGGCTGACGCCTTTATTCGTACATCGCAAGTCTGGATTGACTTGCGGCACTCTCTTCAAAGAATGATTGATGCGGCACGCGCGGACATTGGTTCTCCGTCGGAACCTCTTGCACCCTAAACTGAGCCGGTCGACCGCTAAATCGGTGCGCGCCGTCCAGGGATATCCACGGACGCCCGCCGATCTCGGCTTGTCCATCCGTCGCATTGCTGGCTACCTCTGACTGCCCGCCGTCCAGGTACCGCCGCGGTCGTAGCCCACCCCGTGCCTTGGGAATGAACCTTCTGTTCCGTAGTTCGATCTGGATCTTCCGGGGGCGTCCGCTGACGTCCACCGCGTCCGCTGGCCTCGGATGTTCCGTCCGCTGAGGTCCATCAGCGTCCGCTCGCGTCCGCCGGCTCGGCTGTCAACTTGGGTGTCAGCTCCGATGCCTCGGTCCGCGGGCGAGACCTGCCATTGATCCGCTGGCACCTGTCGAGGTCGGCTGGCGCTGGTCATGGTCGCGCCAAGGGCGTGGATCGGCTTGCCCACTACCATCCGCCGCTGGCCACGCGTCTGGTGGCTTCGCTCGCCGCCGGTGACTGCGTCGCAAGCGTGTGCGAGTCTGGTCGAGTGGATGTCTGGGCCCACGACGACCGACTGTTTGAGATCGTTTCGTTCTATTGCCTGCCTGACGATGCGTGGCAGTACGAACTGAGGGGGCTGAGTGGAGCCCCTGGCGCCGGGCCGTTCCTCGCCGTTGTCATTCCCGACGCGACTCCGGACGCCGGTAGCTTCACACCGATGCCGGCTGA
This sequence comes from Frankia sp. AgB1.9, assembly GCF_016786355.1. Taxonomy (GTDB): domain Bacteria; phylum Actinomycetota; class Actinomycetes; order Frankiales; family Frankiaceae; genus Pseudofrankia. The sequence continues at coordinate 5,772 of NZ_JADWYX010000220.1, forward strand.
AGACGTACTGGTCGAAGTCTCCCATGGAGTGACCCCCTGGCCGATTCTCTGCCGATTCCTTGCCTTGATCGGATCGTCAGGCGACATTGTCAATCAGGATGGGCGGGGTACGTCGGCGAGGGACCAGGGGCTCTCGGAGCGGGTCTCGCCGCATGGCTCCACATGCTTCAAGATCGACCACCCGAACCCCGGCGTAGCCGGTAGCCGGATCTATACCTTGCGGGTGGTGACTCCAGGGGTAGACCGCAGCGACTACGTCGAGGTGGAAGTCCCGGATGCCCACCCGGCCGGCGGCGGTCCGGCACGGGATGGCATCGAGGGCGCCACCTTCACGGCTCACGGCAGTTGGCGTGTTCCCTGGCCGGTCTTCCGTCGCTTCGTCGACGCGGTCCAGGCGCATGCTGCCTGAAGCGTTCTGGCTCGACCTGTCGCCAGCGATCCCGGTCGTGCCGCCGCCATTACGATCACCTGTGATCCGGGCGGAGGCCGGTGCTGGTTACGCGGCGTAGGGCAGAGCCGTGTCGTGTGGTTGATGGTCGATGATGGAAGGCAGAGGATCTGTGGCGGAAGATCCGGCGGCGCGCCGGCGGGACCCCTGGACCGCCTATCACTTCTCTCAGTCGAATCCGGAGGGCGCTGGTCAGGGTGACGTAGGCGCCTTGCTCCGACGGGTCGCTGACCCGATTGATGCGCTGGGTCAGGTTGACGTACAGGACCTGGTGCTGCACACCGACATCACGGCGGACGGCGACTGGCACTCGATCACGGTCTACTACCAACACGCTGGCGATGACCGCGACACTGAACCCACAAATTAAGAGATCTTGGTGATTTGTCCGTGGATGTCCGCAGACGTCCACTGGTGCAGGTCACGGGCGGTCCGGATTCCATGGACGTCCACGCTCGTTCGTAGTCGTCCGGTGGCTTGGCTGCCACTGTGGCTGCCGGGCTCTCATCCGCTCAGCCCTGATCGCCGATTGGCCGGGCTACTCGCTGCCATCGCCAAGGCTGGCGGACTCCTCTGGGGGCGGCCCCACCTGCGACACCGAATACCTGATCCGCGATCCTACCTGGATCATCCACGGGCGCCTTTCGGGGTCGAGTAGGTTGCGTTCGCCACCTCTGTGGAGGCCTGTCCTCGTCCACAACTAGGCCGTCAGCTGGCTTGGACGGTAGCTCGGTCGGAGGTGCTGACACCGACTGGCATCATGGCTGTCGGCCTCGACGGCGGCGCGGCTGGCCGCCTGCGGACCTGTAACTCGACAGGTGGGCGAACTCTCGGCGAGATGCTGTGGGTAAGCATAGTAGAGTGTCGCTACTTTAAACTCTCCGAGTAGCGAGCAAAATTGTCGAGGTAGGCATGTCAAAAATTGATTCGGTGACGCTCCGCAACTTTCGCGGCATCACCGGAGAATGTGCGCTGAGTTTCTTGGTCAACGGCAAGCCCGTCTCGGCATTCATTCTTGGCGACAACGGCTCGGGGAAGTCTTCAATTGCGGACGCCATCGAATTCTGCTTGCAAGGAACACTCTTTAATGGGAGTACCCAGGAACCCATGGCTCCCACGCTGCGAAATTTGTATGCCGCTAGGTCCGAAATCTGCACGTGCCGTGTGCAACTCGATTCTTCCGAAGCAGTTACACGGTCGAGTAGGCCCGGAGAGAGGTCACACTACGACGTAAAGGCACATGCCGACTTCCGTTACAGTGCTTTCGTATTGCGACGGCGCGATCTGGCGCGATTTAGCGAAACGACAGACAGATTTAGACCCGCAGCATTAGCTGGCTTTCTACGCATAGGGAAAGAAAACTGGCTGCGACAGCCATCCGAAGAATCTCACCTTTTGGAAGAAAGATCGGACGGACTTAGGAA
>NZ_JADWYX010000221.1 GCF_016786355.1 Frankia sp. AgB1.9
GCGGCGCGGAGTGGTCGTCCGAGCCGCCAGGCGAGGACGGCCGCGGAGCGCCGCGCCCGGACGGAGCGAACCAGAAATACAGCGAAGCCGGCCTCCCTTGGCGGGAGACCGGCTTCGCGGTGTGCCTGACCGGTTAGAGGTACTGGCCGGTGTTGGCGATGGTGTCGATGGAGCGGCCGGCTTCGGTGCCCTTGGTGCCGGTGACGAGCGTGCGGATGTAGACGATCCGCTCGCCCTTCTTGCCCGAGATGCGGGCCCAGTCGTCCGGGTTGGTCGTGTTCGGGAGGTCCTCGTTCTCCTTGAACTCGTCCAGGCAGGCCTGCATGAGGTGCTGCATCCGGATTCCCTTGGCGCCGCCCTCGATGAACTCCTTGACGGCCATCTTCTTGGCCCGGGCCACGATGTTCTCGATCATGGCCCCGGAGTTGAAGTCCTTGAAGTACAGGACTTCCTTGTCGCCGTTGGCGTAGGTGACCTCGAGGAAGCGGTTGTCCTCGCTCTCGGAGTACATCCGCTCGACGGTGCGCTGGATCATCGCCTGGACGGTGGCCTCGCGGTTCTGGCCGTTCTCCGCGAGGTCGTCCGGGTGCAGCGGGAGCTCGGCGAGGACGTACTTGGCGAAGATGTCCTTCGCCGCCTCGGCGTCGGGCCGCTCGACCTTGATCTTCACGTCGAGCCTGCCGGGTCGCAGGATCGCCGGGTCGATCATGTCCTCGCGGTTGGAGGCGCCGATGACGATGACGTTCTCCAGGAGCTCCACACCGTCGATCTCGGCGAGCAGCTGCGGGACGATCGTGTTCTCGACGTCGGAGGACACGCCCGAACCGCGGGTGCGGAAGATCGAGTCCATCTCGTCGAAGAACACGATGACCGGCATGCCCTCGGACGCCTTCTCGCGCGCCCGCTGGAAGACCAGCCTGATCTGCCGCTCGGTCTCGCCGACGTACTTGTTGAGCAGCTCGGGGCCCTTGATGTTGAGGAAGAACGCCCGCCCGGAGCCGCCGCCCTGCAACGCCTCGACCTTCTTGGCGAGGGAGTTGGCGACGGCCTTGGCGATGAGCGTCTTGCCGCAGCCGGGCGGGCCGTAGAGCAGCACGCCCTTCGGGGGCTTGAGCTGGTGCTCGACGAAGAGGTCCTTGTGCAGGAACGGCAGCTCGACGGCGTCCCTGATCATTTCGATCTGGCCCTTGAGGCCGCCGATCTGCTCGTACCCGATGTCGGGGACCTCTTCGAGGACGAGCTCCTCGACCTCGGACTTGGGGATCCGCTCGAACGCGTAGCCGGACCGCGGCTCGATGAGCAGCGAGTCGCCTGCGCGCACCGGCCCGTCGAGCAGCGGCTGGGCCAGCATGACCACGCGCTCCTCGTCGGTGTGCCCGATGACGAGGGCCCGGTCTCCGCTCTCGAGAACCTCCTTGAGCAGCACGATCTCGCCGTGCCGTTCGTAGGCGCGTATCTCGACCACGTTGAGGGCCTCGTTGAGCATGACCTCCTGGCCTGGCCGCAGTCCGTCGACGTCGACGTTCGGCGACACGGTCACCCGGAGCTTTCGGCCCTGGGTGAACACGTCGACCGTGCCGTCGTCGTACGGGTGCAGGAAGATCCCGTACCCGCTCGGCGGCTGGGCCAGCCGGTCGACCTCCTCCTTGAGCGTGACGATCTGGTCACGCGCCTCGCGGAGGGTGGCTACCAGCTTCTCGTTGTGCGCCGAGGCGCTCGCCAGGTCGGACTGGAGCTCCGCCAGACGTTCCTCGAGTACCCGAACCTGTCGGGGCGACTCGGACAGCCGCCGTCGCAACATGGCCACTTCCTCCTCGAGGAAGGCGACCTGGGTCGTGAGTTCGTGGACTTCTTTCTGGTACGCCGACGTTCGTGCCGTTTCGGCGTCTCCAGGACGACCCGAGCTCTCATCGGAGCCAGAGCCCGAAAGGGGACCGGACACCGCGCCTCCACCTCCCCCGTGCTGACCGGGACGCACCCAACACTACCGTTGTGACCGCTGCTTTCAGGCAAGGTCCGCAAGGACGGCCCGGCTTGGCCGTAAACAGCGGGTTACGGTGCCATGGTGACAGACGATCGGAGCGGCGTGGCAACTCCAGCGAACTCCAGTGTTTCGGGTGGACTCCGGGTCCGGGTCGACCAGGCCGCGTGTACCGGTGACGGTCTGTGCGTGACGCGGGCGCCGTCCGTGTTCGAGCACGACATCGACGGCCTGGCATATGTGAAGACCGACACGGGTGAGCTGCTGACGCAGCCCGGCGCCAGGGTGATCGTGCCGCTGCCGCTGCTGGACGCGGTGATCGACGCGGCCGACGAGTGCCCCGGTGACTGCATCTACGTCGAGCGCCCCGACGGCACGCTGGAGGCCGGCCCCGGGTCGTGACCCGGGGGTCCGGCGGCCCCGGGCCGCGGCCGGCCGCCCCGGGCCGCTGGGCCCGGGCAGGGGACGTCCGCGTGTCGGGGTGGCCGGCATGAGTCTCTACTCTGCCGTGGCAGGTGTTCCGCCGCCATCCGAGTCGGCGGCGGCCTGGATGACCGACGGACCGTCCACGGCCACGGTGTCGAGCGGTTCGGCGCCGGTGGGTCGCGGCGCGGCGGTCGGCGCGTCCACGGCGTCCGTGGCGGGCTCGCCGGAGGCCTCGGTCTCGGGGCTGGCGGCGTCGGCGCTGGGGGCTTCGGGCTCGCCGTGGGCGCCCTTGGCGGGACGCCGCCGCCGCGGCGGCGCGGTGACGCCGTCGGCGAGCCTGCGGGCGGTGACCAGGAAGCCGGTGTGGCCGACCATCCGGTGCTCAGGGCGGACCGCGAGCCCGTCGAGGTGCCAGTCGCGCAGCATCGTCTCGAAGGCGTGCGGCTCCGCGAACGCGCCGTGCTCGCGCAGCGCCTCGCAGGTGCGTGACAGCTGGGTCGCGGTGGCGACGTAGGCGCACAGCACGCCGCCGGCGACGAGCGCCGCCGCGGCCGTTGGCAGCACCTCCCACGGGGCGAGCATGTCGAGCACGACCCGGTCCATGTCGGTCTCGCCCGACTCGGCGAGGTCGCCGACGTGCAGCCGGTGGGCGGGGTGCGGGCCGCCGAAGAAGGTCTCGATGTTGCGCTGGGCGACGGCGGCGAAGTCGTCCCGCCGTTCGTAGGAGACCAGCAGGCCGCGCTCGCCGACGGCGCGCAGCAGCGAGCAGGCGAGCGCCCCGGAGCCGACCCCCGCCTCCAGCACCCGGGCGCCGGGGAAGATGTCGGCATAGCCGACGATCATCGCCGCGTCCTTGGGATAGACGACGGCGGCGCCGCGCGGCATCGCCAGCACGAAGTCGGCGAGCAGCGGCCGCAGCGCGAGGTACGGGGTCTTCCCGGTGGAGCTGACGACGATGCCCTCGGGCTGGCCGAGGAGCTCGTCGTGGGCGACCGCGCCGCGGTGGGTGTGGAACTGCTTGCCCGGCTCCAGCACGACGGTGTGCTTGCGGCCCTTGGGGTCGGTGAGCTGTACCCGGTCCCCCTTGGTGAACGGCCCCCGCCGTCGCGCCGCCTCCCCCGTCGCGGGCGGGATGGCCGGCTCGGCCGCCCCCTCCGGGTGCTCGTCGAGGGCGCAGTCGATCTCGTCGGGGGTCACGCTTTCCGGGGTCCTTCCAGGCAGGTGGGAGTCCCGGTGGCCACCGGCCGGTCCGGGCGAAGGGCGAACGGCGCGACAGTTCGGGCGTTCGCCGTCTCGGCAGGTTACCGGCTCACGACGCGCCGCCGTCGCCGCGGACCGGCCAGTGAGCGGACGAGCCGCGGCGACGCCGCGCCACCGCCAGGCCGGGCGGCCGTCGGGCGAGGGCCGTGCCCGGGACGCGAGTACCCCGCTACTTGCGGGCCATCCGCGTCGCCGCGGCGCGGTTGAGGCGCGCGACGAGGTCGACCAGCACCAGCACCCCGACGGGACGGCCGTCCTGGACGACGAGGTACTCGGGGGCCTGGTGGCGCCGGACGTGCTCGAGCAGCTCCTCGCCTGCGAGGTCCGCGTCGAGGATCATCGTGGGCTCGATGGTCCGGCTGACGTCGGCGATCCCGACCCAGGGCCGGCGGTGCTCGGGCAGCGCGTCGACGGACGCGCCGTTCATGACCATCTGCGGGTTGCCGGTGGCGTCGACGACCGCGATGGCTGTCGCGCCGGCCTCCTGCGCGGCCCGCAGCGCCTCCGCGAGCGGCACGGAGCTCTCCACCGGCAGCGTCTTGCGGATCAGCCGGCCGGCGCGCAGCTCGGGCAGCTTCTCCCGCAGGTCGGCGGCGCGCAGCGACTGGTAGGCGCCGAAGCCGACGAACGCGGCCAGCGCCAGCATGTAGAGGTTGCTGAAGCTGTTGGCCGGCCGCAGGACCGTGTAGCCGACGATCGCGGCGGCGACGACGAAGCCGCCGTAGGCGCCGGCCCGCAGCCCGCGCACCCGGTTGCGGGTGACGCCCCAGACCGCGGCGACGACCACCCCGCCGCCGTCGAGCGGCAGGCCGGGCGCGAGGTTGAGGACGAACAGGCCGAAGTTGAGCAGGCCCAGGTAGAGCAGCACGGCGCCGAGGGAGGTGTGCGCCGAGACGCCCTGCAGCACGCCGAAGCACACGCCGGCGAGCAGCCCGTTGACGAGCGGCCCGGAGAACGACACGACGAACTGGCGGCTCGCGGTCTGTGGCTCCTTCTCGTGCTCGGTGAAGCCGGCGAAGCCGTGCACGGTGACCGAGCGGACCCGCAGGCCGAACCGGTCGGCTGTCACCGCGTGCCCGATCTCGTGCAGGATGATCGAGCCGACGTAGCCGACGGCGGTGATCACCGCCAGCAGCAGGATGTGCGAGTCGCTGGCGTCGGGCAGCTGGTTGCGCTGCCAGTTCTGGGCCAGCGAGGCGATCAGGATGCCGAAGACGAGGGCGAGCGGCGAGAGGTAGATCGGGACGCCGCGGACCCGCCCGATCCGCAGCCCCGGCGCGCGCGTCGCCGGTGTGTTCGGGCCCGATGGGTCCGACTGGTCAACCATGACCCCGATGCTACGGACAGTTTCGAACACAATCCCGCCGCTGCGACGGATCCTTAGCATCCACTCAGCCCCTGGAGGCCCGATTGTCGGACCTGGCCCCTAGGGTCCGTGACATGACGACCACAGCCACCGGCGCGATACCCCGGGCCGACGGTCCGCCGGCCGAGGGTCAGCCGGCGTCACCGGCCGAGGCCCGGGACGTGGCCTCGGCCGCCTCGCTCGCGGGCGAGCGTCCTGTGGGCGCGGGTCCCCTGGGCGAGGGTGCCGGCGGCGGGTCGGCCGCGCCCGGCGACGCGGCGGTGTCGGGCCAGCGGTTCGTCGGGTCGCTGTCGCCGTCCCGGGCGGCCGACTTCGTCAGCTGCCCGCTGAAGTACCGGTTCCGGGTGGTGGACCGGCTGCCGGAGCCGCCGAGCCCGGCGGCGACCCGGGGGACGATGGTGCACTCGGTGCTGGAGCGGCTGTTCGACCTGCCGCCGGCCGGCCGGACCCCGGAGGCCGCGGTGGAGCTGCTCCCGGCGGCGTGGGCGGACCTGCTGGCCCGCGAGCCGGAGCTGGCCGCGATGTTCCCCGACGGCGAGGCGCTGGAGGCGTGGCTGGCCTCGGCCCGGGAGCTGCTGGCCGGCTACTTCGCGCTGGAGGACCCGCGCCGGCTGGCCCCGGCGGCCCGGGAGCTCTACGTCGAGCATGTGCTCGGGTCGGGGCTGCGGCTGCGTGGCTATGTCGACCGGCTGGACGAGGCGACGACGCCGGACGGCCTGGCGCTGCGGGTCGTGGACTACAAGACGGGCCGGTCCCCCGGTCCGGCGTTCGAGGGGACCGCGCTGTTCCAGATGCGGTTCTACGCGCTGCTGCTGTGGCGGATCCGGGGCGTGGTGCCGCGGGAGCTGCGGCTGTACTACCTCGGGGACCGGACGTGGCTGCGGGTGACGCCCGACGAGTCCGACCTGCTGGCGACCGAGCGGCGGGTGCAGGCGCTGTGGGCGGCGATCGACCGGGCGCACCGCACCGGTGACTGGCGGGCCACCCCGAGCAAGCTGTGCGGCTGGTGCGACCACCAGTCGCGCTGCCCCGCGTTCGGCGGCACGCCCCCGCCGCTGCCGGTGGCCGTGGGCTCCGGCGGCCCGCTGGTCGACGACGCCGACCCGGCCGTCTGCGAGGCCGCGGGCTGACGGTGAGCGCCGCCAGCTCCTCATTTGATTGGGTCAGGCACGATACGTAGGTGTCGTGCGCCCTGGACCTGCTAGTCGGAACTGTCCGACGATCAGCACTGACTCACAGCTATCACCTTGCTGGGCGCTTCGCGATCGTCGGTGGCGTCGTGTCGACGCGTGCTGGATCATGCGGGTTGCCGCCTACGGGTCCGCGCGCCCAGGGCCGGGCGGGTGTGGGCCTTGTGGCGGAATCGGGCACGATGCGTAGATATGGCAACGTCTCGTCGCACCGGCGCCGGCCGCCGACGGTGACCGTCCAGGCGGCGACCGGCGGCGGCCGTGGCATCCGTAGGCCAACCAATCGGGAGAGCGGCGCGTCCGACAACCTGGCGGTTCTCGTGTCGGTGGGAAAGGAAGATCGATGAGCCCCTTGCGCGGACGGGCCGCCGACGACCGGGGCGGCGGTCGCTCTGGTCTGTCGGACCTCGCCGCGCGAGCGGAGCGGGTCACGAAGATGTACGGCGCCGGCGACACCGAGGTCGCGGCGCTGCGTGGCATCGACCTGGACTTCCCGCGCGGCCGGTTCACCGCGATCATGGGCCCGTCCGGGTCGGGCAAGTCGACGCTGATGCACTGCCTGGCCGGGCTGGACACGATCTCCGGCGGCCGGGTGCTGATCGGTGACGTGGACCTCTCGCGGCTGTCCGACCGGCAGCTCACCCAGCTGCGCCGCGACCGGATCGGCTTCATCTTCCAGCAGTACAACCTGCTGCCGACGCTGACCGCCGCGGAGAACATCACGCTGCCACTGGACATCGCCGGGCGGCGGCCGGACAAGAAGTGGATGAAGGTCGTCGTCGACGCGGTGGGCCTGGCGCCGCGGCTGAACCACCGGCCGACGGAGCTGTCGGGCGGCCAGCAGCAGCGGGTCGCGTGCGCGCGGGCGCTGATCACCCGGCCGGACATCATCTTCGGCGACGAGCCGACCGGCAACCTGGACAGCACGTCGGGCGCCGAGGTGCTGTCGTTCCTGCAGGACTCGGTCCGCGAGCTCGGCCAGACGGTGGTCATGGTGACCCATGACGCGAAGGCCGCCTCCTACGCCGACGAAGTGATCTTCCTCGCGGACGGCCGGATCGTCGACACGATGCTGCGCCCGACGGCGGACGCGGTGTTCGACCGGATGAAGAACCTCGACCGACCGGCGGGCCGAGGCGGCCGGCGGCCCACGACGCCGCCGCCGCGGGGCGCCGACCGGGACCCGGGCCGCGACCGCGGCGGCTGGGACGACCCCGACGGTGGCCGCCGGCGGGTGCCGACCGGGCCGGGTGGGCGGCGCGCGACGGCGCCGGGCGCGGCCCGGGTACCCACGGGCGGCCAGCCGGCGGGCCGGCGCGCCCCCGCCGCCGGGGCCCCGCGCGCTGAGAGACCGCTCCGCGG
>NZ_JADWYX010000222.1 GCF_016786355.1 Frankia sp. AgB1.9
GGGGGCGGCGGGGGGCGGGGGGGGCGGGGGGGGCCGCCGGGCCGCCGGGCCGCCGGGCCGCCGGGCCGCCGGGCCGCCGGGCCGCCGGGCCGCCGCAGGATGATGATCGCCGTTTCAGCCCTGAGATGGTTGTAATCCGGCCTCGATCACGACCATCCGAGGGCCGAAACGGCGATCAAGGCCCGGCCCACCGGTCTTCGGCGGGCCGGCTCCGCCCCCGGGGCCAGCCGGATCGGCCGCCGAGCGCACGTATGCGGGCTAGGCGCGGCGGCCCTGGCCCTGGCGCGGGGGCTCGGCCCGGTGGCCGGGGGCTGGCCCGCGCGGCGTTTGCGCTCGCCCCCGGCGACGATCCAGTCCACACTTGTCGGGACTCGGGTCCGACCCCGTCGGCTCAGCTTCAGAGCCGACGACGAGCATCGCCGGTGGGCCTCCATGGGCGCCCCGCCCGGACCCTGGTGCGCGGCCTCGATGGGCAGCGCGCGGACAGCACCGGCGGCAGGTCGGCCGGGTGTTAGGGAGGACGTGAGGCCATGTCGGTCGTAGCCGGTGCCGGGCCAGGTCAGACCGTCGACGACATCGACCTGTCCGACCTGTCGTTCTGGGTCCGGCCGCGGGCCGAGATCGACGCCGCGTTCGCCCTGCTGCGCGGGGCCCCGTCGTTGCCCTTCTACGCGGAGCCACAGCCGGCCAGCGAGATGATCACAAAGGGGCCCGGCTACTACGCCGTGACCCGACACGCGGACATCGTCCGGATCAGCTCCGAGCCGGGGACCTTCTCGTCAGCCCGCGGCGCGACCTCGATCCCGGACCTGCCCCCGGAGTTCCTGGAGTTCTTCGGCGGGATGATCAATATGGACCCGCCCCGGCACCACCGGCTGCGCCGGATCGTCTCCCGGGCCTTCACGCCCCGGTTCATCGCCCAGACCGAGGACGACATCGCCGCGCTCGCCCGCGGGATCGTGACCGAGCTGCGCGACGAGGGGCCGGGCGACTTCGTGTCGCGGGTCGCGGCCCGGCTGCCGCTGGAGGTCATCTGCCGGATGATGGGCCTGCCACCCGAGCGGTACGGCGACGTCTTCCGCTGCACGAACGTCATCCTCGGCTCGGGCGACCCCGACTTCGTCCCCCCGGGCGCCGACATTGTCGCCGCGCTGCTGGGTGCCGGCGCGGAGCTCGCCGAGCTGCTCCAGGAGATGGCCGTCCGCCGACGGGCCGACCCGACGAACGACCTGACCACCGCGCTCGCCCTCGCCGAGGTGGACGGCGAGCAGCTCGACAACGCCGAGATCGTCTCGTTCTTCATCCTGCTGCTGGTCGCCGGGAACGAGACGACCCGCACCGCGATCAGCCACGCGCTGCTGGCACTGACCGCGTTCCCGGAACAACGGGACATCTGGCGCGACGACCTGGCCGGCGTGAGCCGGACGGCCGTCGAGGAGATCGTGCGCTGGGCGAGCCCGGTGCGCTGGATGCGCCGCACGGTCACCGGCGAGGTCCAGCTCTCCGGTCAGCGGCTGAACCCCGGCGACAAGGTGCTGCTGTTCTACTCGTCCGCGAACCGCGACGAGGCCGTCTTCACCGACCCCGACCGCTTCGACGTCCGCCGCGACCCGAACCCGCATCTGGGCTTCGGCGGCGCCGGGCCGCACTTCTGCCTCGGCGCCCACCTGGCCCGCCGCGAGATCTCCGTCATCTGGCGCGAGCTCCTCACCCAGCTCCCCGACCTCCACGCCTCCGGCGACCCCGAATGGCTGGCCAGCAGCTTCATCAACGGCGTGAAACGCCTGTCAGCGGACTGGTGACTCCGCCCCAGGCGCCGATCGAACGGCCGACCGGCAGGCCGCCACGTTGGCGCCAGTGATCACCGTCTGAGCCCTCCGGTGGTCGTGGCCGGGGCTGTTCCACAACCACGCCAGGGCCAAAACAGCGATCAAGGACAGGCCATCGCGACCGCGCCTGGCGTCACGGGCAGGACGGGGTGACGGGGGTGCCGGCGAAGCGGGCGGCGAGGTAGGAGGTCACCTCGTCGATGTGGTTCCAGGCGTCGCCGTGGTCCTGGCCGGCGTAGGCCCGCCACGTCACGTCCACGCCCGCGGCGCAGTACCGGCGGGCGAGGTCCTCGGCCTGGCCGAACGCGACGACCGTGTCGGCCGTGCCGTGGTAGAGCATGATCGGGACCTTGGGCGGGTTCGCTCCGAGGGAGTTCTGCGTCAGGCGGGCCTGCCAGGCCGGCTGGTGGAGCAGGTCGGTGGTCAGGATGTCCCCCACGTGCTTGCCGGCGAACGCGGGCAGGGCCTCCTTGATGCACTCGGTGCGCAGCCCCTGGACGGCGGAGCGGAACGCCGGCTGGACGGCGTCGTCGACCTTCAGCTCCGGGTAGGCGGCGGCGAACCCGATCGCCGACATGAGCTGCACCCCGGACCAGGGCATACCGTCGACCGCCTCGCTGACCTTGGTCAGGTTCGCGGGTACCCCGCCAGCCGCGACGCCGACGGTGCGCAGCTCGGGCGCGTAGGCCGGGGCCAGCTCGCCCGCCCACGCGGACGCGCCCCCGCCCTGGGAGTAGCCCCAGAAGGCGACCTTCGCGTCGGCGCGCAGGCCGGCGCCGGGGAGGCGCTGCGCGGCGCGGACCGCGTCGAGGACGGCGTGGCCCTCGGACCGGCCGACGCTGTAGGTGTGGTCGCCGGGCGTACCGAGTCCCTGGTAGTCGCTGACGGCCACGGCCCAGCCGTGGTTGACAGCCGCGACGATGTGGTCGGTCCAGTCGAACGTGCCGGCCGCGATCGTCTTGGAGGGCGCGCAGGCGTCGCCCAGTCCCTCGGTTCCGGACGCGAACCCGACCAGCGGGGCGGCCGTTCGCGCCGCCGCCGGCGGCAGGACGACGGTGCCCGACACTGCGTCCGGCCGGCCCTGCGCGTCGGTCGACAGGTACAGCACCTGGTCGACCTCGACACCCAGGCCGGCCAGCATCCCGGAGGCCGGGACCTGGCGCGACCACAGGATGTCGCCCGGCCGCCCGGCGGGCAGCGGTTGCGGCGGTACGTAGAACGCGTCCCCGGCCGGAGCAGCGGCCGGCCCGCGGTAGGGCACCGTCGCGGAGCTCGCCGGCGGCACGATGGCGGCACCGGCTGGCTGTCCGCCGCTACCGCAGGCCGCGGCGACGAGCGCCAGGCCGACCACGAGGCCCGCCCATCGGACCCGGGCCCCCCGAGCCCGGGCCCCCTGTACCCGGGCTCGCGGTACCGGGGCTCGCGGTACCGGGGCTCGCGGAACCGGGGCTCGCGGAACCCAGGCTCGCGGAACCCAGGCTCGCGGAACCCAGGCTCGCGGTACCCGGGCTCGCGGTGCCACACGTAGCGCCATCTGTTCCCCCACCGTCACCGCCGCGGCGGGCGGCGCCGGCCCCCTTTTGCGGGTGGCGCCGAAAGTGTCGGCGATAGCGCGTACCGGTCGCATCGGGAGTTCTCGTGGTTCTCCTAGGGAAAAACCATGAGAAGCGGGAGGCCGACGACCCCCGGAGGGTGGCCTCCCCTCGTGATCATTTTGCTATCGTTGACGTTGTGGCGAGGGGCGCACGGTGGGCGCCATCGGCCACGGTGCTCGCCGCTCAAGGCGTCATCCTCGCCGGCATGCTCGCGGGAAACGGCTGGCTGGGACTCGGCCGCAGCACGACGGGTCCCGGAGCCGCAGCATCCGAAAGAGCCCGGGCGGAGCCACCATGCGGGTGATCGTCGCCGACGACTCGGTCATCGTGCGCGAGGGGGTACGCCGCCTGCTCGAGGCCGAGGGCCATGAGGTCGTGGACCTGGTCGGCGACGCGCTGGCGATCCCGGCGGCCGTCGCGCACGGTCAGCCCGACGCGGTGGTCCTCGATCTCCGGATGCCGCCGACGTTCACCGACGAGGGGCTGCGGGCCGCGCTGTCGCTGCGGGCCGCCGCGTCCGATCTGGGTGTCCTGCTGCTCTCCCAGCACGCGGTGCCCGAGTACGCCACGCTGCTGCTGGCCGGTGGCGCCCGCGCGACCGGCTACCTGCTCAAGGACCGCATCCTGGCGCCGCGCCAGCTCAGCGAGACGCTGGGCATCCTCGCCGCTGGCGGCACCGTCGTCGATCCGGACGTCGTCGGGGCGCTGCTAGCGGCCGGACGACGGGACGACCCGATCGCGCGGCTGAGCGCCAGCGAGCGCGCCGTGCTGGAGCTGATGGCGCAGGGACTGTCGGACCGCGGGATCGCCCAGCGACTGTTCGTCTCGGTCAACACCGTCGGCACCCACGTCGGCAGCGTCTTCCGCAAGCTCGACCTCCCAGCGGGCGCCACCGACAACCGCCGAGTCCTCGCCGTCCTGACCTACCTCGAACACCGCTGACCGGCCCGGCCCCGCCCGGCCGTCGGCGCGCCAGGACGTTCGGGCGAGGATCGCCGTTTGGGCCCTCGGGTGGCCGTAAAACCGCGCTGGTCACGACCACGGGTGGGCCTAAACGGCGGCTCCCCTGTCGGGCCGGCCAGGCCGCGTGCAGCCAGCCCTGAATGCGTTCAGATGCCTTCGCCGACGGATGCGAGAACCCGGCGCAGGTCGGCGGCGAACTGGGGAGCTGTTCCCTGGCCGTGGTGTGCAGGATCTCGAGGTCGACGGACCAGTAGCCGTGAACGATCCGGTTGCGCAACCGGACAGGCTGCTTCCACGGGATGTCGGGGAAACGTCCGGTGATCTCGCCCGAGAGCCGGCTCGCAGCCTCACCTAGCACGGTGAAGTTCCACAGGAGCGCGTCGCGACGCTGGCGGTCCGCTTCCAGGCCGCTGGTGGTGATCCCGTCGGTGAGTTTCTGCGCCTGGTCGGCCGCTTCGATCATCTCACCGAGCAGAAGGACGTCACGCCGCATAGACGGGCCGTGCTTCAGCCAGGACGGACGAGCGGAGCAACGGGTGGAGCGCCCGGACGGAGACCAGATCGACGGGTCGTCCGAAGAGGTCGGCGAGATCATCGGCGAGCTGCTCGATGTCCCAGCCCAGACGCCGGCCCGGCGCAAGGGTGTACAGGATGTCGATGTCGCTGTCGGCGGTCGCGGTTCCGCGCGCCTGAGAGCCGAACAGCTGGAGTTCGGCGATCCCGTACCGGTCACAGATCGTGGCCAGGCGTTCTCCGTCGATCTCCAGTCCCGCGATGAACCTCACCAGGTAAGGGTAGCCGCAGGCATGACGCGCCGTCGGCACCACGACTCTCGGAAGGCCAGAGCGAGCTGACGGCGAATCGAGCCGCTCGTGGCCCCGCCCGGCCGTCGGCGCGCCGCCACGTTCGGGCGGTGATCGCCGTTTGGGCCCTCGGGTGGTCGTAAAACCGCGCTGGGCACGACCACGCGAGGGCCTAGACGGCGATCAAGGACCTGCCGCCGAGGCTGGCGACGGCGTATCCGGCCCCGCCGGGCCTGGTCGGCCGGGACGGACCCAGCCGAGCCAAGCCGAGCCGGGCCGAGCCCGACCAAGCCGAGCCGGGCCGAGCCCGACCCAGCCGAGCCGGGCCGAGCCCGACCCAGCCGAGCCGGGCCGGGCCCGACCCAGCCGAGCCGGGCCGGCGCTGCCGGCCGGGCGGGGGGCCGGGCTGGGGACGGGGCCTGGCCAGGGCGGGACTAGGGCTAGACCGTTGCGACGGGGGTGAGGGGGCTGCCGGCGGTGCCGGGGAGGCGCAGGGGCGGGGCGGTGAGCAGGAAGCTGGTGCGGTTGTGCTCGCGCAGCCAGGCGGCCAGGTCGTTGAGGTACCAGAGCTCGCCCAGCGGGACGCCGAGCTTGAACAGGCACAGCTTGTGGATCGGCAGCAGCGTGTGCGGCTCGGGGCTCGCGGGCGCCCAGCCCTCGACGGCGTAGTTGTCCGCGATCAGCGCCGACATACGGGAGTCGATGATCCACTGCAGGATCTCGTCGTCCTGGGCGTCCAGGTAGGGGTACATCGCCTGGACGCGGCTGTCGTCCGGCTTGCCGTTCCACTCCAGGATCTTGGTGGCGAACCCGGTGTGGATGAGGACCATGTCGCCGGGCCGGATGTCGACCTTGTCGGCGTCGATGATCTCGCGCAGCGTCTTCATGCTGACGGCGTGCCATTCCTCGGTCTGGCCGAGGTGGTGCGCCACGTCGATCAGGACGGCGCGGCCCTGGACGCCGTGCGCCGCCATGTGCTCCATGCCGAGGTGCTTGGCGAAGCTGACACTGCCGCTGCCGTCGCCCTTGGCGTCCTCCTTCGGCCCGATCACGTCCTCGCCGGGCCGGAAGCCGTTGTAGTACACCGGCTCGTCGACGCCGTCGCCGTCCGCGTCGAAGAGCCCGCCCTGGTGGACGAGGGCGTCCCACTGGGTCGAGTACTGGAGCCAGAGGGTCACCATGTCGTCGGACCACAGGTCGGTGAAGGAGTAGTGCAGCTTCTCCTTGGCGACGACGTTGAAGAACGTGTCGGCGTTGTGCTTGAGGTCCTCGGTGGGACGCAGGATCGGCGGGTAGCGGCGCTGGTTGAGCCCGCTGCCGCCCGGGAGGTCGAGAGGCAGGCTCAACGAGAACGCGACGCCCGCCTCGACCTCGCGGACGCCCTCCAGCACCTTCTGCGACGTGATCAGGTTGATCCGGCCGAGCTCGTCGTCGTCGCCCCAGTCACCCCAGGTCGAGTCGTCCGGACGCTGCTTCCACCGCTTCGTCACATTGCCTCCATCAAGCCCGCGTCCGTCAAGCCCGCGTCCAGCGTCAAGCCCGGACCGGCCACCGCCGTGCCACGGCCGGCTGACTGCCTCAGCGAACGTAGCCAGCTTTGTACCGGTCGGTCAACTTCAGGCCGCGTATCCTGACCGGGCAGGACCCCAGGGGCGAGCACCAGGCGAGCACAGGCTGAACGGAGCGACGACGACGGCCATGACCGAGGTCCAGGTTCGGCGCAGCGCCAAGTGGGAGCTCAGGCGCCAGGCAATCATCGACACCTCCGCCCACGTGTTCGCCCAGCGCGGCTTCCACGCCACCAGCACGGCCGAGCTGTGCCAGGCCAACGAGATCGGCAAGGGCGCGCTCTACTACTACATCGGCTCCAAGGAGCAGCTCCTCGTCGCCATCCACGACCGGGTGATGGACGAGGTCCTGCTGTCCGCGGACCGGGTGGCGAGCACCGGTGGCACCCCGCCCGAGCGGCTCGCCCTGCTCGGCGCCGGGCTCCTCGACGTGATCCACAGCTTCCCCGACCACGTCTGGGTCTTCCTGCACGAGTTCCCGGCCCTCACCGGTGCCAACGCCGAGGTGTTCCGCCGCCGGCGCCGGGAGTACGAGCAGCGCGTCGAGCAGCTCTTCGAGGAGGGCCAGCGGTCGGGCCATTTCCGCGCGATCGACCCGCCGATGGCGGCGAAGGCGTGGCTCGGGATGCACAACTACACGTACCTGTGGATGCGCGCCGGCGGGCGCGTCGGCGTGCAGGATCTCGCCGCGCAGTACGCCGACATCTTCGTGCGGGGCATCTCGAACCTGCCGGTCGGCGGCGTGGGGGGGGGGGGGGGGGGGGGGGCGGGGGGGGGCCCCCGCGCCCCCCCCCCCCCCCCGCGCGCGG
>NZ_JADWYX010000223.1 GCF_016786355.1 Frankia sp. AgB1.9
GGCTCTGGTTACACCCCCCCGGCCCGGGGGCGGGCCCGCGCCCGGGGGGGGGGCGGCAGCGCCCGGCTGGGCCGGCCCGGTTCCCCGCGGCCGTAGGGCCCCCGGGAACGGGTGGGTGGGGCTATGCCCCGGCCGGTACCGGTACCGGTGCGGGGACGGGGACGGGGACGGCGTACAGGGCCCGCCGGCTGACGTAGTGGTCGGTCAGCCACGACTCGATGCAGTCGGGGCAGATGGTCAGGTCGTGGGGGCCTTCGTAGTCGTCGGGGCTGTCGGGGCCTAGCTCGGGGCAGCCGTCGGGGTAGTAGTCGACGGTCGCGGGTTCGGGATCTTCGTCCCCTTTGGCCGTGACAATCACGACCAGCGTTTCGGCGCGCAAATCAAAACCCCTTTTCCGATGGGAATGCCGCCCGTTTTGGCGGGCCGGGCGGTCGCACCGTAAAAACCGCCCAATTTTCTAGTCAAGCCCCCCGCCGAATATTGCATGAAAACCTTTCCCGGCGGTCATTTAAAAGGTGTGTCCGTTCGGGGTGCGGGCCGGCGTCGTTCCGTTCGCGTGTGGGTCCCGGGTGCGCCGGGCGGCGGCGGTGTGGGCACGCCGTGGGGTGCGGGGCCACACCGTCGGGGCCGCACGCCCAGTGGCGCGTCGGCGGGCGTGCGGCCCCGGTGGCGGCGGTTAGGAGGCTTTGCCGTGCTGTTCGTCGCGGGGTGGCTTGTTTCTGGGGATGAGGCGGGCGACGTTTTCGGCGATCTCGCGGGCGAGTTCGGGCAGGACGTGGGTGTAGGTGTCGGCGGTGATGGTGATCGAGGAATGGCCCAGGAGTTCCTGGACGGCTTTCAGGTCGGCTCCGGCGGCGAGCGCGAGGGTTGCGGCGGCGTGGCGTAGGTCGTGCAGCCGGATCGGGGGCAGTCCGGCTTCGTGCTGGAGCGCGCGGAAGCGGTCGGTGACGTGGTCGGGGTTGAGTGAGGCTCCGGCTTCGTCGACGAACACGAGGCCGGTGTCGGGCCAGCCGGGCCCGGCTTCCAACCGGCGGGCGTTCTGGCGGGTGCGGTGTTCGCGCAGGGCGCGGACGGTGCCGATGTCGAGGGGGATCTGGCGGTCGCCCGCGTCGGACTTGGGCTTCTTGAGCTGGGTGCCTTTGCCTTCCTGGACGATCTGCCAGCGCACGGTCAGCGAGCCGTGGGTCAGGTCGAGGTCGGCCCAGTGCAGGCCGCACGCCTCGCCACGGCGCAGGCCCCGGTGGGCGATCAGGTGGTAGAGGGCGTAGAGGTCGTCGGTCTCGGCGTGGTCGAGGAACGCCCCGACCTGGATGGGCGTCCAGACCATCACCGGCGAGGGCACCTGCCCGGTTTTCTGCCAGTGCAGGACGCGTTCCTCGATCCACAGCAGCGCCTTGGGCCGTTTGCCCGAGGCGAGCTCCACGAACTTCGCCGGGTTGTGGGCGATCAGCCCGAGGCGGATGGCGTGGTTGAGCGCGGCCCGCAGGGTCGCGCGGATGCGCTGCTTGTTCGCCGCCCCCATCACCCGCCGGCCTTGCAGGGCCTTCTTCTCGGTGGGGGTGCCGGTGGCGCGGATGCGGCGGATGGTGTCGTTGCGGGCGTCGATCGCGTCGAACATGTCGTCCAGGTGCGTGACCGAGAGCCGGTCGAGCCGGATGTGGCCGATCGCCGGGATCAGGTGCAGCCGGATGTTGACCTCGTAGCCGGTGGTGGTCGAGGTGGCGATCTTGCGCCGTCCGGTGAGCCAGGTCGTGAGCCACTCGCCGACGGTGATCGTCGGGGAGAGGTCCGCGCGCCGCTGGTAGCGCCGCTGGATGTCGGCGACCTCGGGCAGCGGCAGGTTGGTGCGCAGTGTCTGCAGGATCAGCTCGGCGATCCGCAGGCGGGTCGCGGTGTCGTCCGGGTCGGCGATGGCGATCAGGGTGCGGATGCGGTCGACGTCGTCCTGCGCGGCGGTCTGGCTGGCCAGCCCCGTGCGGCGGGCCAGCTGGCGGCGCCCGCCGGGCGTCGGGGGCAGGTCGACCTGGTAGGCCCAGGCCCCGTGGTCCCCGCGCCACGCGCCGCCGCTACGCCGCAGCTTCGGGCAGCGGGTACCGAGCTGGCGGCCGGCGTCGTCGCGGCAGCCGCACCGTTTGTAAATGGTCCCATCCATGGGTCTCACCGTTCTTCGCGTAAAAGAATTTCCGGTTCGTCGGAAAATCGGGCGGGAATGCCCGCCGCGTATTGACGCTCGATCGGTTTTTGCTGTCAAGCGACGGATTCCGGGCCCGGTTCGATGCCGAGAAGGCGCATCAGGTCGCTGGTGCGGACGCGGTAACGGCCGGCTATCCGCATGACCGGTACGGGGAATTCGTCGCGGCGGGCGAGGTCGTAGGACTTGGAACGGCCGATACGGAGGATTTCCCCGGCGGTGACGAGGCCGACGACGACACCTAGGCCGCGGATCTCCGCGGCACTCCACGTCTTCATCACAGTCCCTGACAGGCGAGTCGCGAGGGGGGGCGGCCCGGCGGCGGGCTGGCGTGGCCCGCTGCCCGGCCCCGGGGCGGGTGGCCTGCGCGCTGCGGCGCGGGCCCGGCCGGGCCCCGGGGGCGGGTTTGGTCTGAAGGTCATCTGAAGGTGATCTGAATGTGGTTGTCGGCGCAACTTTATTCAGATCATCTTCAGGGACCGGCGGGACGGCCCGGGTCTAGCTGAATGTCCAGGTAGGGGCCGGTTCAGACACCACCGGTGCCCTCGGGCGGAGGGTCTTCCGCCGCTGTTGGGTTCGCCGGGCTCGGCGCCGCGCGGAAGATCAGGAGGTCCTCGTGGGCGGCGACGTGTTGGGGGGTGCCGCGTGCCCAGGCGGTGCGGGCGTTGTGTAGCGCGAAGAACGACGGCCGGGGGATGAGCTGGTCGTCGCGCAGTCCGGCGAGTAGCGCGACGGCCCGGTCGGCGCGGGTGAGGCCGGCGGCGGTGGCGTGGCGGGTGACCGCTCCGGGCAGGTCGATCAGCCGGCCCCTGTCGCGGATCGGGCGCACGGTGATGGCGACCAGCCCGCCCGGGCGCAGAAGTCCCACGGTCGCGGCGAGGATGTGTTGGAAGGCGCCGAGTAGGTCGGTCAGGTCGGCGTTGGCGAGGTTTCCCGACCGGGCCTGTGAATACCGGTAGTCGCGTTTGCTAACACCGTTGTCCCGGTCGGCGTGTATCTGGCCGTGGGTGACGTTCCCGTAGGGCGGGCTCGTCAGCACGAGCGTGACGTTTCCCGCCACCGGCCTCCCGTCGGGTGCGGTCCTTTCCTGGGTGAGGGCGGTCAGGTCGCGGGCGTCACCGGTCAGCACGACGGCTTTCCCGGTGGCGCCGTGGGTTTGCGCGTGGGCGAGGTTCGCGGCGGTGACCGCCGCCCAGCGGGACTCGTACTCGACGCCGAGCGCGTGCCGGCCCAGGTGGACGGCCTCCACGAGGGTGGTCCCGATCCCGCACATCGGATCGCACACCAGGTCCCCGGGCTGGGTGAACGCGGCGATGGCGTGGGCGGCGACTGCGGGCAGCATCTTGCCCGGGTGCGCCATCGACGCTGACGTGTAGCGGCCGGCGCGCTGCTGGCGAGGATGGACCTGGCCGGTCGCCCACACCGTCGCCGGCCGCCGGTCGGTGGGGTCAGGCACGGTCGCCTCCGGGGGTGGTGAAGACCGCCACGTCGGTATGGACCGCAGTCAGCAGCCCACCGGTCGTGGCGTCGCGGGGTGGGGTGAGGGTGCCGTGGCGGATCGGGACGGCCAGCGCGACCAGGTGCTGCAGGTAGCGCAGCCCGGCCGCCTCGCCGGCCCCGATCGCGGTCGCGAGCGGGTCCCGGGGCCCGGCGGCCGGCGGGTGCACGCACGCGAGAAACCCGCCGCCGGTGAGCAGGCGGGCAACGGTGGCGAACCGGGCCAGCAGCTGCTCGGCGGGTGCGGCGGGCGGGTGGTCGATGACCAGGCCCACCGGCCCGGTCGGGGTGTCGCCGGCCAGGACGGCGGCGGCGGGACGGGCGGTGTAGGGGCGGTGTAGGTAGCCGGCGGCGTCCGCGTAGCCGGCCGGTCCGTCGAGGGCCAGGACGCGGTCGCCGGGCTTGCTGAACGTGGCGATCAGCCGGGCGGCGACCCCCGGCGACAGCACGCCGGGGGTCGTTGCCGTGGGCGTCGGCCACACGGTGAGCGGCACGAGACTCGCCACGTCGTTCGGGTCGCTGGCATGAGCACTGTTGTGAGCGGATGGCACGGGGTTTCTCCCGAGAAGGGGTGTGGCGGAACGCCCCAGAGCCGCGAACCCCAGCAGTCTTTCCAGGTGAGGGAAAAACCGGCTGGGGAGGGCGGGCGAAGGGCGCCGCCTTGTGATGCACCCCGAGTGCACACCACCCCGCCTGAAGGTGATCTGAACCGCCCCGAGTTTCCACTCGCCCTCTCTGAATGTGCGCGAATCCCGTTGTCTGAAGGTGATCTGAAGGTGCGTTCCCGGCCTGCCTGAACCCGCAGGTAGGCGGTCATGTTCAGATCACGTTGAGATCACCTTCAGGCCAGGTGGCGCCTACTCGGTCCCGTCACGGAAATTGCCTCACGACGGGAGCGACTCGGCGATGCCCACGGATACGAACCCCTCCGCGCTCGACACCGCGGAAGAAACCTTTCTCAGCCTCACCGGAACACCCCCCGGCCTTTGTCTCGACGGCCGAACCGTGCACGGCGAACTGCCGGCCCGCCGCGTCGGTCTGCGGGAGCTGCGGGTCGCCCTGGGCCAGCCCCGCTGGTCGGCCGGCGCGCGAGACGCGCTGTGGACCGCTGTCCTCGCCCACCGCGACGACCCCGCGTGGCTGATCGGCGCGACCGGGCTCGCGATGGCCCCGCTACGCCACATCGCCGCCGCCCTCACGACGGTCCGGGTGGAGAAGGCCGACCTGGAGGGTGAGGTCCTGACCGGCTTCGTCGCCCAGATCCGGGCTGCGACCGGGCCGGCCCGCGAGGCGGTGCTGCTGTGGGGGGCGCTGCGCGCCGGCCTGGCCGCCGCCCACCACGACGCCCTCGTCCGGCTGACCTACGGCGCCTGCCTGCCCCTGCTCGCCGCGATCCCCACCGCGCCCTGGCTGCCCGGCCCGCAGGCGATCCTCCAGCAGGCGGTGCGTCTCGGTCTGATCAGCGCCCTGGAATACCAGCTGATCCACGAGACCCGCGTGCAGGACCGCCGGCTGCTCGACTTCGACCCTGACGCCGGTGAGGAGCTCGCGGTCATCCGGGCGAAGGCCGAAGGCCGCCTCGTCACCGCGATCCTCGACGGCCGCCTGGCCCCGACCGGCGGCCCCCGATGAGCCGCCACCCCAACCCCGACACGGGCACGGACACGGACTCTGGCGTTGGTGGCCTCGCCGTCGCCGGCGAGGGGACCGGTCACCCCGCCGCGACGGCGAGCACGGCTCACGCCTGTCCTGACGTGGACCGTGGATCGGTCTCGGGGTGCGAGGCTGGCGGGTCGGCGGCTGGCTGGTTCGTGGCGACGGTCTGTGTCACTGCCTGCGGGTCGTTGCTGCTCGGGCTGGTCGCGACCGGCGGGCAGGTCGGCTGGACGGACTGGTGGCCGTTGGCCGCCCGGCCGTTGGTCGCGGGCGCTGCGGCGGGATTCGCGGGCCTACTCGTCGCCCGGGCCGTCGGGCCGGGCCCCGACGGTCCGGTGTCGCGTCGTTGGCGTTGGTGCGCCTGGCTGGCCGTGGTCCTGGTCCTCGCGGGACTGCTGGTCCTCCTCGGCAGTGAGGTCGCGTCCGCGGCGTCGCCGGTCCCACCCGCACCGCCGCCGGCTCCGGCGCCGCGTGACGCCGACCTCAACCAGGTCCTCACCAACGTGCGGAACTGGCTGATGGGGTTCCTCGCGGCCGGCGCCACCCTGTTCTTCACCGTCGGCGCCGTCCGTTACATGGGCTCCGGGACGGACCCGGGCGAGGTCGACGCGGCGAAGCGCTGCTTTCGCAACGCCGCCCTCGGCTACGGCCTCGCGATCCTGGCCCCCCTGCTCCTGACCGCGCTGCGCTCCGTCGTCGGCGGCTGACATGGCCACCCCCGACCCCACCCACCCGACACCCACCCGCCGACGACGGGCGCGGCCGGGGCGCCGCCTCCTCGCCGCCCTAGCGTTCGCCGTCGCGGCGCTCCTGGCCCTCACGCTGTGGGCCGCCAGCCCGGCCACCGCCGCCACCCCGGCGACCGCCACTACCCCGCCCCCGACCGGGGCCCTCGCGCCACCCGTGTCCGCACCGGTGACGCCGCCGTCGACGCCTGGCCTCGACCCCGCCTACCCGACGGTTCCTGCGCCTGCCTCCACGCCGCCGGCGGCGTCTCCGACTCCTGCCGACACCGACAGCGGGAGCGGAGGTGGGGGTGGGGGTGGGTTGTTCGGCTGGCTGTCGGGGGCGACGGACCTGCCCGGGATGGTCTCGAAGGCGATCAACACCTGGCTTGCCGGGATGGCCCGCGACGCCGCCCAGCCGGTCCTGCGCCTGCTCGGCCAGACCCTGCTGTCCACCCCCGACGTGACCACCGAACCGCAGGTCCGCCAGCTGTGGGCCGCAAGCCTGATCATCGCGGACAGCCTGTTTCTGCTCGTGCTGACGGTCGGCGCGGTGGGGGTGATGGGCGAGGGGACGGTCCACGGCCGGGCGATGGCCCGGGAGTTCGCCCCCCGCATGACGATCGCCCTCGCCACGGCGCATCTGAGCTTGCCGCTGATGGGCCAGGCCATCACCCTGTCCAACGCCCTCGAACGCGCGATCCTCGGTGGCCAGGTCACCGCCGACGGCGCCGCGAACCTGCTCGCAACGACGCTGCTCGTCGGCCGCGGCGTCCCGGTCTACCTGCTGCTGCTGGGCTTGGGCGTGCTCGGGATGGCGATCGCACTGATCGCCGCGTGGATCATCCGGATGATCCTCATGATGGTCCTCGCGGTCGCCGCGCCGCTGCTGCTGATCTGGCACGGCCTGCCCTGGACCGAGGCACTCGCCGCCCTCTGGTGGCGCGCCCTGGGCGGCTGCCTGGCGATCCAAACTGGCCAGGCCCTGCTCCTGCTCGTTGGGGTCCGGGTCCTGTTGTCCGACCACGGCCGCCCCGACTGGCTCCCTCCAGCCGGTGGGCTGGTGAACACGTTGACCGCCGGGGCCCTGTTCTTTCTGGCGATCCGTCTGCAGGGCTGGGTCAGCCAGCTCGTCCTGCGCGCGACCGGCGGCAGCAGCCGCTCCGCGCTACGCACCCTCGTGCAGTACCGGTTGCTGCGCCAGGCCACCCGGCTGATCGGCTCCTCCGCCGGCCCGGCCGGCGCCGCCCTCGCTGCCGGTGGCCGCCGCCCGACCGGCCGCCGCCCACCCGGACCGGGACGGCCGGGAACGGGAGGGGCGGGCCGCCGCCCACCCGGACCGGGACGGCCGGGAGCCGGAGCGGCGGGCCGGCGCCCGGGCGGCCCCCGTCCTGCCGGCCCCGGCCAGCCCGGACGCGGCCCCACCCGGCGCGGTCCCGCCGGCCCCGGTCCCGC
>NZ_JADWYX010000224.1 GCF_016786355.1 Frankia sp. AgB1.9
GGGCGAATGCGGTCTGAAGGTCGACCAACGGGACCCGGACGTCCACACCGATGACGGGGTTGTCCTCGTCGTGGTCGGGGGGGCCCCCCCCCCCCCCCCCCCGGCCCGGCCCCCCCCGCCCCCCCCCCGCCCCCCGCCCCGGCCCCCGCCCCCGCGCCCCCCCGGCCCCCCCCCCCCCCCCCCCGGGGGGGCGAGCCGGGAACCGGACCGTTGGTCTCGTTCGCGCGCAGCGCGCTCGCGACCCGCTGGGACCCCTCCCACGGCAGCCTTCTCGACCTTGCCGAGGCGTGCGACGTGCCGGTCCGCTGGTCGTGCCGGACGGGGGTGTGCCACA
This sequence comes from Frankia sp. AgB1.9, assembly GCF_016786355.1. Classification (GTDB taxonomy): domain Bacteria; phylum Actinomycetota; class Actinomycetes; order Frankiales; family Frankiaceae; genus Pseudofrankia. Next base: position 335 of record NZ_JADWYX010000224.1, read on the forward strand.
ACTGCCAGACCACGGTCGTGGCGGGAACCGTCCGGTACTCCCCCGAACCGGTCGACCCGCCGGCGGACGGCACCGTTCTCATCTGCTGCGCCCAACCAGGGGAGGACCTGACCCTCGACCTGTGATCAGCCCTGCCTGGCGTCGGTCCAGCGCGCTCGGGCGGCCTGACGGACCAGGTGGTCGCGCTCGGCGACGTCCGTGGCCCGGCGGGCGGCCTCCGTGTACGCCCCGCCGGCAGCCGGCAGGTCGCCGGCGAGCTCGTGCAGGTAGCCGCGGACCGCGTGCCATCGGTGGCGGTCGCCGAGCACCTCGCGCAGCCGGTCGGTCTCACGCAGCCCGGCGGCGGCGCCGAGAGCGTGGCCGACCGCGACAGCCCGCCCCAGGACGGCGGCCGGGTCCTGGCGCACCGGGTCGTCGGTGAGGCCGACCAGGTCGTCGTACCAGGCGAGGATCTGGGGCCAGTCGGTCTCCTCGGGGCTCGCCGCGTCGTCGTGCAGGGCGGCGATGGCGGCCTCGATCTGGTAGCGACCGGGGCGCTCCAGCGCCAGCGCCGACTGCAGGACGCGCACCCCTTCGGCGATCTCGCGGGTGTCCCAGCGGCCCCTGTCCTGCCGGTCCAGCGTGACGATCCGGCCCTGCCCGTCGAGCCGGGCCGGCAGCCGGGCGTGGTTGAGCAGCATCAACGCGAGCAGCCCCCGCGCCTCCGGTTCCTCGGTGGCGAGGGTGAGCTGGCGGGCGAGCCGGATCGCCTCGGCGGCGAGGTCGACCCGGCCCGCGTGCCCGGTCGTATAGACCAGATACAGGACGCGCAGCACGACCGCGAGATCGCCGGGCTCGTCCAGGCGCCGCCCGCGCAGGCCACGCTTGGCCCGGCTGATCCGCTGCGCCATCGTCGCCTCCGGGACGTAGAAGGCGTCGGCGATCTCCCGGGTGCTCAGGCCGCCGACCGCCCGCAGGGTCAGTGCCACCTGGGAGGCGGGCGCGAGATCGGGATGGCAGCAGCAGAAGAGCAGGAAGAGCGTGTCGTCGCCGGCCTCTCCCGTGGGCGGCGCAGGCTCCGGCTGCTCGTGCAGCGTGTCCTCCCGGGCACGGCGGGCGGCCTCGCTACGGCGGGCGTCGATCAGCCGCCGGGTCGCGACCGTGGCCAGCCACGCACCCGGATCCCGCGGTGGATGGTCGGGCCAGACGCGCAGCGCCTCCAGAAGCGCTTCCTGCAGCGCGTCCTCGGCGGCGTCGAAGTCCTCGCCGCGGCGGACCAGCCCCGCGAGCACCCGGGGGACGAGGGCACGCAGCGCGCCCTCGTCCACCCGGTCGCCGTGCTGGCTGGTCACGCCGATCGGCCACGGGTGGCCGACCGGATCATGACATGATCTCCCGGACGTCGATCCACTCGTAGAGCGGCTCGCCGCCGGGGCCGGGCTCGGAGGAGACGTAGGCCGCCACCTCCAGCGCGCGCTCGCGGGACTCGACGTCGATCATGTACCAACCGGCGACCAGGTCGCTGGTCTCCGGGTGCGGGCCGTCGGTGGTCACCGGCGCGGCGTCCGGGCCGCCATAGCGCACCCAGGTGCGCGTCGGCGTCAGCGCCTGGGCGTCGACGTACTCTCCGCGCTCCTCGAGGACCTTCGCGACGTTGTGGAGGAACGCCATGTGCGCCTCCACGTCCTGCGGGGCCCACTCGTCCATCGGGGGGAAGGGGTGGTGCGGCTCAGGGCCACCGCGGTAGTGCTTGAGCAGCAGGTACTTCGGCATGATGATCTCCCGAGTTCACGGCCGCGTCTCTCGCGGCCCTCACCTGGTGAGCGGAACCAGCCAGCGGTTCTCGACATCTTGCCGCTGTAGATCGCCGTTTGAGCCCTCAAGTGGTTGTGGCCGGGGCCTAACTATGACCACTTGAGGGCCCAACCGGCGATCAAGGCACTACTCGGGGACGTGGGATGGGCTGGTGGAGTCGCGGGGCTCGGGTACGGCCACTCCCCCGTCGGCGACGGCGACCGGTGGGTGCGACGGCGCGACCCGCAGGACGCGGGCCGCCCAGTCCGGTAGCCACCAGTTCCACTGGCCGAACAGCGAGACGAGCGCGGGCACCAGGACGGACCGGACGATCGTCGCGTCGAGCAGGATGCCGAAGCCGAGCGCCGAGGCGAACGTCTTCAGGTCGGTGCCCGGTCCGGTGGCGAGCGCGAGGAACGCCAGGAACAGGATCAGCGCGGCGCTGGTCACCAGCCGGCCGGTACGGCCGATTCCTTCGACGACGGCGTCATCCGTGTTCCCCGTCCGGTCGTACTCCTCGCGGATGCGGGACAGGATGAACACCTCGTAGTCCATCGACAGCCCGAACAGGAAGGCGAACACCATCAGCGGGATCCAGAAGGTCACCGCGCCGGTGGCGTGCACCCCGAAGATCGCGCTGGAGCCGTAGCCGTCCTGCCAGAACAGCACCATGAAGCCGAGGGTGGCTCCGAGGGTGATCAGGTTGAGAACGACCGCCTTGATGGGCAGCAGGATCGACCTGAAGGCCCGGGCGAGCAGGACGAACGTCAGCAGCGCGATGATCGTCAGCATCAGCGGGAAGTTGCCGTAGACGGCTTTCAGGAAGTCGATCTGGTCGGCGCCGATCCCGGCGACGCCGATGACTCCAGGCAGACCGGCCACCGCTGTCTTGACCTTGCGGACCGGCCCTACAGACGTCGAGTTGACCGTCTCCGCCTTCGGAATCACCACCACGATGCTGTGCCCAGCCGCGGTCTGCCCGGCTCCGGTCGCGACCACGGCGCGATCGACGCCAGCGACCTTGTTCAGGGCCGTGGCGACCGAGTCCGCGCGCGAGGTGTCGACGAGCACCTCCATCGGGGTCAGGACACCCGTCGTCACGCCACCGTTCTTCAGGTCCTGGAACGCCGTGTTCGCCGCGCCGTTCTTGGCCAGCGACTCGGACGAGGCAAGGCCGATCTTGATACCGAGGAACGAGACCACCAGCAGGCCGAGCGCGAGCAGAGCCACCCCGGCCGCGATGAACCGGCGCCGCACGATGGCCCGCGCCCACCTTGTCCAGGCCCGTCCGGCCCGGTTCTCGTGCCGGATCTTGGGCCAGTCGACCTTCGGGCCGATTCCGCCGAGGATCGCCGGCGTCAGCGTCAGGGTCGTGATCACGCTGGCCAGCGGAATCAGCGCGCCACCGAGGCCGATACTGCGCATGAACGGTACCGGCAGCACCACGAGCGAAAGCAGGCCGATGGCCACCGTGATACCGCTGAACATCACCGCGTGGCCGGCGGTCTCCATGGCGACGACGACGGCCTCGTGATTGTCGCGGCCGCGGTCGCGTTCCTCGCGCCAGCGGGTGACGAGAATCAGCGAGTAGTCGATCGCGACGCCGAGGCCGATCAGGGCGACCAGGAACTCGACGATGAACGACACGTCGGTGAGATAGGTCAGCGGCAGCAGCAGGATGAACGTGGTCAGGATCGCGGCCGCCGCGATGACCAGCGGCAGGAGCGCCAGGAACGAGGCGAAGACGAAGGCGAGCACCGCCAGCGCGCCGAGGGCGCCGATGAGCACCTCGGCGAACACGCCGAAGCCGCCGCCGCTCGAGTCGCCGGTGGCGAGCGCGTCCTCACCGGTCACGCCGACCGTCGCTCCGGCGGGAGCCGCCGCCGTCAACGCCGTCCTGATGTCGGCGGTCGGAAGCTTCGCGGTCGGGTCGTGCAGGAACCGGTAGAACACCAACGCATAGGCGGTGTGGTCATCCTTGGTACGGAATGCCTTGTCACCGGTGTTCGCCTCGTCGACCACCCGGGTCTGCGGCACCTTCTGCTGCACCGCGGCGAACGCCTGTCCGACGGCGGATTCCTGCCCGGATACGACCTGGCTCGCCGGCATTGTGATGGTCACCACATACGGTGCGGTTTTGCCGCCCGAGTGGAACTCGGAGTCGATCTGGTTGGCGGTTTCGGTACCCGGTTGCCCAGGCAACGAGAAGTCAATGACAAGGCGGCTGTTGGTCTGTCCGGTCAGCGCGATGCCCGCGACCACGACAACGAGCCAACTGACCAGTACAAGTCGACGATGGTGAAGCACGAACTCTGCGATCCGGCGCACTAGGCTCCCCTGCCTTGGAAGATCACATCAGGCGATCGAACGGTAGCAGGGAAGACCGACAATCCCGCCGTGGCTCATCGGTCGGACCGGCGACAGACCGGTGACTGTCCGGTAACCGCCGCAGAATCGAGGCCCGTCGCGCCGACCGGGCGCGGTGAGGATATGGGCCCTCGCGGTGAGTGCCCGGGTGGCTGGTAGAAGTAGCGAGACGGTCCAGCGACGCGGAAAGCAGCCGGCTGGATCGCGCGCTGGAGGGGAGGATCGGGTCGTGACCCATCCGGAGCGCGTGGGGGTCACCGTGTCGGGTCCCCGGGCGGCGCGGTCGTCGCGCTGGAGGCCACGTTGACCGACCTCGACCTCGAAGTCCCGCACTCGGCGCGGATGTATGACTACTACCTGGACGGCAAGACGAACTACCCGGCTGACCGGGAGGCGGCCGAACAGGCGCTCTCCGCCTTCCCGACGCTGCGTCTCTACGCCCAGCAGAACCGCGCGTTCCTGCACCGGGCCGTGCGCTTCCTGGCCGAGCAGGCCGGCATCGACCAGTTCCTCGACATCGGCGCGGGCATCCCGACCCAGCCGAACCTGCACGAGGTCGTCCAGGGCGTCATCTCGACGGCCCGCGTCGTCTACGTCGACAACGACCCGTCGAACCCATGGATGCAGAGAGCTGCCAGGCTTCGCCACTGTCGGACGCCCAGCGCCGCGCGCTGACCTTCGCCCGTGTGGGCGTTCTGGTCTACCGGGCCGACTCGTTCGGGCACGGCTACCACGGGGAGTTGGACGGCGTTGCCGTCCGCGTCCACGTGCGGACCGTTGACAATCTTACCCGTCGGGGCCTGATCGTAGAAGACCTCGCCGCGAACCGTGATCTTCGTGGTGGGACGGTGCGGGTGTGTCCGTACCGGATCACCCCGGATGGCGTGGTGGCGCTCGGCGCCGAGCAGGATGCGGGCGTTCCTCGCGGGGACCGGCCCGCGCGGTCCGCCGGTCCCGCTGAGGTTCCCGTCCGCGTCGTCGCGGCCCCGGCCCCGGCTCCCGTCGCGGCCCCGGTGGCGGGCGGGGTTGGTGGCGTGGGCGGTACAAGTCCGCTGGTGACCCTTTGGTCCGATGTGTCGGGGCCGTACAGTTCTGCCGTGGCTCGCAGGCTTCGGACGGCCCGGTACCGCCGTATCTCGGATGACCGTGAGGGCTTGGAGGCGGGCGTCACTCGCCAGACGGAGGACATGGACGAGGTTGCCGCCCGTCGTCCGGAGTTGGATGTTCACCCGCACGTTTTCAGCGACAACGACCTTTCCGCGACAAAGGACTACCGGCCGGAGTTCGAGCGCATCCTTGAGATGGTCGCGAACGGCGAACTAGACGCCGTCCTGTGCTGGACGTCGAACCGTTTCCTGCGTAACCGCCGTGACCGTATGCGGGTCATTGAACTGTTCAAGGCTCACAACGTCCGGCTGATCCCGGTGCGCGGCAACGAAATGGACTTCACGTCGGCCGACGGCCGGATGATGGCCGATCTGATTTTCAGCGTGGACGCGGGAGAGGCGGAGCGGACGGCGGAACGGGTGAGCCGCGCCGCCCGCCAGCGTGCCGAGCAGGGACGCCACCACGGCGGCCGGCGGGCGTTCGGCTACGGGCCGGTCATCGCCACGGACCACAACGGCAAGCCGGTACGGGACTTCCACGCGACCATCCCCGAAGAGGCGGCCGTGATCCGTGGTATCGCTGCCGACGTGCTCGAAGGCGTGCCGTTGGGCGCGGTCGCGCGCCGCCTGAACGCGACGGGTGTGGCGACCGTGACCAAAGCCCACCGGGAGACATGCGTCCACAACGCCAAAGGCCGTCGGGTGCGGGTGGACTGCCCGTGCCCGTACCGGGCGTGGGAGGCGACGACGCTTAAGGAGTTGATGGTCAACCCGCGTCTGATCGGTATGCGTGGCTACCAGACGCAAAAGACCCGCCGCAGCACCGGAACGATCGCGGTCATGGGCCCGGCGCAGTGGCCCGCGATTCTGGACGTCGACACGTGGGAGCAGGTTCGCGCGATCCTGACCGACGCGAAACGACGCACGAACACCGACCAGACCAAAGTGCGACGTCTGTTGGCGGGGTTCGTCTACTGCGCGTCGTGCGGGCACAAGATGACCGGCAACGGCGTGAACGGCGTACGGCTCTACTGCCAGCGCCGCGACGGGAACTGCCCGGCGCCGGTCCGGATCGGCGAACAGTTCGTGGTCGATCTGGTCAGCCGCGCCGTGCGGGATCGTCTGGACGAGCTGGAGCTACAGCCCGTCGAGACCACCGACCTGGCAGGGGCGGAGCTGGCCACGCTGGAGCTACGCCGTAGCGCTCTGGCGGACCGGTGGGCGTCCGGGCAGATGGAAGACGACGCCTACAACGACGCCCACAAGGCGCTCACGAAGCAGATTCGCGACGCGCAGGCCCGGACCCACACCAGCGCCCGGCGACGCGCCACGCTGCCCGTCAACGGCGCCGCCGGTTGGGACGACAAGCGCGACGACCTAGCGGGCCGCCGCGTGATCCTCACGCACCTAATCGACGGGGTGATCATCGGCGGGAACGGGGCCGTGCTCGGTGACGACCTGTGGCGCGTGCGGATCGTCTGGCGTGATCTGAACGACCCCCGCTAGACCGGCCCCACCGGCCCGGCGGTCGTGTAGCGGCGCGGGGCGGGTGTAGCGGCCGGTTGAGGCAGCGCTACACCCCCCGCTACCCGTCACACGCGCTGTGAGCAGCACCGACGCAGACGTGTAGCGGGTAGCGGCCGGTGGCGCGGCGGCCCCCGATCGGCCCCTTAGAGGCATTCCACGGCTTGCGGTGCCGCTACCCGCTACACCCGCGTCGGGCCGGCCCCCCCCGGCCCCCCCCCCCCCCCCCCCCCGGGGGGGGGGGGCGGGGGGCCCCCCCCCCCCGCCCGGGGGGGGGGGGCGCCCCCCCCCC
>NZ_JADWYX010000225.1 GCF_016786355.1 Frankia sp. AgB1.9
TTGTGACGGTTGGTGAAAGTGATGATCCGATCGACATCAAGGTGGTCAAAGCCCCAGGCGACCGCTGCGGTCGCGGGGGCGGGGGCGGGGCGGGGGGGCCCCCCCCCCCCCCCCCCCCCCCCCCCGCCCCCCGCCCCCCCCCCCCCCCCCCCCCGCCGCCAGAACCGGCCGGTAGGTCGGCGGTCAGGGTTCAGGGAGTCAGGGGTTCCGCGTCGGCCGTGGGAGTGCAGCTGGAGAAGTCGTTGGTACCAGCCGCAGACTGGCTGCCGTCAGCGAGGGCGGTCCCGTCGACATCGACGTTGGTGTAGGGGCCGCCGCGGGCATAGAGCTCCCAGCGGATTACAGCATGGGGCCGCTCGAATCCGGGTTCACCATCAAGCCGGACGTCGTACCACCCGTTGTCAGAATCGAGGACGCAGTCATGTGACCGCGTCTCCTGGCCGGCGCTGCCAGGGTCACCCCAGATCGCGATTGTCACCGGGCACTGACCCTGGTTGGGTGGGCAGCGGACCTTTGCGGCGGCGATCGGCTTGCCGCCGGCCGCTATGGGCAGGTTGACGTCCTGCTGGACTGAGGCCTGGTCGGCGCCATTCCGGTTAAACTCCAGGAAGCAGTCGCTGTGATAGCCGGCGTCTGGGCGGCAGTACACATAGTTGTTGTTGGCCCGGTCGAGCATCCTGAACCAGCGCCAGGAATCACCGCCCTCCTCGAAGCCGGCCGCCTGGAGCACATTCCCCGGCTCACCGGGTTCTGGCGGGGCGGTCGTCGGATATCTCAGAACGGTCGTCAGTTCGGACGCCAACCAGACGCGGTTGTAGTAGTACCTGGGGCCCTGAAGAAGAAACTTCCCTGTCGCCTCGGCGACGCCCACCTGGACGAATCCCGCGTCTGGGTCGCCGGTAAGCAGCGGGCCGCCGCTGTCGCCGGGGGCCGAGTGGCCTTCGGAGGCGACGGTGGCCATCAGTCCTCGGAGGCCCGGGGTCGAGACAGCCGTGTCGGTCACCTTGACCGTGGCGCGACGCAGCTCCGCGCTGATGACGTGGCCGCCGTTGTCGATTGCTCCCCAGCCGACGGCGGTCAGCTTGGAACCTGCCTTCCACAGATCGGACTGGTCAGGCGTGGCGAGCCGGACCGGGGTGATGCCACGGACCGGACGGTTCAGCTTGAGCACGGTCATCTGCTCGCCGGAGCTGCCGAACTCTGCGTCATTGTGGGTGTAGGTGTCGATGACCGTTCGGCGCTCGCCGCCGCGATCCCGATCCTTGTTCAGGACGCCGAACACGACGAGCATGTCGGCCAACTTCGAGCGCTCCGGAACGCAGTGGCTGGCTGTCAGAGCGAGGTCTGGCGCGATCAAGCTGGCGGTGCAGAGACCGTCATCCGTTGTCAGGTGCCCGACGAAGGCATAGGGATTCGACGCTGGCACCGCGTCGCCGGCGTAGCCTCCGGGAACTGGCGTCCCGCCGACGATTGCCTGGGCCGAACCGGCTGTGAGGCCGATTCCCAGTAGCACGATAGTGCTAGCTACGGCGAGGAATCTGAACGTTCGGCGTCGGTGCGCGAGCCCGCCACCGAAACCTCGGCCGCGCAATGAACTAAATGAATAACGCACATCGTCCCCCGTCGTCGATTGTGCGGTATGTGGGTACCGTAGCATCTCGCCACACGGGTCGGAAGGCGATCGGGTATGCACGGGCCGAATACCTCGGCCGACGCCTGCGCGGTCGTCGCCAGGAGACGTGCGAGTGTACGGGGGCGGTATGGCAAGGGTCTTCATCAGTCATGCGCGGGCGGATGTCGCGACTGCACGGTCGTTCGGGCAATGGCTTGCGGGGCTGGGCCACGCCGCGTTCCTGGCCGCTGACCTGATCGGCGCCGGCGAGGATTGGGAGGACCGGCTGCTCGCGGAGCTACGCGCGGCCGATGCCGTGGTCTGCTTCGTCTCGGAGGATTTCCTCCGCTCCCGCTGGTGCATCGCGGAAATCGCCACGGCGCGGGCTCAGGGGAAACGCATCATCCCGCTGGGCCTGGGCGCCGAGCCGACGAAGGTGCCGACGCTGGAACGCCTCCAGCGCATCAACTGGTCACGCGACGAGGAGCAGGGGCGTGCCCGGGTGCGGACGATCCTGCTGGCCCTGGACGGTGCCGGCGGGATGGGCTGGCCGGACAACGCCGCGCCCTTCCCCGGGCTGCGTCCCTTCGACTGGGACACCGCGTGGGCATACGTGGGGCGATCCGCCGAAGTCATCATGCTCGCCGAGTCGGTCCGGCAGAGCGTGCCCGTGGGCCATGAGGAGATCCTGCTCGTCGTAGGACCGTCGGGCTGTGGCAAGTCGTCGCTGGTCCGGGCCGGGCTGGTACCGATGCTGGCCGCCGAAGAGGGCTGGTGGGCGCTGCCGCCGGTGGTGCCGGGGCAGGACCCGGTCGCGGCGCTGGCATCGGCGATGGCACGGGCGAGCCTCGACGGCGGCCCACCGCTGACGTCGACCGCGCTGGCCGCACGGCTGCGGGCGACCGCGCCGCACAGCATCCGGGACGCCGTCACGGACGTTCTCGCGGCCATTCCGCGGCCCGGGCACGATCGGCCGCTGGTCATCGTGGATCAGCTCGACGATCTGCTAAGTCGCACGCCGGCGCCAGAGCGGGCGCGTTTCGCCGCCGTGTGCGCGGCGCTGCTCCGCGCTGGGGGGCGGGTGGTCGGCACGCTGCGCTCTGAACTTGTCGAGGCCTGGCAGACTGCCCCCGAGTTGGCCGGGCTGGCGACTCGGCTATTCCCGCTCGCGCCGTTGGTACCCGGAATGCTGCCGCAGGTGATCACGGAGCCCGCTCGCCGCGCTGGCATCACGGTGCAGGGTGACCTGGTCGCCGCGCTCGTGTCTGAGACCGGAAGCGGCGAGGCGCTGCCTCTCCTTGCGTATGTCCTGGAGCAGCTGAGCCGCGGCCTGCATCGAGGCGACTCGCTCTCGATGCGGCAGTACGTGGCGCTCGGCGGCGTGGCGGGCGCGTTGAGCAACCAGGCGGACGCGGCCTTGCAGGCCCGGGTTGACGCTGGGCGGTCCGAGGGCGACGTGCTGACCAACCTGCTCACGCTCGTCACGCTCGACCGCGACGGCCGGCCCGCTCGACAGCCGCGGACTCGCGACGAACTATCGGGGGAGGCGTGCGCGGACCTCGATGCATTCCTTGAACGGCGCCTCCTGACGTCTGACACAGTCGACGACGCGCCGGTGCTGACCGTCGCGCACGAGCGTTTCCTCACTGCGTGGCCACCGCTCGCGCGGCGGATCTCCGACGAGGCGACCGCGTTGCGCACGAGCGCGGATCTCGACGCGGCGGCACGAGAGTGGGAGCGGCTCGACCGCCCCACCTCGCACCTTTGGGAACCCGCACGAGTCGAGCTGGTGACCGGGCCCACAGCCCGTTTCGGCCGGGTAGCCCAGCGAGCGCGCCGGTCGCCCGATCTCTCGCCCGCCTCAGCACGGTTCGTCGACGCGGTGCGGGCCCGCCGCCGACGCCGACGGCGGCGCGCGGCCAGCATCACCGCGGCTGTTCTGTCCGTCATCCTGGCCGCGGCGAGCGTGGCCTGGGTGCAGCGCGGCGACGCCCGCGCGGCCGAACGCTCAGCCATCGTCGAAAACCTGATCACCCAGCTGGCGGACGTACGCGGTCGCGACCCTCGGCTCGGGATCGCGCTGGGCTTGGCCGGAGTGCGTGTCCAGGATTCCCCGGCCACCCGTGCCGCCCTGCTAGAGACACTCGCGGGCACGAACTACCGGGGAATGCTGACCGGGGTCAGCCAACCGCGGTCGCTCGCGGTCAGCCCTGACGGGAAGGTTCTCGCGGTCACCAGCTACAACGGGACCATCCAGATCTGGACGCTCGGCGGCCCTGGAGGCCCCCGACTGGCCCGGACCCTGACCAATGGACATGTCGGCGAGGTGACCGACGCGGTCATCACACCGGACAGCCGGACCCTGATCACCTCCGGTGCCGACCAGTACATCCGGGTATGGGACATCTCCCAGCCGGCAGCGGCCCGGGGCGGCGGGCCTTCGCTTGAGGGGTTCGTGGAGCCGGCGTCGGCGTTGGCGCTTAGCTCCGACGGGCGGATGCTGGCCGGCGGCGGTCTCGACTCGCGGGTGGTGCTCTGGGACATCTCCGATCCGGTCCAAGCCCAGCCACGGGGCGAGGTGCTGATGGACAACGAGCAGATCACCAGCCTCGTCTTCGGCCCAGCGGACCGGACGCTCTATGCCGCGACCTCCAGCGGAGCGCTCGCGACCATCAAGGTGATTGGTACGGACGGACCCGACCTGGTCGGTCCGCCGCTCACCGTCACGAGCGCGGTAGGCCTCGAAGGGCTCGCTGTGACGCCGGACCGGCGGATGCTCTTCTCCACAGGCCGCGACGGGCGGCTACGGGTCTGGAGCCTGGCCGACCCTCTGTCGCCCAAGGTGATTACCACGGTCCCCTTGGCGCAGCCCGGCGGGGCACTGGCGCTCGCTCTTGCACCCGATGGCCAGCGGCTGGCTACCTTCGGCGACGATGGGACGATCGGGCTCTGGGACACCACGGACCCAGTGCGCCCGGCCCCGCTGGGAAACACGCTGACGGGCCACGAAGCGCCCATCACCGCCGGTCGGTTCACCCCGGACGGAAAGACGATCGTCACAGCGTCCAATGACGGGACCGTGCGCATCTGGGACGTCGTCGGGCAAACCCAGCCGCGCGTAATCGGGCCCGCCCTGCCGACAAAGGAAACGGGGACGAGCGTGGTTGCGCTGAGCCCAGACGGGTCGGGGCTGGTCGCGGCGGGCGACGAGCTTAATGTCTGGACGCTCGCGAACGGCCACGCCACCTCATTGACGGGAAACCTGCCCAGCCACTCTGACAGCGTCACCGACCTCGAGTTCTCCCCGAAGGGAGATCTGGTCGTCACGGCAAGCCTCGACGAGACAGCGCAGCTGTGGCGGGTGTCGAAACCGTTCCGCCTCAGTCCTGTCGGCACACCCCTGACCGGGCATCCTCGCGGCTTTACCGCCGCCCGCTTCACGTCGGACGAAAAGACGCTGGTGACCGCAGGCAATGACCACACCGTGCGGCTGTGGGATATCAGCCGACCGGACCGGCCCGTTCCGATCGGGCAACCATTGACCGAGGCGAGGGATCCCGTCCACGGTCTCGCGCTCAGCCCCGATGATCACACCCTGTTCGCGACCACGACACTCGGCGATTTGCTTCGCTGGGACATCCACGATCCGGCGCATCCGAAACTCCTCGGAAAGCCTTACCACCTCAGCGATGACCTCGACGCAGTTCAGCTCACCCCAGACGGCACGACGCTGGTGACCGGACGACCGAGCGGCTTTGTTGACATCTGGAACGTCAGGGACCCTGCACGCCCCGCGCCGCTTGCCGTCATCGCCATCCCGGGACAACCACGAGTTAGAGTGAACAGTATCGCGATCTCCGGCGACGGGACAACGCTCGTCGCTGGCGTCGACGGCGGCAATGACAGCGACGGCACGATCCACTTGTGGGACATCGAGGACCCTGCGACTCCACGGCAACTCGGCGCGGCCATACCGGCGGACATCGGCCTCGCTACCAAAGTCGCGCTTACTGCGGACGGCACGACGCTGACCACTATTGGCCGCTACGGCCAGGTAAGCCTCTGGCAACTCGATGGGCTGAAAGATCTACGCGCCCACCTGCAACTACAGGCCTGCGCACGCCTCGACCAGAACGTCCTCACCCGCGAAGAATGGCGCAAATACTTGCCGCCCCTTCCTTACAACCCCGGCTGCGGTGGTTAAAATCCATCATGAACCGTCACACAGACGCACAACTCCGGGATTATCATCCAGCCAAGGTGCAGGGGTCGATCCAGCAGTGTCCAAGCCGGTATCCGGGTTGTGCCGAATGGTCGCAACCAATCGACCTTGACTGTAGGTTTTTGGAGGTGCGGAGCGCCTCGGCCCCGCGTTGGTTACATGCCAACCGGGAAACCGACCGCGCGAGTGGTTGTCGCTCTGGGGTCTCCTCGAAGAACAGGTCGGCGAACTCTTGGATCTGGTCGTCGGCAGGGCCCGTCACGACAACCATCTTCGCGTTCCGCCCAACCGGCGTCGTGACCACGTCTCCCCCAGCAGAGCGTTCTACCCGGCGGTGAGCAGAAGCTCTGGATCACTTGAGCGGTCGGTGAGGCGGCTGCGGCTGTCGTCCCTGAGTTGCGCGACGAGGTCGCGGGCGGTGCGGGTGCCGATGTGGAGGCGTTTGCGGAGGGTCTCTGCGGAGATCGGGCGGTGGTGGGTCTCCCAGTGGTGGGCGTCTTCGTCGCGGGCGCGGCGAACGAGATCAGGATCGGAAACGCCAGCCTGGCGCCCGCTCTGGCCGCCGCCCGGTGCTGCCCGCACGGGCTGCGCCCCGATCCCCCACGTGCGCGCTTCGAGTTGGGGGCCAGGAACGGCCGGTGTGCTGATCGGGTGGGCAGCGGGCAGGTCGGCCGGACTGTGGACGATCGGCCCGGTCTGCAAGCCCTGGAGCAGGTCGGGGGCGATATGGGACCAGCCGATGAGCAGACAGCATCCGACGGCGTCGAAGGCCGCGCGGCCGTAGTGGCCGCCGAGGATGGGCTGTGCGGTGTTCAGGGCGAGCGTGACGAGGCTACAGAAGATCAGCAGACGTTGCGCTGGGCGGATCTGTGAGGGCGTGGCGCCAGTCAGGGCGAGTTGGCGGGTCGCCACAAGCAGGGCTACAACGGAGAGATCAACTGCCGGCGCGACCAGAGGTGCGATGTAGCCGGGAACGCCGAGCCGGAGACCGAGTGCCCAGACGTTGCCGAGCCCGAACAGGAAGCTCAGGGCGACGACGACGGCGATCAGCAGGGTGACGGCGCGGAGGGCGAGCGGCTGCGGGGCCTGGTTGGCCGGGGGAGTGGTGGGCGCGTGGTTCACCGGACCGCTCCCGCCCTACCTGGGTGTACGAGGTCACCGGGCAGGGGTACCGGCGGTGGGGCAGTGGGTCGAGTCACCCCAGCCCCCTCGCCCGTTACTGGATTCCCCGCGTAGGGAACAGACGACGCGTTCGAGCGGAGGTGTGCTGCAGTGGGTCGTGTCGCCGACCGCGTTGGGACGGCTTGGTGTGCCCCGTGTGTGCCCGGACGTCCCAGACAGGTCCGGCACAGACTGGCGACGGGCGGCAGTTTATGCCTGTAGGGTCCGGGCAGAACGACATTGGTTATCATTGGTTGACACCGCCTAACAGTAGGGCAGCGGAACTCTTAGAAGTTGTCTCATGTGGCCAGTTTCTTCCAGCAGGTCAGTGCGGCTGCGAGGCTGAGGAATCCGAGGAAGTTGTGG
>NZ_JADWYX010000226.1 GCF_016786355.1 Frankia sp. AgB1.9
CCGCCCGGCCACCAGCATCTGCCCGGCCAGCAGCAGCTACCGCCCAGCCAGTCGGGTCCGCGGCCGGCGGCGGCCCGGGGGGGGGGGCCCCCCCCCCCCCGCGGCCCCCCCCCCCCCGCCACCCCGAGTGCCCGACCCGCCCACCACCCGACCGCCCGACCCGCCCGCCGGCCCGCCCCCGACGCCTGGGCGCCGCCGCCGGGCCACCCGCCGGCACCCGGGTAGGCAATACGCTGGACCGCGTGACCGTCGTGAAGATCAATGCCATCGAGGTTCCCGAGGGCGCCGGCCCCGAGCTGGAGAAGCGGTTCGCCAACCGCCTGCACGCGGTGGACGGGCAGCCCGGCTTCGTCTCGTTCGAGCTGCTCCGGCCGGTCAAGGGCGACAACCGGTACTTCGTCGTGACGCACTGGGACACCGAGGAGTCGTTCCAGGCCTGGCTGACCGGGCCGGCGATGGAGGCGCACTCCGGGGAGCGCGCGCGCCCGGTGGCGTCCGGCTCGTCGCTGCTGGAGTTCGAGGTCGTCCAGCGCTCGGTCGCGGGCGGCTCCTGACACCAGCGGGCGCCAACGCACGCAGGCAGGCGTCGAGGCGCCCCCGGCGAGCAGGTCGGGCTGGCTGAGTGGTGCGGCGCTCGATGGCGGGCGGCTCCTGAGCCCGCCGCGTCCTCAGCCGGCGGGCGGCTCGTGACCCCGGCGCGTCCTCAGCCGGCGGGCGTCAACGCCCGCAGGTAGGCGTCGAGGCGCCCGGCGAGCAGGTCGGGCTGGCTGAGCGGCAGCAGGTGGCCGCCCGGCAGGTCGTCGACCTCGACGCCCGGGCCGAGCCGGTCGCGCACCACCCGGCGCTGGAAGGACAGCGGGAAGAACCGGTCGTCGCTGCCCTGCAGGAACCGGGTCGGCACGTCGGGCCAGCCCGCCAGCGGCCACGGCTGCGCGCACATCACCGCGGACGGCCCGGCCGGCGGCGGACCGGCCAGCGCCTCGTCGGTGATCTCGTCAGGGACGTCGTGGAAGAACTCGTCCCGCAGGTCGAAAGACTCGCCGCCGGTCGCCACCCGGCCCGCCTCGGCGGCGGCCGCGGCCCGTGCCTCGCCGTGGCCGACGGCGCCCCACCACGCGTCCACCGACTCGCCGGGCGTCGGCACCATCGCGTTGAGCAGGACGAGCAGGTCCACCGGGACCCGCTCGCAGACCAGCGGCGCGACGAAGCCGCCGAGCGACAGCCCGACGACCACGACCCGGCCCGGTTCGGCTGACGGAGCCGAGGCGCGCAACGCGGCGACGGCGGCGTCGGCGTGGGCCGCCAGCCCGGCCAGCGGGTCGGCGGGATAGTCGACGGCGACGGCGGCGTGGCCGAGCGCCCGCAGCCGCGGCACCAGCCGTTGCCAGGTCCAGGCCCGGCCGTCGGCGCCTGGGATGAGTACGAAGGTCGTGGTCATCGTCGCTGATCCTTCCACCTCGTCCGGCGGCCAGCCGCCCGCGCGCGGGTCCCGAGGCAAAGTCGTGTGCCGCGGCCACTGTCGTCAAAGGACTGACGCCGCGTCCGCGGTGTTATGGGGTCAAAGGGGGCAGACCGGCGCGGAGTGGGCGAGTCATCGCTCTCCTGACAGCCGACCCGGGCAGGTGCGCGCATGAAACGAGCGGTGAGGGCGACGATCGTCGCGCTGGGCGTGACGCTGGCCGTCGCGGGATGCGACGCGGTCAGCGCGGGCCCCGAGCACTCCGGCACGGGTACCCCGACGCCACCCACGACCTCGACGGCCAGCCCGGCCGGGCCGTTCGCGCTGCCGGCGTCGGCCTGTGACCTCGTCCAGGCGTCCACGGTCGAGCAGGTCACCGGCCGATCCTCGGTGACCCTGACCGGAGCCAAAGCGGCGCCGCCCGGTTCCACCCGCGCCCTACTGACGTGCACCTTCAGCGACGGCGCCCTGCCCGTCGGGCTGCTGACGGTCGACTCCCGCCCCGCCGACGCGGGCAAGACCGCCGCACAGGAGCTCGACGGCTCGATCGCCGGCAGCCTCTACCGCTCGACCGACTCGCACGACGTCCCCGGCCTCGGCGACGCGGCGAAGTACGGCACCGCGCCCAGCGTCGACGGCCTGACCTACGCGACCGTCTGGACGGTCGAGCTACGCGGTGGCGGCGTCGGCGACCTGACCGTCACCCTCGCCTCCCGCGACCCGGCCGCCGCCCGCGAGGGCATCATCGGCGTCGCCAAGTCCGCCCTCGCCACCCTCGACCACCAGGGCGGCTGAGGCGTCGCCGGTGGCCGGCCGGGTCGCGATCACCTCGGCGCAGGCCGCGACGTAGGCCGCGACCAGGGGCCGTCGGTCGCCCCGGCGCCAGGCCAGGGCAAGATGGCTCGGCGGGCCGTCCAGGAGCGGGCGGGTGACGACGCCGGCGTGGGCGAGCAGCGGCGCGTTGCCGGCCGCGACCAGGACGATGCCGAGTCCCGCGAGCAGCGCCTCATAGGTCTCCTCCGTGCTGCGCACGACCGCGCCGACCCGCGGCGGCGCGGCGCGCAGCGCGGTGAGCAGCCAGTAGTCGCGCAGGCTGCCCGCTTCCTCGGGCAGCGCGAGGAACGGCAGGTCGACGATGTCGGCCAGCCGCAGCGCGGCCCGCGCTGCGGCCGGATGTCCCTCGGGCAGCGCGACCAGGATCGGCTCCTCGGCGACGACCAGGGTCTCGAAGTCCTCGGGCGCGGGCAGCGGCAGCCAGGCGAACGCGAGGTCGCAGGAGCCGTCGGCGAGTCCCGCTGTCGGGTCGTCCCACCGGGCCTGGCGCAGCTCGAACTCGGCCGCCGGGTGCCGGGCGCGCAACCGGGTCCGGATCGCCGGCAGCAGCCGGCGCCCCGGGCTGGTGCTCATCCCGACGACGAGCGTCGAGGACCGCGTCGCCTTGAACCGCGCCAGCTCCGCGCCCGCCGCGTCCCAGGCCGCGACGACACCCCGGGCATGCGGCAGCAGCACCGTGCCGGCGCCGGTGAGCCGCACCGAGCGCCGGTCACGCTCGAACAGCGTGACGCCCAACTGCCGCTCGAGCAGCCGGATCTGCTTGCTCAGCGCCGGCTGTGAGACGAACAGCCGCTCGGCGGCGCGGGTGAAGTGCAGGTCCTGGGCGACGGCGACGAAGTAGCGAAGGTCGCGGACGTGCGAGTCCATAACCATCGGTTATCACAGCGGGTCTTGGCCAGGCCACCCCGACCCGGGGCAGGCTCGGGACATGGACAAGGTCTGGATCATCACCGGCGCGAACAGCGGCTTCGGCCTCGCGCTGACCCGGGCGGCCATCGAGGCCGGTGACGTCGTCGTGGCCGCGGTGCGCCGCCCGCAGAGTCTGGCCGAGCTCGCGGCCCGGTACCCGGACCGGCTGGACGTCGTCGCGTTCGACGTGACCGACACGGCCCACGCGCAGGAGCTCGTCGACGACGTCGTCTCCCGGCACGGCCGGATCGACGTGCTGGTCAACAACGCCGGACGCACGCACCTCGGCGCCGCGGAGGAGACGACGGACGACGAGCTGCGCAGCCTGTTCGAGGTGCACGTCTTCGGGCCGGTGGCGCTCACCCGCGCGGTGCTGCCCTGGCTGCGCCGCCAGCGCCACGGCGTGGTCGTCCAGCTCAGCAGCATGGGCGGCCAGCTGTCGTTCGCGGGGTTCTCCGCCTACAGCGCGACGAAGTTCGCCCTCGAAGGCTGGTCGGAGGCCCTGGCCGACGAGGTGGCGCCGTTCGGGGTCGACGTGCTGATCGTCGAGCCGGGCGCGTTCCGCACCAGCCTGTTCGACCCGGCCAGCCGCACCGCGAGCCCGGACGGCGGCGCCTACGCCGACAGCGTCGGCGGCACCCGCGCGATGGTCGCCGGCGGCGACGGCACCCAGCCCGGTGATCCGGACCGGCTCGCCGGGCTCATCCTCAAGGTGCTCGACTCCGGCCGAGTGCCGCTGCGTCTGCCGGTTGGGTCGGACGCGGTGGACGCGGTTCTCGCACACCTCGACGCGGTCCGCGCCGACATCCACGCATGGGAGCCGGCGGCGCGCGACACCGCGTTCCGCTGATCACCGGGCCGGACGGGCCGTCGAGTGGGACGGGCCGTCCGGGCGAAGGTGGCGCAGCCGCTCGCCCAGACCGACCCGTCGTTGTCCTGAGCAACGCCCGCCGCCCGCGGAGCGGGGGGCGTCAGCCGACCGCCGCCGCAGATCCTCCGTGGTGAACCCAGCGGCCATGTCGGTTTCACCTTGATTGCCCTTCCGGCCCGGCCTCACGGGTGGCAGGCTGGCCGGGCTGCTCTGGATCCCGGTAGCGCATGAAGCAGCTGAGCCGCGTGCCGAAGGAGAGCAGCATGCAGTTCCCGTCGCCCGATACCCCCACGGCTTTAGTCGTCACCAGTCCGTGCGCCGATGAGTCTCCCGAGAATGCGCCACCACGGTCGGGCGTCATCACCATGAACGTCGTCTGGCTGACCGTTCTGACCGTGTTGGCGGCCGTCGCCGTCGCCCGGATCGCCTATCACGGGATCAGCGGGACGGTGCTGGCCTGGACGGTCGGCAGCTATGTCGTCACCGGCTTCGGCATCACGGTCGGATACCACCGTTACCTGACGCACGAGGGCTTCCGCTGCTCGCCGGTCCTGCGCGCCGTCCTGCTCTTCATCGGCGCGATGGCCATCGAGGGGACGCTGGAAAGCTGGCGCAGAACGCACCTGGCCCATCACGCACACACTGACGTACGGGATCTCGACCCACATACCCCGAACCAGTACGACGGATTCTGGCGCGGGCTGTGGCACGCGCACATGGGCTGGATGCTGGTGCATCAGCAGCTTCCCGCCCCCTTCGACCGGCCGGACGACGTCGATCGGCTGGTGGGGCTGCAGCGCCGCTACTACGTCGTGCCGGCCGTGCTGAGCTTCCTGATTCCGTGGGCGGCCACCGGCTGGCAGCTCGACGGGCTGCTCGTCGCCGGCTTTCTGCGGGTGTTCCTGCTGTTCCACTTCACCGCGTCGATCAACTCCGTCTGCCATGTCTGGGGCACCCGCGGCAGCGAGAAGCCGTCGGCGGTGCGCAGCGCCCGGCTGGCCCGCAACTTCGCCCTGACCGCGCTGCCCACCATGGGCGAGGGGTGGCACTGGCTGCACCACGTGATCCCGGGGTGCGTCGTGCACGGCTCGGGCCTGCGCCCCGATCCGACGAAATGGCTGATCTGGACGCTCGAACGGTCGGGCCTCGCCCAGGACGTCAAGTGGTACCGGAAGGAGCGGGCCCGGATTCTCGGCTACCGGCCCGCCCCGGCGGGCGGCGTCTCGGACCTGTGACGGACCCGATCGGGCCGGAGAAGGGCGCTCGGGCGCCGGCATGGCGACGGGCGGCCGGCACACCTTGAAGGTGCGCCGGCCGCCCGTGTCCGGGGGATTCCGTGGCGGCCGCTGGTCGAGCGCCGCCCGGTCGCCGATCGTTTCCCAGGGCCCGCGAGGGGCCCGCGATCCTCAGTGTGCTGTTACCGCAGGACGCGGCGCCGGCTGGCGGCCCGGTAGATCAGCAGGGCGACGATCGCGCCGATGATGGACCCGATGATGCCGGAGGGCTGGAACGCGCCCTCGCCGAGGTCCTTACCGAAGAGAACGTAACCCAGGAATCCGCCGATGAACGAACCGACGACACCGAGAACAATGGTGGCCGGAATGCTCATCGGGTCACGGCCGGGCACGAGAACACGCGCGACGGCGCCGGCGATGAGACCGAGCACGATCCAGGCGACGATAGTCCAGAGCACGATTTCCTCCTGGTGTGGAGAGTATTTTCGACGATCACCCGTCGTGTGTTGGGAGCTTTACCCCACCGGGCGCGCGGCTCAAACAAACAAGTTTGTGGTTCCAATCGCCGATACGGAACGAGATCAATCGGCTACCAGAAGTAGCCGTACGCGCCGTACGGAACTCGGCTCGGCTTCCTGTGAAGGCCGTCACCTGTTGGTCTGGAGCAAAGAGGGGCAGTGGTGAGGAGTCGCCCACGTGGGTAGATCTCGCCATGCTGGCCGCCACTCGACCCCTGGAGCCCCGCTCGTGCCCAGCCCTTCCGCCATGTCCCTGCCCGCGGCCGACTCGACGCCGGTGGTGCTCGTCGTCCTCGCCACGGCGGGAGCCGCCGGCTTCCTGCTGGCCTACGTGATCGACCGCCTCGTGCGGCGGGCCGAGCGCCGCTCCCCGATCGCCGCGGACGTGTCCCGGCGCGGCCGGCGGCCGCTGCGGATCACCGCCGTGCTGCTCGGCCTGCTCGTCGCGGCGAACGCGGCACCGCACCAGGACTGGACCCCGGCCCTCGTCCGGGTCCTGGGGCTCGCGCTGATCGCGGGGTTCGCCTGGCTGGCCACCGTCGCCGCGTTCGTGCTGGAGGATCTCGCGCTCGCCCGCTACCGGACCGACATCGCCGACAACCGGCACGCCCGCCGGGTCCGCACCCAGATCATCCTGCTGCGCCGGATCACCACCGCGATCGTCACGCTCATCGCGGTCGCGGCGATGCTGATGACGTTCCCGAGCGTGCGTGTCGCCGGGGCGAGCATCTTCGCGTCGGCCGGCGTGGTGGGCATCGTCGCCGGTCTCGCCGCGCAGACCTCGCTGGCCAACGTCTTCGCCGGCCTGCAGCTCGCGTTCACCGACGCGATCCGGGTCGACGACGTCGTGGTCGTCGAGCAGGAGTGGGGCCGCATCGAGGAGATCACGCTCACCTACGTCGTCGTCCACATCTGGGACGACCGCCGGATGATCCTGCCCTCGACGTACTTCACGACGACGCCGTTCCAGAACTGGACCCGCAAGGAGTCCGCCGTCCTCGGCGCCGTCGAGCTCGACCTCGACTGGTCGGTGCCGACCGAGGACCTGCGCACCGAGCTGCACGCGATCCTGGCCGACACCGACCTGTGGGACGGGCGGGTCGCTGTCCTGCAGGTGACCGACGCGGTCGCCGGCTACGTCCGGGTCCGCGTCCTGGTCAGCGGGAAGGACGGCCCGACGGTGTTCGACCTGCGCTGCCTGGTCCGCGAGGCGCTGGTCCGCTGGCTGCGGGAGCACAGCCCGGCGGCGCTGCCGCGGACCCGGATCGAGGCGCCCTACCCGGACCTGTTCACCAAGCCGGCCCCGTCCGGCCCCTGGCCGGTCGGCGACGAACCGAGCCGCCACACCAACGGCGACCGGCCAGCCGCCGGCCCCCCCCCCCCCCCCCGGCCCCCCCCCCCCCCCCCCCCCCCCCCCCCCCCCCCCCCCCCCCCCCCCCCCCC
>NZ_JADWYX010000227.1 GCF_016786355.1 Frankia sp. AgB1.9
ACCAGCCGACGTCGTGCCAGCGGCCGAACTTGTAGCCGATGTTCGGGTGGATGCCGATGAGCTGAAACCCGAGAGCGGTGTGCAGGCCCACGCTGGCTAGGTTCGGCTGTGTGATCCCGGCGAAGAGCGTCACGTAGCCGCCGGCGCGCACTTCCGGGATCAGCCGGTCGTAGAGCAGCCGGCCCAGACCCCCACCGCGTGGGTTCTCCTTGAGGTAGACCGAGACGTCGGCTGACCAGCGGTAGGCCGCCCGCGGGGCGTGCCTGCTGGCATACGGGTACCCGGCCGGCTCGCCCCGACCTCGACGATCAGCCACGGCAGCCGAGGACAGGCCTGCATACGGGCGAGGTCCTCATCGACGGTCGGGATGTCCTGCTCGAACGAGGTCGCTGTCCGCTCGACCCGTGGCCCGTAGATCGCCTGGATGATGGCCGCGTCGTCACGTCCCACGGCCGCTCGGCCCCGGATCTCAGCCGCAGCCGCGGTGTCCGGTTCCGTGCCAGCGATCCGCTGGTCGCGTTCCATAACGCCTTGTCGTGGCGCCGGGTGGCTGGGGCCGGCTGAGCGGTCGGACAAAGGCGATCTCGGACCCTGACGAGGGTGGGTCGAGCGAGGATCGGTCCGCCGCGGGCCTGCGGCACGCAGGACCGGGCCGGACAGCCCTCCCCAGGACCAGGGCCACCGGGATCAAGTCCATCGAGGACCGTCGATGTCTTCCGTTCCTGGACCATCTCCCGTCATCCTCTATTCATATCGACGTCTTTCAATGTCGTGGAGCGGGATCCTCGGTGCCGCCACGGAGGCTCTCATGGGCGGGCCGTCTGCGCCCCACGACGGCGGCCCCTGGATCTCGATCGCGTCGGGCGACAGCCGTCGCGCCGCCGTCCCGCCGAGACTAGGCCTCGAAACGAGTCGGAGCAGATGTCGATACCTACTCTTGACGCCCAGGTAGATCAGTGGACGGGACACGGCGTTTCGCCAGAAGGGCGGCGGTGGGCGCCCGGGTCGGACGCACCGCCTGCAGCTGCTGACGGAGAGGAGGCGTCGGCAAAGCTGCTGATCGCCGATACGGATGTCAGCGAGGAGACCGTTCGGGCCCTGCGCCGCGCGGGCGTCGAGGTCACCATCGTGCACGACGGAGCCAGCGCGTTGCTGGAAACCGGCTTTCGCCGACCGGACGCTCTCCTCGTCGCGGCGACCCTGCCTGTCTTGGACGGCATCGCGGTTGTCCGCGCGGTGCGCGCGCGACTCGACCGGTCGGTCTGCCCGATCCTGCTCGCGCTCGGCGCCGACGAGAGCGATCGAGCGGGCGCGGGTCTGGACGCGGGTGCCAACGGCTGTCTCGCGCGCCCCTACGGGGTTCCTGAGCTGCTCGGCGTCGTGCGGGAGGTTCGCAACCCGGTCCGGCTCGCCACACCACCGGGCGTGCTGTGTGTCCGCCACATCACGATGGACGTCGCCAACTACGACGTACTGGTCCGCGAGAAGCCCGTGCATTTCCCTCTCCTTGAGTTCCGCGTGCTGCGGATACTTATGGAGAACGCCGGGAATGTGGTTACGCTGGAAACGATCTGTGAACTCGGCTGGGGGTCACCGAACACCGCGTCAAACACAGTCTCCGTCCACATGCGGCGTATAAGAAAACGTCTTGGAGACACGGGGAGTCCCCGGTTGATCGAGTCGGTACGGGGTGTGGGTTACCGCCTGCGCCTGGATGGTGAACGGTCGCGTAACAGATCCTGAACGCCGCCTACTGGTCGCGAGAACACCGCTTGTGGCGGTTGGTCGCTAGGCTGTAGCTGTGGCCGTCGACGAGGGGACCCCTTCACACCCGGATATCCTCCCGTCGGTCGATCACGATCCCGAGTGCGGACCGCCACTGTCGGCAACACCACTCGCCCGCGTCGACGCCGAGCGTTTCGCGAGCGTTCTGAAGGCGGTCGCACACCCGGTCCGGCTTCAACTCCTCAGCCTGATCATGGCTGGCGATGGCGGCGAGGCCTGTGTCTGTGACCTGGTCGAGCCCGTCGGGCTCTCGCAGCCGACCGTCAGTCACCACCTGAAGCTCCTGACCAGTGCCGGGCTGGTCACGCGCGCCCAACGAGGTCAATGGGCGTGGTACGCCGCGGTCCCGGAGCGCCTCCGGGAGATCCGCGAGCTGCTGCGGTAACACGCGCCGCCTTCCCTTGACCGACCGAAGATGTCAACATAGAAGAATGTCTATAAGCGACGTGCGAGAGGCGATGGCCGGCCCGCTCACCGACTCGCTGCCGGAGGGGGCACCGGCCTGCCCCTGTCCGGTGGCGGCTGCCCGGGGCGCCGCGCCGGCCACGCGGCTCGTGAGCCTGGACACCCCGCTCGCCGTCGCGCGCGCACTGCAGGCCCTGGGCGACCCGGCCTCGCTGCGGTTGTTCACGTCGCTGCGCGCCTACGGCGACGAAGTGTGCGGGTGTCACATCGCGGAACTGCTCGCGGGTCTGGGTAAGGACCGTGACGCCAGTCTGATCCGTCTCGCCACCGCCGGTCTGCTGCAGATGATCTGGTGCGACGGGAACGTCTTTTACCGCGCGCTGCGCCCAGCGGGCGTGCTGGACGCGCTGACGGCCCCCAGCCGGCGTGGTTGCCTCGATGCGCTGAGAGCGTCCCAGACGTTCTGATGGCACGCACCTAGGGCAAGCCCGCTGCGGCTGAGGTGGCTGGTCGGCGCCTCCGCCGGGCGCACACCTCGCCCGCTCCTGCGGGCCGTCCGCAGGTCGCGCATCTGCCCGGCAAGCCCGCGGCGTCCCTCCGGCACGCCCCTGACGCCGTGGCCACCCGAAGATCTCCCGCAGGCTCGGTCATCTGCCTTCGCGCGTGCCCCGAGCGGTCGGGGCATCAGTGCTCCCGCAGGAACACCCCTCGGTCTCCGGGTCTCCGCGTCCGAAGGTGGGGCCGGCATGGGTGCTTATAGAACAATGTCGATGTGTTCATTCGTGGTTCGCCCATAGGTCAGACATGCGACATGTTGACAACTTTCTATATGGGACGCCCACGCAGACGCGGCGGGACGGTAACGCCCCTGGGGGGCTCTAGCACGGAGGGGCAGATGCTTCGCATCACCCGATGGAGGACGACATCCCTGGCGGTTGGGGCGGTGCTCGCTGTGAGCGCCTCGCTGGCCGCGTGCGGGTCTACGGGTAGCTCGAACGGCGGCACGCCTACGGCCGCCGCCAGCCAGACCGCGCAGGCAGGTCAGATCTGCGGGCAGGCCGCGGCGGCGCCGAACTTCAGCAACGGGATATCCACGATCGCCGGCGGCGGCAAGTCGCTGTCGGGCGCGGGTAGCACGTTCGTCGCGCCGATGCTGTCGGTGTGGACCAAGGCGTACTCGGAGGAGACCGGTACCCAGGTCGCCTACCAGTCGATCGGGTCCGGCGGCGGGGTGCAGCAGATCATCGCCAAGACCGTCGACTTCGGTGACAGCGACGTCCCGATGACTGACGCTGAGCTGTCCCAGGCCGGGAAGCCGATCCTGCACGTCCCGGTCGTGCTCGGCGCGGTCGTGCCGACCTACAACCTGCCCGGCGTGCCGGACGGGCTGAAGTTCACCGGCGACGTCCTGGGCAAGATCTTCGACGGCGACATCACGACCTGGAACGACCCCGCGATCACCGCGCTGAACCCGGGCGTGACCCTCCCGAGCAAGCCGATCGCGGTGGTCCACCGTTCCGACGGGTCGGGGACGACCGGCGTGTGGACGAACTACCTGACCAAGGCGAGCCCGGACTGGGTGACCAAGCTCGGCGGCGCGGACAAGTCCAAGGGCAAGACCGTCGCCTGGCCGGTGGGTATCGGCGGCAAGGGCAACGAGGGCGTCTCCGGCGCGGTCCACCAGACCGACGGCGCGATCGGCTACGTCGAGCTTCAGTACGCGCTCGCGCAGAAGCTGCCGGTCGGCCAGGTCAAGAACAAGGCCGGCAACTTCATCCAGCCGTGCGTCGCCACGGTGACCGCCGCCGCCTCGGCGGCGACGTTCCCCGCGGACCTGCGCGGTGACCTCACCAACGAGCCGGGAGCCAACGCCTACCCGATCACCGGCACCACCTTCACGCTGATCTACCAGGACCAGACCGACCCGGCCAAGGCGGCGGCCATGGTCAACTTCCTGTCCTGGGTGCTGACCAAGGGCCAGAACTCGGCCAGCTCGATCAACTACGCCCCCCTCGGCACGGCGCTCCAGCAGCAGGCGATCGGCCAGCTGCACAAGGTGACGCTCAACGGCTCCACGTTGGCGCCGTAACCGGCCCGAGGACGCAGGCGGCGGGCCGCGAGCACATCGCGGCCCGCCGTCCCGGCGAGGAGATCCCCTTCATGGTTACGACCTCTCTAGCGCGCCCGCGCGGCGCCCGACGGTCCGGCCGCCTCGGCGACGCCAGCTTCCGCGGTGTCACCGGCGCCGCGGCCGTACTGATCATCCTGGTGCTCGTCAGCACCGCGGCATTCCTGATCGACCAGTCCCTGCCCGCGATGCGCCACTACGGCGCGGCCGGGTTCCTGACCGGGAGCCGCTGGGCGCCGAGCGAAGCGACCACCAGCGGCTCCCACAACCCGTACGGCATCCTGCAGTTCGTCTACGGCACCCTGCTGACCAGCCTGATCGGCATGCTCATCGCGGTGCCCGTCTCCGTGGCGATCGCGCTGTTCATCACCGACGTCGCACCGCGGCGGCTGCGCCGGCCGGTGTCCTGGCTGGTGGACCTGCTCGCCGCGATCCCCAGCGTCGTGTACGGCTTCTGGGGGATCTTCGCGCTGATCCCGGCCATCAAGCCGATCGGGGTGTTCCTGACCGACACCCTCGGGAAGATCCCGGTCATCGGCGGGGTCTTCGCCGGGCCGTTCTTCGGGGTCTCCTACTTCACCGCGGGCGTCATCCTCGCGATCATGGTGCTGCCGATCATCACGGCGATCTGCCGGGAGGTCTTCGCGACCGCCCCACGCGCGGAGAAGGAAGCCGCGCTCGCGCTCGGCGCGACCCGCTGGGAGATGCTGCGCGTCGCGGTCCTGCCCCGCTCCCGGTCCGGCATCGTCGGTGCCTCGATCCTCGGCTTCGGGCGCGCGGTCGGCGAGACCATCGCCGTCACCATGGTCATCGGCAACAACGTCCTGAAGATCACCGAGTCGATCTTCGGGCAGGGCGCGACGATGCCGTCGGTCATCGCGAACGAGTTCACCGAGGCGACCGAGCCCTACCACCTGTCGGCGCTGTTCGTCGTCGGCTTCTGGCTGCTGGTGGTCGCCCTCCTCGTCAACATCATCGGCAAGCTGATCGTGCGCCGGGCGGGAGAGCACATCGCATGAGCACCGACACCCCGCACATCGCACCAGATCCGCCCGCCCCCGAGCAGACCGCGGTCGCGACCATCCCGGCGCCCACCGGCCCGGCGCCGACCAGCCCGCTGGTGAGCTACCGGGCCGACCTGAGCACGGCACGCCTCGCCCACCGGCGCCGCGCCGACCTGGCCATGACGGCCCTGCTCGCCGCCGTCGTGGCCCTCGCCGTCGCCGTCCTCGTCTGGGTCCTGAGCTACGTCGCCGCGCAGGGATTCAAGTACCTCGGACCGGAATTCCTCACCCAGACCCCGCCCGGCGACCCCGGCCAGGGCGGCGGCGGGTTCGCCAACGGCATCATCGGCAGCCTCATCGTCGTCGGCCTCGCCACCGCCATCGCCGTCCCCGTCGGGATCGCCGCCGCGATCTACCTCAACGAGTACGGCGGCCCGATCGCGCAGGTCGCCCGCTTCCTCACCGATGTCCTCGTCGGCATCCCCACCATCGTCACCGGCGCGTTCGTCTACGCCCTGTGGGTCACCCGCTTCGGCTTCTCCGGACTCGCCGGCGCCATCGCCCTCGCCATGATCATGCTCCCGTTGATCATACGGACGACCGAGGAGATGCTGCGCCTCGTCCCGAACGAGCTGCGCGAGGCCAGCCTCGCGCTCGGGGTGAGCCGCGCGCGCACCATCCTCTCGATCGTCCTGCCCACGGCCACCGGCGGGATCATCACCGGCTGCATGCTCGCCATCGCCCGAGCCATGGGTGAGACCGCGCCCCTGCTGCTCACCGCACTGGGCAACGACCTGTTCATCGAGACCCACCCCACCCACCGCATGTCCACCCTGTCGCTGCAGGTGTTCGGCAACGCCATCACCGGGTTCCAAGCCGCGCAAGGCCGGGCCTGGGCCGGGGCGCTGACCATGGTGATCCTGGTCCTGCTGTTCACCGCGATCGCCCGCGTCGCCGGCCGGCGCGCCACTGCCTCCGGAGGCAGCTCGTGACCATCGAGAACGTCACCCCGACCCCGGCGGTGCCCACCCAGCCGACACCCGCCCCGTCGGGCAGCGCACCGTCCGTGCCCGCGGACGGACCGGTGAGTGGGCATATCGAGGTCCGTGACCTGACCGCCTACTACGGCGAGCATGTCGCGGTCGCCGATGTCAGCCTGACGATCCCGGCCCGCCAGGTCACCGCGCTCATCGGCCCGTCCGGCTGCGGGAAGTCCACCGTCCTGCGCTGCCTGGACGGACTGCACCTGACCGTTCCCCGCGCCCGCGTGGACGGGGAGATCTCACTCGACGGCGCCAGCATCTACCGGCCCGGCGTCGCCATGGCCGAGATCCGCCAACAGATCGGCATGGTGTTCCAACGCCCCAACCCGTTCCCGACCCTGAGCATCGGTGACAACGTGCTCGTCGGCCTGCGCCTGGGCCTCGGAGGCCGCAAGGTCCGACGAGGCCGCGCTCCCTACGACGACATCGTCGAGCAGGCGCTACGCCACGCCGGCCTCTGGGACGAGGTCAAAGACCGGCTCGGCAAACCCGGCGGCGGCCTGTCCGGCGGCCAGCAACAACGCCTCTGCATCGCCCGCGCGCTCGCGGTCGGCCCCACCGTCCTGCTCATGGACGAGCCCTGCTCCGCGCTCGACCCCATCAGCACCCTCGCGATCGAGGACACCATCGCCGAGCTCAAAAGCGAGGTGACCATCGTCATCGTCACCCACAACATGCAGCAGGCCGCCCGCGTAGCGGACACCACCGCCTTCATGAACCTCGGCGACGACCGTGCCGGGCGCCTCATCGAGGTCGGCCCCACGAAGAAGATCTTCTCCAAACCCGACAACAAGGTCACCGAGGACTACGTCGCCGGCCGGTTCGGCTA
>NZ_JADWYX010000228.1 GCF_016786355.1 Frankia sp. AgB1.9
GTCGGCGTGGGCGTTCTTGATCTGGCCGACGAGCCGGGTGAAGTCGGTGATGTTGGGGGTCACCTGCGCGCGCAGGAAGAACCCCCCACCATGATCACGCTCATTACCCGCCGGATCGAAGCCGACCTACACAAACTCATCCGCGCCGACGACCCCAGCCCGTCGGGCCTCGCCCGCGTCGCACCGAACCTCCTGGCACTGCTCACCGGCCGGCACACCCTGGAAGCAGCCCCCACCGCGTGGGCCAAGGTCCGCGACGCGATCGGCGCGCTACCCGACACCCACGCCAAAGCCGCGACGATCCTGCTCGGTATCGGCCAACCCCCCCGCGCCAACCTCACCGAACGCCGCGCCATCGCCGCACCCCTCTACCGCGTCGGCCCCGACCAGTTCGCACGCGAATACGAACGCCACGTACTCGACGCGCTCACACTCGCCATCGCCGAACGCTCCGACCCCAACGCGACGCTCCCGGCGCGGTTCCTCGCCTTGCGCCTACCCCCACCACTGAGCGCCTTCCGCGCCGCAGCACGCGACCCCCAGATACGCGCCGCGCTGCGCACCATGAGCACCCGCCCCACCATCCCAACCCCCCGGCTCACCACCGCCACACCACACCCCGCGAAGCCCGAATCTATGGCCTGACCAGCGCTAGCAACCCGCTAACAAAAGCAAGCACACCGAACGGGACCACTCCCGGACGCGTGAGGGCCCTCCGCCGCATTGGCCACCGACACCATGCAGCGGAGGGCCCTCACGTCTCCCCACCGCGAACCCGCGACCAGCGCTTGCAGACCGCTAGCTCTTGCAAGCAGGCGGCAAGCGTTATCCGGCCGTCGGACGGTCCAGCCGATAGAGAGCCTGGTCCTTCCACGGGCCAACGTCCCCCCGCCCGGTCATCCGGAACCCGAGTTTCTCCGCGACCCGTCGCGAAGCAACATTTTCCGGTGTAATCACCGAAACCAAGTGATCGGCCGCGAGATTTTCCCAGCCCCACTCAATTGCCGCCGCAGCGGCCTCGGTAGCCAGGCCCCGACCCCATTGATCCCGGCGAACAGTCCAGGCAGCTTCTATGCCGGGCCAATCCCAACCCTCATAAAGCCCGGCGCGTCCGATGAACTCGCCAGTCTCCCGGAGTTCCAGGGCCCACATGCCGCAGCCGCGCAGCGGCCACAACCCGATTAGCTCTGCGACCAGGCGGAATGTTGCCGCCTGCCCGAAGGTACCCCCTTCGTGTCGCATCATTTCGGGATCGGCATTCATTGCCGCGTACGGGTCGATGTCGGCCGGCTTCCATCCTCGAAGAATTAAACGTTCCGTGGCCAACGTTGGAATGGTGATAGTCGTTGGATCGTGGGCCGTCATGTTGCTGGTCCAGCCGGAAGTACACGAGCGCCGGAGCCCGCGAGACGCCCATGAAGTTCCTTGACGACGGCGACGCCCTGATATCTGCCCATTTGTCCTGCTAGCTCTCCAGCACGTTGGAGTACAGTGTGTGTCGGTCGACCATCGATTATGTCGAGCGCGCGAAGCGTCGCTCGCGCGGATTCTTCCACGTCTAGCCCGAGCAGTGCCATCGCATGCGAAAGGTAGGCGTTGCCGTGACTCTCATAGGGCGCCTGACCTTGAAGGTCATATTCTGCAATCGCAGTCGTTGTGATTTCGAGCGCCTCGCCAAGGCGCCCAAGCCGGGCCAAAGAATGACCCCGAACCGATCTCGCATATTCTTCAGTGAAAGGCTCACCACCCGCTTCTGCCACGCTTACGGGGCCAAGCGAGCGTTCCATCATGTCGAGTGCCTCCAACGCGGCCGGATCGCCTAGCGCGCCGAGCGCTCGAGCCTCATAGCCGAACAAGCGCGCTTCATCATACTTGTACCGCCAACGGTGACCGTCCTGCGCTGCGCGGAGCGCTTCCAGGTAGTCGCCTTGATAGAAAAATAGAGACGACCACATTCCAGCGGCTGCAGCGCCCAATCCCGGATCTCCGGAAGCCTCAACGTGACGCTCCATCAGGTCCAGGAACTGTGCGCTCTCATCGTGATCTCCCATGTTAAAAGCCAAGCGAGACAGTAGGCACGTCAGTTGCCCTGCGACCACCTGAAATTCACCCCGGTAGCGATCGGACCGCCAGCCATCCGCCAACACTGCCTCTGCCGCACGCCAATGCCTCCCAACTTCCGGCAGAAGCGCATCGTGTGGAGTAGTGGGGTAGCGGGCTGCCAGATCTGCTACGGTCCTCTTGGCCGCGAACAAATCAGCGCGCCCCGGCCCCCTGCTGCTAGTTCCAATTCGCAGCGTGAGCGCACTCGCGCCTGCCGCCAATGCCGCCAGCGCTTCCCGACGGTTCGTCTCGTCACCCTCCTCGCTACCTTCCGAGTCTGCGGGCGTCGCTGCACCGCGACGTGCCCGTAGTTCGGCCTGTTCCTGGTATGCAATTCGCCGCGCGGCGATGATTTTTCCGTCGGCCTTAAGCGCGGAATCAAGCTTTTCGGCCAGTGCGATAGACAATTCCAGCTTTGAGGTGATACGGAAAGCTCGCTGGATCTGCGAACGGTTGAACCCCGTCCGCTTTTCCAGTCCGAGGAAGGTAGCTCCACAAGCTTCCTTCCTCTCGTGCAACAGCGCAAGCAATGCCGCGAGCGCCGGCCGTTCGTCCTCTGTCCCCTGAACCCCGTCCACGGCCGACCCCCTCGCGTGTCACACCCTGTTGCACGACCGGTTGCACCCCGCATAGTGGCCGGTTGCACCCTGTCGCCTGCCCTATCCGGATTGTGTCATGGGCGTGATCCGGCGGACAGCGCCGGAACCCGTCCAACGGCCAGTAAGGGCACGCCCGTGCCACCCGCCAGAGGTCAGACCGCTAGGGGAGACGATCCGCGATGTTCCACGACGATGCCGACACCGAAGACGCCGAACGCGGTACACACTTCAACACGATCAAGCCGGACCGGCTGACGGCTGAGTCGCTCAAGTGGCGCGCGTCCGGCTACAGCAACGGGGCCGGGGGCATGTGCGTCCAGGTCGCGCAGGTCCATGAGGGGGCCGGCAGAGGCGGGTTCCTGGTCCGCGACAGCCGCGACCCCAGCGGACCCGTTCTCGCGTTCTCAGAAGCCGAGTGGCTCGCCTTCCTTGACGACGCGGACGCCTTCCGGGGCGTGCGGGTCTAACAACGCTGAGCCCGGCCCCTGCTCCGCTGGGGCCGGGCTCAGCGACCGGCCGTCCGGTGCGGCTGGATCAGGACGGGCCGGGGGGTTGGCGTGCCCATGGGGAAGATCTCCGGCTCGGCGGAATATGTGGACGCGAACGAATGGGGGTTCAATGATTGTGAGGTTTGAACTCCGGGATGGTAGGGAGGCGGAATCTACGGTTCCGCCTGCCGTGGCGTCCGGCGCTACGGCTGTGGAGATCGCCGTTGGTTTGCTGGCCCTCGTGCCGGGTGCCCGGCGTGTTCGTGTCTGGGAGGACGGGCGCAGTTTCTCGGATGCGCCGTCGGCCGACGCGACGCACGTCACCGATGAGGAGACAGAGGAAGACGACGAATACACGGAGGAAGATCTCGCGGCGATCGATCGATTGCTGCGGGAAGCCCACGCCGCGCAGGTCGCCAAGTGGGCGGCCATGTTTGATTTTGAGGCTGGCCTCGCCGCCATAATCGGACGGCGGGTTCCTGCGAAGGAAAACCGGCCGTCCGAGTTGGCCGAATGGCGGTCCGCGACCGGCCCGGATACCGACGGCCGCCCGTGGCAGTCGGCCTTTCGTGGCCGGCAGCCCCCCGTCTAGCGGGCGCGATAGTGGAGATGATCGTCGCGTGGTCCTCGTCCGGGCTAGGTCTGGATATCGCATGAGCAGTAACAGCGGCACCGCCGTCATCCGCGTAGACGTGAGATACTTCCGGCCGACGCTCGACGCGGTCCCGAAAGCGCGTGCCGATATTGTCCGCACCCTCACAGCCTGGTCGCAGAACGCGCCAACGATCGATACGGCCGAATCGATCCTGTGCGAGCTTGTCACGAACGCGGTTCGCGTCAGCAGCCCAACCGATTTCGTGGCCGTGCAACTGAAGATCACGAACGACAATCTTCTGATTGAGGTATGGGACAGCAACGGGCACGCCGAGCCCCGGATCGCCCATATCGACGCGGACGCGGAGCGCGGGCGTGGCCTGTTCATGGTCGAGCTACTGAGTAGCAAATGGTCGTGGTACCGGTCGCCATCAGGTGGCAAAGTCGTCTGGGCGCAGATACCGAGCCAACCCGTACCCGTGGAAATAGTGGGCGGACGACCACCAATACCAGAGCGAACATCTCGGATCATAATCCCAGAACCAGAGCTTCCCGTGTTCATGGAAGACGATCCGGATATGTTGCGTCGAGTGGCCGACACGTTGCGTGCTCTGCACGACGACTGGCAGACACCCCCACCCGCGCTGCTCGGCGCGAGTGAGGACAGGTAGACGGCGGTGGATGAGACCATCCTCAAGGCCAGACTTGAGGACGGCCCGGAGTGGCCGTTCACGCCGGTCCTGCCGGCCGATATCCCAGCCGACCGGGCCGGACTGCTTATAGAACGAAGATGGCCGGCGGCACCGGAGACGGCGGTCTCTGGGACGCCTGACTACGATTTCGTGGCGATACAGCGGGGCGAGATAACGAGAGTCGCCACGCAACTGCCCCACTTACCACACATCAACTCGGTGGTGATCTATCCGCCGGGCATATCCCGCGAAGACACCGCGTTAGCATGCCTGGTCGGAACCATGTTGCGGGCTCGGCGCGGACGCGGGGCCAAAACGGTCATGTGCGCAGTTTGCCCGCCGCTAGGAATCGGCCGGTCCGCGATTCCCCATGAACTGTGGGTACGGAACGCTGACGGCGTACGGATACGGCATGTCTGGGAGATCGTTTCGTGGCCCGATGTCCCTGCCTGGCTTGACGGCCTTTCCACTCCGCCCCACACGGCGACTCATCGCTAACCCGAGGGAACCACCGATGGCAGAGACGCGGCGGCCGGCGCCAGAGGCACCGGCCCCGGACAGCGGCGCCGAACGGCCCGATGGGCCGCCGGCCGACGTGGCCAGCGAGGACCCGCTCATCTATGGAGTCAGGCGATCCGTTCTAGCGGCTATGTCGCGAGAGCACCGAGCATTCGTACTGAGAGGGTAGAACGACGACAGCCCACCCGTCCCCGTCGGGACGACGGTTCAACCCGCCTGCGTGCCTCACGGGCGAGGTATACGACGACCCCGCGAGGTAGGAATCTCTTTGTTTGATCTTTGGGTTGAGTTCAATGACATCGAGCGGCGCGGCCGGATAGTAGCGTCTATCGCGCACGCCGAGCCGGGCGTGCGGCTGCGGTGGGGGCGGCGCATTGTTGTCGGTGACTACGAGGGAAACACCGCGCGTGCTGTGGTCCGTCGTGTGCGGCGTAGGCGTGGGCTGGTCACGGTCCGTCTGATACCCGGTACCTTCATGGGAAGCGACGCTGTGGCCGACATTGAGTCGTTCTTGGTCGCTGTCCGTGCCGAACTCCCGGAAACATCCTTCCCCAGCTACGCGGAGATCTGCCAGCGCTACGACGAGAACCCCGCCTTGCAGCGCCGTATTGACGACCTCGTCGCGGACCTGGATGCCGAAGACGCCCGTAGGCGTCTGCCTTTCCCCCAAAGGCCAGACGCGGCGGGATAGCCGGCGGTGTGACCCTCCGTCCGCTACAGCGCCGCCGTGGCGGTCGCTGGCGGGGCCGCCGCAACGTGTGCGGCCCCCGGCCCGGGATCGGGTCGGGGGCCGCATGGGCCGGTTCCGGGGTCAGGGGGCCGGGGCCGCCGTGACGAGATGCGAGCGTGTTCCCTTGCCGCGCCCGACGCGGAACCCGAGCGTGCCCAGGAGCGACGCGAGCGCGTAGCCCATCACGTCGGGCAGCACGCCCGCGTTGTCGCCGTAGCTGTCGAGCGCGGGCCGGTGCGGGTCGGTGAGCCAGTCAAGCGCGACCCCGGCCGGGGAGGAAAGGCGGGCGGGCACGACGAGCGCACCGCCGTGCGGGTCGGTCCCACCGACGTCGGCCAGCGGGACACCGGCCGCGACGAGCGCCGCACCCACCTGGAACGCCAACCGCCCCACGTCGTCGCCGAGCGGCACGAGGGGGCCGCCGTGCTCGTCGCGTAGCCGGCCGGTCTGAGCGGCAAGGTGGCGCTCCCATGCAAGCTGATCGGGCGCATGGCGGGTCGCGACCGTGGCGTCAGGCTGAGCGACGCCGTAGGCGGCGCGGGCGTCGGGGTCACCGGCCCCGGCGTCGCTGGCGTCGTACCGGTCGGCCCACGGCCCGGCGACGATCGTCCCGTAGATCGTGGTCCACCACGCGGGCACGGCCGCCCGGTCGTGGCGCCACCGGGCATCACCAAGCACCCCAGCCGGCACGTGGACATCCCGGGGGACCGTGGGCGTCCAGTCAGACGCGGGCACGGTCGGCGGGTCGGCCGGGGCCGCCCCGTCGGGTTGCGCCCGGAACCTCAGCGCGACCCCGTCGCGGTCGAGAGGCGAGCGGTCGAAGGTGAGGAACGACGCGGGCGGGATGTCGGCCAGCGCTGCGGCCACGTCGTCCGGCTCGGCACCGGGAAGAACGGTCAGGGTGTGGCGGTCGGTGGTGGTGGTGACGTAGGCGCGCGGGTTGCCGGGCGGTGGGCCGTCGGGACGCGGGACACTTGCCATGGGTCGTCGTCTCCTGTGTGTGCAGGGGGTGGGGGCCTAGGCCCCGGCCCGGCGCTCGAACGCCGGGTTGGGGCCGCCTTGCAACGGGCGCACGGTCGGTG
>NZ_JADWYX010000229.1 GCF_016786355.1 Frankia sp. AgB1.9
TTGCGGTAAATCGATCTATTTCGCGGCAGGCAACGGTCTTGCCCGCGGCTGCCACGAACGGCCGGGTCCGGAGCCGTTTCTTTTCCGGGCCGCGGGCCGCGCCGTCGCCGCGTGGCCGGCCGCCGAAGCTGGTTCGGTCGGCGTGACCACGCGCCATCAACTGCCGCCCACGGCCTCAGGTCTGGGCGGCTCCTGGTCCACGCACGGCGGCGCAGATGCCGCCGTCGACGAGAAGGTCGATGCCGGTGAGGAACCGGGCGCCGTCCGACAGGAGGAAGGCGACGACGTCGGCGACGTCCTCTGCCTGCCCGATCCGGCCCAGGGGCGTCTGGTCCACCAGCGCCTGCATGAGGCTGTGGGCCTGCGCCTCCTGCCGTCCCTGGGGGGTGTCGATGATCCCCGGGGACACCGAGCAGACCCGGCCGCCGTGGGGGCCGACCCGAACTGCCTCCTGTTGCACGAAGCGGTGTACGCCCCGTTTGGCCCAGGAGTAGGCCGATCCTGAGTCCTCGATCGCCGTCCCGAGTGCCTCATGCATCCGATCGAGGAAGTCGTCCGCGAGCGGGCGATCGAGCACGGCGTCCACGGCTGGGTGCGGTTCGGTCACCATCAGCATCGGCGCCATGGACGCGAAGCACACCATCGCCGTCCCGGTCGTCGTCAGCGGGCGAAGCGCCTCGGCGAGCATCGCGGTGCCGACCAGGTCGACCGTGAAGATCCGGCGCCAGTCCGCCATGGTGGGCGAGATGCCCGCGGCGTGCACCACGGCCCGCAGCGTGCCCAGCTCGGCAACCCGGGCGGCGAGCCGGGCCAGGCCGTCGCCGTCGGTGACGTCGAGTAAGAAGGGTTCGACGAGCGTCGCGCGGCCACCGGTCGACAGTTCTTTGGCGACGACTGCCACAGACTCGTCGCGGTCGATGAGCAGCAGGATGTCGACCGTGCCGACGAGCCGTGCCGCGCAGGCCAGTCCCATGCCGCGGCCAGCGCCGGTGACGATTCCCACGGTCGTCACGGCGCGACCACCCCCGGGAGCGCCGCGGCTGGACGGTCGGCGGGCGTGGTGCTGGCGACGTGACCGCGCGCCGTGCTCCAGTGGGTCGACCGGCCGTAGCGATTGCAAAGGACGTGGCCGGCCAGGCCGCCGGAAGACCATCGCCTGTGTCGGATCAACTCTTTCCCCTCTCATCGTCGGAAATCCCGAGCTTCGTCTGGGAGCCGTGCCATCGCGTCATCGCAGGGACATTCCGCTGCCCATGCCGTGCCGGCGAGCTGGGCGCCATGAACCTGGCCGAGAGCGGCCATCGGCCGCTCACTGTCAGAACTGTTCGAACGAGCGAATCGGATCGCGGCCGTCCCAGCCCGCAGCGGCTTCGCGGACGAGTGTCGCCATCCCGTCCGTCGTGGCCGTGAGTTCCATGATCTCGATGATCGTCGCGGGACCAGCGGGCGGTTCCGCGTAGGCGAAACGAGCCGCGCCTCCCCCGTCGCCGGACCACACCACCGGCCAGCCGGCCGCTTCGACGGACCGCATCGTGGCGTCGAAGTCGGTCGTCCACCAGGCAAGCTGGTGGAATCCATCTCGTCCGGAGTCGAGGAACTCCCGGTAGATACTCGGAGTGTCATCCTCCTGGGCGATCAGTTCGATCTGCAGGTCACCCGAGTTGCCGAAGGCGATCGAGAGCGGGACCGTGCACGGCCGGCCCCGGTAGGTGCCGGTCTGCGACTGGCCCCGCATGACGAACCAGGGCCCAACCCCGAGCTCGAGCCAGCTCGCCAGTGCCTGGTCGAGGTCGCGGACGATATAGCCAATCTGTTGGACGTCTCCCGGAAGAGTGGCCGGCTCGACAGCCGCGTCGGCGTGCGCACCCATCAGTACCTCCTACAGTCAATGATTCTGCGAGTGAGGGTGAACGATCGTGCCGCGGCGGCGCGTCTCGTAACAGCACGCCGGATTCCGTCGCGGCGGCGAGAATGTGAAGCCGTGCGGTTCCGGTCCGGCTCAGGAGGTCCGTACGGGAAGCTTGTCCCAGCCGCGCACGGTCGAGGTACGAGCCTGGACGGCGTTGTCCCAGTCGACCTCCCACGTGGGAAACCGGCTCAGGATCTCGTCGAGCGCTACGCGCCCTTCGAGCCGGGCCAGCGCCGCTCCGAGACAGTGGTGGATGCCGTAGCCAAAGGAGAGGTGTCGCCCCACGTCCCGGTGGATGTCGAAACGGTCGGGGTCGGGAAACCGGGTCTCGTCCCGATTGGCGGAGCCGTTGAGAAGCAGCATGATGCTGCCCGCCGCGACGGTCTGGCCGTAATGCTCGACATCGTCGAGGACGTACCGCGCCTGCACGGGCGATGGTGCCTCGTAGCGGAGGACCTCCTCGACCGCATTGGGGATCAGCGACCGGTCCTCGACCAGCTCACGACGCTGGTCAGGGTGCTCGGCGAGCAGCTTGCCGGTCCAGCCGATGAGCCGCGCCGTGGTCTCGTTTCCCGCCCCGGCAAGCAGGTAGACGTAGTTGAGGACCTCTTCCCGGGTCAGCGTGCGAGTGACGCCGGTCTCGTCCTCGAACTCGGCGTTGAGGAGCTCCGTCATCAGGTCGTCGGATGGATGTTCCGCCCGCCAGTCGACATAGGCCGCGAACGGTTCCGTGAGGCTCATCGTCGGGGGCGCGTGGTCGTCGCCTTCGGCAAGGCGAAGGTTTTCGTCGAAAAGGTCCCGGATGGCCTCCTGGTCCTTCTCCGGAATTCCGAGCAGATAACCGATGACACGCATGGGCATCGCGGCGCCGAGGTCACCCACGATGTCGAACCCGCCGGACCCGACAAGCGGGTCGAGCGAGCGGCGACAGAAGTCGCGCACCAGCGGCTCGAGAGCGTTCATCTTCCGGGGCGTGAACACCCGCGCCATGACGCCGCGATGGGCCCGGTGCACTGGCGGGTCCTCGAAGAGGATCGAACCGGGCGGGATGGGAACGGCTGCTTTGATCATCTCGAGGAGAGTGCCTCGGCCGGACCGGTAGGTCTGCCAGTTGCTCAGGCAGGGCTCGACGTCCTCGAAACGGCTTAAGGCGTAGAAGCCGTGTTGGTCGTTGTAGTAGAGCGGTGCCTCCTGCCGTAGCCGGCGCCACACCGGATAGGGATCCGCGTCGATCTGGAAGTCATATGGGTCGTAGTAGAGATCGCTGCTGCGGGTTGTCGCCGACATAGCCGGGCTCCTTGTCTGAAAGCAGGATGAGGTTATCGGCGCGCGTCGCCCGCTCTCGTCCACGAGGTTTCCAAGAGATCAAGCGTGCTTACCGCGCGCGGGCCGGAGCGCCGTTCGACCCGGGTCGCCCCACTGGGCATGCGCCAGCCACGGCCCGCGCCTCCGCGGAGCGGGTTCCGTCTGCCGCGGCGGGCCGGCGCGATCCGCGCTCAGGCCTTCGGCCAGGCGACCGACTTCGTTTCCAGATACTGTTCGAAACCTTCGAGGCCGTTCTGCCGGCCGATTCCACTGTGCTTGTAGCCGCCGAACGGCAGGTCGGCGCCGTACGGCGTCCCGCTGTTGATGGCGAGGCCGCCGGTGCGGACCCGGTGGGCGACCGCGAGCGACCGCTCGAGCGAGCCGGAGAACATCCCGCCGGCCAGGCGATAACGACTGTCGTTGGCGATGCGGACCGCGTCGTCGTCATCATCGAAGGGGATCACCACGAGGACCGGGCCGAAGATCTCCTCCTGGGCGATGGTCATCGTGTTTTCCACGTCGGTGAAGAGGGTGGGTTCGACCTACCACCCCGTCGGCAGGGCGCGCCCGAGGCTCACCTCGGCTCCTCCCGTCGGCGGCGGGGCTTCTTCGGGTCGCGGAGTTGCAGCGCGTTGACGTAGATCCTGGTGAGCTGTTCGACGGCGGTGTCGAAGTCGTATCCGGAGTCTTCCTGCAGGAGAGATTTCTCGGCGAACCGTATGGTCATCACGGCCAGGGCGTCGGTCACGATGACGGGGTCGAGGGCGGTGTCCGCGAGCCCGCGGCGTTGGAGCTGTTCGATCGAGTTGGCCATCTCTTTCACGTGCTGTTCGTAGAACTGTGACCAGAGCACCCGGACCTGCTCGTTATGCCGGGACACCTGCTCGATCACGTTCATGATCCGCGCCTCCTTGCGATGGGCCTTGAGGCGGATCCGCATGGCCGCGGCGATGCGCTCACGAGGAGTGGCGGTGGAGTGCTGGTCCAGGATGATGTCCACGCCCGCGTTCAACGTGTGGTCGATGACCGTCGCGACCTCGCGGAGAATCTCCTCCTTGGAGTCGAAATAGTGGTAAAAGGCGCTGTGGGTCAGGCCCGCCCGCTCGGCGAAGTCCGAGATCCGGGCTTCGTGGAATCCTTTCTCCTCGAATACCGCCTTGGCCGCCTCGACGAGGCGTGCCCTCGTCTCAGCCCCCCGGCGCGACCGTGGGCCGTCGTCGTCCCAGCGCGGCGCGCGCGGTGGGCCGTCGGCGTTTGACGCCGAAGGCGGCACCGCCGACGGTCTCGGCGGGTGGACAGGCTCCATCTGGGCTCCTTGACGGCTACCGACGCGGCCGCCACAGCGGCCCACGGCTGTGGGGCAAGGCGACGTCCGCAGGCCGACCAGTGGGTCAGGTTCGGCTGAGGAACCAGACATGATCGTCAAATATTTTTGACGATCATGTCTGGAAAAGTTGACCGTAATGTAGACCGTCCACGACGGCACGGCAAGGGTCTCGTCCGGCCGACCAGGCGCCTCACCTGGGATCGGCTGGTTCCCAGCCGTCCCGCGTCTTCGCCACCCAGCGACGGCCCCGCCGCGACGCGCGCTCGCGCTACCCTCGCGAAACCCGTCGTCTTCGCCACGTCGGCGGTGCGGGCGGCCAGCCGGGCGGGGGCCCGGCTCGCGAGCCGGAATGCTCTGACCCGCGTACCGGCACCGGCCGCACCTGAAGGCGCGCAGCTCGGCAAGCCTTGACTTTGACACGGAGACCTGTGACCGTCCCTCTCGGTCCGGCCGACTGGTTCGAGTGGGCGTGCTCGAATGGTCTGGCGACTCCGCGGACCGCCGAACCTCGGCGAACGGTGACCGCGGGTGGTCAAACACCGACCTCTGATCAACATGGACGACGGTCTGCGATTGGGCGCGGTCGTGCGGCTGCCGACTCGGTTGTCGGCGCAGGCATTCCTCGCACCTTTCTCGGGATTTCCCCGTGCCCGCGCAAAGGCGCGCCGGCATTCGAGGCGTCTCCTCATGCCGCCTGTCCCCGCGCCGGCGTCTTGACTCCGACCACACGATCACGTGCCGTCAAACCCATTGGGTCTCGCTCACCGTGCGCACCGGGCGGGGCCCGACGACGCACCAACATCACCCAGCCCACGTCGAGGGGGAGCAGCGATGAAAGCCGTACGTGCCGCGGAGGGCGGCGTTCAGGTCGTCGATCTTGAGGAACCGCCGGGCACCGGGGAACTGCTCCAGATTCGCTCGGCGAGCATCTGCAGTTCCGACCTCATGTACATCTCCTATGGCTGTCGTTTCATCCTCGGCCACGAGCTCGCCGGCGTGGACGAGGCCGGCGACGCCTATGTCGTCGAGGCCCTCTATGGCTGCATGGACTGCGACCAGTGCCGGAGCGGCCGCTATAACCGCTGTCCGACCCATGGTGAGCGCGGGCTCGGCTTTTCCATCGACGGCGGCATGGCCGAGCAGTTCCGCGCCCCGGCCGGTCGGCTTGTCCCGCTGCCCGCCGGTCTCGACGTCCGCGACGCCAGCCTGGTCGAGCCGGCCGCGGTTTCCTGGCACGCCTTACGTCTGGCCGGTACCGGCGTCCAGACTCGCGTCGCCGTCGTCGGCGCCGGCGCTCTGGGTCTGCTCGCCGCGGCGGGCGCTCAAGGCCAGGGCGCCGAGGATGTCGCCATAGAGGCGCGTCACCCTCACCAGATCGAAGCGGCGGCACGGTTGGGCGCGACGATCGGCACCGATGGCCGTTACGACGTCGTGGTCGAGGCGGCCGGCAGCCCGGCCAGTCTCGCCCGCGCGATCGACCTCGTCGCACCCGGCGGGACGATCGTCGTGGTCGGCGTGTTCATGGAGAAGATCGAGATCGACTGGCCCAGCCTGTTCCTCCGCGAGGCACGGCTGATTCCCTCGCTCGGCTACTGCGCTCACGCGGGCGGCCGGGAGATGGAGGACGCCGCGGCGATGCTGGCCGCCAACCCGGAGATCAGCCGCACACTTATCAGCCACAGGTTCCCGCTCAAGGACGCCGAAGAGGCGTTCCAGGTGGCGAGCGACCGCCGGTCAGGCGCCATCCGGGTCGTCCTGGAGCCATGAAATCCCACCGCATGAACCACGACTGACGAGGCGTTCGACTGAACAGCGCCATCAGTCCACTCGAACGCGAATGTTCGACCCCGACAGCCCGACCGGCCCGGACCGGAGTTCTGGCAGCCCACGACCCCGCGAGCGGAGACTGGCATGCAAGCCGATGACCTCATCCTGATCAGTGTTGACGATCACCTGGTCGAGCCACCTGACATGTTCAAGGGCAGGCTGCCCGCGAAGTTCGACGATGTCGCCCCGAAGGTCGTCCGTCGCGATGACGGTTCCGATGTGTGGACCTTCAACGGCACCGTGATCCCGAACGTCGGCCTTAACGCTGTCGCGGGCCGGCCGAGGGAGGAGTACGGCGTTGAGCCGACGTCCTTCGAGGAGATGCGTCCGGGCTGTTTCGACATCCATGAGCGGGTCAAGGACATGAACGCGGCCGGCGTGCTCGGCTCGATGTGCTTCCCGTC
>NZ_JADWYX010000022.1 GCF_016786355.1 Frankia sp. AgB1.9
CCTTCACCTGGACCAAGACCGCCGACCAGATCCTCACGAAAGCCAACCGTCAACACACTTCAGAGACACGCCACTAGAAGCGCCCGCGCGGCGGAGGGCTTGTCGCCGAGGGCGGCGTGGGCTCGGGCGTGGGTGATGTGCAGAAGCGCTTCGGTGGCACCGTCGGCGTGGCCTTGAGCGCGCCTGAGCGCGGCTTGGATGAGGTCGCGGCTGTGCTGGTGTTGGTCCAGGCTGAGGGCTTGGTGGGCAACGGCGCGCATCATCCAGGCGGCGTGCGCGTTCGGGTCGGCTTCGACGGCGAGCTGGAACCCGAGCATGTAGTACTGCTGGGCTGCCCCTTCCTCGCCGAGGTCATGGTGTTTCCAGCCCAGCAGCCACGCCAGTTCGGCCACGGCAGCGTAGGTGTCGCACCGGACGGTGCCGCTGGCGAAGCGTCCGATCAACAGCGGAGCGGCGGTGTCGGCGAAGTAGGTCGCGGCGGTGGACAGGCCGTGCCCACCGCCGAGGACTTCGTCGGCCGCAGCGAATGCCCCTGTGATGTGCCGAATCACCATGATCTCTGCGGCGCCGACCCGTGTATCTCCGGTCCGCGCCCGCAGTAGCCGCGAGACCGGTTCGGCGTCGTAGTTCAGCGGCATCGCCACGTCGGAGGCGGTGTACACGGCGGCGGCCAGGTAGCTGCGGTGCTCGACATCGGCGCGGCCAAGGAGGGTGGCTGTCTCGATGGGCTGTGCTCCGGCCAACCGCGGCTCGCTGCTTTCCGCGAGGCCGAGCTCCGTGAGGGTCACCGGGCGTCCCGTCCGGCGCGACAGAGCCTCGGCCAGGTAGAGGGCCGTGCGCTCGACGGGGGCGACGCCCGCGACCCAGTGGGCGACAGCCGATTTGTTGGTCCGCAGCGCTTCACCGTTCTCGGCCGCGACGCGGACTACGGCGCGCGCCACTCCGTCGTAGCCCAAACCGGACCCGGCGATGGCCTCCCTGAGTCGATGATTCGGGGCGCGCTGGTCAGGTGCCCTTGGCATCCGATTCCCACCTGGATAAACCGACTAAACGCTCTGGGGCACCTACGACCATAGCCGCCTGTGGTCGCGTCGTCGTTCACTGATGCCGGCTCAGAACGCCGCGCCCATTCTGCGGTGCGTCAAACGTCTAGTGGTTTCAGCGAGGGAGTAGTGCATATGAGCACTCCGACGATCGACCAGCCCTCCACGGCGAGCCTAGCCGAGGATCTCTCGGCCGGCTTCGACCCGTTCGACCTCGACATCACCTTCATCGAGGACACCCCCGCCGCCGACACGATCTTGATGTGCAGCACGAACGACACATGCGGGAGTTCCTGCCCGAGTGCCTGCACGACGTCCTAGATCTTCCTGCCGCGGCTGCTAGTTCCTCGAGGGCCGCTGCCAAGCCCCTCCCGTTTGTGGATCGGAATGAGATGACTCGGTCGCGACGCAGGCAGTACCGGCGCTTCGGTCCGCCGATGCTGAGGGCCACGGTGAATCTCACCGCCCCTGAACTCCCTACTTGGCCTGGGTCGGGTGCCTCGGTGGATCAGTGGCGGTGCTGGCTCGGCCCGGTCTGGGCAGACGAGACGTTTCAGCGGACGGTCGCCTCTGCCAGCCCGGACTTGGCCCGCCAGGTTGCGTCGATCCTCTGCGGGCGGCAGGTGGAAGCTCGTCGGGCGCGCCGGGCGGCGCTGGCCGTCGCCCGGTATGCCATCCGCTACGCCTGCCGTTCCACGCCGTTCGGGCTGTTCGCTGGCGTCGCGCTCGCCGACTTTGGAGAGCGGACCGCGGTGCGGGTCGGGCAGGCCCACGAGATCATCGATCGGGCCGATTCGGCGGCGGTGGAGGCGCTGGTCAGGGCAGGGGAGGCGGACGCGGCCGTGATGGCCGGCCGGGAGGTGTGCGTCAACACCCTGACCCGGGTGGCGGACAGCCGGGTGCATATACCGGCCGAGGGGACCGCGGAGTTCTCGATGGCGCTGACCGCGGCGGTGGCGCTGGTTCTCGACGCCGCCAGCGCACCCATCTCCTACACCACGTTGCTGGGGAAGCTCGCCGCCGAATTCCCGGAGAGCATCGAGCCGGGCAGGGTCGGGCTGGTGGCCGAGTTGCTGCGCACCGGTCTGCTGCGGTCGGGCCTGCGGGCCCCGGCAACCGTCGTCGATCCATCCGACGTCCTTCCTGCCGCAACGATGCCGGGTGGTGAGGTTCCGGGAACCGTGGTCCGGAGGGCATCGGACGTGCGGCTGGACGCGCAGGTGCGGCTGCCCGAATCGGTGGCGGTCGAAATGGAGACCGCCGCGACGGCGCTGGCCCGGCTGGCGACGTGCCCACGGGGGACCGGGCCGTGGCACCGCTACTTGGAAATGTTCGCC
Organism: Frankia sp. AgB1.9; assembly: GCF_016786355.1. Taxonomy (GTDB): domain Bacteria; phylum Actinomycetota; class Actinomycetes; order Frankiales; family Frankiaceae; genus Pseudofrankia. The sequence goes on from NZ_JADWYX010000022.1 coordinate 2,381, forward strand.
GACCGGTTCGGCGAGGGCATCGAAGTCGCCTTGCTGCGGTTGACCGACTCGGCGACGGGGCTGGGGATGCCGGACGGGTTCGGCGCGGCGTCGGAGCCGCCGCGCCCGATGTCGCGCCGCGACCGGCTCCTGCTGGACCTGGCCGGGGGCGCCGCGCTGGAAGGCCACCGGGAGGTGGTGCTGTCCGAGGCGATGATCGAAGAGTTGGAGGTGGCCGCAGGCGACCCGCCGACCACCCTGGCTCCGCATTTCGAGGTGTGCGCGCAGGTCGAGGCGGCGTCAATCCAAGCATTGGACCGGGGTGATTTCCGGCTGCGTCTGCACACCGTCTCACGGGCGGCCGGGACGATGACAGGCCGGTTCTGGCACCTGTTGCCCGGAGCCACCGAACTCACCGGCCTGCCCACCGTGGCGGTGGGGGCGAGACTGGCGCAGCTGTCGTTCCACTCCTCCCGGCTCGGGGCCGACCTGCTTACCCGTGCACCGCAGGTGCTGCCGGAGGTGGTGAGCGTGGGCGAGTTCCGGGGGAGCGGCGAGCAGGTGCTGCGGCCGGCTGATCTCGCCGTCGGAATGGAAAACGGTCATCTGTATCTCGTGGTGGCCGCGACGGGCGTCCGGCTGGAGCTCTTGACCCCGACGGCGATCAACTTCGTGTGGAACAACTTCACGCCACCGCTGGTCCGGTTCCTGGCCGAACTCAGCCGTGCCGCGACTCCGCAGGTGACGTGGTTCGACTGGGGAGCCGCGTGGACGTTGCCGTTCACCCCGGCGCTGCGCTATCGGCGCAGCCTCCTGGTCGCCGCCCGCTGGCAGCTGCGCGCCCGAACCATGTCGGGCACGAATGCCCTCCTCGGCCGACAAGCGCCGGTACGTGCGTGGGCGGAGCAGTTGCACGCCTGGCGTGGCCGCGCAGGGGTACCCGAGCGGGTCCTTCTCGCGCTGGACGACCAGCACCTTCGCCTTGACCTCACCCGGGACCTAGACCTCGACCTGCTCCGCACCCATCTGGCCGCGAATCCGGTCGCCGTGCTCTATGAAGCGCCGCCGCCGGATGCCGACGGCTGGATCGGCGGGAGGGCGCACAGCATCGTCCAGGCGGTGGCGGCCCACCCATGAGCGCGACCTTGACGAAGCAACTCAGGACCCAGGCATTGGCCGAACAGGGGCTGGGCGTGGCGCTGCTGCATCTCGAACGCGGTGACCGCGCGGCCACGCGCTCTTTGCTGACCGACGCGGTCGCCGGTGGCGTGAGCACCGGCGCGAACGCGAGCCTGTTCCACGGCGCCCCGGCGTTGGAATTCGTGCTCGGCCGTACGGGCAATGCCGGGCAGGCGGTCACCGCCGCCGTTGATCGGGTCGTGGCGGCTCGTCTGGCCGCTGCCGCCCGGCGGCGGAAGGAGGGGCAGCTGCCGGTGCTGGCAGAGTTCGATCTCGTCCAGGGCCTGGCCGGTCTGGGAGCAGTGTTGCTGTCACGCCCCCACGCGTCCCAGCTCCGAGAAGTGCTGGCCCATCTGATCGGCCTGGCCTCCCCGGCCGCGGCTGATCCGTCGGTGCCGGGATGGTGGTGCGCGGACGGGCTGGGGCATGAGGAGATTCCCGGCGGGCACGGCAACAACGGGATGGCCCACGGCGTCGCCGGGATTCTGTCGCTGTGTGCGCTGGCCGCTTGCCACGGTGTCGACGTGCCCGGCCAGCAGCCGGCGATCGAGACGTTCTCCGACTGGTTGGAACTCCACGGCGGCTACTGGACGACCCGCGACCAGCTCACCACCACGAAACCGACGATGCCGAGGGGAAGGCCGTCGTGGTGCTACGGAGATCTCGGGATCGCCCGTGCCAGGCAGCTGGGCGCGATCGCCCTTGGCGATCGGGCACGCGCCCGATCGGCCGAGAACGCCGCGGTGGCCGCTCTGGACGATCCGGTCCGCATCGCTTTGATCACTGACGCGTCCCTGTGCCATGGCTGGGCGGGGCTGCTGGCCCTCACCCGCGCCATCGCCGCTGACAGCCCGGACCCCGGCCGGCTCTCCGGCCGCGTGAACCAGCTCGCCGATCGTGTCGCTGCCGGGATCAACGACCTCGCCAAACCGGGGTTCCTGGAAGGCCGTGCTGGTGCGCGAACGAGATTCAGGTGATCAGCAGGGCGCGGGTCCAGCCGATGACGTCGGTCCCTTCCTCAGATCTGAGCGGAGCGACCAGACACGATGGACTGGAACGACGAGAACCTCCCGACCTCCGAGACTCCGGAGTGGTGGCACGCCACGATCTCCTTCCCCGGCAGAACCGGAGTGCACGCGAAGGCCGCGACCGCGCTAACGGAGAGGCTGACAGGGCAGCGTTGGCACTTCCTGCGTAAGGAGGGAAAGCTCCGGCTGCGCACCGCACATCCCGCTAACGAGATCCTTGACGACCTCGTCGTCGACCAGCTTGCGTCGCTCTGGATTGGCGGCGTGTACGAGCCCGAGACCGCGGCATTCGGCGGTCCGGCCGGCGTGGTGCTGGCGCACGACGTCTTCTGCGCCGACAGCCCGCTCGCCCTGACGGAGACCGGCGACCCGCGAGCGCGGGAACGGTGCGTCCTGCTGTTGTCCACGATGTACCGAGCCGCCGGCCTAGACCCTTTCGAGATCGGGGACGTGTGGGCGCGCCTGGCGGCGCTCCGCCCCCAGATCGACCCACCCGACCCGGCTGGCCGCACCGTGGCGGTCGCCGGGATGCGGCGGCTGATGCACGCCGACGCCGCACAGCGGGATACCACCGAACCCGGCTGGGCTGAGCGCGTCGCCGCGTTTCACACTGCCGGGCGCGACCTGGCGCGGCTTGCCGCCGACGGCCGCCTGACGCGGGGGCTGCGCGCCGTCCTCACCCACCACGCGATCTTCGCCCTCAATCGCGCCGGGATCTCGCCGCACCAGCAGGCGGTACTCGCCTGGCTCGGCCACCACGCATCCTTCGACATCGACACGACCACCGCCGTTACCGCGCCCGCTGCCCCAAACCTCAACCGCGTGGAGTCCGCCATCATCACGACGACCGATCCCACCGAGCGCCGCGAAGCCCTGATGACCGCGCTCACCGCTTCCGGCCATCTACGCACTCCCGAGATCATCGCGGCTTTCCGCGCCGTCGAGCGGCACACCTTCATCCCTGACGCCAATATCGAGAACGCCTACATCGACGACGCTGTGCCGATCAAGCGCGACGAGCACGACGAGATGGTCTCCTGTATCTCCGCGCCGTCCATCGTGGCCACCCAGCTGGAGCAGCTGGGTGCGCGGCCCGGCGACAAGGTCCTGGAGGCCGGGGCCGCTACCGGCTACAACGCCGCGCTCCTCGGCCGCCTGGTCACGCCGGGCGGGCATGTATGGACCGTGGACGTCGATGACGATCTTGTCGGCCATGCCGCCGCTTGCGTCGCGGCGTCAGGCGCGGACAACGTGTCGGTGCTGATGGCCGACGGGGCGACGGGACTCCCCGCGCACGGCCCCTACGACCGAATCCAGTTCACCGTGGGTGCTGGCGACGTCCCCTTGGGCGTGTTGGAGCAGCTGGCCCCGGGCGGACGATTGGTCATCCCAATGCGGATCCGCGGCAGCATCTCTCGCAGCTTCGCCTTCGAGCGCGCCGACGACGACACCTGGAAGATCGTCTCGTGCGAGATGGCGTCGTTTGTGCCGCTGCGCAAAGGCATGTGCGACGACGTCCACACCCTCATCCGCCACGAGGGAGAAGGCGACGTCAGGCTGGACACCTTCAGCGAGCAGCAGGTCGACCGGGAGGCGATGCGCACGATCCTCGACCAGCCGTCCCACAGGGTCTACACCGGCGTTAAATTCCGGCAGGGATCAGCCTGGCAGTGGGTCTACCTGTGGCTGGCATGTGTCCTACCCAACGGCCTGTCTCGAATGCCCGGTCGACGGCCTGGCTTCACCCCGCACTTCGGCTGGGGTTCCATGGCCGCCCTCGACAGCGACAGTCTGGCCTACCTAACCGTTCGCGAAGGAGACGACGGCATAGGCCGGTACTGGGAGATCGGCGTCATCGGTCACGGCAGCGGCGCCGCCGCCCTCGCCGAACAGGTCTCGACCGCGATCGCCGAGTGGGATCGCGACTACGGCAACGACGCGCCCGAGCCCGGCTACCGGATGGCCACTGCGGCGCACCGCGACCTGCTCAAGGCGACCGACCCGCGATTCATCATCGACAAGCGCCTCAGTCGTCTCGTCGTCGACTGGCAGTAGAAGACGGTGAGCGCGATGAACCCCACGATCGCCGACCGTATCCCGCTGGTCTGCCGGTCCAAACCGCCCGGGACTTCGCTGGAGATCCGCATCGCCGAACTCACCGCGCTGACCGTCGAACTCCCAGGCGCGGACCACCACGACCAGGTGGCCCGCGCCTGCGGGGTCCTCAACTTCGCCGCCCTCATCGCCTCCGACGCCGGCCTGCCCGACCTTGCCGCCGACCTGTGCTGGAAGCAGCACTGCGTCTTTGCCGACGCCGAACACCTGGAACCGGACATCGCCGTGATGGGGCTGATGCCGATCGTGAACATTGCGCGGCTGCTGATCCGCGAGGGCGACGGCAACGCCGGCTACGACATCCTCCACCGGCTGTACCGCGCCGCCCAAACCCGCGGCGCCACCAGCATCCGCGACCGCGACGTCGATCTCGCCCCGTGGATCCTCACCACCGGCCACCACCAGAAGATCTGCACCGAACTGTGGATCACCCTGCTCATCGACGGCGCCAGAGCCCTGGCCCGACAGGGCCGCTGGACCGAAGCAAGCCAAGCTATGGCCGCCCACCGAGGCATCGGCAACCGGCTCCTGGACGGCCGCCAAATCAAAATCATGGCCCTGCAGGAGGAAGGCCGCACCGACGAGGCCATCGCGACGATCGACTGCACCACACCGACCGAACCTTGGGAGAAGACTGTTGCCGCACTTCTACGCCAAGCCATTCAACCGGGCTCGCCGGCCCGGAAGGGACTGGACCGTACGGTGGAGGAGACGCTCGCGCTGATGAGACAACCTGACCCGATGACCGCCCTGTTCCGGGTCCGCCTAGGGCTGACCGCCTTCGACCTGACCGCCGCCACAGGCCACGCCGCGGACCTGCGCGCAGCGCTTATCGACGTGGCCACCTCCGATGCCTATGCCGCTCGTGACGTTCTTGGCCACGCCCATCTACGCGGCCAGATGACCAGCGAAGAGGAAGACAAGCTCGCCGGACAGCTGGCCGCTGCATTCCTCGGCGCGCGGACCCTCCCCACCAGCCACATGGACGCAGTCGACGCAGCCGTCGACACGGCAGAACACCAGCTACGCTCGCTCCTCCGCTAGGACTCACCGGATCGCGCAGCGCAGTAGAAGCCACCTCGGTGCCAAGCAGGTGCGGCTCCAGTCGGCTGGAGATGGAGACGTTGAAGTCGTACGCCGCGCTCACCCTCCCCATGGTGAGGAGCGCATTGGCCAACCAGAGGTGCTCCAGCTGCCGTGAGCGGTGCTAGGCGCGGACGCCTGGGCGGGCGGCGAACACCCGGCCGGCGCCTCGCAGCGTGACCGTGGCCGGGCCGGTGAGCATCGCGGACTGGCCCCGCGTGAGCCGCAGTGACGAGCCGCCGGTAGCCGCGCCTGCCGCCACGTCCTCGCCCTTGCCGGGGTCGCCCTCGGGGGCGTCGGCGGGGCCGCCGGTCGCGCCCACCTCGACGTCGACGGTGCCGTCGACGGCCAGCAGGACGGCCGGGCGGTTCAGGGTGACCTCGCCACCGGCGCAGATCGCCTCGGCGAGCACGAAGTCGTCGACCGGGACCGGCCAGTAGCGGACCAGCCCACCCGTGCCCGCCCGCAGCGTGCTCGCCCGGAGCACCGGAGCGTCCGACGGGGCCGGGTCGACCAGCCGGAGCAGCTCGTCGACGTCGATGTGCTTGGGAGTCAGGCCGCCGCGCAGGACGTTGTCGGACGTCGCCATGATCTCGATGCCGACGCCGTGCACGTAGGCGTGCAGCAGCCGGGCGGGCTGGAACAGCGCCTCGCCGGGGCTGAGCGTGACGTCGTTGAGCAGCAGCGCGGCGGCGATGCCGACGTCGCCGGGATGGGCCGCGGCGAGCCGGCCGACCAGGTCGGCGGCCCGAGCGAGGTCGGCGGCGCCGGCCGAGGTGGCACCGGACGAGGCCTCGGCCCGTTGCGAGACCGTCGCCGCCGCGCGGGTGAGCTCGCCGGCCAGCGCCCGGCCGCGCTCGCGCGGCAGTGTCAGCAGGGTGCGCAGGACCGTGGCGGCGCCGCCGTTCGGGTCCGTCACCAGCGGGCGGAAGGCCGCCGAGAGGTCGGCGACGCCGAACGCCTCGATGATCGCGAGCGTGCGGGCCGGCGCCCGGACGCCGGCCAGCGCCCGGAACGGGGTGAGCGCGACGATCAGCTCGGGCTTGTGGTTCGGGTCGCGGTAGCGGCGCTCGGGCGCGTTGCGCGGCACGCCGGCCCGCTCCTCGGAGTCGAAGCCGGCCCTGGCCTGCGCCCGGTCGGGGTGTACCTGCAGCGACAGCGCCTTCTCGGCCGCCAGCACCTTCAGCAGGAAGGGCAGCTGGCCGACCAGCTCGGCGGCCGGGCGGCGCCGGCCGGCGTCGTCGCAGTCGGACGGGGCGACCGGGTGGGTGCCCAGCCACAGCTCGGCGGCGGGCTCACCGCTCGGCGCCTCGCCCAGCAGGTCGTAGATCGCGTCGGGCGAGCCCCAGGCGTAGTGCTGGACCTGGCCGTACAGCGGCAGCACCCGTGGGCTCGCCGCCTCGGCTGGCGGGGGCACCGCCCCGGCGGGCCGGGGCATGGGGGCACCGGCGATCTGGGTGTCTGCGCTCATCGCGTCGCGCTCATCGTGTCGCTCTCCAGCTGGCCGGGGCTTCGCCGAACGACCACAGAGTACGGGCCGGCCGTTACTCTTCCTCGCCCCAGCCGTGGCCCTCGGGGTCTATGACGGCCGGATCGACGCCGAGCATGTCGGCGACCTCGTGAATGATCGCGTCGAGGACGAGCTCGGCGAGGTCCTCGGTGTCGACCGCGCGGGCCTCCAGCGGGCGCCGGTAGACGACGATGCGCCGGGGCGTCGCGGACCGGCCCCGGCCGGTGGCGGGCTGGTAGAGGGCCAGCGGGACGACGTCGTCGGAGACGCCCACCGGTGGCACGTCCTCCACCGCGAACTCGACGCCGGCCAGCTGGTCCGACCAGCGCAGGTCGAGATGCTCCACGGCGTCGAGGACGAGATCGTCGAAGCGCTCGCCGCGGGTCGAGTACGCGGGGACGTCCGGTGGGAACAGGGTGCCGCGCATCCCGCGGCCGCGCCGGTCCCGGCGGCGGCGGGCTGGGATCGGCCGCCGCGTGGCGACCGGTAGCCGGACGGTCGCCGGGCGCTCGGGCGCGGTGGACTGAGCTGAGGCAGGCGCTGACACCGAAGGCGCGGCCGCCGCCGGCTCGGAGCCAGCCGCCGGTCCGGAGTCAGCCGCGGAGTCGGAGCCAGCCGCAGAGTCTGAGCCAGCGGTTTCGTCCACCACCGAGCTAGCGTAGCCGGCCGCGGCACGGCTCGGCGCCGACCCGCGTGGCGTGATCCAGGCCGGTCGGGCGGGACGACCCGGCGAGCGGAGCGGGCGGCCGCCGCGCGGGGTGTGCGAGAGGGCTGAAATGCGCGCAATTGGAAGCGCAGAGTGATTGGATGAGGCAGTTTACGTCACGAGCGTGGCTTGTCCGGCGCGACACGGCGGCCGGTGGTGGCCGCCGCCCGTTCCGGGGTCTACCGTCCGGAACGTGAAGCCCCGGCGCTGCTCCCGCTCGGCCTGTTCCGCGGTCGCGGTCGCCACGCTCACCTATGCCTACGCGGAGTCCACCGCGGTGCTCGGGCCGCTGTCGCCGTACGTCGAGCCTCACTCGTACGACCTGTGCGGGCCGCACGCCGACCGGCTGACCGTCCCGCGCGGCTGGGCGGTCGTGCGCCTCGACCCGGAGCCTCCGCGCAACCCGGCCACCGACGACCTCGAGGCACTGGCCGACGTCGTCCGGGAGGTCGCGCGCCCCGCGCCGCTGCCCGGTGACGCGCCCGGCTACGGGCCGGCCCAGGGCTACGGTCCGGTCCCGGGTCACGGCCCGGTCGTCGGCGCCGGCCAGGAACCCCCGCGCGACGACCCCGGCGGCCGCCGGGGCCACCTGCGCGCGGTTCCCACGTCCTGAACCCGGGCGAGCGAGCTTCGGCTCCCCGACGGGCCCTCGGAGATCCTCCCGCCCGCGGTGGTGGATAGGGTCACTCCGACGCCGAGACCGCGCGACACGCACTGACCACGTCGCCAGGCGGGCGTCGACCGGATCCGCGTCCGTGGGACTGTTGTTCCGCGTGACTGTGGAGACGAGCCGGGCGGTGACAGCCGCCGCCGAGACGGGTGCGGAAGGTGGAGGGCAATGGGGCTTGACCTCGCCCGGATCTTCAAGGCGTATGACGTGCGCGGGGTCGTGCCGTCCGAGTTCGACGCGGACATCGCCCGCGCCACCGGCGCGGCGTTCGTCCGGCTGTTGGACGCCAAGGAGATCGTGATCGCGCACGACATGCGCGAGTCGTCCGGTCCGCTGTCCGCGGCGTTCGCCGAGGGCGCGACGAGCCAGGGCGCCGACGTCGTGCTCGCCGGGCTCGGGTCGACGGACCTGCTGTACTTCGCCGCCGGCTCGCTGAACCTGCCGGGCGCGATGTTCACCGCGTCGCACAACCCGGCCAAGTACAACGGCATCAAGATGTGCCGCGCCGGCGCCGCGCCCATCGGGCAGGAGACCGGGCTCGCCGAGATCCGCGACATGGTCGCGACCGGGGTTCCCGAGTTCACCGGCACGCCGGGCTCGGTCCGCGAGATCGACCTGCGCGACGCCTATGTCGCCCACCTGCGCGGACTGGTCGATCTGTCCGGCATCCGGCCGCTGAAGGTCGCGGTGGACGCGGGCAACGGCATGGGCGGCTACACCGTGCCGGCGGCCTTCGCCGACCTGCCGCTCGACGTCGTCCCGCTCTACTTCGAGCTGGACGGCAGCTTCCCGAACCACGAGGCGAACCCGATCGAGCCGGAGAACCTGCGCGACCTGCAGAAGGCCGTCCGGGACAGCGGCGCCGACATCGGCCTCGCCTTCGACGGTGACGCCGACCGCTGCTTCGTCGTCGACGAGCGCGGAGAGCTGGTCACCCCGTCCACCATCACCGCGCTGGTCGCGGAACGGGAGCTCGCCCGTGAGCCGGGCGGAACCATCATCCACAACGTGATCGTCAGCAAGGCGGTCCCGGAGCTGGTCCGCAAGCTCGGGGCGGTCCCGGTACGCACCCGCGTCGGGCACTCGTTCATCAAGGGCGAGATGGCCCGGACGGGCGCCATCTTCGGCGGCGAGCACTCGGGCCACTTCTACTTCCGGGACTTCTGGCGGGCCGACTCGGGGATGCTCGCGGCCCTGCACGTCCTGGCCGCGCTCGGCGGCCAGGCCGGCCCGCTCTCGGCACTGCTCGACGGCTACGCTCCGTACGCCGTGTCCGGGGAGATCAACTCGGAGGTCGCCGACGCGGCCGCGTCGATGAAGGCCATCGAGGCCGAGTACGCGCACAAGGCCACCGATATCGACCACCTGGACGGCCTGACCATCTCGCTCGCGGACGGCTCGTGGTTCAACCTGCGGCCGTCCAACACCGAACCGCTGCTGCGCCTCAACGTCGAGGCGGGGGATGATGACACCATGAGCCGGCTGAGGGACGAGGTCCTGGCCAGCATCCGTGGTGGAAGGGACTGAAGCGCACAATGAGCCTCGATCCGCTGCTTTTGGAGATCCTCGCCTGCCCCTGTCCGCAGCACGCTCCGCTGCGTCAGGACACGGTGGCCGGCGCCCCGGTCCTCGTCTGCACCGCCTGCAATCTGGCGTTCCCGGTGCGCGACGACATCCCGGTGATGCTGCTCGACGAAGCGAGCCCGTTCCCGGAGGCCGCCGCCCCGGCGACGTCCTGAGCGATGGGCCGGGGCCGGGCTGGCGGCCCCACGCAGGAGCCGGGCCGATCGTGCCTTCCAGCCGGTTCACCGGTTCGGGCGGGTGTGAGGGCGGTTGACTAGCACGGTGTACGTCGACGAGAGCGTCCTGGACGACCCGGCGCGACTGGCCGTGGCCGATCCCGGGGAACTGCTGCGGGAGCTCGCGACCGGCGGTCGGCAGATCCGGGAGACCTGGCGTCTCGCCGAGGAGGCCGGAGCGGCTCAGCTCGGCGCCGACGGGCGGCCCCGGGCCGTGCTGGTCGTCGGCACCGGGGCGGCAGCGGGCGCGGCCGACGTACTCGTCGCCGCGGCCGGAGCGGTCAGCCCCGTCCCGGTCATCGGCCATCACGATCATGGGCTGCCCGGCTGGGTCGGCGTGGCCGACGTCGTCCTGGCCGTCTCCGGCTCCGGACGTTCGCCGCTGACCCTGACCGCGGTCGAGGACGCGGCTCGCCGCGGCTGCCGCATCCTCGCCGTCGGCCCGGCCGACACCCCGTTGCACTATCTGGCCGACCGGGCCAGGGCGCCCTTCGTCAAGATCGACGGCACCCGGCCGGAGCGGGCCAGCCTGTGGGCGCTGGCCACCCCGCTGCTGGCCGTGGGTACCGCCCTCGGGGTCTGCCGGGACGCCGCCGCCGGCGTCGAGGCGGCCGCGGCCCGGCTGGAGGAGATCGCCGGGCGCAGCCGGCCGTCCAGCGAGTCGTTCGTCAACCCGGCGAAGCTGCTCGCCCTGGAGCTGGCCGGCACCCTTCCGATCATCTGGGGCACCTCGCAGGCGACCTCGGCCGCGGCCAGCCGGGCGGCCACCCAGCTCGCCGTCACGGCGAAGTACCCGGTGCTGCACGGTGGCCTTCCGCACCCGGGGATCTACCAGATCGCCGCCTTCGACGGCGTCTTCGGCGCCCGCGCCGCGGCGGCCGACGCCGGGAACGACGAGCTCGACGAGTTCTTCCGCGACCGGGTCGACGACGAGATGACCACCCGGCTGCGGCTGATCCTGCTGCGCGACCCGGGGCACGAGCATCCGGATGTGACCCGCCGCGCCGAGGCGGTCGTCCGCGTCGCCGCCGAACGCGGCGTCGGCGTCACCGAGCTCTCCGCGACGGGCAGCCACCCGGTGGAGCGGATGGCGTCCCTGGTCGGTCTGCTGGACTACGCGTCGGTCTATCTGGCGATGCTGATCGGCATCGACCCGAGCCTCGAACCGGCCATCCACGACCTCGACCGCGTCCGCTGAGGCGGTGGACGCCTCGCGTCCGCCGCGCGCACCGTCACCCCCGTGCGGTGATCGCCGTTTTGGCCCTCTGGTGGTCGTGAATACTTTCTGATCACGACCAGCGCAGGGCCAAAACGGCGATCAACAGCCGCCAAGTGAGGCCGGACCGGCCGCAGCTAGTGGCCGTTGCCGTTTCCGTCGCCATTTCCGTTGCCCTGGCCCGGGAGGCGTGGGCCCGTGGTGTCGCCTCCCTGGCCGGGAACCACCGGGGTCACGGTGACGGTGCCTGGCTGGCCTGACGGGCCGACGATCGGCTGGCCGGTCAGCGGATCGATCAGCACGCCAGGGGATGGCGGCGGCGCCGCCGCGCCGTCGGTCTGGAAGCCGCCCTTCGTGCCCTGAGCGACCGCCGGGTCAGCCTTGGGCAACGCCTCCACGGGTGTGCCCTGTAGCGCCGGCTTCAGTGTCCGACTGAAGATCAGGGCAGGGAGGCCGCCACCGAAGACCTCAGGCCAGACCTTCCCGTCCGCCTTGAGGCCGGCGAGGTTGTACTTCGAGCCGCGAGGGTCGCCGAGCGCGACCGCGGCGGCCATCTGCGGGGTGAAGCCGACGAACCAGGCGCTGGAGTAGTTGTCGTTGGTCCCGGTCTTGCCAGCGGCGGGGCGCCCGATGTTCGCGTTCGGGGAGCCGGTGCCGTTGGTGATGACCCCGGCCAGCACGCTCGCGACCGTGTCCGCGATGCCCTCGGAGATGGCCTGCTTGCACTCGGGCTTCGGAGCGATGTCGACGTTCTCCTTGGAGGAGTCGGTCGCCGAGGTCACGAACCGCGGTGTGCAGTACTTCCCGCCGGAGGCGAAGACCGCGTAGGCGCTGGCCATGTCGAGTGGCGCGATCTGCGTGTTCTGGCTGAGCGTCAGACCACCGAAGGTCGGGCCGAGCTCCAGCCTCCCGTTGGCGTCCGTCGGTGCGTCGCTCTGCGGGATCCCGAGGCGTCGCGCCATGGCCCAGACGTTCGTCACGCCGACCTTGGCCTCGAGCTGGATGTAGTACGTGTTGACCGACTGCCAGGTGCCGTTCCGCATGTCGAAGGTGCCGGATTCCGAGTCCGCGGAGTTGGAGTAGCCATCCGGGCACTTCTTGTCGTCGGTCGTGATGGGGAAGATGCTCTTGATCTCAGGCCACGTGTCGGCGTTCAGGCAGCTCGGCGAGTAGAAACCCGTCGACAGGCCGTAGCCCTGTTCGAGCGCCGTGGCCATGGTGAACGCCTTGAAGGCCGAGCCAGGCTCGAACCCGCCGGTACTGGGCGCGAGGGACGGAAGGTTGATCTTGGTCTGGTTCTGGCTGGTGTCGGCACCGAAGTTCCGGTTCTCGGCCATCGCCAGGATGTTTCCGGTCCCGGGCTGGACGACCGCTATGGGTGCTACGGCCCGGCTGTCCCGCCCGATCGTCGTGTCGACGGCGTTCTGCGCCGCTTCCTGCGCCTTCATGTCGAGGGTCGTGTGGATCTGCAGGCCACCCTCGTACAGCCGCCGCTGCCGCTCTTCCTTGGTGGAACCGAGCGACGGGTCGCTGGACAGCTCGGTCCGGACGTAGTCGCAGAAGAAGGGCGCGATGGAATTGCTGCAGGAGTCGAGCGTGGTGCCTTCCGTGGTGTTCAGCGTGATCGGCAGCTGCTTGGCCCCGGCCGCCTGGGTCGCCGAGATGTACTTCGACGTCACCATGTGGTCGAGGACCTCGTTGCGCCGCGTGGTGGCCGCCGCCTTGTTGGTGGTCGGGTCGTAGCGCGACGGGCTCTGCACCAGGCCGGCGAGCAGCGCGGCCTGGCCGAGGGTCAGGTCCTTGACGTTGACGTTGAAGTAGTGCTCCGCCGCGGTGCCGACACCGTAGGCGCCGTCACCGAAGTAGGCGATGTTGAGGTAGCGGGTGAGGATCTCGTCCTTCGGGAGGATCTTCTCGAGGGCCGACGCGTAGCGCAGCTCCTGGATCTTGCGCCCGACCGACGGGTCCGTCGCGGCCTTCCGCTCGGCCGGGGTCGTCGCGTTCTGCAGCAGCACGTTCTTCACGTACTGCTGGGTCAGGGTCGAACCGCCCTGCTGGACGTCGCCGGCCTGGCTGTTGCGCAGGGCGGCGCGCAGCACGCCCTTCGGGTCGAAGCCGCCGTGCTCGTAGAACCGGGCGTCCTCGATCGCGACGATCGCCTGGCGCATCACCGTGGGGATCTGGTTCCCCTCCACGACGACCCGGTTCTCGGCGCCGTGCAGCGTGGCGACGACGGTGCCGTTGGCGGCCAGGATCTGCGAGTTCTGCGGCAGTGGCGGGGTCGCCAGTACCGAGGGCAGGTCCAGGTAGTGGTCGGCGGAGGCCTTGGCGAACAGGCCCAGCCCGGAGACGAATGGCAGGGCGAGCAGCGCCACCACCAGCGCGATGGCCAGCGAGATGATCGCGGCCCGGCCGCCGAACGCGCGCACGGGGCTGGTCGGGGGCGGCGTGGAAGCCGGCGCCAGTGGGAGGTCGAGCACCGAGCGTCCGCCACCCTCGTCTCTACCGTGCTGTGCTTGCGCGTTGTCACGGTCCTTGACCGCGGCGCTCCCGCCGCGGCCGAGGCGGCCGGCCTGGCCGCCCGCGTGCCTACCGGCGGGGATCGGGCCGTCGGCGCGACGTGCCGACCGACCGGATCCCGCCACCGGTGTCTGCGTGTCCCGTCCGGCAGCCGTGGCCGTCACCCCCAGCGCGAGAGTCCGTGACGTCGGCCCGGCCAGTCGGGACGGGGACGTGTCCGGTGGACCTGTCAAGCATGCGTGAGCTGCCGGAAGGTCGCCCGGCGGCGTCCGGCAGGTGCGCCCGGACTATGAGCCTGCGCCCACTATGAGCCACCGCCCACCATGAGCCGCCGCCCCGGTTCTGCCCGCGCGCTCGGTCGTCGCGGGCATGGACAACCGTACCGGATGCGCCTATGGCTGGACGGGACGGTGTCAGGGCAGGTCGAGGAGGCGTCGGGCCTTCTGCGCCTCGAAGTCCAGGGCGGCGACCGGTGGGTGCGGGGCGATCCGGCGGGTCAGCTCGCCAAGCCGGCGCACGTCGGCTGCGACGGCCGGTTCGGCGAGCACCCGCACCGCGAAGGCCAGATCGCTCGGACTGATCTGGTAGCGGCGCTCCAGCTCGTCCGCGTACGCGGCCGCGACCAGCTCGCGCTCGCCGTACTCCCGATGCCCGCCAGCCGAGCGGGCCGGCGCCACGAGCCCGAGCGACTCCCGGTAGCGCAGCATTCGCGGCGTCGTCTCCAGGACGGCGGCGGCCCGCGCGATCGGCAGCCGCTGCTCCGGGCGCAGCCGGACCTTCGCCCGCAGCCGCTCCAGCACCTCGCGCACGAACCGTTCCTCCCGCACCTGGGCCTCGGCATACGCGCGCCGCGCGGTCGGCAGCCAGGCGGCCGCCCGGCCGGGGACGTCGTGGCCGGTGGCCTGGTTGCCGGCGGTCGCGGGGCCCGGCCTGCGAGCGATCACGGGGCGAAGCGTAGCCCGGGGTGCCTTGGTTGGCACTTAATCTTACATCTCCCTGTCAGCTTTGTTGACACTCCGCGTTCGTCGGCCGATGGTCGAGACGGTGAGCCTGACCATTTCTCGGGCCGCTTCGCGGGCCGTTGTCCCCGCGCTCGCAGGGAGGATCTGAACGTGACCATCGCCGCGTCAGCCCCGGTGCCCCAGAGCGCCCTGCCAGAGCACGACGTCGCCGACCTGTCGCTGGCCGAGCAGGGCGTGGCCCGGATCGAGTGGGCCGACCGGGCGATGCCGGTGCTGCGCCAGGTGCGGGCCCGGTTCGCCAGGGAGCGGCCGTTCGCCGGCAGCCGGATGGCCGCGTGCATGCACGTCACCACCGAGACGGCGAACCTGATGCGCGCACTGGTGGCCGGCGGCGCCGAGGTGGTGCTCTGCGCGTCGAACCCGCTGTCAACCCAGGACGACACGGCCGCCGCGCTGGTCGCGGAGTACGGGGTCTCGACGTTCGCCCGCAACGGCATCGACCGGGACGGGTACTACGCCCATATCGACGCGGCGCTCGACACGGCGCCGCACTACGTCTTCGACGACGGCTGCGACCTGGTGAACACGCTCCACACGGCCCGCACCGACGTGCTGGACGGCGTGCTCGCCGGCTGCGAGGAGACCACCACCGGGGTGATCCGGCTGCGGCGGATGGCCGCCGAGGACGCGCTGCGCTTCCCGGTCGTCGCCGTGAACGACACCGACACCAAGCACATGTTCGACAACCGGTACGGCACCGGTCAGTCGACCCTTGACGCGATCTTCCGGGCGACGAACACGCTGCTCGCGGGCAAGACCGTCGTCGTCGCCGGCTACGGCTACTGCGGCCGCGGGGTCGCGTCGCGGTCCAAGGGGATGGGGGCCAACGTCGTCGTCACCGAGATCGACCCGACGAAGGCGCTGGACGCGGCGATGGACGGGTTCCGGGTGCTGCCGATGGCGAAGGCCGCCGCCGTGGGGGACGTCTTCATCACCGTGACCGGCAACCGGGACGTGATCCGGCCGGAGCACGTCGAACTGATGCGGGACGGCGCGATCCTCGCGAACTCCGGGCACTTCGACGTGGAGATCGACGTCCTGGGCCTGGCCGCGCTCGCGGTCGAGGGCCCCCGGCGGGTGCGCCCGAGCACCGACGAGTACGTCCTGGCCGACGGTCGGCGGGTGCTGCTGCTCGCCGAGGGCCGGCTGGTCAACCTCGGCGCGGCGGAGGGACACCCGGCGGCGGTGATGGACATGTCGTTCGCCGACCAGGCGCTGACCGCGGAGTGGCTGGTGCACACGGCCCGGTCGCTGGAGCCGGGCGTCCACGACGTGCCCGCGGAGATCGACAAGCAGGTGGCGAGCCTCAAGATCGAGACGATGGGCCTGGAGATCGACACGCTCACCTCGACCCAGCAGAACTACCTGAACTCCTGGCGCCACGGCTCCTGACCTCGATACCTGACATCGCCCTGTTAGGTATCCGCCGGATCGCCCACGTCATCCCGGCTCTTTCTGACATCATGTTGTCAGACTGTGCCCCTGAAGCGCGCGAACGCCGGTCAGCGGGCGGAGCCGGGCGGCATGGTCGGGATCGGGATCGATCCGCCAGGACCGTAGCCGGGAATCGGCGGGGGTGGGCCGGGCCGCTGCGCCAGCAGGTGCGCCGGGTAGTACTTCAGCGGGATACCCGGGATCTCGCCCGGTCCGTAACGCGCCCGGGAGATCGCGCGCAGCCGCTGGTAGGAGCGCCGGGTCCGTTCGGCCAGCACGGCCGACAGGTAGGCCCAGCCTGGCGTTCCTGGCGGAGGCGCCGGGGTGACGACGGCCCGGACCTGGGCGACCAGGTCCGCGCCGATCCGTTCCCTGGCCTCCGGGGACAGCTCGTGCACCCGGCCGAGGAACCCGCGCACGGTGCCGGTCAGATCGTCGTCGAGCCCCGTGAGGTCGAGCCGGGTCACCCAGCCGGCGAGCGGCCCCGCCACCATCGGCACCGCGCCGAGCAGCGCCGGCACCGACTCGTGCACCACGACGGTCCCCGCGAACAGGTCGCCCAGCCGCTTGGCCCGGCTGGAGAACAGCATCGCCAGCACGGCCGGCAGCCCGACGAAGACGCCAGGACGTTCGACGACGGCGCCGATGAGCCCGCGGGTGAACGCGTGACGGAACCGGATGGGACCGCCGTCGTCGCGGACCACCCGCAGCTTCATCACCATCTTCCCGATGGTGCGGCCGCGTAGGAAGGTCTCGCAGACCACCGGATAGCCGAGCATCGTCGTCACGTAGACGAGCAGCACGGTCGCCGCGGTCAGCGCGTCGTCCTGCGGGTTGATCGCGATGAGCGCGGTGACCAGCGTCCCGTACAGCACGAAGATCTGGATGACCAGGTCGAGCAGGCCGGCGACCATCCGGGAGCCCAGCCGGGCCGGCCGCAGGTCGATCGCGACGGCTTCGCCGGTGACGACCCGGCTCACCCGGTCACCGCCTCGGTGACGGGGACCAGATCGCCGGCCAGCTCGGCGTCGAGATCGCCGGTGTCGCCGGTCGCCGCGGCGCGTGAGCCGTAGACCCAGACGTAGCCGACGAACAGCGACCAGGCGATGGCGCCGATCCCGATCCGGACCGCGGTCGGCAGGCCCGACGGGGTGACGAAGGCCTCGATCACGCCGGAGACAGCCAGCGCGACGGCGAGCCCGAGTGCTATCGACAACGCGGCCCGGCCCTCGGCGGCCAGCGACTCGACTCGTCGTCGGCCGCCTGGCGAGATGATCGACCAGCCGAGCTTCAGCCCGACGGCGCCGGCGGCGAAGACGACCGTCAGCTCCAGCAGGCCGTGCGGCAGGATCAGCGAGAAGAACTCGCCGCCGTGACCACAGCTGGACATGTAGCCGCCGTCTACTCCGATGTTGATCGCGTTGTTCAGCAGGACGAACAGGGTGGGCAGGCCCAGCGCCACGCCGGACGCGATCGCCTCGGCCGAGACCCAGGCGTTGTTCGTCCAGACCTGGCCGGCGAACGAGCTAGCCGGGTTCTCGCTGTAGTACGCCTTGAAGTCGTGCTGGCAGAGCGCGGCCACGTCGCTCGGCGGGATCAGGTTCTCCCTGGCGTTCGTGTCGTGTGTGATCCACAGCGCGCAGGCCAGCGCGAGCAGCAGGGATCCGACCGTCGTCCCGATCACCCACCACCGGCGGACGTAGACCGCCGAAGGGAAGGTGGCGACGAAGTACCGGCCGACGGTCCGCCAGCTGGACTCGGTGCCGCCGGTCACGGCGGCCCGAGCCCGGATCACGAGTGACGACAGGTCGTCGACCATGGCCTGGTCGTGGGCTCGGCCACGGACCACCGAAAGCTGGGTGGCGACGCGCTGGTAGAGCTCGACCAGCTCGTCGAGCTCCGAGCGCGACATCTTGCGCGGCCGGTTCGCCTTGTCGACGAGGTGGCTGAGCCGGAACCACTCCGGTCGATGGACGGCTACATACGCGTCCAGATCCATGGCACCGCCCGTGTCTCCAGGGCCATCTGTTCTCCGGACAATCGGTGGCCGTGGCGAAAATACTGTCAGACCGCCCAACCCGGCGGGAGAGGCCGTCGGCCAGGCGACCGACGGGCGGGGCCGCGAGGGTCCGGCCGGTGACCGGTCTCAATCGGGTGCGATCCCCGCCAATCGGGTGAAGACGAGCGTAGTGACGGCGGGAAGCTGCAGGTTCAGGGTGCCGTCGCCGTCCGGGGTGACGACGAAGTTCCCGGTGGATGGGGCGTCCGCGCGCCCGTTGTAGGTCGGATCGTCCGTGCTGAGCCGCAGGCGCCACGGCGCGCCGCTCAGCGCCGGATGCCGCAACAGGTAGCTCGGGAACGGCAGGTTGTTCAGGCTGCAGACGACGAGCATGTCCTCGACGGTGGCCCGGGCCGGGCCACCGCCAGCCTGCGTGCCGCCAGTCTGGTCGTCGCCGGCTGGGTCGGACCAGCGCCGGAACGCGATCACCCGGCCGCTGTCGTTGGTGTGCAGGACCTCCAGGTTGCGGCTCTTCGCGGCGGCAGAGGCGAGGCGCAGGCCGACCAGGTCGCGGTGCGCGGCGAACAGCCCGGCGCCAGGCCCGGCCCGCAGCCCGTAGAGGTCCTCCTTGTTCTCGGTGAAGTGGTTGTACGTGTAGGCCTGCTGCGCGCCGACCTCGTCGCCCATCAGGAACATCGGGGTCCCGGCCGCGAGCAGGCTGAGCGCGGTGACGCAGCGCAGGCGCGCCTCCGCAAACCAGCGGGTCTCGCCGACCAAGGGCGCGTTGTTCACCGCGATCAGGATGTTGCGCTCGGAATGCTCGGCGTTGCCGGCCTCGTCGTGGCTTTCCGGATAGACCACGGTCCGGTTCGCCGAGCCGGCGAGTGCGCCGGCGAACAGCCCCATCGCGAGCGGTCCTTCGAGGTCCCTGCCCGCGGTGTCGAGCAGCCGGGCGTACTCGGGTCCCTCGTCCTTGTCGCCGATCAGGTGGTGGTAGAAGTCGACGTACCAGCGGGCGTCAAAGCCGAGGCCACCGGTCTGCGCGGGCTCGGTCACCTGGTCCCAGCCGGAATGGTCCTCCGCGATCAGGATGACGTCCGGGGCCATCGTCCGCAGGGTCTGGCACAGCTCGCGCAGGAACTTGCGGCCGGCGACGTTCGCCGCGCCCACCGGGCTGCCGTCCGCGTGCAGCGCGTTGTACAGATGGATGGACGTCGTCTGGTCCAACCGGAAACCGTCGACATGGAACTCCTCGATCAGCGCGGCCGCCCCCGCGACGAACAGTGCGCGCACCTGCTCCTCGTGGTAACGCGGTGCCCAGCCGGACGAGAGGTTGTCGACGTAACCGCCGTCCGGAAACGCGGCATGGTCCGCGTCGCTGCCCTCATACCAGTAGTAGGAGTTGTGGCTGGGCGTCGTCGTGTCGTACATCCATTCGGCCCGCTCGGCGTCCTGGGTGAAGTGGTTGAAGACCAGGTCGACGAGGACCGCGATGCCGCGCCGGTGGCAGGCACGGACGAACGTGGCCAGCCCGGCCCGCCCGCCGGCGCTCTTCTCCACGGCGAGGAAATGCGACGTGCCGTACCCCCACGACCGCGATCCCGAGAACTCCAGGATCGGCAGCAGCTCCACCGCGTTCACACCCAGGTCGGCGAGATAGTCGACGAACGCGACCGCGTCGGCGAACGTGCCCGCTTTCGGGTCGCCCGACGGGTCCTCCGTCTCCGCGGCTTCGCCGAATCCGAGCGCGCCGACGTGCAGCTCGTAGATGACCAGGTCCTCGACGCGGCGCGGCAGCGGATGGGCCGGGTCGAGCTCGTCGGCCCAGAAGTCCACCGCACCGGTCCCGAACGCCGCCGCCGGGCTCGCGTCGACGACCACCGAGCAGCTGACCGTCCCGTCCAGGCCCGCGATGTCGCCGTCGTAGTGGGCACCGTCCGGGTTGACGTCCCCGCCGCCGCTCTGCTGGCGCGAGTAGGGGTCCGTACGCCAGGCGACCGAGCCGTCCTCGCGGGTGACCCGGTAGAGGTAGTAGCCGCCCAGGTGGTCGGCGAAGCCGTCGGCGCCGGCCGTCCAGATCCCGTCCGGGCCCGGATTCAGCGGGAGCCGGGCCTGCGCCGTGGCCTCGCCGTAGCCGTCGTCCGCGATGTAGCCACTCGGCCCGCCGAACGCGACCTCGACCGCCCGGGCGTTCGGGGCCCAGACCCGGAACAGGATTCCTCCGGTGCCGTCGGGAACGGCACCGAGGAAATGGTGGCTGGTGAGGCCGAACGTCACGTCGATAGTGGCCGGCCCGGCGGGGTCGAGCGTGAGCAGCCGCACCTGGTCGCTGTCGGTGGGATCCGCGACTTCACCGGGGATTCCCCAGATCCGCGATCCGTCGTCGCCCAGCAGCCATACGCCCCAGCGATAGGTGGAAGGTATGGACGCGTCGAGGGCCACGGTCGCTCGGAAGGCGGGAGTGCCGTCCGGGCCGGCGGTCTCGGTCATCGGTACGGACGTCCACGTGGTGCTCGGGTACCCGCTGGCGTCCCAGCTGCCGGTGAGCAGCGCGCCGGTCGCGATCCGCCGCGTCACCCCGGTCCGGTATTCGAAGACGACCTGGGTCATCCGGCGGCCACGGTCCGCGTCGGATTTGTGGCTCATGGCATTCAATGTAGATAGTCGTGCCCTGCCGGCTCCTGGGGGCCAGTTCGGGGCTGGTAGAGCGGAGCCGGTGGAGAGGAACGTCAGGAGGACGCCGTGTACTACGAGACGTCGGTGCGGATCGCCGCCGCCGCGGACCAGGTATGGGCCGTGCTGCGGGAGGTCGAACGCTGGCCGGAATGGACCCCGACCGTCAGCCGGGTGGACCGGGTGGAATCCGCGCCGGAGTACGTGCCCGGCGCGGACGGACCGGCCGGCGAGCTCACCAAGGGTGATGTCGTCAGCATCAGGCAGCCGAGAATGCCGACGCTGAGCTGGACCGTCCTCGACTGGTCCCCGGGCAGCTTCTTCTCCTGGTCGGCCAGCAGCGGTGGCGTGACGACGGTCGCCGAACACCGCATCGACAGGACGGACGATCTCGGCGTGACGGTGACCCTCAGCGTCCGCCAGTCCGGCCTGCTGGCGCCGGTGATCGGGCTGCTCACCGGTCGGCAGACCCGCCGCTACGTCGACACCGAGGCGCAGGGGCTCAAGCACCGCTGCGAACGGTGATCAGGCGTGCGCGGGAGGCGTTCTAGAGCCGGCCGAGGGCTTTCAGAGTCAGGTAGGCGTCGGTGACGGCGGGGGCGTAGCCGGCCGGGCCGGCGTCGACGACCTCGACGCCGCGCCCGCGCAGCTCCTCGGTGAGCTGGCGCCGGCGCAGCAGGGTCTGCTCGGCCGCCGCCGCCGCGTACACCGCGCGGACATCGCCGCGGCCGGCGGCGAGCTCGGCCAGCCGGGGGTCGCGCAGCGCGGCGACCAGGACGGTGTGCCGGCTGGTCAGCGCCGGCAGCGCCGGCAGCAGCGACTCCTCGACGACCGCCGGCACCAGCTCAGTGAAGATCACTACCAGGGAGCGCCGGCGCGCCGTGCGCAGCACGGTCGAGACGAGGCCGTCGTGGTCGGTCTCGACCAGCGCCGGCTCCAGCGTCGCCATCGCCTCGCTCATCCGGGTCAGCACGTTCGCCTCGGCCGAGTCGGGCAGCACCAGCCGGGCCTCGCTGTCGTGCGCGACCAGGCCGACCCGGTCGCCGGCCCGCAGCGCGACGGCGGCGAGCAGCAGCGCCGCGTCCAGCGCGTGGTCGAGCCGCGGCACGCCGCCCAGGCCGGGCGCGCCGTCCGGCGACAGCGCGCCGACCCGGCCGGCCGAGGTGCGGGCCGTGTCGAGGACGCAGATCACCCGGCGGTCCCGCTCCGGCCGGAAGGTCCGCACGACGACGGCCCCCCGCCGGGCGGTGCCGCGCCAGTCGATCGCCCGGACGTCGTCGCCGATCACGTAGTCACGCAGGCTGTCGAACTCGGAGCCGGCACCGCCGCCCCGGATCGCCACCTGGCCCTCGACCTCGCGCAGCCGCGCCAGCGCCGCCGGCAGGTGCCGCCGGGAGTGGAACGGCGGCAGCACCCGAACGCGCCACGGCGCGTGATGACGGCCCTGCCGTCCGGCCAGCCCCAGCGGGCCGAGTGACCGGATGGTGATCCGGTACGGCTCCCGGTCGCCGCGCCGGCTCGGGTACAGCGTCGACTCCAGGAACCGCCGCTCGCCGGCGGGCACGGTGACCTTGTGGACCGCCGGACGGGCACCGGCCGACGGCGGCCAGCCGTCCCGGATCCGCAGCCGCGCGGTCCGCTCGCCCTTGTTGCCGACCGTCAGCACCAGCGGAACCGGCTGGCCGAGCCGCGCGCCCCGCGGCCCGCTACGGGTCAGCTCCAGCGGCCGGACCGAGCCGGCCAGCGCGACATCCACCGCCACCAGCACGACGACCAGCAGGTTGACCCCCAGCAGGACGAGCCAGGGAGCCGGTGCGAGCGCGACCGCCAGCGCGCCCAGGAACGCGCAGCCGACCGCCCGTCCGGTGATCGCCATCCGACGTCAGCGGGGGACGGGCACGGTCGCGAGTACCTGCTCAAGCACTCGGTCGCCGGTCACGCCGTCGAGCTCAGCCTCGGGGCGCAGGCTGATCCGGTGCCGCAGGGTCGCGCGGGCGAGCGCCTTCACGTCGTCCGGGGTCGCGTAGCTCCGGCCGGACAGCCACGCCCAGGCCTTGGAGGTCGCGAGCAGCGCCGTCGCGCCACGCGGTGAGACCCCGAGCAGCACCGACGGCTGGCTGCGCGTCGCGCGGGCCACGTCGACGATGTAGGCCAGCACCTCCGGTCGGACCTGCACGGCCCTGGCCCCGGCGCGGGCCACCGCGAGCTCGGTCGGTCCCGCGACGGCGCTGACCCCGGCGGCGTCCAGGTCGGACGGGTCGAAGCCGGCCGCGTGGTGGGCGAGCACCTTGATCTCGTCGTCGCGGGGCGGCATCGGCAGCGTCACCTTCACCAGGAACCGGTCGAGCTGGGCCTCGGGCAGCGGGTAGGTGCCCTCGTGCTCCACGGGGTTCTGGGTGGCCAGCACCGCGAACGGGCTGGGCAGCGGGCGGGGTGTGCCGTCGATGCTGACCTGCCGCTCCTCCATGACCTCCAGCAGTGCCGCCTGGGTCTTCGGGGGCGTGCGGTTGATCTCGTCCGCGAGCAGCAGGTTCGTGAAGACCGGGCCAGGGCGGAACCCGAACTCGCCGGTCTTGGTGTCGTAGAACAGCGAGCCGGTGACGTCGCCCGGCATGAGGTCGGGGGTGAACTGCAGCCGCTTCGTTTCCAGGGTGAGCGCCCGAGCCAGGGTGCGTACGAGCAGTGTCTTGGCGACGCCGGGGACGCCTTCGAGCAGGGCGTGGCCGCGGCAGAGCAGCGCCACGACGAGACCGCTGACCGCGGCGTCCTGGCCGATGACGGCCTTGCCGACCTCGGTGCGCAACCGGATCAGCGCGGCCCGCGCCGCCTCCTGCTCGGCCGCGGTGGGCGTCCCCGGTGGCGGGGGCGTCGCCGCCGGGGGTGGCGGGTAGTACGCGGGGGCCTGATACGACGGCGGCGGCGCGGCCAGGGGCGCTGGTGGCGCGACCGGCGGGGTGGGCGTCGGCCCCCACTGCGTGGGGGCGACGGCCTGTGGACCGGTCGGGTGCGACGCGACCGGCGGCGTGACCGGGCCGAACGGCGCGCGCAGCGTCTCCGATCCGGCGTCCTCGTGAGAGGGGAGAGCGCCGGGGACGGGGGCACCGGGGTACGGAGTTGTCACCTTCCACCAACCTGTCGTTCGAGGTCGTCGAGTGCCTCCGCGAGCCGAAGCAGCGCGGCGTCGTCCAGCTCATGCGGTTCGGGGGCCACAGCCAGCGGGCCGCCCGAGACTCTGGGGTCCACAAAGGAGGGGGTGGCTGGGCCGCCCGAACCGTACAGGAGCGCCCAGACAGTCATCGCCGGTCGGCCGGTCCGTTCGGCGACCGAGGCGACGAGCGTCCCCGGGTCCGGTCCGGCGATCTCGGTGACCACGCCGCCGGCCCGCACGGTGCCGACCGCGCCGCGCTCGCCGTGCGGCGCCACACCCATCCGGTCGGCCAGCCGGGCCCGCAGGCCGGCGCGCAGCGCCTCGGCGGCCAGGTCACGGGCACGGGCCGCCGCGTACAGCCGGCCGCGGCCCTCGGTCGTCTCGGCGGCCCGCACCACCACCGGCAGCGGCTCCGGGACCGGCGGTCCCAGCCGCCGCCCGCGCCACAGAGCCAGCAGGACCAGTCCGACCAGCAACTGCAGGCAGGTCAGCCAGAACCCCGGCCCCAGCAGGTGGACCGCGCCCTTGCCGTCGACCGTGTTCGTGGCGACCCGCTGCTGGATCACCCAGTCCAGTTGGGGGTGGCGAACGAGCAGACCGAGCGCGAGCGCCGCGTTGCCGTCGTGGTCGAGATTCCGGTTGGTGAGGAACGCGGAGCCGCCCAGCAGGACGAACCGGCCCTGGCCTCCCGCCGGCCGCGCGACGGCCAGCGCGGCGGCCCGCTCGGTCGGTCGGTAGCAGAAGGTGGCCGTCGCCGCCGTGTCGCCGCTCAGCCGACCGTAGAAGGTCGACGGCGAGATGGTCGCGGTACCGGCGGCGGTCGCCTCGGCCAGCGGGCAGCCGGGGGGCAGCGGCCCGACGACGGCGTTCGCGTCGACGGTCCGAACCGGCAGCCGCAGCGCGTCGAGCACCGCGGTGTCCGGCTCGACCAGGACCACGTCGGCGCCGGCGGAGACCCAGTCGGCCAGCCGGCTGAGCGTCCCGTCGCTGAGCCGGCCCGGGTGGACGATCACGAAGGTCCGGTCGGGGTTCGTCCCGGCCGAGCCGCTCGCCTGGTCCAGAGCCGCCGCGACGTCGTCGCCGGCCCGGACCGTGACGCCTCGATGGCCGAGGATCTGGCCCAGCGCCATCGTCCCGTCCGGCTTCGGCGACCCGATGTCCAGCGACGTGTCCCCGTCGGACGAGCCGCCGACGAGGGCCGCGAGCACGCCGTAGACGACGGCCAGCGCGGCGAACACCGCCAGCACACGGACCAGCCGGCGGCGCGACGCCGGCCGCGGCGCGCCGGACTGGAAGGTCGAGCTCACGGGGGCGGCCAGGCCGGGCTCCGGGGCGACTTCGGCCGGGGCGGTCATGCCGGCACCACCTGGGTCGGATCCGACTGCCGGTCGCCACCGCGCAGCGACGTGAGCGCCTCGTCGGCGCGGACCACGGCCTGGTAGCCGGTGGCGTCGGCCGGCCCGCCGCCGTACCAGACGTCGTTGAACACGGTGACGGCAAGGCGCAGCTCGTCCTGCCCGGTCATGCCGACGGCGGCCACCTCGGTGACGAGCTCACCGGCGGTCCGGCTGGGCCTCGGGTCGAGCACGCCCTTCTCCTCGAGCATCCGCACGATCGCGCGCAACCGGGAGCGCACCGCCTCCGCGTACCGGCCCGCCTGGGCGAGGCGCTCCGCCTCGGCGCGCAACGCCTTGGCCGAGAGCAGGCTCGCGAGGTCGGTGTCCGGTGCCTTCGAGCGGGCCGACCGGCGGATCGGGCCGAGCCAAAGCCGCAATACCACCAGGAGCACGACCAGGACGAGCACACCGGCGAGCAGGCCGAGCCCGGTGTAGTCGCCGGAGCCCTGGGTGTGAATGAAGATCTTGCTGAGCAGGTGGTCGATCCAGTCGACCAACCGGTGCAGCCAGCCAGGCTGGTGCGGGTGCTGGCGTCCGTAGATGCTCCGGGACAGTTCCCGGCGGGCCTCGTCCTGGGCGCCCGGCCGGGTGACCGGGCCGCCGTACGGCGCGGGCATCAGGACCACCGTCCAGGTGGCGGCCCTGGCGCCCAGCCCGTGGTCGGTCCGGGCGGGCCAGTCGGTCCGGCGGGTGGGGCGGGCGGGCGTGGGCCGGGCGACGTGGTGGCGGGCGTCAGGGCGAACGCGGGGGTCGCCAGCAGGGCCGTCACCGGTGCGCCCGCGGGCCCCCCGCCGCCGGTCGCCGCGGCCCTGGCCAGGGTGACGTCCAGGGCTTCGCGGCGGATGCGCCGGTCCAGGTAGAGGATCGCGATCACACCGGACAGCACCGGAGTGACCACCATGGTGATCAGCAGTCCGGCGAAGGCCTGGACCACCAGGCCGCCGGTGTTCGGCACCCCGTCCGCGTTTGTCAGCGAGCCGAACGACGTGAACACGCTGACGGGCACCGTGATGACCAGCACCAGGGTCCCGGCGACCAGCGCGGCGAGACCCAGGACGCCGAGCGTGCGCCACCACGCCCCGCGCATGAGCGACCGCGAGCGGCGCAGCGCCTGCAGGACGGTCCCGCCCTCCAGCGCGTACACCGGCGTGGCCAGGCAGTACACGACCCCGAGCCAGAGGGACAGCGCGCCCAGCGTGACCAGGCCGCCCAGTGTCACGGCGGTCATCACCAAGGTGATCGCGAGGAGCCCGGGGAGCCGGGGCGCGACCTGCCGGGCCGCGGCGCCAACCGTGATCCGCCGTCCCAGGCTGGCCTCGGCGACGACGATCGCGAGAACCCCGGCCAGCAGCACCACCAGCATCAGCCGCAGGCCGCCGAGCACGGCCTGCAACAGTGCGTAGAACCAGAAGGACCGGTCCCGGGCGGCCAGCTCGACGAGCGAGAAGACGAGCTGCAGGACCGCGCTGGTCGCGAACGAGAGACCGAGCGTCGCGCCTGGGTTCGTCCGCAGTGTCACGAACGCGCCGTCGAGGATCTCGCTCACGCTGAGGGGACGCAACGGCACGGCGGCTGTCGGCGGGGCCAGCCAGGTGGACGGTGGCGGGAGGTCCGCGACCCGCGCCGGTGCTTCGTCGGACCCTGGCGCCGCCCAGCTGGCCGGCCCCGAGCCCGCCCAGGGCGGCACCGCCGCGGGCGAGGGTGCGGGCGGCCATGGAGACGGGTCGGTGACCGGCCCTCCAACGGCCATGCGCACTCCTTCGTCCGGAAGATCCGCTACATCCTCGCAGAGCCCACGTCGATCGGCCCGCCGGCCGTCGGATGGCCGACGGCCGGATCGCGGCCTTTGTCCACGGGTCGGCTGTCCACGGGTCCGCTGTCCACAGGTCGACGACTGTCCACAGGCCGCCGTTCCCGCTGGCCTCGCCGTCCGGTTCGGGCTCATCCTGCCCGAGTGACCGGATCCTTCACCGCGCGGGCGTCTCGCGTACCCCGCCAGCACGGGCCAGGCCCACGGCCAGCCCCGCTGGCGGCGCGCGTGCCTCGCCCGCTGCCAGCTGAGGCCCGCCAGGCCCGCCTGCCCACACCGCTGGGCCGGCAGGTGCGAGGCGGGTTGGCGGCGCTGGGCGACCTCGTGCTGCCGCGAGCCTGCGCGGCCTGCGGGCGCGGTGCTGCCGCGGTGTGCCCGCGGTGTGTCGCGGCACTGTCCGGTCCCCCGATCCTCGTCGCCCCGGGCCCCGAGGCCACCCCGGGGCGGCGAGGTCTGCCGCCCTGCGCCGCGGCGGCCCGTTACGCCGCTCCGGCCGGCTCGCTCGTGATCGCCTACAAGGAGCGCGGTCGGCTTGACGTCGCACGCACGCTCGGCAGCGCCCTGGCGAGGGCTGTGCTCGCCGCGCCCCGTGCCGAGGCGGGTGCTCGGGCGCTCCTGCTGGTACCGGTGCCGGCGAGCGCGGCGGCACTACGTCGACGCGGCTTCGACCATGTGAGCCGGCTCGCCACGATCGCGGCCGGTCTGACGCGCGCGGCGGGCACGTTGACCTGGGTCGCGCCGCTGCTGCGGCCGGCCCGCCGGACGGCCGACCAGGCCGGCCTCGGCGCGGTCGAGCGGGCCGCGAACGTCGCCGGCGCGTTCGCGGCCCGGCCGGCGGCCGCCCGCGTCGGCGGCCCGGCCTCCGGTGGCGTCTATGTCGTCGTCGTGGACGACGTGCTGACCACCGGCGCGACGGTCGCGGACGCCGTGCGGGCGCTGCGCCTGGCGCGGGTGCGGGTAGGCGCGGTGGCCACGGTCGCCGCGGTGCTCGGGCCGGTCGGCGCATCTGTGGCACGCCCACGTGTCCGATTGCCCAACGAGGGGGTACCGGAAGGGTGACACTAGATGGCCTACCGGGGTCCGGGGTGGACCAAACGGCCGTCGAGGCGCTCCTGACCGGGCGGTGCGGCGGAAGGGACACATCGCGACATACGGGAGCGAAAGTCGGGGTACGAGGGGCCGAGACCACGCGGGACGACGGGTGAACGCCTTCTCCCGGTTCCGGCGCGGCAGCAGGCTGGACATACGGCCGACCAGGGAGAACGCTCGTTCGAGGTGGGCTACCCACCGCCTCGGACGAGCCACGAAGTGGGGGACTGCCAGTAGGTACAGGTGACCCGGCTCGGACGGGCCCGCCCCGGGCCCGTGCCAACACCGGGCTGCCGGGTGTCGGCCCGGCGTGGGCGAGCGCCCGCGTCGCGCGCCGGTCACCCGGTCGGTGAACGGGAGGTGGATCGCGTGGACATTGTGGTCAAGGGCCGGCACACGGCGGTTCCGGAACGGTTCCGCAGTCACGTCGAGACCAAGCTCGCGAAGCTTGAGCGCTACGACGGCAAGGTCATCCGGGTCGATGTCGAACTGTCCCGGGAGCCCAACAAGCGCATGGCGGACGTCCGGGAGCGCGTCGAGCTCACGGTCTACACGCGGGGGCCGGTGATCCGCGCCGAGGCGGCCGCGGCCGACCCCTACTCGGCGCTGGACGGGGCTGCCGGCAAGCTGGCCGAACGGCTGCGCCGGGCGTCCGAGCGTCGCACCGACCACAAGCACGGCAACAACGGCCACGGTCGCGCCTACGTCGGGCCACCGCCGATCCCGCACGACGATCTCGTCACCGCCACCTCCAACGGGCGGGTCGACTCCGCGGGCGGGCTCCCAGCGCCCGCCCGAACCGTCGAATCCCTGCCGTCCGGCGACGGGAACCGCTCGGCCGGTAACGGCGTACCGAACCATGCCGGCAAGGCACACAGGCAGCCCGGCGTGAAGGAGAACGGCGCGGGCCGCGCGGCCTCGTGGGACGAGGACGACCCCACGCCCGACGGCTTCGAGGACCGCTACGAGCTGCCGGATCGCTCGCCCATGCTGGTGCGGACGAAGACCCACCGGGCCGAGCCGATGACCCTGGACGACGCACTGTCGAACATGGAGCTGGTCGGCCACGACTTCTACCTGTTCCAGGACGCCACCTCTGGGCGCGCCAGCGTCGTCTACCGCCGCCGCGGCTACGACTACGGCGTCATCCACCTGATCGATGCCGACGATCCGGCGCTGGCCTCCGACGAGGACCGTGAGCCGGCGGCCGTCCCGAGCTGACCTCGTCAGGGGTTTCCAAGGGCAGGGGGATTCCAGAGTCGGGGGGTTCCAGGCTTTGGGCGGTCTGATCTGCCGCTCGGGAGCCTGATGTTCGGCGATCTCGGTCTGATCGACCTGGCCGGCCGACGCGGGTGGGGCTTTGGTGAGTCCCGCCCTGGGTCGGCCGGCCAGTGTGTCCGGTGGTCGTCGCGAACCTGCTGGTCCGGCCCATGCCGGGTGTGTCCTGGGTAACCGCGGCGAAGCCGACCGTTGGGCGCGGAGGCGCCGATAGGGTTTTCCGCCGTCTGACGACCGGTTCGCCCGGTGGACGTGGGATCATCTGCGTTGGGTGATGCTGCTGGCGGCATCGGTGGTCCGGCCGGATGGATCCGGCTCTGACCGTCGTGCCGGCGGATGGGCGAACTGCGTCCATGCGCTGGGGATTCCGTGGGGCCCGGATGATTCCGGGGCGGATCCGCCGTCCGTGCCACCGCCCGCCTTGCCGGCCGGGGTCCTAGGGAGGCCAGATGACGGTGGACGAGCAGCGCTCGCCCGAGGCGCCGCGCGCGCCATCGGAGGAGAACCCGATCCGAGTGCTGATCGTCGACGACCACGCGCTGTTCCGCCGAGGGCTCGAGATGGTTCTCGCGCAGGAGCCGGACATCGAGGTCGTCGGGGAGGCCGCGGACGGTTCGGAAGCGGTGACGATGGCCGGTGAGATGGCGCCGGACATCGTCCTGATGGACGTGCGGATGCCGCGGCGCGGGGGAATCGACGCGACGAGCGCCATCAAGCAGGCGGTCCCGAGCGCGAAGATCGTCATGTTGACGATCAGCGACGAGGAGGCCGACCTCTACGACGCCATCAAGGCCGGGGCGATGGGCTACCTGCTCAAGGAGATCTCGATCGACGAGGTCGCCGCCGACATCCGGGCGGTCTACAACGGCCAGAGCCTGATCAGCCCGTCGATGGCGTCCAAGCTGCTCAGCGAGTTCGCCTCGATGATCAAGAACAAGGACGACCGCCCCCAGCTCCCGACGCCGCGCCTGACCGACCGGGAGATGGAGGTGCTCCGGCTCGTCGCGAAGGGGCTGAACAACCGCGACATCGCCAAGCAGCTCTTCATCAGCGAGAACACGGTCAAGAACCACATCCGCAACATCCTGGAGAAGCTCCAGCTGCACTCCCGGATGGAAGCTGTCGTCTACGCGGTCCGCGAGAAGCTGCTCGAAATCACCTGATGCCGGGCGGGCGCGGGGCCTGCGCGGGCTTGCGCGGGCGGTCAGCGCCGCAGGATGCCGGTCCAGAACTCGGCGATCTCACCGGCGCGGGGGTTCAGCAACGGGCGCGGCTCGGCCGCGACGGTGAACCCGGCCCGCTGGGCGACCGTCCGTGACGGCTCGTTGCCAACCAGCGCCAGCCAGCGGATGGTGGTCAGCTTCAGCGCCCCGAATCCCCACCGGCAAAGCGCCCGGACCGCGTTGGTGGTGACACCTCGACCGCGTGCCTCGGCCGCGCACCAGTAGCCGACCTCGGCGGTGCCGCCGGGCGCGACGCCGAGGATCCCGTCGGCATCACGCATGTCCTGCAGGCTGATGGAGGCGAGCAGGCCGCCGGTGGTGGCGTCCACGACGGCCAGCTGCGCGGCTGTGCCGGTGGCCCAGCCGATCGGCGCGACCCGCTCGACGAACGTGACCGCGTCGGCCTGGGTATAGGGCGACGGAACCATCGTCCAGCGCTGGATGTCCGGGTCCTGGCAGGCCGTGAACACGTCGTCGGCGTCCTGGGGCCGCCACGGCCGTAGATGCAGCGAGCCCGCGGTGATCTCGACTGGCTCCAGCGCGGGCATGACGGCTCCGATCTGACGACGCTTACCCGCGATGGTGTCAGGTCGATGCCGTCGTGTGCCGGGGGTGGTCCCGGGTGGTGGTGACAGGCCGAAGACGCCGTCTGGCTCGGCTGTGTCCGTGTGGTCGCATCCGGTCGGCGCGCAGGTCCAAGCTGGACTACTGAGAAGGGCTAGCATCGTGGTGTTGGCCAGTTCGCCGACATGCCAGCCGGAGGAGCCCCGCTCGTGCTACTTGACAAGGTCCTGCGCGCCGGCGAAGGACGGATCCTGCGCAAGCTCGCCGCGATCGCCGACCAGGTGAACCTGATCGAGGACGACTTCACGGGCCTCTCCGACGCCGAGCTGCGTGGCATGACCGACGAGTTCCGCCAGCGTCTCGCCGACGGTGAGGAGACGCTCGACTCGCTGCTGCCCGAGGCGTTCGCCACCGTGCGCGAGGCGGCCCGGCGCACGCTCGGCCAGCGTCACTACGACGTGCAGATCATGGGCGGCGCCGGTCTTCACCTCGGCAACATCGCCGAGATGAAGACCGGTGAAGGAAAGACCCTGGTGTCCACGCTGCCGGCCTATCTCAACGCGCTCGCCGGCAAGGGCGTCCACATCGTCACGGTGAACGACTACCTGGCCCAGCGTGACGCCGAGAACATGGGCCGCGTGCACCGCTTCCTCGGGCTGACGATCGGCGTGATCCACCCGCAGATGCCGCCCGCGGCGCGCCGCCAGCAGTACGCCTGCGACATCACGTACGGCACGAACAACGAGTTCGGCTTCGACTACCTGCGCGACAACATGGCGTGGAGCGGCGAGGAGCTCGTCCAGCGCGGCCATTTCTTCGCCGTGGTCGACGAGGTCGACTCGATCCTCGTCGACGAGGCCAGGACGCCCCTCATCATCTCCGGCCCGTCCGACCAGCCGACCCGGTGGTACACGGAGTTCTCCCGGATCTCGCCGACGCTCAAGCGCGACGTCGACTACGAGGTCGAGGAGGGCAAGCGCACCGTCGCCATCACCGAGTCCGGCGTCGAGAAGGTCGAGGACCAGCTCGGGATCGAGAACCTCTACGAGTCGGTGAACACCCCGCTCGTCGGCTACCTGAACAACGCCCTGAAGGCCAAGGAGCTGTACAAGCGGGACAAGGACTACATCGTCGTCGACGGCGAGGTCCTGATCGTCGACGAGTTCACCGGCCGCGTGCTGCACGGCCGGCGCTACAGCGAGGGCATGCACCAGGCGATCGAGGCGAAGGAAAACGTCGAGATCAAGCAGGAGAACCAGACCCTCGCCACGATCACGCTGCAGAACTACTTCCGGCTCTACGAGAAGCTGTCCGGAATGACCGGTACGGCCATGACCGAGGCCGCCGAGTTCCACCAGATCTACAAGCTTGGCGTCGTGCCGATCCCGACGAACAAGCCGATGATCCGCGAGGACCAGCCGGACGTCGTCTACAAGACCGAGGTCGCCAAGTTCGACGCGGTCGTCGACGACATCGCCGAGCGCAGTGAGAACGGCCAGCCCGTGCTCGTCGGCACCACCAGCGTCGAGAAGTCCGAGTACCTCTCCAAGCAGCTCACCAAGCGCGGCGTGCGCCACGAGGTGCTCAACGCGAAGAACCACGAGCGTGAGGCGCTGATCGTCGCCGAGGCCGGCCGGCGCAGCGCCGTCACGGTCGCGACGAACATGGCCGGCCGCGGTACCGACATCATGCTCGGTGGCAACCCCGAGTTCCTCGCCCAGGGAGAGCTGCGCGGCCGCGGGCTGTCCCCGCTGGAGACGCCCGAGGAATACGAGGCGGCCTGGCCGGAGGCGCTGGAGAAGGCGAAGTCGTCAGTCAAGGCCGAGCACGACGAGGTTCTCGAGGCTGGTGGCCTCTACGTGCTGGGCACCGAGCGCCACGAGTCCCGCCGGATCGACAACCAGCTGCGCGGTCGCGCCGGCCGGCAGGGCGACGTCGGCGAGTCCCGGTTCTACCTGTCTCTCGGCGACGACCTGATGCGGCTGTTCAACGCGTCCGCGGTCGAGGGAATCATGGACCGGCTGCAGATCCCCGAGGACGTGCCGATCGAGTCCAAGATCGTCACCCGGGCGATCCGGTCGGCGCAGACCCAGGTCGAGAGCCAGAACTTCGAGATCCGCAAGAACGTCCTCAAGTACGACGAGGTCATGAACAAGCAGCGCACCGTGATCTACGAGGAGCGCCGCAAGGTCCTGGAGGGCGCTGACCTGCACGAGCAGGTCCGCCACTTCGTCGACGACACCGTCACCGCCTACGTCGAGGGCGCCACCGCGGAGGGCTTCGCGGAGGACTGGGACCTCGAGACCCTCTGGACCGGCCTCGGCCAGCTCTACCCCGTCGGGGTGGAGGCGCCCGCGACCGACGACCGTGACGGCCTGACCTCCGAAATGCTCGCCGAGGACATCCAGACCGACGCGCAGGACGCCTACGACCGCCGCGAGGCCGAGCTCGGCGAGGGGCCGGACGGCGAGGCCGTGATGCGCGAGCTGGAGCGGCGGGTCGTGCTCGCGGTGCTCGACAAGAAGTGGCGCGAGCACCTCTACGAGATGGACTACCTGCAGGAGGGCATCGGCCTGCGGGCGATGGGGCAGCGTGACCCGCTGGTCGAGTACCAGCGCGAGGGCTACACGATGTTCCAGACGATGATGGACGGGATCAAGGAGGAGTCCGTCCGGCTCCTGTTCAACGTCGAGGTCCAGGTCGCCGGCCGGGAGGACGCCGCCGCGGCCGCGGGTCCGTCGCTGCAGGCACCCGCTCCGCTCGCGCCGCTGAACCCGCCGGCCGAGCAGGCCCCGGCCGCCCCGAACGGTGCCAACGGGTCGCGTACTTCGGGCCGGGGCGGCGCCCGCCGTCCGGCCGGCCCGTCGCCGGCCGCCGCCAGGACCGCGCCGCCGTCGCCGCCGGAGGCGCCCGCGCCACCGCCCGTGTTCGTCAAGGGACTCGAGCCGCACCGGGTGAGCGGGGGCCTGCAGTACTCGGCGCCGTCCGTCGACGGAGGCCAGGATTCGGTGACCTCGTACGACCGGTCCGGCGGCGGGACGGGCGGCAGTGCCGAGCGCGGCGGCGGCCCGGCCCGCAACGCGCCGTGCCCCTGCGGTTCCGGCCGCAAGTACAAGCGCTGCCACGGCGACCCCGCCCGGCGGCCCTGACCGCCCGACCAACACCACCACGAGACGGCCTGCGGGACTCCCCGCGGGCCGTCTCGCGTTGACGCGCGGCTCGGCAGGGGTGCTCAGCCGATCTGGAGGGCGGTGACCTGCCAGCGGCCGTCGGTCGCCTCCATGCGCAGGGCGAGAGCCGCGACCCGGTCGGTCCGGCTGATCACCGCGACGACCTCGGCCGCTCCCGCCCTGGGCTCGCTGATCCGGATGCTGCGGACCATGCTCCGCCCGGGGTACTGACCGCCGAACCGCTCCAGCGCGGCCTGCAGCTGCGGAGTCGCCCAGCCAGCCAGATGGGAGACCGGCCGTACGCCGGCGAGTACCTCGACGATCGCCCGGACGACGATCGTCGCCGCCGGCCCGGGGCTCTCGCGGAAACGGCTGTCGCGCGCCTGCTGCGGGATGCGGGTCGGTGCACGCCGGGTCGTCGTCATCGTGCGTCCGGAAGACGCGAGCAACGGAGCATCGTCCGTGGTTCGGGGATGGTCGCGCGTGGAGCCGGTGTCGGGGGCTGCCGTCGGCGTCGGCGGCCGGCTGTCGCCGGGACCCCGACTCTCGGCGGGGCCATGGCTCGGCCCGGTGCCGTGCCGGCCAACGCGGCCGCGCGACGAGTTCGCGGTGCCGGTGCCACGACGGACGCCCGGCACGACCGTGCGCCTTCCGGACTGGCCGGCGGCGCGGGGAGCGTCCTCGATCGAGATCTGGTCTGGGCTCGCTGTCTGGTCGCGGGGCCGCGCGGTGTCGGACAGCTCGTCGTCGTAGGGCGGGTCGGTGGCGAACGCCGGCAGGCCCCGCAGCGCGCGGCGAGGCTCGGTCGACCCGGTTGACCCGGTCGACCTGGCCGGCCAACCGGAGCCGGTGGGCGTCGTCATCGCGTGTGGATCTCCTCGGCTGGCGGGGTCAGGGCCCGGCGGGCGGCCGAAGCCGCTGACCGGGACGGATCAGGTTGGGGTCAGGGCCGATCACGTCTCGGTTTGCCGCCCACCATCGCGGCCATTCGGCGGCGATCTGGGCCTCGGTGGCGGCCGGGCCCAGGCGGCGGGCCGCGATCTCCCACAGCGAGTCGCCGCGCAGGACGACGACCTCGGCCGCGGCCGTGTCGCCGCCGGCCGGGGCGCCGATGCCGCGTGGCGCCGAGGGCACGGTCGGTTCCGCCGCGGGCGTGCCCACCGGCGCCGACAGGTCTGGCCATCCGGCGGCCGGCCCGGACACCGGCTCCGCCGTCGCCGGCGCTGTCGTCGCGGGCGTGCTGGTGGCGGGCGTGCCGTTGGCGGGCGAGGTGGCGGTGGACGAAGTGGGGGCGGCGGACGGCCAGTTGACCGTGGCCGACGTTGTGACGGTGGGTGTCCAGGGCGTCGGGCTCGCAGGGGTGGTCGTCGAGATCGTGGTCGAGTTCGGCAGCGCCGTCGGCGACGGCTGAGCCGTCGAGGACGTTGCGGCTGTCGGCGACGGGGCCTCGGCCGTCGCGGAGCTGGCCGAGGTGGGCGACGGGACGCCGGGGTCAGGGGCGCCCGTCTGGAGGGTGGTCGAGGCGGCCGGGCTCGGCGAGGCCCGGCTGGTGAGGGTGAACACGACGGTGGGGATCTCGTCCTGCCCGTCGGCCGAGGGGTCGCCCGTGCCCGCCGCGTCGCCAGACGGCGTCGGCGTCGCGGTGACCGCTGGCGCGGACGTGACTGGCGCCGCCGCCGTCGGTGCCGTCTGCGTCGTGGGCGCCGTCTGCGCCGGAGGTGCCGCTTGGGTCGGAGGTGCCGCCTGGGTCGGAGACGCCGACGGCGTGGGACTTGCCACCTGGGTAGGCGCTGCCGTCTGGGCCGGAGCCGCGGTCTGGCCCAAAGGCGCCGTCTGGCTCGGAGGTGCCGTCTGGGCCGGAGCCACCGGTACTGAGAGCGGTGCGGTCTGGACGGGGGGCGCTGTCTGGCTGGGAGGTGCGGTCTGGGCGGCCGGGGCTGCCTGGGCTGGGGCCGGCGGCGGTGGCGGGGCGGCGGGCTGTGCGCGGGCGGCCGGCTGTGCGCGGGGCGCCTGGCTGGCGGGTGGCGGTGCGGGGGCCGGCGGTGGCCTGGTGGCGGACGTGCCCGTCGGCACCGAGAGGTCGGGCCACGCGGCGGCTGGGGCGGAGCTGCCTGGCGGCGGTGCCAGGTTCGGCCAGGCCCCACCCGATCCGCTGCCCGGCGCGGACAGGTTGGGCCAGGCGTTCGCGGCGGCGACGGGGCCTCCATCGGGCACGCTGGCGAGGGCGGGAGTGGCCGCGATCAGTCCGCTCGCGCTGCCCGCGACCAGCGTGAGGCCGAGGCTCACCTCCAGCGCACGCCGCAGCGCGCGCGGCAGCATCCAGCGGGCCAGCCGGCCGGCCGTTCGACCGACCGCCCCGGGCAGCGCGGCGAACGAGCCGATCACGACGCCCAGGCACAGCCACAGCAGGCAGCCCCAGGCGGCGGCCGCGACGACCGTGACCAGCGCGTTCTCCGGAGCCGAGAGGAACCAGTCCGGAACGTCGGACGTGCTTGCCGGCAGGTCCGCGAGTCCGGGCCCGGCGAGGAGCAGCACGGCCGCGACGCCGCCGGCCACCGCGATCCCGAGGACGGGCCGCAGCACGCGCTGGATCGATCTCATCTCGCCTCGCTTCCTGCTCAGCAGCTCGACCTGGCCCGGGGGTGCGGCCAGCCGGCGCCGCGGCCACCCGAACACCGCCGTCGGTGCGGGTGACGCCGAGGTGTCCGCCCGCTGCCAGGTCTCGGTGGCCGCAGGGACGGCGGCTGGCCGCGATGGCCGGGCCGTCGCCTCCTTACCGGCGCCCCCCTGCGATCGAATCTTCCCGAGAGCGTGCGTTTGCCTCGGTTTGCTTGTGTAACTCCCCGGCGGCTATGTGTCAATGCTGGTCGTCTGCACTGGTATCGGACCGGTGCTTCCGTTCGGGCCGGGTGGGGTGGCATGGTGGTGCGGCCTCTGGGCCGCTCGGATGGTCGGGCATCCGTGCCCGGCCGCGGTGCCGGTGGCCTCTCGCCGCCGGAACCCTTGGTACGCAACCGGTCGCAGAGTCGGGACGGCCGAGTGGGCCGGGAGGTTGCGCGCCTGGCCCTACCCGGGCGAGGCAGGGTCCGGCGAGTCGGCCGCGAAGCCGCCGCCGCAGTGGACGAAACGGGGAGGCAGCGTGCGCTGGGAGGCGTTGTTCGCGGATCTCGATGCGCAGTGGGAGGCGCTCGAAGCCGCGGAGCTTGCCGTCGAGGTCGCGGACCGTGCCCGGCGGGAGGCCGGGTTCCTCCGGCTGGTCGACCGGCTGCGCCCTACGGTCGGCCACCGGCTGCGGGTCGATGTCGCTGGCCTCCCGTCGGCCGAGCGCGGTGTTCTCGTCGGCCGGCTGGCGGCACTCGGCGTCGACTGGCTACTCGTCGAGGACCAGCAGAGGGCCGAGACGCTGGTCCCGCTGCGGTCCGTGCTGGCGGTTCGCGGGCTGAGCGGGGAGGCGGCGCACCCTGGCCACGAGGGCCGCGTGGGTGCCCGGATGGACCTGCGCTACGTGCTCCGCCAGATAGCGCGGGACCGGTCGGAGTGCCGGATCGCGCTCGCCGACGGCCGGATCGTCAACGGCACCGTGGACCGCGTCGGCGCAGATTTCCTTGACGTCGCCGAACACGCACCCGGCGAGTTCCGCCGGCCACGGGACGTCGAGGCCTGCGTGATCCCGCTCGCCGCGGTCGCCTTCCTGCGCCGCATCGCCTGAGGCCACCCAGCTCGACGGGCAGCCCCGGCGACCGGCCGAGCGGGCCACCGCACCGGTCATGATCGCCGTTTGGGTCCTGGGGTGGTCGCAGAAACGCCTGCGTCACGACCATCCCAGGGCCAAAACCGCGATCAAGGCCAAAGCCGCGATCAAGGCCACGCGAGCTCCGGCCCAGCGCTAGTCCTCGGGGATGGCCTCGTGGCGACTGAGCGGATTGGCCAGGACGAACGCCCGCGTCTGCTCGTAGGCGCGCTGGATGTAGGCCTCCAGCTCGGTCCGTTCGACCCGCCACTGGCCGCGTCCGCCGATCTTGATGGCCGGCAGCTCGCCGCTGCGGACCAGCGCGTACGTCTGCGACGCCGAGATGTTCAGAACCTCCGCCACGTCGCTGAGCTGCAGAAATCGGTCGTTCATCTGGCTGCCCCCTGGCGCCGGTCGGCCTCCGGGACGCCCGGTCGCGGCCCAGCTCGGGTTGTCCCCGCGACCGGCTGGGCTGCTCCTCGGAGTCCGGAGGTGGGCGGATGGCCTAGGACCTGTGTACCAGGTTCTCGACCGAGGACGCGTTCGGATGCTTGCGGTTGTGGATAACTGACCCCGGTCGCTGTCGATCGTGCTGTGAAGGCGCCGCCTTGGCCGCAGAACGTCTATCGGCTTGGCCCGTCCGTCACCACCTGGGTTGACGGCTTAGAAGTCTCTGGGCCGGGCGAGCCAACGTCCAGGCCGCTTCAAGCGTCCAACCAGCCATCCGGCGCGGGATCCGACGGATCGCCTCTGGCATCGATTGACACGGTGGCACGATGTGGTCTCGGGTCACGTACGTCGTGCGACGGTGTGTTCGTGTCTGTGTCGTTTGCTGGGTGCACAGCGTGAACATCGCAGCGTGAACATCACAGCGTGAACCCCGAAACGTGAACATCGCAGCCCAAACATCACAGCGTGAACATCAGCAACGCACACGGCCCGTCGTCCGGACGCGCGACGGTCCTGACCGCCTCGCCGGGAGCCCGCCACCGCGTCCCCGGAGCCACCGCCCGGGAGCCACCGCCCCGGACCGATCGAGCAGGATGAGGAGATCACCGGTGACCGACCTGGCGCCCGCGCTTGGCCCAGGGTCCCTGCCGGGTGGGCGCGGTCCATCCGGAAGGTCAGCGGACCCGATCGTCCCGCCGTCCCCGCCGGCACGCCGGCTCGGCCGCCGCGGCTGGCGGGACGGTCGGCTGATCTTCGGCGTTCTGATCGTGCTGGTCTCGGTGGTGCTGGGAGCCCGGCTGTTCGCGACGGCGGACCGGACGTCCGCCTGGGTGGCGGCGAAGGCCGACCTGCCCGCCGGGCACGTGGTCAGTGCCGGAGATCTGGTCACCGTGCGTGCCCAGCTGTCCGACGCGACCGCGGGGCGCTACTACCCGGGCCGGCGGCTGAAGGAGGTCGTCGGCGGCACGCTCGCGCGCCCGGTCGGCGCCGGCGACCTGATCAGCGGTTCTGATTTCGCGGGGCCCAACACCGTGGCCACCCGGCTCGTCCCGATCGTCGTCCAGGCCGGCCGCCTGCCTGACCTGGCTCCGGGCGACCACGTCGACGTCTACGTCTTCCAGGCCTCCGGGGCTGTCGGTGCCGGCGACGCGAGCAGCGGCACCGGCAGCTCTGGTGGCACGGGCAACGCGACAGGCCAGTCGAACGGCGTGGGTACTCCGGCGGTCGGCGGTGCCGGCGCCGAGGTGCTGGTTCTCCACGACGTCGAGTTCCTCGGCCAGCAGCGGATCGCCAGTGGCGATCGGTCGCTGACGCTGCGGGTGCCGGTCGACGCTGCGATCCGCGCGGTCGCCGCGTCGCAGAGCGGCCGGGTCGACGTCGTCAAGCTGGTCCGGGACGGGCAGGGCCAGGTAGGTGCCACCGGACCGACGGCCGCGCCGGGGTACGGCCGGTGAGCCTGCCGATCCTGACCGCCGTCACCGATGCCGTCGTCGAGGCCGGGCTGGTCTCGGCGTTCGACCGGACCGATCTCGGCGTCACCGTCGTGCGCCGCTGCGTCGACCTGCCGGACCTGCTCGCGGCCGCGACGACCGGCGCGGCCCGGGCGGCTCTGCTGTCCGCCGACCTGCGCCGGCTCGACCGAGAGGCGCTGGCCCGGCTCGCGTTGGCGAACGTCGCGGTCGTCGGGCTGATCGCGCCGGGCGACGAGGAGGGCGACCGCCGGCTGCGCCAGCTCGGGGTCGTCGCGGTGATCACGACGGACGCCACCGCCGACGAGGTCGCCGGCGCGGTCGTCGAGGCGGCGAAGGCGCTGACCGGCCGGCCGGCGGTCGGCCCGGTCTCGATCAGCCGCGGGTTCAGCGATCCGATCGCCGGCTACGGCACCAGGCTGCCGCCGCTGCTCGGCGACCCCGCGCTCGGCGACGCGCAGGCCCACCTCGACGAGACCGACCCGGCGCCGTTCGAGGCGGGCCGGGTCATCGCGGTCTGGGGACCGACCGGCGCGCCCGGGCGCACGACCCTCGCGCTGGGTCTGGCCGCCGAGCTCGCGGACCTCGGCGCAGCCACCCTGCTCGTCGACGCCGACTCCTATGGCGGCTCGATCGGCCAGCTCGTCGGCTTGCTGGAGGAGGCGCCGGGACTCGCCGCCGCCACCCGGGCCGCCAACCAGGGGATGCTCGACGTGCCGCGGCTGGCCGTGCTGTGCCGGGACCTGGGCGGCGGGCTGCGGGTGCTGCCGGGGATCGCCCGGCCGTCGCGCTGGCCCGAGCTGCGGCCGAGCGCGCTGGAGAACGTGCTGGATCTCGCCAGGCGGCTGGCCCAGTTCGTCATCGTCGACTGCGGCTTCTGCCTGGAGGCCGACGAGGAGCTGAGCTACGACAGCTCGGCGCCCCGGCGCAACGGCGCGACCCACGCCGTGCTGGCCGCGGCCGACACCGTGATCGCCGTCAGCTCTGCCGAGCCGGTCGCGCTCGTGCGCTTCGTACGCGGGCTCGCCGACCTGCGCGAGCTGGTGCCGGGGGTCGAGCCGCTGGTCGTCGTCAACCGGCTGCGCGCCTCGGTCGCGGGCGGCGATCCGCGCCGCGAGATCAGCCGGGCGCTGAACCGGCACACTGGCACCGAGCCGATCGCGCTGGTGCCCTACGACCTGGCCGCCTTCGACGCCGCCCAGGCCGCCGGCCAGCTGCTGCGCGACATCGCCCCCACGTCGCCGGCGCGGGCGGCGATCCGTGACCTGGCGTCGCGGCTCGCCGGCCGCGTCCCGCGCGGCCAGCGCCGACGCCTCAACGCTCGCCGCTGAGACGCGACGTACCGCCGCTGGCTGGGCGGGTGACTGCGAGGCTGATCCGGCTGGCCGGCGAGTCGGCGCCTGGCTAGCCGGCGAGGTCTGGCTCCTCCCGGACGGCCGGGCCGCGAGCCGGCGATACTCCGCTCGGCCGGGTGATCGGTCTGGTCGGCCTGGTAGGGATCGTCGTGGACGACGGAACGGGCCGTGTCCCGGTCTGCGGCGTCGCGCCGCTGGTGCCCGAAACCGGCCGGGCCGTGCGCGGCAGCGTCGGAGCCGGCGTCCGGGTCGCCGACGGGACGGCCGTCCTGGCCTGCGGCCTCGGCCGGCCGGGCAGGTCGGCGAGAGCCGCCGCCGAGGTAGTTAGCGACGTCTCGAAGACGGTGGTCCGCCGGGCCAGGTCCATCACGTTGCCGCCCATCGCGACCAGGTCGGCTGGCCCGGGGCACAGCACGCGGACCCGGGCGCCGGTCGCCTCCGCCAGCGTGATCTCCGCGGCCAGCCGGCGGGTCGCAGCCCGGCGCAGCTGCCGTTCGAGCACGGCGACCGGGCGGTGCGGGTGGTCGTAGTCGAAGGCGCAGGCCGGCGCCAGCACGAGGATCTCGTCGAGCCCGGCGTCAACGCACAGGTCGAGCGACGTCGGCGAGCGGGTGCCGCCGTCGACGAACCGGCGCCCGTCCACCAGGACGGGCGCGTACCAGCCCGGGATCGCGCAGGAGGCCATCACCGCCTGGGCGAGCGGCGCCGTCGGCGCGTCGTCCGCGCCGAAGAGCACGCGGTGGCCGGAGTCGAAGTCCATCGCGACGATCCGCAGCAGGGCCGGCCAGCGGTCCGGGTCGACCGGCCGCGCGGCCGCGGCCTGGCCGACGAGGTCGCCGACGGCAGCGAGCGTGCCGCGGCCCTGTGGCAGCAGGGCGGCGAGCGCCACCATCGGCGTCAGTCGATGTGGATGCAGTACACCGGTGGTCAACAGCCGCGGCGAGCCCATCCGCATCCGGGGCGGCGGCGGCAGCGACGGCCCCAGCTCGCGGTAGTCCAGCACAGGCGCGCCCGGGGCGTACTGGCCCCGTTCCGAGTCGGCCATGGTGTCGATCTCGACGCCCACGCTGAGCAGCGCCGAGACCACCGAGCCCGCCGACGTGCCGACGATCAGGTCGAACGACCGGACGTCGTCGCCGGTCCGCTCCTGATACGTCCGCAACGCGCCGATCATCCAGGCTGAGCCGAGAATCCCGCCGGCGCCGAGGACCAGGCCCCGGCGCGGCGTCCGTCGGCGGGCCAGGGTTTGTTTGCGTGTCATCGTCGCCACCACCTCCCAGCGCGGCCGACCGCGCCTTCCTGGGCGCGGTGGCCACGCGGGTCCGCTCACGGTCCGCACTGACCGCCGTCGAGCCGTCGGCGGCCGGGCCCGCTCGACGCGACTGGCGTCGAGCGCACCCGGCGGCCTGGGATTCCGCGTCGCCCGGGCGGAGCTAGTCCAGGTCCTCGGGCTCCTCGGGCTCCGGCAGGCTGGTCTCCAGCACGCCCCAGGCCCGCAGCCGGTCGGCGAACTCCTGCGGTGTCGTGTCGTGAAGCAGGGCGAGCGCGCGCAGGTCACCGTCTCGGATCGAGAGCACATGGCCGGCGTAGTCGTCGCGCTGCCGCTGGATCTGCGCCACCCACCGGCGAACCAGCGCCGAGGTGTCGGGTGGCGCCTGAGCGAGCTTCTCCAGGTTCAACACCGTGCGCGGGCGGCGCTCGCGCGGCGGCATCTGGTCCTCGTTCGGCAGCAGTGCCGAGACGGGGACACCGTAGAAGCCGGCCAACTCAGAGAGCTGATGAACGCTGATCATACGGTCGCCGCGCTCGTACGAGCCAACCGCGGCGGTCTTCCACCGACCGCGGGACTTCTGCTCGACACCCTGCAGCGAAAGTCCTTGCTGAATCCGGATCGCCCGTAGGCGAGACCCCACGGCCTTCGCGTACTCCCGGCTCACCCGACTCACCCCCAGCCTCGAACGAGCTCCCGAACGACAGGTCTCGACGTCCGGGCCCGCGGTGGCGCCCCGCCGTGACGGGGTGGGGACCCGGCTTTGGATCGCCACCCGTGACAACGGATTAACACCGTAGAAAGAGTCCGTTTACCGAACTATGTGCGGTGACGTGTGCCCGACACCGAAGGTTCGCCCGACGCCGGGCCTGCTGTCCAAGGAGAGGCGTCGTTCGCTACGTACTGTCATCGCGCTGACCCCCCTCCGCGATGTGCGATCGGGCTGGCGACCAGACCTGCCGCCGTCACTGGTGGTGTCGATGCCCGCGAATCGCTCCGCGTAACCAAGTCCGTCACAGTGAGCTATCAATCGAGGGGGTGCCGCGCGGCGGCGGCCGGTGTCAGGGGCACACTGACTACGTGCGCGTCTACCTTCCGTCAACGTTGACGGCCGCGCGGACGGTGCTCGCCGACCGCGTGGTACCCGCCGGGCTCGCGTTCGGGGTCACCCCGGCGGTCCGGGAGTGGTACGCCCAGTCGGACACCGAGGAGATGGAGTACGCCGCGCTGCTCGCCGCCGCGCGCGCCTGCCTCCGGCTGCTGGACGCCGATGCCACCGCGCCCAGGCGCCGGGTCGTCTACGCCGCCGACGTCGACGACGCGGCCATCCGGGTCCGTGACGACCTCGACCGTGGCGTCGTCGAGGTGACGGCGCCG
The DNA here is from genome assembly GCF_016786355.1 of Frankia sp. AgB1.9. Classification (GTDB taxonomy): domain Bacteria; phylum Actinomycetota; class Actinomycetes; order Frankiales; family Frankiaceae; genus Pseudofrankia. Next base: position 46,644 of record NZ_JADWYX010000022.1, read on the forward strand.
GTGCCGCTGACCGCGGTACAGGCGATCCACGTCGACGACACCGCCGCCGAGGCCGCGGTGGCCGCCGCCGCGGACGCCGTGATCGAGTCGGACCTCGGTGGTGAGGACGCGTCCTTCGTCGTCGACGGCGCCGAGGGCTACGAGCTGCTCTGGTTCGCGACCCAGGAACTGCCCGACCTCGTCTGACCCGGGTGCCTCGCGCCGTGGGTGATCCGTAGTTTTGGCCTTATCGGCCGTGATTCCGGGGTGGGCTGCGCCCGCGCCCGAAGGTGGCCTTGACCTGCCCGGACAGGCGCTCGCCGACCCGTCGGGCGCGCCGTTCGAGGTCGGGGCGGAACAGCGGTGTCCGGTGTGTGTCGTTCGGCGAGTCGCTGTCCGCTGTGTCTGGCGCGGCGCGCTATTGTCCCGTGTCAGATGGGCATCTAGCCGGACAACGCGGACCAACAACACGGACCCGCGTCGTCGCGGCTGGCGCGCGTCGCCAACCTCCAATCACCAGCAGGTCGCTACGGCACTCCAACCGTGGCGCCTGGCGGTGTGCTGCCGTTCCCCACTGCTCGACCGTCTTGTGCTCCATCTGACTGCTGTCCGCGTTCGACCGCCCACGCCCGGATCCCGGCGCGGGAGGGAGGCTGGTATCCCGTGCTGTACCTCTTCGGGCAGGTCCTGGTGTTCGTGCTGGTCGCGCTTGTACTGGGCGCCGCACTCGCCTGGATCTTCCTGATCGGCCCGATGCGCCGGCAGCGCACCTCGTCCGCAGCCGCCACCGCGGGCGTCGAAGACCGACCTGGCCCGGGCGCGGCTGGCCCCGAAGGTGATCAGGCCGACCGGACGAGCCCGAGCGGGCTCGCGGAGCTGGACGAGGACCGCCTCGCCGCGCTGACGGACTGGCTGCGCCGGCAGGAGGAGCGCAGCACGGTGGAGAACGCGGAGCTGGTGACCCGGCTCGCCGCGGCCGAGCAGCAGGTCGGGGAGTCGGAGAGCCGGGTGAGCGCGGCTGAGCGCCAGGTCGCGACTGCGGTCGAGCAGGTCGGTGCGGCGCAGGCAAGGATGGCCCAGATCGAGGCCGAGCTGCGCGGCGTGGCCGCCGACGAGCAGAGCCGGGAGACCCGCCGGCTGCAGACCGCGCTGGCGGAGGCGGAGGCGCGTGCCGCCAGGTTCTCGGCCCGGCTGGCGATCGTGCGTACCGAGGTGGAGGAGGCCTCGCTCCAGGCCGCGGCCGTCACGGAACGGCTGGATCGTCGGCAGGCGGAATGGGCCGCCGAGCGTGCCGGCCTGCTGGTCCGGATCGCCGAGGCCGAGTCGATCGCCGGAGCGTGGGCCGCGAACCGTGAGCGCGGTGGCCTCGACGCCGCTTCCGTCGATACCCCAGCCGATTCCGCTCCGGCCGGCGAGCTCGAGGGCAGGACGGTCGACTGGCCTGACGGCCGAACTGACGTGTCCGACGTGGCGGCTGTGGACGGCGTCGATCTGGCGGACCGTGCCGACCTGGTGGACGGTGCTGATCTGTTCGCCCCGACCACCGGCCGGGTGGTGGCGCTCGGTGGCACGCGGCCCCAGAGCCGCCCGGTGGGCGCGGCGCGCACGGTGCCAGCCCGGCAGCGCACCGCGCACGCCGCGCTGGTACCGGCCGGCAGCGCCGCTGGCCCGGCGGACGGCGGCCCGAACGGGACCGAGCCGCCCGCCGTCGACACCGCGGCGCTGGACGCGGTCGTCCAGGAGATCCTGGACGCCGACGCCCGCGCCGTCCCCGGGCCTGACCGGGAGGTGCTCGCGCCTACCCCTGCCGCCGAGTCGGTGCTCGTGCCCGAGCCCGCCCCCGCCGAGGTGGTCGCGTCCGAGCCCGACGAGCTCGGCCCCGATGCCGTCTTGACTGAGCCCGTCGTGTCAGAGCCGGTCGTGTCGGAGCCGGTCGCGTTCGACGCTGCCCTGTCCGAGCCCGCCGTGTCCGAGCCTGTCGTGCCCGAGCCCGTCGTGTCCGAGCCCGTCGGGTCTCAGCCTGCCGTGTCCGAGCCTGCCGCGTTTGACGCCGACGAGCCGGTCCTGCCGTCCTGGGGTGGTCCCGCCGAGCCGGTGCCGTCCACCGACAACCTCAAGGAGATCGTCGGCATCGGCCCGGTGATCGAGGCGCGGCTGCGCACACTCGGCATCACCTCGTTCCGCCAGTTGGCGGCGATGGGAGACACCGACGTCGACCGGCTCTCGGCCAGGCTTGACGGGTTCGGCAGCCGCATCCTCTCCGACGACTGGGTCGGCCAGGCCCGCGAGCTACAGACCCGCGGCGTTGAAGACCTGACCTACTGACGCGACGTCTGGTGGATCGTCGGTCAACCAGACGAAGGTCGACCTGGCTCCGATCTCCGTCAAGATCGGCGTCCGCCGAACCACTGCCCGCCGGACGTTGATCGCTGTTTGGGCCCTGGCGCGGTCGTGGTGGAGACGTTTCCACGACCACCCCAGGGCCCAAACGGCGATCATGGCGGGTGGGGTGGCTCGCGCCCGAACGACGATCATCGACGCGACGGTGGCGGCGCGCGGGGTCAGAGCTCCGAGATCAGGCCTTCGATCTCGGCGTCGAGGATCCGCCGGTCGGTGACGTCGATGTAGAGCCAGAGGTGGCCGCGGTAACCGTCGGGGCTGACCAGCGGCAGATGGCTGCGCTCGAAGACGCGGCCGTCGGCGAACATCACGGCCTCCCGGCGCAGTGTCCGCCGGCGGCGCAGCAGGGTGTCGAGACGGTCGGCGAAGCCGGCCGGGTCGTCCACCAGCCCGGCCCGCGGCCGCAGCAACAGGCGGCAGTCGGTGCCGACCAGGTCGACGGGAGCCTCGGCCAGGTCGAACAGGTCGCAGTACGCCTGGTTGACGCCGACCACCTGGCTGTGCGCGTCGGCGAGCAGCACAGCGGCCGGCAGCTCGGCAAGCAGGCTGGTGAGCCAGCGCTCCCGGTCGCGGCACGCGGCCTCGGCCCGGGCCAGCTCGCCGTAGAGGCAGCCGCACTCTGCGGGCGGCATCCGGTCGAACCGGTGGCCGCCGTCGCCGGAACCGTGCCCGCCCGCCTGCCCCTCACCACCGGCGCCCCGTCCGGCACCGCCACCGGTGCCGCCCGCGCCGCCCGCGCCGTGGCCGGCGCCCTGGCCCCCGCCGTGGGCCCACCTCGCGTGATCCGCGTGCCGGCTTTCCTGGCTACCGCCGAGGTGCCCCCGGCGGGGGTCCGGACCGCCCGCGCGGTGGCCGTCGACGGCGCGGCCGTGCAGCGCGATCGCCGACCGCCATTCGCCACCCAGCGTCGGCGGTGTCTGCGGGTCGGCCCGGCCGGGCCAGCTGTCGCCGCCGTCGGGCGCGGTCGCCCGTCGGCGGTCACCGTCCCAGGTGAGGTGGTCACGTCTCGGCCGTTCCCGGGGCCGGTCACGCTCGCTCAGCCCGGGTGGGAAGCCCGCCGGGCCCAGGTCACCGGTGTCACCCGGGTCGTGCGGGTCATCGGCGTGTGAACCGGCGGGAAGTTCGTCGTCGCTGGGAATCCCGCCGGCTCGGCGCTCGTCGGACGGCCCGTCGGGAGCGGTGGCGTCGTCCCACCAGGCCGGGCCGCCGTCGTCCCGATCGTCGCTGTGACGCGGGTCGGCGGAGTCGGCCTGATCCCGGCCGTGCGGGCCGGGCCAGGCTCGTACGGCGTCCCAGGCCGGCCCCGCGCCCCAACCGTGGGTGTCGTCCGGGTCGGCCCCGCCGAGGCGGTCGGCCGGGGGCAGCGACGGCTCCTGGCCGGTGCGCGGTCGCGGCAACGTCACGGGGACCGTCGGTCCCTGCTCGTCGGACGGCTCCCTCGACTGGTGCTGGAGGGCGGACCGCTCCGGGCCCGGGTGTCGGGTCGGCAGGTCCGTCCACTCGGCCCCCCAGGTCGGGGCGCCGGGGCTGCTGGGCTCGACGCCGAGGCGGCTCGCGCGGACCGACGGGCCCAGCGGTGGCCAGGCCGGCACGGGTGGCAGCGGCGTCAGGGTTCCGATGAACCGGGCACCTCCGGCGCCCGCGGCGGCCGCCACGGCCTGCAGGATGGCGGCGCGGTGCAGCCCGTCGGGTCGCAGCAGCCGCAGGCGGACCCACACCCCGTCGCCACCGGCTCGGGCACGTCCCCACTGGTTGGTGACGGTCAGCAGGTCGTGCGGGTGGATCGCGCGCTCCCAGCCCCAGCCGAGCGCCTCGTCCGGATCGACGCCGGTCAGCTCGCTCCAGCGTGGATTGACGAAGACGTGCCGGCCGACGGCGTCCGTCGCGAAGACCGGCACCGGGCAGCTCATCGCCACTCGGCGAAAGATCTCCCAGCCCGCCGCCGCGGCGTCGGCGACGGCCGACTGGGCGACGTCGGCCGATCGGTCGCCGTCGGCCCAGCCAGGACCGTCGGTTTCTTCGGCCTCGTCGGCGGCTGATGCCGCGCCGAGGACCGCCTCGCCGAGAGTGGCCTCGCGGGCCGGCTCGGTGCCGCGGGCGCGGTCGCCGCCGTCGTCGCCGGGATGGCCGTCCGGCGCGGCGTTCACGCGGATACCGCCATGAGGCCGTGGACAGCCGTCGAAGCCGGGTTCGCCGGCGCGCGGTCGGCAGCCGACCGCGGATGGACATGGGAAGACACTCGAGACCCCCGGGAGGCACGCCACGGCGGCCCGGACAGGGCGGGGACGTGGGGGGAAGGTCCGTCGCCGAACCGGTTCGTGACTGACCGAACGTGGAAGGTTGCGAAGCGTTAGCAGATTAGCGCGGACCGAGTGGCGGACTCGTGAGGCGCGTGGATGTGGCGCACGCGCGCCGGCCCGCGCCCGGTGTATCTGCGCTGGTATGGCGGCGTCGGCCCCTTTCGTGGACCCGGCCACCCTGCCCGGCTGTGGGGTGCGATGTGCCGCCCGGCGGCAAAGGCGCGCAAGGCCCGGCAATCGCCCAGTGCGGGCCGGTGGACCTGGACGTTTGGGCCTGCCGCTCCGGGTGGTCAGACCTGCGGCTTGATCACCGTGTCCGCTTTATGCCACGGGAAGCCATCGTCATGGTTGCTGGAGCGATGCGCAGATTACGCTGAGTATCCAGGTAACCGTACCCCGCCACCATGCCCCCAGGGGGGTTGTGCGAACGTTGTTCGGTGCATCCCCTTCCTTCGGGGTTGCCGGAATGTGGCGTGCTTTCTACCCTTCGTCTCGATACCGGGTTGGCAGGTTCCGGCCACGGTCGTGCGGGGGTGGCTGCGTGCGCCTGGATGAGGAGCGGCGGACTCTCGTGGCGGCGGTACGGGGTGGCCCTTACACGGCCGGGCTGGGCGCCGGTCCGGGCCTGGGTGCCGGCGCGCCGGCCGGCTGGCCGGACGCGGCGTCCCTGGTGGAGAACGAGGTCCGGGAGCTGGTCCGGCGCCGGGCGCTCGACCCGGCCCGGGAGCCGGTCGTCGTGCGCCGGCTGGTCGACGACGTGCTCGGCGACTACGAGGAGCGCGTGCTCACCAGCGACCTGCCGCCCATCGTGGATCGGGAGCTGGTCGCCCGGCTCGTCTACGACGCGGTCGCCGGCTTCGGGCCGCTGCAGCGCCACCTCGACGACCCGGCCGTCGAGGAGATCTGGATCAACGAACCGGGCCGGGTGTTCATCGCCCGCCATGGCCGCAGCGAGCTCACCACCACGATCCTCACCGGCGATCAGGTCCAGGACCTGGTCGAGCGGATGCTGAAGACCTCCGGGCGCCGGGTGGACCTCTCGACCCCGTTCGTGGACGCGATGCTCCCGGACGGCTCGCGGCTGCACGTCGTCATCCCGGACGTGACCCGCCTGCACTGGTCGGTCAATATCCGCAAGTTCATCCTCTCGGCGTCCAGCCTTGACGAGCTGGTGGCCAAGGGAACTCTCCCGCCGGCGGCCGCGGCCTTCCTGGAGGCGTCGGTCATCGCCGGTCTGAACATCATCATCGCCGGCGGTACCCAGGCCGGGAAGACCACGATGCTCAACTGCCTCGGCTCGGCGATCCCCGCCCGCGAGCGGGTGATCAGCTGCGAGGAGGTCTTCGAGCTGCGGCTGCGGTCCCCCGACTGGGTGGCCATGCAGACCAGACAGGCGAACCTCGAGGGCACCGGCGAGATCCGGCTACGCCGCCTGATCAAGGAGGCGCTGCGGATGCGCCCGGACCGGCTGCTCGTCGGCGAGGTCCGCCAGGAGGAGGCCCTGGACCTGCTGATCGCGCTGAACTCGGGCCTGCCGGGGATGTGCAGCCTGCACGCCAACTCGGCGCGGGAGGCCGTCACCAAGCTGTGCACGCTGCCCCTGCTCGCCGGCGAGAACGTCAGCCACAACTTCGTCGTCCCGACCGTCGCCGCGAGCGTGGACCTCGTCGTTCACCTGATCAAGGACGCGCACGGCCGCCGGCGGGTGACGGAGATCGTCGCGCTGCCCGGCCGGGCCGAGGGCGACGTCGTCGAGGTCGCCCAGATCTTCCGGTCCTACGGCGACACGCTGGTCCGCGCCGAGGGCTATCCGCCGCACCCGGACCGGTTCGCCCGGGCCGGCTACGACCTCGCCGCGCTGCTCGCCCCGGCGGACCGGGGCTGGCCGGAGATCGCGGTGGAGCGATGACGCGCGCCGTCCCGGCCGTGGGGGAGGCCTGATGGGGATCTTCGTGGGGCTGCTGTTCGGGCTCGGGATGTTTCTGATCGTCGGGCCGAAGGCGCCGCGGCGACGGAGCGCCGCTGAGCCCGGCTGGCGGCGGTCCACCACCGAGCTGCTCGCGCAGGCGGGGGTGCGGGGCCTGGGCCCGGGCCAGTTCGTCGCGGTGAGCGTCGTCATCGGCGTCGTCGTCGGGTTCGTCATCTTCGCCGTCACGGCGACGTGGTCGCTCGGGTTCGCGTTCTTCGTGTTCGCCGCGTTCCTGCCGCGGACCCTGGTCGCCCGCCGCCGCCGGGCCCGGATGGCGGACCTGCGCGGGATGTGGCCCGACGTCGTCGACAACCTGGCGAGTGCCGTGCGTGCGGGCATGTCGCTGCCGGAAGGCCTCGCCGCCGTCGGCCAGCGCGGTCCGGCGCCGCTGCGTGGGGCGTTCACCCGGTTCGGCGAGGAGTACCGGGCCAGCGGCTCGTTCAGCTCCTGCCTGGACAAGCTCGCGGACGAGCTGGCCGATCCGGTGGCCGACCGGATCATCGAGTCGCTGCGGCTGGCCAGGGAGGTCGGTGGCACCGACCTCGGCCGGCTGCTGCGCACCCTGTCGACGTTCCTGCGCGAGGACGCCCGCACCCGGGCCGAGCTGGAGACCAGGCAGGGCTGGACCGTCAACGCCGCCCGCCTCGCCCTCGCCGCGCCCTGGGTGGTGCTGCTCCTGCTGGCTACCCGCGGCCAGAACGTGTCCGCTTACGACAGCCCTACCGGGGTCGCGGTGCTCGTCGGAGGTGGCGCGGTCTCGGTGTTCGCCTACGTCGTGATGAAGCGCATTGGCCGACTTCCTGAAGAAGGGCGGGTGCTGCGCCCATGAGACATTCATGAGCCTCGCCGCTACCGGGGCGCTGCTCGGACTGGTGGCCGGCATCGGGCTGGTGATCGTCGCGATCCGGTCGCCACGTGCCCGCCGGATTCGGTACGCGGACCGGATCGAGCCGTACCTGCGGGACACTCCGGCGCCGTCCCGGCTGCTCGACGAGAGCGCGGCCCACGCGGCTCGCCGCTCGGCCCGGGTCGCGCCGACACCGCTGGCGGCCGTCGAGGCGCTCGCCCGGCCGTTTCTGGAGGACGCGGCCCGCCGCCTCGACCGGTTCCTGGGGGGGCGCGCCGGCCTGGTCCGGCGGCTGACCCAGGCCGGCGGGCGCACGTCGGTCGAGGAGTTCCGTACCCAGCAGGTGATCCTCGCCGTCGCCGGCGGGCTGGTCGGGGCGGTGTTGCTGGTGCCGCGAGCGGTCATCGGGGTCGGTCCGCCGCCGGTCGTCGGCGTCGCGCTGATCGTCGCGGGTGTCGCCGGTGGCGTGGTCGGCCGGGAATGGTGGCTGACCAGGGCGATCCGGGCCCGCGAGGACCGGATGCTGATGGAGTTCCCGACGATCGCCGAGCTGCTCGCGCTCGCGGTCACGGCCGGGGAATCGCCGGTCGGCGCGCTGGAGCGGGTGGCCCGGCTGACCCACGGCGAGCTCGGGTACGAACTGCGGCTCGCGCTGGCCGACGCCCGCGCCGGCGCCACGCTGGTGCAGGCCCTGGAGGGGATCGCGACGCGGACCACGCTCGGCTCGCTGGCCCGGTTCGTCGACGGGATGGCCGTCGCGATCGAGCGCGGCACGCCGCTGGCCGACGTGTTGCGCGCGCAGGCCGTCGACGTCCGGGAGGCCGGCCGGCGCCAGCTCCTGGAGTCCGGCGGCCGCAAGGAGATCGCGATGATGGTGCCCGTCGTCTTCCTGGTACTGCCGACGACGGTGATCTTCGCCTTCTACCCGGCGCTGGTGAGCTTCACGTTCTTCGCGCAGTAAAGGCTCCCTGACCGCGCCGGTGCGCGGCGCGGTCGGGGTGAGCGGTGCCGAGGGGGCGCCGCCGCGGGTGGGGACCCGCGTGTTCGAGGGGGTCGAGGGGGCCAGGGGGTTCGGGATCGGCTGGCGGCCCTCGGTCGCGGGCGGCGCCGCCGTCCACGACCGGAGGTTCGCCGAACTGGGAGGACGAGATGGCACGCATCACGACGGCACTGGTCGTCGGGTACCTCGCATGGTGGGACCGGCGGCAATCGTGGGACCGGCGGCATTCGTCCGGCCCGGGCTCGGCGCGTGGTCGCGGCGACCGCGGCGACGTGCCCGGCTGGGTGATGGTGACGGTGATGACCGCCGCGCTGGTGGTCGCGATCGCCACGATCGCCACCCCGGCGCTGCAGAACATGTTCACGACCGCGATCAACAAGGTCACCGGCATCGGCGGCAGTGGTGGTGGCGGCTGACCCGTCGGGGCGCGGCCGGTCATCGGTGCCGCACCTGGCACGGGCTACTCCGGCTCCGGCCTGTCGCGTCCATGATCGCGGTTTCGGCCCTCGGGTGGCTGTGACAGCGGCCGTCCAACGACCACGTGAGGGCGAAAGCGGCGATCAGGCGAACGGTCTCGTCTCGGCGAACCCGGGAACGGGTTGCGCGGACGTTCGAGCTCGCCGCCGGTCCGGGCCCGCGTTGGCGGGTCGGCCTGCCGTGCCGGGTCGGCGCCCGGTGGTGCGTCGGCCTGTGGTGCCGGGCCAGTCTGTGGTGGCCTTCGGACCCGCGGTGCCGGGTCGGCGTGTGGCGGCGGGTCGGCGCGCGGTGCCGGGACGGTCTGTGGTTCCGGGACGGTCTGTGGTGCCGGGACAGTATGTGGCGGCGTCCCGGCCTGAGGTGCCCGGTCGGCGGGTGGACGCGGGGTCGGCGATCGTCGAGTTCGTGCTGGTCAGCACCCTGCTGCTGTTCCTGTTTCTCGGGATCATCCAGCTCGGCCTCGTCCTGCACGTCCGCAACACCCTCGTCGCGAACGCGGCCGAGGGCGCCCGGCACGGCGCGAACCTGAACGTCGACCCGGCCGACGGCGGGCCGTACGCGCAGCGGCTGATCGCCGAGTCGATCCCCGGCCGCGCCGATGCCACCTGCGTGGGCAGCCAGGTCGGCGGCCCGGATGACATCCCGCTGGTCCAGGTGACCTGCGAGGTCCGCGTCCCGCTCAGCCTGCTCCCGTTCGGCGGCGGCGTGACGATCCACGTGACCGGCCACGCCGTCAAGGAGACCCCGTGACGACGCGATCCGAGGTGCCGGCACAGGCAAAGCAGCCGCGAGGCCCGCGGACGAGGGAGGTTCGCGAACGCGGCCGGCTGGAACGACTCCGGCCGGAACGAGACCAGCGGTTCGGAGGCGTGCGCGAACCAGCGCCTGGTCCGGCGAGGTCGGCCCGCTGGCTTGATCGCCGTTTTGGCCCTCACGTGGTCACAGATCCGCGTCGGTCACAGCCACGCGAGGGCCAAAACAGCGATCTTGGTGGTCTCGGGACGAGGCCAAACTTGCCCGATGCGGCTCGCCGGCCACGGTCCCGCCGGTCCAGTTCGTGCACACCCCCCGACCGCCGGCCACCTTCCCGCCAGCCTCGGGACTCTGGTCGGCGGGACTCTGGTCGGCGGGACCGTGGCCGGAGGGACGCTGGCCGGCGGCCGGACGGGGGCTCGGCGATGATCGAGTTCATCGGGCTGTCGGTGGTGCTGCTGATCCCGTTCGTCTATTTCTTTCTGGCGCTGTTCGACGTGCAGCGCTCGGCGTTCGCGGTGACGCAGGCGGCGCGTGAGGCCGGCCGCGCCTACGCGACGGCGGATGACGAGGAGGACGGCCTGACCCGGGCCCAGCTGGCCGCCCAGCTCGCTTTCCAGGACCAGGGCCTCCCGGGCGCTCCGCAGCTGCGGTTCGCGCCGCAGGGCACCAACTGCGGCGCGGGTGACCCCGGCGATGGCGCCGAGACCCTGGAACCCGGCGCCCAGTTCGTCGTCTGCGTCCGCACGACCATTCCGCTGCCCGGCGCCGGTATTCTTGGCAGCCATTTGGCGAATGTGACGGTGAATGGCCAGTTCGTCGTCGTCATCGATCAGTACCGAGCCGACCGGGCGGCTCCCGCAGCCTGATTGGAATCAGCGCGGCCAGGATTCTCGAAACGATGGCCGTTCCCGCGGATCTGCCGCGGATTTTTCCTGGTCGCCGTTTCTGTTCTGGTGGGCCCTGTCGGTTTATTGCGAGCCTCGAGTCTGCGCGAGTCCCACGTAATGGTGGCGAATCTCGCCCGTGCTCAAATGCCAGGTATGACCGGTGCCCGATCCAGCGGGCGCCAGCGATCAGCTGGCGTCTACAGGCCTCCTGAAACCGGGCCAGCCGGCCCCGAACCGTAACTGCCGGTGATTGGCCAGCGGGATCCCGGTAGCGGTTGGGGCCTGGACCGTAAATGCCAGATGGTCAAGACGGCAAATAAAGGCCTGAAGGTGGTGGCGCGGCGGCCGGGCGACCGTGGGAAGCGCTAGGACCGGCCGAAAGGTGGGCGTCGTCTGACGTCGGGCAGCGACGGAAGGTAGGCGGCCACGCCCTTCGCGGTCGACTTGACCGAGTTCGCGGCGGCCGTGGCCCGGGCGGCGACGGATGGCCCGGCACTCGGCTCGGCCGGGGCGAGGCCCAACTCGGCGTAGGCGGCCGCGGCGATGTCGGACAGGGCATGGCGCTCGCCGAGGGTCGCACCGACGATGCCGACCGCGGGGAGGCTGCTGAGCGCGCGGTGCCAGAGACGGCCCTCGGCGCGCTGCCCGGCCAGGCGGTGGATCGTCCACAGCTCGCGGGCCGCGCGCAGGATCGTCACCGGAATGCGCTGTGCGACCAGCTTCCAGGTCTCGGTCTCCTCGGGCGAGTCGGCCAGGTCGGGCTCGCTTCCCTGGCCGGGCACCGCGTCCGCGAGGCCGAGGTCGGCTGGGCTCGCGAGGCCGATGTCGGCTGGGCTGGCTTCGGCCGCGCGAGCGTCGACCGCGCTGGCGACCGTCGGGCCCGCGTCGGCTGGCCCAGGGAGGCCCTGGCCGCCTTCGGCGTCGGCGGCCGACACGACCGGAGCGGCCGTCGTCATCGGAGTCGCCGTCGTCACCGGAGTCGCCGACGTCACGGGGGTGGCCGACGCGACGGGGGTGGCGAAGATATCGCGCTTGGCGGCCGGGTTCCGCTTGGCGAACGGGTCCGGCCACGCCTCGCCGGGCGGTGTCCCGGCCACCCCGGACGGTGCCGCCCCGGACGGTGCCCACCTGGACGGTGACCACCCGGGCGGCGGGTCGTCGCGCAGCACGAGGCGGGCGACCAGGCGGACCTGTTCCTCCTCGTCGGTCACCCCGCACACCTGCGCGAGTGACAGCACCAGCAGGCCCTGCACGGTCCCGGCGAGCACCTCGCGGATCGGCTGCGCGAACCGGCCACCGACCCCGGGAAGCGCGGCCAGCGGGACCAGCTCGTTGCGCCAGTGCCGCACGAGGCGGTCGGCCTGGTCCCGCTGGTCGCCGTCCGGTCCCTCGGTGACGGTGACAGCCGTGGCCGCGACCGGCCGGGCCACCCGGACGAACCGCAGCAGCGTGTCGGCCTCCCGCTGGCGCACCGGCTCTCCCCTCAGTTGCCCCCGGCCAGGAGCCTGAGCTCCGGCAATGGCGTCAAGGGAACGATAACCGGCTTTACGTAGCTTTCAGTGCGAGCTTGCACCCATCCGGTAGCGAGACGGCAATGTCGTGTCACCGCACGCCGTCAGGCCGCGGCGTGGGTCGCGGCACCGACCTGGCCAGCTGGTGGCCGCGCGGAACGGGCACGAGCGGCCGGGCATCGGCGAGAAGCGGCGGGAGGTACGTGGCGACTCCCCGGCCGGCGGTGCGGGCGGCGGTCGCGGCCCTGGCCGCGGTGGGCGTGGTCGTGTCCAGGCCGAACTCGGCGTAGGTGGCCGTGGCGACGCCGGCGAGCGCGCGGTACTCGCGCAGGAGGGTGAGGCCGAGGCCGACCGCGGGCAACTCGCCGAGGGCACGCGGCAGGGGCCGGCCCCCGGTCCGCTGGCCGCCGACCCGGTCGGTGGACCACAGCTCGCGCGCGGGGCTCAGCACCGAGGCCGGGACGCGCCCGGCGACCATGCTCCAGGCCTTGACCTCGCCGGGCGACGCGGCGGCGTCCAGCAGGTCCGGCCCGGCGTCGTCGTCCGTGTCCTGCGTCCGGGCCGCGTGCCAGCCGGCCGGCAGGTCGCGCCGCACCACCAGGCGAGCGACCAGCCGAACCAGCTCGGTCTCGTCTGTCACGTCGCGCAGGTCGGCCAGGGACAGCACCAACAGGCCCTGCAGGGCGCCGCCGAGCGCCGCGCGGACCGGCCGGGCCGACCGGCCGCCGAGAGTGGGACTCGCGGCGAGCGCGACCAGCTCGTTGCGCCAGTGCCGCACCACGTGGTCGGCCTGGTCAGCCCGGTTGCCGCCGGCCGTCTCGGCGGCGGCGACAACCGTGGCGGCCACCGCCTGGCCCGCCTGGACGAAGCGCAGCAGCATTGCGGCTTCGCGCGGGAGCACGGTGCCCCTTTCCGTACGCCGCCCCGAGAGCTGGGTCCGGCGCGGTTGTCGGGGCGGCGGCCGAGTACACGTTCTCCGGAGTGTTCAGGCCCGGAATGTCCAGCTGGCTGCTGCCCGGTTGCTGGCGATCCTCCGCTGAGGTGCCACTAACGTGTCGATCAAACCATGTGCTGCGGGATACCCACGCTTACGTAACGGAAGATTTACCTCGGTCACAGGCTTGCCGCCGGGATGTCGGTCGTGGCGTCTCGAATGGCCTGCGGCCAGGCCGTCAGGGTGCGTGATCACGCCGTAAGGTTTCCGCTCCTTGCGCCTTTGGCGGCGTTCCGGCTGGGCTTCGGCTGGCATGGGTCGCTTGCCGGCGGCTGTGGAGGTTGAGCGTCAGAAACAATGTTCGGACCGTGGTCGCCGGCAGATATGGCGCACGTGGTGGGCGGCCCGTGCGGGTTCGAGCGCGGTGCGCGACAATAGGCCGGTGATCCCGGTTTGGCGCGTTGTGCGCTCGGTGGTTCGGGGGCGCCGCGATGTCCCCGGGCCGCGGCCGGCGCGCGACGGCGGCACGATCCTGATGCTGACGCTCGGCTTCCTGCTGGTCACGGCGATGCTCGCCGTCGTGGTGACCGACGTCTCCGCGGTCTTCCTGGCCCGCCGTTCGGTCGCCGCCGCGGCCGACGGCGCGGCGCTCGCGGCCGCGCAGCGGGTCGACGAGGAAGCCGTCTACACCGCGACCGGCCCGCTTGACGAGCTGCCGCTCGCCGACGTCATGACCACCGTCGCGGACTACCAGGACAGCGCCGACCCGAGTGGCTCGACGCAGCTGTCCGCGACGCTGGTCGACGCGGACACGGTCGAGGTACAGGGCAGCCGGGTCGTCGACCTGCCGCTCATCGGCTTCCTGGGGGTCGGCCCGGTCACCGTCCACGCCACGGCGGACGCCCGGACGGTCGTGCGCGGCCAGCCCTGAGGCCGGCGCCCGAGGCGGGCCCGGCCACGCGGCCGGCTACCGGTCGGCCCGGCTACCGGATCAGACCCAGCTGGCGGTGGCCGCGACCAGGTCGTCGAGGGCGTGGCCGGTCCGCTCCTCGGCCAGGTTCGAGACGTCCCGGACCAGCCGGGCCACCCACTCGGCCGGCCGGTCGGCGGCGAGCGCGACCGCGGCCGCCGCGTGCTCGGCCGCCTCGTAGTGGTCCGGCCGCTCACCGCTGATGGCGGCTCTTGCCTGCGCCATCCGCACTGAGACGATCATTCCGGTCTGCCCGCTGTCCTTGATCAGGCTGTAGGCCTTCACCAGGTACGGCCGGGCCTCCTCCGGTGCGCCGACGGTGGTCAGCGCCTCGGCCGAGGCGAGCGCGAGGTCGGCGGGGGAGTAGGTCTCGATCGCGAAGCCGGGCCGGCCGTGGGCGTCCGCGTCCAGCGCCTCCATCGTGCGCCAGGCGCGGGCCACCGCGTCGCGCACACCGGCGGTGTCACCCGTCGCCGCGTAGGCGCCGGCGACGACCTTGCCGGCGATCATCGCGCGCGACGGGCTGTGACCGGCGATCCGAGCGGCCGCGCCGGCGATCTGCAGGGAGACGGCCGGGCTGTACTGGCGGACCATCCGGGCGCGCAGCGCCAGCGCCCGGGCCGCGAGCGGGCCGTCGCCGGCCGCGCGGGCGAGGCTCGCGGCCCGGTCCGAGCGGGTCGCGGCGTCGGTGTGCAGACCGCGGTCGTAGTCGGTGCCCGCGGAGACGACCGTGACGGCGGCGTGCAGGCGCATCCAGTCGATCGCGTCCCGGCCGCGCAGCCGGCGCTGGCGCGGGATCGTGCGAGTGGTGTTCTCCAGCGGCCGCATCGAGCTCGCCGTGCTGGTCAGGTCGGAGGTCTCGTAACCGCTGATCGCCGCGGCCAGCGCCGCCGAGCAGGCCTGATGCAGATCCGTCGTGCTGCGCAGGTTCTCGAGATTGGGGTGTTCGAGGCTCACCGCGACCGCCGAGGCCCCGAAGGTACGAAGCAGGAAACGCCTGTCGACGGCATCCGACACGGCGGTGGCCTCCGTGTTCCGCTTTCGGCCGCGCCAGCCGACGGCCTGCTGGCCACGCGGGACGTCGCCGTTGCCGCGCCACCACTGGACGGGTCGGTACCGCTGCCGCCAGCCGACGGATCGAAGGCAGGGAACCCGGGTGCCAGGGCGGTCGAAGCGGTCGACGGACCGCGATGTGATCGCATCTAGAACTACCTCACGGCGTAGCGGGAACCTTCATTTGAAGATAGCGTTCAACACCGCCGGCTGACGCCCGGGCTGCCGGGAATCCGTGTGGGCTGCGTCTCCGGGTGCGACTTTTCGCTGGTCGACGTCGTGGGACCTCGCTGCGGGGCCCCGTTCAGACTTTGTCGTCCGGTGGGGTAGTTCGTATTGTGTTACCTGTCGACCGGCGGTGCGCCGTTAATGTTTCCGAAATGTATCGCGATGCAATTGCATGTTAACAATGGGCGTCCTGGCCACTCCGGACACACAGGCATGGGTGCGCGCCGGGCCGCGCGACGTCGAGCCGGGCCTGGCGACCGGCGGGCGGGCCTCGCGGGCGGCAGCGGGGCCGGCTCGCGATCACGGTCGCGGCCAGGGAGCGCGCGATCTCGGTAAGGTGGACGCTATGGCCGCCGACATCGCCGAGGAGCTCAAGAACCTCGACTCGACCCTGACCGGTATCGAGACCGTGTTGGACGTCGAGGGGCTGCGCCGGCGAGCCGCTGACCTCGAGCAGGAGGCCTCCGACCCGGACCTGTGGAGCGACCAGGACCGGGCGCAGGTGGTGACCCGCAAGCTGTCCTCGGTGCGTGGCGACATCAGCCGCGTCGAGGGCCTGCGCGACCGGCTCGACAACGTCATGACCGCGTTCGAGCTCGAGGACGACGATCTGATCTCGGAGGCGACCGGGCAGCTGCCCGCGTTGGCCAAGGACATCTCGACGCTCGAGGTTCGGACCCTGCTGTCCGGCGAGTACGACGAGCGGGACGCGATCGTCCAGCTGTCCGCCGGCGCCGGCGGCGTCGACGCGGCCGACTGGACCGCGATGCTGCTGCGGATGTACCTGCGCTGGGCCGAGCGGCACGGCTACGGCACCGAGGTCTACGACTCCTCGGAGGCCGAGGAGGCCGGGCTCAAGTCGGCCACCTTCCTCATCAAGGCGCCATACGCGTACGGAACGTTGCGCAGCGAGCACGGTGTCCACCGGTTGGTGCGCATCAGCCCGTTCGACAACCAGAACCGCCGGCAGACGTCGTTCGCCGGTGTCGAGATCACCCCGGTCGTGGAGCTGTCCGACCATGTCGACATCGACGACAAGGACCTGCGGGTCGACATTTTCCGGTCGTCCGGCCCGGGCGGCCAGGGAGTGAACACGACCGACTCGGCCGTGCGCATCACGCACCTCTCGACCGGCATCGTCGTGACCTGCCAGAACGAGCGCAGCCAGCTGCAGAACAAGGCCGCGGCGATGGTCGTGCTACAGGCCAAGCTGCTGGAACGCCGGCGCGCCGAGGAAGCGGCCGAGAAACAGCGGCTGACGGGTGGCCCGCAGGACGTCTCGTTCGGCTCCCAGATCCGCAACTACGTCCTGCACCCGTACCAGATGGTGAAGGACCTGCGGACCGAGGTCGAGACGTCCAATACCGGCGGTGTGCTGGACGGGGAGATAGACGACTTCATCGACGCCGAGGTGCGTTGGCGGCGGTCGGCCGAGTCGGGCTCGCACTAGCAGCCGCGGAACCGACAGCCACGATGCGCACCCGCCCGCCCGGCTCGCCCGGACATCGTCGTCCGCCCTCCGGGCGCTGGCATGGGTCGTGGACGTGGACCTGGCCGGCGACGCGCCGCTCGACCGGCCGGCGGATCGTTGATCTCAAGGAAGCCCAGGTGCGCCTGTTGGACGAGCTTTTCGCGGTCGGCGAGCCGCCGGATGCCCCTGCGGCGGACGGGCCGGCTGACGTAACCGACCTTGACGAGATCACGGAGCTGGCCGAGTGACGGGTCTCGACGTGGCCCGGCCGGGTGGCGTCGGCTGGGTGGCGCTGGTTGGCGGTGGACCGGGCGCGGCGGACCTGATCACCGTGCGGGGCCGCGACCTGCTGCGCCGGGCGGACGTCGTCGTGGTCGACCGGCTCGCGCCCCGCGAGCTGCTCGCCGACCTCGGGCCAGAGGTCGAGATCGTCGACGCGGCCAAGGGGCCGCACGGCCACAACCTCTCGCAGGACGAGATCAACAGCCTGCTGGTCGAGCGCGCGCTGCGCGGCCTGCGGGTGGTGCGGCTCAAGGGCGGAGATCCGTTCCTGTTCGGCCGCGGAGGCGAGGAGGCACTCGCCTGCGCCGCCGTCGGGGTGCCCTGCGAGGTCGTCCCCGGCGTCACCAGCGCGGTCGCCGTTCCGGCGCTGGCCGGCATCCCGGTGACCCATCGCGGCATCACGCAGGACCTGGCTGTCGTCTCCGGCCATGTCGATCCGTCGCATCCGGGATCGACGTCGAACTGGGACGCGCTGGCGGCCGGCCCCGGAACCGTCGTCGTCCTGATGGGCGTCGCCGCCCTGCCCGAGATCAGTCGCGAGCTGGTCAAGCGAGGACGTGCGGCGACGACCCCGGTGGCGGTCATCCAGGACGGCGCCACCTCCCAGCAGCGCGTCGTGACCGGCACCCTCGCCGACATCGCGGCGGCGGCGGAGGCGGCCGGCGTCACCTCGCCCGCCGTCATCGTGATCGGTGAGGTCGTCTCTCTGCGCGACGAGCTGGAGACCTACCGGATTCCCGACTGAGCCGCTCCACACCGGCGCCCGGCCGCGGTCGTCGGGCGGAGGCAGAAGCAGGGAATCAGCGCAGGGAGATGACGCGGTCGTCGTCCGGCCCGGGCTTGCCCCGGCTGTCGGTGTTGCTCGTGGTGACCCACAGCGTGCCGTCGGGGGCGACGGCCAGGGTGCGCAACCGGCCGTAGGCGGTGGCCCGCAGCGCCTGCGGCGTGCCGACCTGCAGGGCGGCGACGGGAGAGCCGCTACCGGAGGACGCGGTGCTGAGCGCCGGGGCTGGGCCGCAGGTCGACCGACCAGATCCCGATTCCGGCCGCCCGCCGCACACCCGAGGTGGTCGCTCGCCCTGGCTGGCAACTCCGCGTCATGAAGCCATGATTCGCCCGCGACCGTCCGAGGTGCCCCGAACGCCGCGAAACCTTTACGGGACCCTTTACGGAACCTGGTGGGCGGCGAGGAGCGCCACGACCGTCAGCACCAGCAGGACCAGCGCGACCATCTGCGGGGTAAGCGTGAAGCCACCGGACTCGTGATGGAACTCGGCGCGGGCGGCACGACACGTCGCGCAACGGCCCTCGGCCACCGGCCGGGCGCAGTGTGCGCAGACCAGGTCCTCACAGCACATGCTGTCGTCCCCTCTCACACGCTCACCAGGACGCCGGGCCCCTGCTGATCATGTACCGGCCCGGATCTCGGGCGGGGCCACACCGTTGGACGCCGTCTGTTCACCGTACGCCCGCTTACCGGCTACGACCATCCCGTCACCTACAGTTGTGTAAGTGGCTCGGACAGTGACGAACGGGGTAGCTGAGGCGACGGCGTGCGGCCGCCCGCCTGGCTGGGCGGAGGGAGCTCGGCATGATCCGGCTCGACGCGGTGACGATGACATACCCGGCCGGGAGCAGACCGGCACTGAGCGACGTCACCCTGCGCATCGACGACGGGGAGTTCGTCTTCCTCGTCGGACCGTCCGGCTCGGGCAAGTCGACCCTGCTGCGCCTGTTGCTGCGGGAGGAACGCGCGACCAGCGGCCTGGTCGCCCTCGACGGGGTGGACCTCGCGGTGATCCCCGACCGGCGGGTGCCGCTGCTGCGCCGCAGCATCGGCTGCGTCTTCCAGGACTTTCGGCTGCTGCCGGACCGGACCGTCGCCGGGAACGTCGCCTTCGCGCTCGACGTCGTCGGCCGCCCGCGCCACGTGGTGCGCACGGTCGTTCCCGAGGTACTCGGGCTCGTGGGCCTCGCGGGTAAGGAGAACCGCTACCCCGACGAGCTGTCCGGCGGCGAGCAGCAACGGGTCGCGGTGGCCAGGGCGATGGTCGGGCGGCCCCGGGTACTGCTCGCCGACGAGCCGACCGGCAACCTCGACCCGGCGACCAGCGAGGGAATCATGCGGCTGCTCGACGCGGTCAACCGGACCGGGACGACCGTCGTGATGGCCACCCACAACGCCGCGCTCGTCGACGCCCGTCGCCGGCGGGTCGTGGAACTGGCCGACGGGGTCTGCGTCCGGGACGAGCAGCGCGGCGCCTACGACGGCGAGGACACCGGCGAGGTGCCAGTGCCGGCGAGTGAGACGGCTGGGGTGCGCTAGTGCGGATCGGGCCGCTGCTCGCGATTCTCGGCGCGGGGCTGCGGCGCAACCTGGCGGTGACCTCGGCGGTGGTCATCACGGCGTCGGTCTGCCTGGCGATGCTCGGCGCCGGCCTGCTGTTGCGCGCCGAGGTCCACACCATCGACGGCTACCTGCTCGACCAGCTTGAGGTCGTCATCGACCTCTCCGACGGCATCACCCCTGCCCAGCGCACCGCCCTGATCTCCGACCTGAAGGCCGACCCCACCGTGGTCGACGTCCGGTACGAGAACAAGCAGCAGGTATACGACCGGTTCGAGCGTGACTTCCGGGCGTCGCCGGACGTCGTGTCTGGGGTGACGGCGGCCGACCTGCCCGCCGCGCTGCGGCTGCGGCTGGTCGATCCCCGGGACGGCGACCAGATCGTGCTGGGGTACACCGGTCGCGACGGGGTCGAGGCGGTTCGCGACCAGCACGCGCTGCTCAGCCCGCTGTACCGGATGCTGGACGGGTTCAGCGTCGCCGCGTTCGTGCTCGCCGCCCTGCAGGCGGCCGCGTCTGGCCTGCTGATCTACACGATGATCCGCGTCTCCGCGCACTCCCGGCGCCGGGAGACCGCGATCATGCGTCTGGTCGGGGCGACGAACGCGACGGTCAGGGCGCCGTTCGTGCTGGAATGCGCGCTGTCGGGGCTGATCGGCGGTGCTGTCGCGGCCGGCGCGCTCGTCGCGGCCAAGGCGTTCCTGGTCGACGGGCGGTTCGCCCATCAGACGATGTTTCCTCTCTTCGGCTGGGATGCGGTCTGGGTCGCGGTGGGCGCGGTCATGGCGGTCGGTGCCGTCGCCGCGGCCGCGATGGGCAGCCTTGCCCTGCGCCGTCACCTGCACGCCTGACCCGGGCGCGGGTGTGTCCTCTGCCCGCCTCGGGCAGTCGGGCCGGGCAATCACCCGCGCTCGAGGCCAGTCGCCGCGGCCCGCGCCGGGGTGTCCCAGGGGCGTAATCTCGTGACCTTGAGGTGTTTCCGGCGCGTGGCCGGCCGAGGGGCGGCGCGTGCGCGGGGCGCTAGGTGGGAGAGGGAAAGACGGTGGCGAAGGAGACCGGGCGCAAGAACATCGCGCAGAACCGGCGGGCGCGGCATGAGTACGACATCCTCGACACCTACGAGGCCGGGGTCGTGCTCACGGGCACCGAGGTCAAGTCGCTGCGGATGGGCCGGGCTTCCCTGGTCGACGGGTTCGCGCAGGTCGAGAACGGCGAGGTCTGGCTGCACGCCGTCCACATCCCGGAGTACACCGAGGGAACCTGGACGAACCACGCCCCGCGGCGCAAGCGCAAGCTGCTGTTGCACCGCGACGAGATCGAGAAGCTGGTCGGCAAGACGAAGGAAGGCGGCCTGACGCTCGTGCCGCTCGCCCTCTACTGGAAGGACGGCCGGGCCAAGATCGAGATCGCGCTGGCCCGTGGCCGCAAGTCCTACGACAAGCGGCACGCCCTGGCCGAGAAGGACGCGAAGCGCGAGATGTCCCGGATCATGGGCGGTCAGGCGAAGGGCCGCTTCAGCTGAGCCAGCGACCGTCGGCCCGTGCGGCCGGTCCAGCCGGTGCGGCCGGTTCAGCTGGCCTAGCCGGTGCGGCCGGTGCCTGGTCGGCCAGCGGTGGACGGACGCACGGTGACCAGTCCGGCGGCGACCGCGCGGCAGGGCGCCCGGACGGCCGTGACACGGGGGCGGGTGGCAGTGGCCTGTCGGAGCTGCCCCGGCAGCTCGACGCGCTGGGTACCCCCGAGGGTCTGCGGCTTCTCGCCGACGCGGACGCGGCGCTCGCGGCGGGCGACGAGCTCGGCGCCGGCAGCCGGCTGCGCGCGGCCGGGCACCTCGCCGACCTGGTCGCCGCCGCGTTCGGCCAGGCGGAGCTGCGCCGCCGCGCGGCCGGGGCCTTCACCCACGCGCCGGAGATGCTGTTCACCCGTGCCGGATTGGAACAGTCGACCTCCGAAGCGCTCGCTCGCCATCGCGCCAAGCGGTTCGCGGGCCTCGGCCGGGTCGCCGACCTCTGCACCGGGATCGGCGGGGATCTTCTGGCGCTGGCGGCCACCGGGCAGCCGCTCGTCGCTGTCGACCGCGATCCGGGCCACCTGCGGATAGCCGTTCACAACGCGCACGTGTACGCGCCGACTGCCGCGATCGACGCCCGGTGCGAGGACGTCCGGGCCGCCGATCTGACCGGCGTGCGGGCGGTGTTCGTCGACCCGGCGCGCCGGTCCGGCGCCCGCCGGTTCAGCCCCGGTGCGAGCGAACCGCCGTTGGACTGGTGTCTCGCGCTCGCCGAACGGGTTCCGGCGGTGGCGGTGAAGGCCGCTCCCGGGCTGCCCACCGAACTGGTACCCCCCGGCTGGGAGATCGAGTTCGTCGCCGACGGCCGCGACCTCAAGGAGGCCGCGCTGTACTCACCGGCGCTGACCTCGGGCGCCTCCCGCCGCGCCACCGTCCTGCTCGCCAGCGGCGCCGCACCGGCCGCGACCTTGGCAGGTGAGCCCGACCCGCCTGACCCCGGGGCCCGCACGGTCAGTGACCCCGGTGCGTTTCTCTACGACCCCAGTCCGGCCGTCACCCGCGCCGGGCTGGTGGGCACCCTGGGCCGCCAGCTTGAGGCCTGGCAGATCGACCCGATGATCGCCTTTCTGACCTCCGACCAACCGGTCGACACGCCGTTCGCCCGGTTGCTGCGCATCGAGACGAGCCTGCCCTTCGACGTCCGCCGGCTAGCCGCGCTGCTGCGCACCATGGGGATCAGCGCGCTGGACCTGCGCCGCCGCGGCCTGGCGGGCGACGTCGACACCCTGCGTCGCCGGCTGCTCCCGGACCGCCGCGAACTCGTACCCGGCGGCCCGGCCGTCACGGTCGTCATGACACGCCATCACGACCAGCCCTGGGCCTTCGTCTGCACCAGCCGATAGAGCCGGGCCGCTCGGTGGGGTCGGGGACGCTGAAATGGTGGCCGACAGCCTGGTGGGGACGCCGTGGCGGCTCGGGGTGTTCGCGAGATCGGTGACCGGCTGTCGATTCCGGGGTACGGGTGCGGGCGGTGCTTCTCACGGACCGGTTCCACGTCGGATTCGCCTACCAGACTGGCGATCATGGACGGTCTGCGGCGTGTTCACGTGCGTTGATCGCCAACCTGGTAGCGACTTCGTCGCCTCACGCCCGATATGCGGCATTCATCCATACCAGGTTGGCGATCTTGGCGCTTGAAGTGACGAGGCGCGGCCGAAGATCCGCGATCGGGTATGGAAATCGTCGCTTCACCGCCGACCTCAAGATCCACTGGAGGTGGGATGGCGCGTCTTCGGCCGACCTGCCGGGGGCGCGCCGAGGCCCGCACCAATATTCACCCGATCCTGGCGATCCTCATGATCGCCGCTTCGACGGTCTGGGTGACCCGGCCAGCCAGTGTGGCCCCTGACGGGGTCGACCCGATCCCGAGACCAGCAAGATCGCCGATTTGGCCCTCGGGTGGCTGTAACCGCGGTGGTTTTGCCCCCCTTGACGCTGCTGGCTGATTTGGGCCTGGAGTCTGGGTGAGGCCTACGTGATGGTGGTGGATCTCGTCCGTGGTCGACCACGAGGTATGACCGGAGCCTGATCCAGGCCTCTCGGTGATCGGGACGTCGACGCTCGGCGTCCGGTCCCTTGGATCGAGGACCACCGCACCGGTCATGATCGGCGTTTTGGCCCTCCGGTGGTCGTAAGAATGCGCCCGTCACGACCATTCCAGGGCCAAAGCCGCGATCAAGACCGCGCGCAGCCAGGCTCTGCCTCCGAATTTGGCCAGCAGGGTCCCTTTTAGGGCCAGAACGGCGATCAAGCCGGCGGGCTGACCTCGCCAGACCCGGCGTCGGTCACCCGCGGCTACGGTGTGGGCGAACTGGCCGGCCATCGGGAGGCCTGGACGGGCCGCTTGATCGCTGACGTCACCGGGCCGAGGCCCGGTCATACCGGACGGTCGACGACAGGCGAGATACGCGACCAGGACGCATGACCGAGCACCGACTGACCGGGCACCGACTTGGGCCCGATTAGGCCGGCAGGGGCCGGTCGGTTGTGGCCGTCGCTGGTCTGCGACGCGACGAGGGGCCAGATGCTCGATCGTGGGCGCGAGAGAGGGCCGGCGGCGGTGCTGTCGCCCGCGGCGAGACTTTGGAAACAGATCGGGCCCGCGCGTCGTTGCACAGGCAACAATAGTGGTGGGATGTGGCGGCGATGGTGACGATGCCAGCGCCGACGAGCCGGGAGGCCTCGGACATGGAGATCAAGGAACTCGGGCACTTGGTGCTCTATGTACGCAACGTCGAGAGGTCAGCGGCGTTCTACCGGGACGTCCTCGGGTTCCGACAGATCATGCCGGACCCGAGCGGTGACAACCCGTTGCGGTTCCCGGCGGCGGCCTTCTCGTCGGGGCGCACTCATCACGAGCTGCTGCTCATCGAGGTCGGCGAGGACGCGGCCAGCCTGCCACCGGGCCGGCGGCTCGGTCTGTACCACTTCGGGCTGAAGGTCGGCGACACCGACGACGAGCTGCGCGCCGTGCTCGACCACATCGTCGGCGCCGGCGTCCAGATCGCGGGTGCCTCCGACCACACGGTCACGCACAGCCTGTACATCTACGACCCGGACGGCAACGAGATCGAGCTGTACGTCGACGTGCCCGAGGTGGACTGGCGCAACGACCCGTCGCTGTTCGCCGCGCCCATCCGGCCGCTGCGCCTGTAGTCCGGCCGCTCGGGGATCGTTCTGGGCGGTGGTGAACCAACTTGCCGGGCGCAGGTCCGGGGAGTATCTTGGGAGACTGGCCCTCGGGGGTCATCGCACCTGAGCTAATTTCATATCTTGCACGAAAATGTTTCACCTGGGGGTGACCGGTTTCGACTTCGGACGCCACGTCAGGGGAAGCGGGCCGAGGATGAACGGTTATCTCGTAAACGATCCGTTCAAAAAAATAACTGCCAACTCTGAGCAGTCTGCTACTTCCGCTTACGCCCTCGCGGCCTGACGGATACAAGTAGCTGTCAGCCTGGGAGAGCCTCCGGCCCAGGGTCTGGCATCGCTAGGAGGATCACCTCGCCACCCGGTCACGGGGTAGCGCGGAACATCAAACAGTGACTGGGCCCACACCGGCCTGCCTGCGGGACCGGTGGGGCCGAGAAATCAAGAGCAGGCTGCGCCCGGAGAAGCCCTGATGCGCCGCCGGAGGACGCGGGTTCGATTCCCGCCACCTCCACCAGAGTTGCCAAGTTCGAACTCTGATCTTGGTTAGTGGTGGCATTGACCGGCGCCGTGCCGCTCAGGTAGAGCCTGAGTGGTGCGGCGCCGTCGTCGTTGTGGGGCCTGGTGCGGCCGTAAGCGGGTGTGGTCTCCAGATGTTCCGCGCCGCCGAACGAATCACTCCCGAACTGGTACGCACACTCCCACTCGTCCGCGAAACCGTTACCGCCATGCTCCAACGCGCCCGAAACACCGCCGGAGGACGCGACCTCGCCTACCGCATGGGAATCGCCTAGCCCAACCCCCGACCATGATCTCCGTTTAGACCCTCCCGTGGTCGTGAACAGGCCACGGATACAACCACCAGAGGGCGCAAACAGCGATCATCACGGGTGGCCGAACGTCGAGAGGCCCACCGGAGCATGGACTCTCTTGGGAAACGGCCGTTCGGTTGATTGCCGGGCGGCTTTTTGCTGCCCCTGTTGACCCTGCTGGCTTGTTCGGCGGAGCCTGGCGCCGGGTGGTCTTGATCGTGGTTTTGGCCCTGGGATGGTCGTGGCGCTGGGTGTTTCTGCGACCATCCCAGGGCCGAAACGGCGATCATGGCTGGTGTGGTGGCCCGCGAGGCGGGGACTGGCGCCGCGCGTCGACTTCCCGATCACCGAGAGGCCTGGATCAGGCCCCAGTCATACCTTGCGGTCGATCAAAGACGAGATCCACCACCATCACGTAGGACTCTGCACTGCCAAGTGCGGCCAGGGGCTGGAAGGCATTGGCCGGGTCGGCGAGACTGCTGAGGTGAGTAATCGCCCACGGCCGGGCCAGCTCAGCTTCATAGACCAGGTTGCCCGGGATTTCTCGTTCCTGGTGCGCGACTGGGGGTTCACCGGGCCGTTCGTCCGCCCGGACAAGACTGTGATCTTCGATCGTGCTGATCTTCGCATTGGCGTGTGGTCCTGGACTTGGCGGAACGACTTCGGCTTCGAGACGGATATCGCCGAGGTGCAGGCCAACGCCGATGGCGAGCATCGCTACGGCGAGCTGGAACGCCTCTACGTCGGGGCGAAACTGGGTCCCGCGCGAGACGTCACCGGTGGCGGCAGCCGCAGCATCATCAAGCGGTGCGCGCTACACGCGGTGGCGCTCCAGAAGCTGATGCCAATGCTGGCCGGGCCTGAATGGGACGATCTGGTGACGCGGTTCGGTTCCACCAACCCGGCGCTGACCCTGTTCGACCCGACCGAGGTCCATCAACGGTCGCCTGGCGGCCCCGACGTGGAACCCGGAACCGCACCGAAGATTTAAGCGCTTGGACGTTAGTGGCCGGCCTGACCCCGCGGCGCCCGAGTTCGCCAGGGCGGTCGGGCAGTTCCTTGCCGGCCAGCCCGGGGGTCACTGACGCGACCACGGTCAGGGGGCGCTGACCTCGTCCTCGCCGGGAGATGCTCAGATGAGGCCGGCGTGGTCGTTGCTGTCGGTGGCGAGCAGGGCGCGCGTGTGCCCCCTCATGGTCACGAACAGGTCACGGGTACAACCATCAGCGGGCAAAGACGGCGATCGCGCCAGGTGGCCGAACGTCGAGCGGCCCACCGGAACGGCGTCCGGCGGGCCGCTCGAAGGTATGGGTCATCGGCTCAGGGCGAGTCCGTCGAGCAGCGCGGTGAGGCCGCGTTCGAACTGATCGGTGAAGGCTTTCGTGAGGCCGCGGTCGGCAGGCGCGTCGGGATCCGGCGTTGACTGCTGGTGATAGAGCGCGGCCAGGCGAGGGAACTGGCCAGTAGCGAACTGTTGACGGCCGAAGGCGACCGCATCGGCCACGAGCTGAGGATCCTGCTGGGCCAGCGCGGCGCGGGTGCGCAGCTCGATGGTGTGCAGGGCGCTGCCGAACACGTAGTCGTCCACGATCGCCCACAGCGACAGCTTTGCCCCGGGGTCCAGATCGAGCTCGTCGAGCGCGGCGAGGGACTGCTCGATGTGGCGCATGGCGTTGGGGCCGAACTGGGCGTCGTTGAGCGAGGCGATGGACCACGGGTGGGCGACCAGGACGTCTCGAGTGCGTCGGGCGATCACGGTGACGGCCTCGCGCCACGCGGAGGGTAGTTCGTCATCGGGGATGAGCAGGTCGGCGAGGATCGCGTCCTGCATCAGGGCTACCAGCTCGGCCTTGGTCGATACGTAGTAATAGAGCGTCATCGTGCCCGCGCCCAGCTCGGTGGCGACGCGCTTCATGGTCACCGCCTCGAAGCCCTCGGCATCCGCGACCCGCAGGGCGGCAGCGGTGATCTGCTCGCGGCGAAGTCGCGGGCGGCGCCCGCTGGGCTCCGGCCGCAGCCAGATGAGACCGCTGGTCTTGGGCTCTGTCATCTTCGTATCACGTACGACTATACTTTTCGTACGTGATACGAAGAAGCCGCCGGCCAGTCCCCGGAGAGGAAACCCCATGCCTGCACCGATCGCCGAACGTCTGCACGACCACCTGCACAGGCTGCCGGGCATGCCCCCGCACCCCGAGGCGGACCGGCTGAACCAGAACCCGCCCTCGCGGACACCTGGCCACGGCGGGCATCACCCGGCCCTCCGCAACGCGAACGGACACCACGCGAAGCCGCCGCGCCTCCTGGTGGGCTGGCAGAACTGGATCGGAGGTCTTCTCTCCCGACGGACGGGCCGCTGACGAAGCCGGCGCGCCGAAACCGGGTCGTGCCCGGCCGGCATGGATCTCGGGCCGTGCTCGCGACCGGGCCTTTCACCGCGGGGCCCGTTGGCTTGATCGCCGGTTTGGCCCTCGCGTGGTCACGAAACCGCCGCGGTCACAGCCACGCGAGGGCGAAAACAGCGATCTTGCTGGTCCTGGCCTCCGCCTGAGGCAGTCCTGACCGGCCGGCACCGGTGCGCGGACCGCACCGGTGCCAGCCGCGTCACCTGCCCGTGACCTGGCTACGCTCCGTCGCCCGACTGGTCGCCCTGGAGGGTCCAGCCGGCGCCGGAGCGTAGCCAGCCGGCGGAGGCGGCGGTCCCGCCGTCCACGTTCAGGGTGGTGCCGGTGATGTAGGCGGCCTGGTCGGAGCACAGGAAGACCGCGGCGTCCGCGACCTCGGCCGCGACACCCTCCCGGCCCAGCGGGACGTAACGGTCGAGTCCGGGGACGAGCCCGGGAGCGGGCGCGGGCAGCGCGTCGGGGTCGACCGGTCCGTGCATGATGCCGCGCAGGCCGGCGGTCGCGGTCACGTCGGGCGCGAGCGCGTTGATGCGGATGCCGGACTCGGCGAGCTCCAGTGCCATCGTGCGGGTGAAGTTGATCATTCCTGCCTTGCAGGCCGCGTAGACGGCGAACATCGGGGCGGCGCGGGTGCCCTCGATGCTGGTGATGTTGACGATCGAGCCGCCGCTGCGGCGAGCGGAGTTGACCGGGCCGTTCGCGGCGACTGTCCGCGCGATCAACGGGGCCGCCGTCGAGGTCGCGGCTAGCATGCTCACGAGGTTGATGTCGATGTGCCGGCGCCAGCTCCGCTCGCTCTGGTCGAGAAACCGGGTCCCCTTCACGCCGCCGGCATTGTTCACCAGGATGTCCAGACGGCCGAACTCGGCGTGGGCCGAGGTGATGGCCGCGCCGAGCGCCGCGGTGTCCATGACGTCCGCCTGCAGGGGGAGAGCCGTGCCGCCCTCCTTCGCGATCAGCTCGGCGGACGCCGCTGCCCGGCTCGGATCGATCTCGATCAGCCCGACGCGCACCCCGGCCGCGGCCAGCCCGCGCGCGATTGCCTGCCCGATGCCGGCACCCGCTCCCGTGACCACCGCGGCCTTGCCCTCGAGGCCGAGATCAAAAGTCGACGCCACGGCATGTACTCCTCAGAATTGGTCGTGCTCCTGGATTACTCAGGGGTCGAGATTCGGTCTGGCCGATTGCGGGCGAGACCCGCGGGCAACACCCGCGGGCGACACGGAAGCCGCGCCCGTCCGAATGTTTCGAACGGGCGCGGCTCGCGTCGCTCAGAGCCGGTCCGATCAGGTCGCGGGCTTGACCGTCTTGCCCGGGATGACCGCGCCGCAGATCGGTTCGCCCCCGTCGACGAGCTTGAAGGCGCTGCCGTCGAGCCGGACGAGCCAGGAGCAGTTGTCAGCCCCCTGCACGATGTTCTCCCGGTCGTTGATGTCCAGGGAGTGGGTTCCGAAGAGGCCCATCGCGGTGAACTTGTGAATGCCGGACAGGGCGGTGAGCAGCGAGGCGGAGGTCGCGTTCTTGCCGGCGCCATCGAGGGCCTGGACGAGCAGCCCGATGGACGTGTACCCGATGTAGCTGGCGAATGTGGGCTCGCTCTTGATCCCGGCGCTGGTCAGGTCGCTCACGAACTGCTTGGTCGCGGCGGTCTGCATCTCGACCGGCTCGAAGGCGAGGGTGAAATAGACGCCCTGGGCTTCCTGCAGTGCGCCCGGGCCCGCCTGGAACAGGTCGCCGCCGTAGCCGGTGGGAAGCAGCGCCGCCTTCAGGTCGACGCCCTGGGTGCGCAGTCCCTGGATAAGCGCGAAGGCCGTGTTGGGGTCGACCGTGGCCGTGAACCCGTCGATCCCGGCCTTCTTCATCGCCAGGACTTCCGTGGTCACGTCGGTGCTACCGAAGGGGAACTTCGCGTTCAGGTAGCCGACCTTGATGCCCGCGGTCTCGGCCGAGACCGCGTTGGAGCTGGCGGCCTCGGAGGAGCTGGGGGAGACCGAGTAGCCGAGCGTCGCGAAGTTGGTCACGCCCAGCAGCTTGAGCTGTTTGCCCGTCGTCTCGGCGACCTTGGTGTTCTGCAGCGCCCCGATGACGGAGAACATGTTCTTCGAGGTGGCCCACTCGGGACCGTCCTCGCTGATCCCGATCACCGGGACGTTGTGCGCGGTGAGGTAGGGGGCGGCGGCGAAGAACAGCGCCGACTGGCCGATGACCGCGAAGACGTGGTCCTGGGTGACGAGCTTCTGCGCCGCCGCCAGGGCGGTGGTGGGGTTGGTCGCGGTGTCCGCGACAACGTACTTGATCGTGTAGCTGCTGCGGGACGCGTAGACGGTCCCGGCCTTGACGCCGTCGACGACGGTCTTGTTGCCCGATGCCGCGGCGCCGGTGAGGTCGGCGAGCACTCCGACCGTGATGGTCTGCTTCGCGCTCTGGCTGCCGCTGTCAGGGGTGCCTCCCGACTTCGAGGAACCACACCCCGCGGCTAAGAGCATTACTGCGGCGGTGGCCGCGGCCCCTAGCACGATTCTGCGCTGGCGAATCACAATATCTCCATTCATGGTGGGGAACTGCGTCGGGCGGTCCGTGCGTGCTCGGCACGAGGACCGGAGAAAAGGAATGCCCGGGGTCGAATGCGCCGCGCGCTGTTTTCGCGGTGGTCGACCGGAATTCAGCGACCGCGGTGGTCGACTTCGCCGGGTTTTTGGGGATGCGGCATGCTGTGAATGGGTGGAGTGGCGTGTTGCTCCACTACCTCGGCCAGTCGTCGCGTGGCTGCTCGGTAATGTTCGAGCAGGGCGTCCTCGGTCGTGTAGTCGAACCGGTCGGTGAAGGACGGGCTGGCGGCCGGGTCGAAATCGGGGTGGTCGTCGTACCAGACGATGAGTTCGGCCATCGCGTCGAGTGGGTCGACGGCGGGGGTGTAGTTCAGCTCGCGGCGTGCCTTTTCGGTGCTGACGACGACGTGCGTCGCGGTGGTACCGGCCAGGGGGAGCAGCGAGGTGGTGGCCTCGATGGCGATCGCCCGGGGGATGGAGACCAGCTCCAGGTCGTGCCCGAGGAGCCGGGTGATCGTCGTGGTCCAGTCCCTGAACGACCAGCTTGTCGCCTCGCCCGCGTTGTAGACCTGGCCGGCTGCCGCTTCGGGGGTGTCGAGCACGGCGAGCACGAACGCGGCCGCGTTCGCGGCGGCGCAGCGGGTGTGGATCTGATGGCCGCCGTCGGGGAGGATCATGAAAGGCCGCCGGTCCCGCACCCGCTTGATCACCGACCACTCGGCCGGCCGTGCGTTGTTCGGCCCGAACAGTGTCGGAAAACGCAGCACGGTCGCCCGCGGGTGATGCGCGAAGACGGCCGCCTCGGCGTCGGCGAGGCGTCTGGAGAAGGCCAGCTCT
The DNA here is from genome assembly GCF_016786355.1 of Frankia sp. AgB1.9. GTDB lineage: Bacteria > Actinomycetota > Actinomycetes > Frankiales > Frankiaceae > Pseudofrankia. The sequence goes on from NZ_JADWYX010000022.1 coordinate 77,378, forward strand.
GCGCCGTCCGTGCCGTCGACGACGACCGGGTGCTCCTCGGTGACCGGAACGGGTAGTGGGCTCTGGCCCGGGTCCGGGAAGAATCCCTGGTAAACGGGCACTCCGCCGATGGCGACGAACTGGCCACAGCTGGCGGCCAACGCTGGCGCCAGGTGCTTGAGACGCCCGTACATGGCGACGACGACGTCGAATGTCCGCGCGCCGATCGCCTCGTCGATCGACGCGCGGAAGTGGGGATCGCCGTGGATGTGCTCGACGTCGGGCAGTCCCGCTGGTTCGTGGCTGCCCCGATGGAAGATCGTGACCTCGTCGCCGCGCCCCAGAAGACCGTCGAGCACATGCGGTCCGGTAGGCCCGGTGCCTCCTACCACCAGCACTTTCATCGCTTCTCCGCCCTGACTCGGTCGCCCGTCGGATAGCCGGCTGCCTGGTCAACACGCCGCCGGCGTCGATGCGCAGGAGGCGGGTGAGGCGGGTCAGAGCAGGATCGGCAGCTTCTCGTAGCCCCGAACCGTGCTGGTGTGCAGCCGCACGGCCCTGTCGTGGTCGACGTCCCAGGTCGGGAAGCGGCGGAGTGTCTCCTCGAGCGCGACCCGCCCCTCCAGCCGGGCGAGCGAGGCGCCGAGGCAGAAGTGCACGCCGTGGCCGAACGAGACATGACTGTCGAAGCGCCGATGAATGTCGTAGCTGTCGGGGTCGTCGTACTTGCGTTCATCCCGCCCGGCGGACGCGGTGAGCAGCAGGATGCGCGAGCCCGCGGGCACCTTTGTCCCGTAGAGCTCGACATCGGCCATGACCGTGCGTCCCTGCACGGGGGACGGCGCCTCGAACCGCAGCGTCTCCTCGACCGCGCTGGCCAGCAGCTTCGGATCGGCGACCAGAGCGGCGCGCTGGTCGGGATGGGCCGCGAGCAGCAGGCAGGCCCAGCCGAGCAGCCGGGCGACGGTCTCGGTACCGGCGCTGACCATCTCGTTCGTCAGCGTCGCGGCCTCGGCCTTGGTCAGCCGGCGGGTGGTGTCACCGTCCTTGACCTCGGCCTCGACGAGCGCCGTCATCATGTCGTCACGGGGTCTCGCGCGCCGCTCCTGGATCTGGTCGGCGAAGTACGCGCGCAGTCGGGCCGAGGCGTTCAGGGCCGTCTCGTTGAGCGTTCCCGCGCCTTCCTCGATGTGGAAGCAGAGGTCGATCATTCGTCGGACCTCCTCGCGGTCGGCAGGGTCGACCCCGATGAGCGCGGAGATGACCAGCGAGGGAAGCTGCGCGGCGAAGTCCTGGACGTAGTCGAAACCGCCGCCGCCGATCTGCCGGTCCAGCAACTCCGCGGCCAGCTCGCGGACCTGGCCTTCCAGTCCGCCGACGCGCCGCGGGGTGTAGGCCCGCGACACCAATGTCCGCAACATGTTGTGGACCGGTGGGTCGGAGAAGATCAGGAAGCCCGGCGGGATCGGGTCCTTGCCCATGATCTCCAGCAGGGTTCCGTACTTCGAGCTGTAGGTCTTCGTGTCGCGGTGCAGATCGTCGACGTCCGCGTGCCGGGAGACCGCGAAGAAGTCGTACTCGTCATTGCGGTACAGCGGCTGCTCGTCGCGCATACGGCGCCACACCGGGTAAGGGTCGACGTCGACAACCGGGTCGAAAGGGTCCCACTTTAAGTCCGTCATTTCTCGGACCTTCCTGTTTCGGGCGAGCCTCGATCGGGCTCAGAAGTCGATCGGGCTCAGAAGTCGATGGGGCTCAGAAGATGCCGATGCCGGCGGCCTCGTTGCGCTGGCGCCACTGCTCGCGCGGCATCCTCGTGGTGTCGACACCCGCGGCCAGGGCGCGGAGCGCTCCCACCGTCGAGTCCTCCCGCGACCGGTGCGCGAACGGGTCCCAGCCGAAGAACCTGCAGGCGTTCTGCCAGGTGATCTTGTTGATCTCGTCGTCGCGGCAGTCGGCCTGCTGGAACTCGTTCCAGGCGAACTCGGGGGAGTCGGGCCAGGTGGTGTCCGTGTGCGGGTAGTCGCACTCCCAGGCGATCATGTCGACGCCGATCGTGTCGCGCATCTTCAGGCCCGAGGGGTCGGTGATGTAGCACGCGAGGAAGTGCTCGCGGAACACGTCCGAGGGCAGCTTGCCGTCGCCGAAGCTGTTGCCGATCCACGGCTGGTTCTGGAAATGGCGGTCGACCCGGTCCAGGTAGAACGGAATCCAGCCGATCCCGCCCTCGGACAGCGCGACCCGCAGGTCCGGGAACCGGCGCAGGGTCGGGCCGAACAGCAGGTCCTGCGCGGTGAGCATCGTCAGCTGGGACGGCACCACGATCATGTGATCGACCGGCGCCTCGGGAGCCAGCTTGACGATGTCCCAGGCGCCACCGATGTGCAGCGAGAGCACCATGTTCTCGTCGACGAGCGCCTGGAGCATCGGGTCCCAGTGGCCCGACAGGAAGCTCGGCCAGCCCTGCGAGTGCGGCGCCTCCAGGAAGCTGATCGAACGGCAGCCCTTCCGGGCGATCCGCCTGATCTCGGCGACCGCCAGGTCGACGTCCCACATCGGCACGATGCCCAGTGGGATGAAACGGCCTGGATAGGCCGCGCACCACTCGTCGATGTGCCAGTCGTTGTAGGCCCGGAGCATGACGAGGGACAGGTCCTTGTCGATCGCCTCGGAGAAGGTGCGGGCGTTGAAACCGGCCATCGTCGGGAAGCACATCGACGCGAGAATGCCGTTTGCGTTCATGTCGTCGACCCGACCGTGCACGTCGAAGCAGCCCGGCCGCAGCTCCGAGAACGCGCCGGGGTTGAACCCCCATTCCTCACGCGGCCAGCCGACCGTCGCCGCCATGCCGAACGGCGTGGACGTGCTCTGGCCCTGGAAGACCCACTCGTCGACGCCCTCGGCGTTCCGGACGACCTTCGGAACGTCGTCGAGCCATTTTGCCGGGACGTGGTTCTTGTACATGTCCGGCGGCTCGATGACGTGGTCATCGATGCTGACCAGAATCATGTCTTCCTTGCGCATGGGGCGGTGTCCTCTCGCTGCGAGCTGGCAAGATGAGGGCGAGAACAGGCCGGGAATGACGGGGGCGGCGTCACGCGATGATTCCTCGCACCTTCAGGTCGAGGATCTTCTTCCAGTCGAGTCCGAGGTCGGTGAGGATCGTGTCGCCGTGTTCGTTGAACTCGGGCGCGCGGCCCGCGGCGGCGGGTTTCTCGTCGAACTGCACCGGCGAGGCGACCATCTCGAAGGGCACCCCCGCCGCGGTCTCGCACGGCTGCATATAGCCGTTGGCGATCGACTGCGGATCGCGCGCGGCCTCCAAGGTGTCCTGGACGACGGTCCACTGGCCGATGAAGTCCTCGAGCGCGTCGCGCCATTCGTCGACGGTCCGCTGCGCGATCACCTCCTGGACGGCGCGGGCCGCTTCGTCGCTGTGGGCCATCAGCGAAGGGTGGTCGGCGAACCTGGGGTCGGCGGCGAGGTCGTCACGTCCGACGCTCTCGCAGAACGGCCGCCAGTAGCGGGCGGCCTGCAGGCAGCTGAACGACAGCCACCTGCCGTCCTTAGTGCGGTACGTGCCGACCAGCGGGTTGCCGCGTGGGGCGTCGACGGGCGGGGGCGCCCAACCTCGGCCGAGGTTGACCGACAGCCCGATCGCCTGGGCCATCGCCCACATCGCGGACGACAGCAGCGAGACGTCGACGACGTTTGCCTCGCCGGTGCGTTCCCGGTGGTAGAGCGCCATCGCGATGCCGCCGGCGATGGCCATCGCGCCGATCGAGTCACCGAATCCCGGTCCCGGCGGGTAGGGCACGTGGCCGTACTCGGGTTGCATGATTCCCATGGCGACGCCGGCGCGGGCCCAGAACGCGAGGCCGTCGTAGGAGCCCTTGTCGGCGTCGGGGCCGCGTTCGCCCTGGCCTGTTCCGCGCACGTAGATGATGTTCGGGTTGTGCGCGCGGATGTCGTCGACCTCGATGTGCAGCTTCGCGCGGACCTGCGGGAGCTTGTTGGTCAGGAACACGTCCGAGGTGGCCGCGAGCCGATAGAGAATCTCCGCGCCCTCGGGTGTGGCGATGTCGAGTGCGAGGCTGCGCTTCCCCCGGTTGGAGTGTTCGAGCAGGACGTGCACGTCGTTCGGGACGAACGCCGTTCCGGTCGAGGCCAGGCCGCGCATGGCGTCGCCACGCTCGACATGTTCGATCTTGATGACGTCCGCGCCGAGATCGGAGAGGAGCGCCGAGGCCGCCGGCACGAATGTGTGTTCGGCGACCTCCAGGACGCGGACGCCTTCCATGACTGACGCCATGCCTCTCCTTCTCGACGACGGGCCGCCCGCGTGATGCGGGCAGTGGGAAACTGTGGTGCTGCGCGGACCTAGAGGAGCTCCGCCTTGCGCTGACCGAGCGCTTTCACCCGGGACTTCACGAGATGTGGACGGCGCCGAAGCTCTCGATGAAGTCGAGCGTGGCGGCGGTCTCCCGGGTAAAGCAGGTGATCATCAGGCGGTTGACGCCGGCCTTCTCGATTTCGGCGATCGCCTCTCGGTGCCGTTCTGGCTCGCGGGCCGGGTCCTCGATCTCGCTGTAGGAGTAGAGGAAGTCGAGCGGCTCGGTGCGACCGTGTTCCTCCGCTGCCGCGCGCACCTCCTGGATCATCTTGCCGAGCTGTTCCACCGAGCTGATCGCGACGGTTCGGGCGGTGGTGGACAGCTGCGGGGGCCCGGACATCGGCATCCAGCCCTGGGCCCGCTCGGCGACGCGCCGCCGGCTCAGCTTTGAGTTGCCGCCGATCCAGATCGGGATCGGGTTCTGCACCGGCCGCGGCCGCGCGATCACGTTCCGGGCGTCGAAGTGCCGGCCCCGGTAGGTGAACGCCTCTCCGCTCCAGTGCAGCGGTAGGACGTCGAGCGCCTCGTCGAACAGGAGGTTGCGCTCTTCCATGTCCACGCCGAGGGCGAAGAACTCCGACTTCTGGTAGCCCACGCCGAGCCCGAGGATGAACCGTCCGCCGGAGAGCTTGTCGACCGTCGCCGCGGCCTTGGCGAGCACGAACGGGTTGCGATACGGCGCCACCGAGAGGTGGGTGAGCAGCCTCAGCCGCTCGGTCGCGGCCGCGGCGAACGCGAGGCCGACGAACGGGTCGAGGCTCTGGTGGCCGCCCGAGGTCAGCCAGTTGGCGCCCGGGATGGGGTGATCGGTGAGCGCGAAGCCCTCGAAGCCCGCTCGTTCGGCCGCGGCCGCGACCTCGTCGACTGGGCCCGGCTCGAACATGTCACCGTCGACTCCGCTGGTCTCCGGGTAGTGAAAGAAATACCGCATTGTCACCTCGTCCGTAATCCCGACGACGCCTTGTTGGACGTGTCGGTGTTCTTCGCGCGGCTCTGGCACTGCTTTCCGTGGACGCCTATCCGATGACGAGTGGCAGGGTCTCCCACCCGCGCACGGTGGAGGTCTGCGCGAGCTTCGCGGCCTCCCAGTCGACCTCCCAGTCGGGGAAGCGGGTGAGGATCTCCTCGAGCGCCACCCGGCCTTCGAGCCGGGCCAGCGCCGCGCCGAGGCAGTAGTGGGCGCCGAATCCGAAGGTGAGCTGCTGGCTGATCCGCCGGTGAATGTCGAGCCGGTCAGGATCGCCGAAGCGTTCCTCGTCCCGGTTCGCCGACGCGAGGACGAAGACGACGGCGGCGCCGGCGGGGACCGTCGTGTCGTGGAACACGACGTCCTCGGTGACGTAGCGGGCGACGAACGGGGCGGGCGGCTCGAGACGCAGGATCTCCTCGATGCCGTTCGGGATCAGCGACCGGTCGGCCACCAGCTCCCGCCGGGCCTCTGGATGGCGGGCCAGAGTCGAGCCGATCCAGCCGATGAGCCGGCCGGTCGTCTCGTTGCCGGCGCTCGCCACGATGGTGACGTAGGAGAGGACCTCGTCGCGGGTAAGCGTCCGCGTCACCCCCTGCTCGTCGGTGAACTCGGTGGTGAGCAGGTCGGTCATCAGGTCGTCGGACGGGTGCTCTTTCCGCCAGTCGATGTAGGGGCCGAAGATCTCGCCTGACAGGATGGCGCCCTCGGAGAGGTCCATCTGGCCGCCGTTCTCGGTGCGCAGCTTGCTGTCGAACATGTCCCGAAGCTCGGCCTGGTCGCCCTCGGGGATGCCCATCAGCATGCCGATCACCCGCATCGGCATCTCCGCGCCGACGGCCTGGATCAGGTCGAACCGCTTCTCGCCGACCAGCGGGTCGAGCACCTGCCGGCAGTACTCCCGCACCTTCGGCTCGAGGGCGCTGATCCGGCGCGGCGTGAACACCCGCACGAGGAGGCGCCGGTGGATGTCGTGTGAGGGCGGGTCCTCGAAGATGAGCGTGCCCGGGGGAATATCCAGACCGGACCTGATCAGCTCCAGGATCCCGCCGCGGGCCGAGCTGAACGTCTTCGCATCCGGCAGCCCCCGCTCGCAGTCGGCGAAACGGGTGAGCGCGTAGAAATCATGTTTCTCGTTGTAGTAGAGCGGTGCCTCCGCCCGTAGCCGACCGAAGGTCGGGTAGGGGTCAGCCGCTAATGCCGGGTCGTATGGATCCCAGTAGACCGAATCGACGGTCGTCATCATCATCCACGATTCCTGTGTCGTCAGACCCGGTAGAGCTGGGCCGCGTTGCCGCCCATGACCTTCAGCTGGGTCTGGGGGCGCAGGGTGGCGATCGTGTCGCTCACCTGCTCGATCGGGCTCGGGTGCAGGCAGGTCGGGTGCGGGAAGTCGGTCTCGAACATGATCCGGTCCTCGCCGACCTGGTCGATGAGGTGCTGCAGGTCCCCGCGGCCGGTCTCGAACCAGAACGTGGCGTACCAGTTGCTCTGGAAGTACTCCGACGGCTTCTTCTGGAGCTTCTTCGCCCAGGCGGGGGCGTTCTCCAGCAACTCGTAGTCCATTGCCTCGAGCATGAAAGGCACCCAGCCGATGCCGGACTCGACGGACACCATCTGCAGGGTGGGGTGCCGGTCGAAGATTCCGGAGTAGGCGCTGTTGAGCAGCACGCGCGAGTTGTTCTGGAACAGCGAGGCGCCGCCGATCGCGGGCTTGACATAGTCGTCCTGGCTCGGCCAGAAGGTCGTGCCGAAGTAGGCGAGCGCCGTCTGGCTGGCGCCGATGTGGAAGTGCACCGGCAGGTCGAGCCCCGCGCACACCTCCCAGAACGGGTCCCACGCGTGGTCACCGAGGTCCGGCGACCCGGAGTCCTGGGGGTCGGCGGTCATGTTGACACCCCGGGCACCCTGCGCGGCGCAGCGCCGGGCCTCCCGAACGCAGTCGTCGATGCTCCAGGCCGGCATGATCGGCATCGGCAGCAGCCGGTCGCCCGACTGCTCCTGCACCTCGGCCATCGCGTCGTTGTAGAGCTCGACGCAGAGCCGCAGCAGGACCTCGTCCTGCACCGAGTTGCGCAGGTTCTGACCGCCGATGCCGATCTGGTTCGGGTAGAGGACCTGCGCGTTGATGCCCAGCTCGTCCATGAGGCGCAGGCGCTGCGTCGCGTCCCACGCGGCGGGGTGTACGTCGTCGATGGTCCACGACCCGCCCTGGGACGCGCGGAACGCGTGCTTCTTCCCGTCGTGGTCGACAGTGCCGCCCGAGCCCGCCTTACCGAACGTCTTGCCCTCGATCACCCACATGGGCATCCCGTCGACCTGCTCGACGTGGGGCACCCGATCCTCGTAGCCCTTCGGGGCCCGTTCGGTGAAAAGATCGTGACGCTCGGTCATGTGCGAGTCGGCGTCGATCACTCGCAGACCGTCGGCCAGCTTGGCCATTGGAGCCTCCTTGCGTCCGCCCGGTCGCGCCTGCCTGGCGCGTCGGTGAGCGTACGCTCACTTCTGAGGTCTCGCAATATTCTATTTTCTATTGACCGGCAGCGCTACTAGCAGCCAGGATGGCGAAGTGGTGATCAAATCCGGGTCGCAGCGGACGAAGACGAGCGCTCTGGTCGTCGAGCACGTGCAGCGGGAGATCTTCGACGGGCGCCTGCGGTGCGGCGACCGGATCTACGTCGAGCGGCTCAGCGCCGTCCTCGACGTCAGCCCCACCCCGGTCCGCGAGGCCTTCGTCCTGCTCGAACGGGACGGCCTGGTGAAGGCGCAGGTGCATCGCGCGACGTTGGTACAGCACTTCGACGCCCGCACCCTGCGCGCCGACTTCCACATCCTCGGCTACCTCGGTGGCGTGGCCGCCGCTCGCGTCGCCGAGGATCGTGACCCGGAGGTGCTCGACCAGCTCAGGAGCCTTCTCGATGAGCTGGCGAGCAGCGGCGACGTGGCCGGTCGTCGCAGGGACCTGGCCACCGAGATCCTCCGGGTGCAGCACCGGGCCGGGGCGACCCCTCGGCTACTGGAGGAGCTCCGTGGTCAGGGCAGGTTCCTCGGGTGGGCTGCAGGTGAGAGCGAGCGGCGAAGCCACGAGGACATCGTCGAGGCTCACCGACTGGTCATCGAGGCGATCGTCGCCGGTGACCCCTGGCGGGCGTCGCAGGCGCGCGTGGCCGAGGCCACGGAGGCCGGCGAACAGGTCATCCACGAGCTGACCCGGCGCGGTGTGCTGCGGGCCGACGGCACCAACGCCGCCGTCGAGTAGTGGTCCGGCGTGCCCGGCGGGCGGCGCGAGGCCGTGAGCTCGTCGAAAAGGCGTGGGTCATCTGGGCCTTTCCCGCCCTGGGTCGGGTGTACGTAGCTCGCGTCCCCTTTGACCGGACCTCTAGCCAGGAGAGCAAGCGTTCACTACAGTCGTAAATGCTGGGCGGTCGCCCAGCAGGAGAGTGACCCCCGGGCGTCGCGACGGGTGGCGGACGCGCGTGACGCCTCGACTCGGGGACCTCGGTACGCCGACCTGGCGGGGGCCCCTCCTCCGTGGGAGACCTTGGCCCGTTGGCTGCCGAAGGAGTGCCGTCCGCACCCTTTGCCGACTCCTAGAAGTGTGAAGAATGATTGAGAAGTCAGCCGGAGCTCAGGGCCTGATCGACGACGAGTGGGTCGAGAGGCACTTCGATCCCGTCGCGCCCGAACTCGCCCGCGACTTACATCCGACTCTTGCCCGGGCTCGCTCGCGGTGTCCCGTGACCCACAGCGACCAGCACGGCGGCTTCTGGGTGGTCACGCGCAAGGAGGACGTCCTGCGCGTCGCCCAGGACTGGCAGACCTTCACCTCGGAGGAGGGAATCACCGTTCCGGCGCCGCCGGGGCCGTCGATGAAGATCCTGCCGGTCACGGTCGACCCGCCGCTGCAGCGTGCGTTCCGGCAGCTGACCAATCCCTACTTCAGGCCGGCCGTGGTCAGTGAGTGGGAGGCGCCGACTCGCCAGCTCGTGAACCGGCTCATCGACGGTTTCATTGAGGAGGGCACCTGCGAGTTCATGGACGCGTTCGCGCGGCCGCTCCCAGGGCTGGCGTTCTTCGACCTCGCGCTGCACGCTCCCGCGGAGGACCTGGAAGAGGTGAACGGATACGCCACGATGGCGGGACAGATTCACCGCCCCGAGGCGATGGACTGCCTGATGAAGCTGGCCGGCTGGATCAGCGAGTTCATCGAGAAGCGGCGGCAGGACGGGCCGCGCGGGGACGTGGTCGACGCCGTGATGGGGGCCGAGATCGAGGGGCGCCCGATCACCCCCGAGGAGGTGATCGGCACGATTCACCTGTTGATCCTCGGTGGCCTCGAGACGACCGCCGGCGTGCTGGGGATGGCCATGCAGCGCATGTGCGAGCACCCCGAGATCCTCGTGTCGCTGCGGGAGCGCCCAGAGCTCATCCCGAACGCCGTCGAGGAGTTCCTCCGGATGGACGGCTCCTTCGTGGGCATCGCCCGCTGCGCTCGCCACGACACCGAGGTGGGCGGGCAGACGATCAGGCAGGGCGAGCAGGTCCTGATGTACTGGGCGTCCGCCAACCGCGACGAGGCCGAGTTCGAGAACCCCGACGTGTTCGACCTTGATCGCTCCAAGAACCCGCACCTCGCGTTCGGCGCGGGTCCACATCGGTGCGCGGGCTCCAACCTGGCAAGGATGAACCTGCGCGTCGCGCTCGACGCGATCGTTCAGCGGCTGCATGACGTCCGCCTGCAGCCGGGCGCCGACATCGAGTTCATCTCGACCTTCAGCCGGGCGCCGGTGTCCGTTCCGATCACGTTCACGCCAGGCCCGAGAAGTGAGAGTTCATGAATTCGCGGGCAATTTCAATGACCTCTTGGAAGGTAGCGTGATGGCGGAGTCGGGGTACGACAGGACGCGGCCACAGGTACATCTGGGGATCGGCTCCGAGCGGCTGGGCGTCGGTTCCGCGGGGACCTTCGAGCATATCGACCCGTGCACCGGAGAAGTTGACGCCATCGTCCCGCTCGCCGGTCCCAGCGAGATCGACCAGGCCGTTCGGCTCGCGCAGGAGGCCTTCCTCGGCTGGCGGGATGTGCGCCCGGCGGAACGGCGCCGGCTGCTGTTCCGGTTGGCCGACCTCATCGAGGCCAATGCCGACGAGTTCACCCGCAGAGCCATCCTCGACAACGGAATGGCCGCGAGGTCGGCGTCTGGCCTGGTCGGGGGTGCCGCAGAATGGACACGTTACTACGCCGGTTTCGCAGACAAGATCTCCGGTCGGGTCAACTCGTCGTTCGGGCCAGATGGCGAGTTCAGCTACACGCTCGCCCAGCCCTACGGCGTCATCGGCACCATCATCACCTGGAACGGCCCACTGACCTCGTTGACGATGAAGGTCCCGCCGGCCCTCGCCGCGGGTAACACCGTGGTCGTCAAGCCGTCGGAGATGACACCGTTCGCCGCCGAGCTGTTCGCCGACCTCGTGGACGAGGCGGGTTTCCCGTCGGGTGTGGTGAGCGTGCTGCCGGGTTCCGTGGAGGCGGGCGCGGCCCTCGTGGATCACCCACTCGTTCAGAAGATCACGTTCACCGGTGGCCCGGCGACCGCCACGGCCATCCTGCACGCCTGCGCGAAGCAGATGAAGCCAGCGGTGCTCGAACTCGGCGGCAAGTCGGCGAACCTCGTCTTCGATGACGCCGATCTGGACACCGCGATCCCGTGGGGCACCCTGCGGGTGCTCGCGACGGTGAGCGGGCAGGGCTGCGCGTTTCCGACTCGCATGCTCGTCCAGGAATCGATCTACGACGAGACGCTCGATAGGGTCGCCGCCCTGGTCAAGGGGATCCGGGTCGGTGACCCCTGGGACACCGACACCGACATCGGCCCGGTGGTCAACGAAGCCGCGGCCGTCCGCATCCTCGGCATGATCGAGCGGGCCAAGCAGGACGGGGCCAGGCTCATCGCCGGCGGTGGACGCGCGCAGGGTCTCCACCCGGGCGGCAGCTTCCTCGAACCGACCGTCTTCGCCGACGTCGATCCGCACTCCGAACTTGGTCAGAACGAGGTGTTCGGCCCCGTGCTGTCGATCATGCCGTTCGCTACCGAGGAGCAGGCGATCGAGATAGCCAACAGCACGCGGTATGGATTGTCGTCCTACATCCAGACCAAGGATGTGCGGCGCGCGCACCGGGTCGCCGAGCGCCTCGACGCCGGCGCGACGATGGTCAACGGCGCTCCGAATCTCATGGTCAATCGCCCGTTCGGCGGCCAGGGATACAGCGGTTATGGCAAGGAAGGCGGACCCGACGGTCTCGCCGAGTTCCAGCGGATCAAGACCATCGCGATGGTCTGAGAACCCGAGGCCACAGGTTCCCGACAGACACCTCTGTCGACGGCGGCGTTGACGCTCCGCGAGATCGAAGGAAGACGATGGCGCAGATCGAAACCCTCGTGACCCCCGAGTTTGAGGCGCAAAATGGGGTGTGGACGGATGAGGATGTCTCCTACCCTGTCGCGGCGTCCGACATTCGCAAGTGGGCCATCGCGGTGTACTGGGGCGAGACGCCGCCGAGAATCTACTGGGACGAGGTCTACGCCAAGTCGACTCGCTGGGGCGGGATCATTGCCCCGGACGACTTCAATCCCTTCGCCTGGGCCGTCCCGATGGTGAGACCGACACCGGCGGGCGCGGTGCCAGGTCAAGAGACGAAGAAAGGCGGAAACGCCCTCAACGGCGGCATGACCGACAAGTTCGGCGTGAAGATGCGGCCGGGGGACGTCATCGCCACCCGATCCCGTCTGACGCGCTGGGAGGAACGTCAGGGCCGTAACGGTCTGACTCTCTACACATACGTCGCGACCGAGTGGACCAACCAGAACGGCGAGATGGTCAAGACGCGGGTCAAGACCACCATTCGCTACTGAAGCCAAGGTCCGCCCGTCGCCTTGGTCGCTGTTTTCACCCTCTGGTGGCTATGAAACAGGCCCGGTTACGACCACCGGAGGGCCGAAACAGCGATCATGGAGACGTCGTTGTGTAGCGCTCGACGATTTCCGACGTCTGGGTGGGACGAATGTCGTCGGCGTGGTCGAGGGCCCATCGTTCGAAGGAGCGGGCCGGCCGTCCGGTGATCTCCTCCACCGTCCGGGTCACCGGTTCGGGAGTGTCGACCAGGCTGGCCCAGTAGGTCAGCGCGGAGTCGACCATGGCTGCGTCGGCCCAGGTAAGCATCTCCTCGCGGGCCTCGTCGCGAGTGATCTCGACAAACCGCGGCGGCCGGCCGGCGATCGCGCTGAGAACGCCTACCTGGTCGGTCTGGGTGAGGGCGGCGGGGCCGGTGAGCAGGTAGGTGGCGCCGGCGTGGCCGTCCTCGGTCAGCACGCGGGCCGCGACCTCGGCGACATCCCGTTCGTGGATCAGTGACCGGGCCGCCCGTGGATAGGGGATGCGGACGGGCTGGCTGGCGCCGATCGGCGCGGTCCACGCGAGGGTGTTCGTGGCCAGGCCGCTGACCCGCAGGAACGTCCAGTCGAGGTCGGTTCCACGGATGGCGTCCTCGATCTGCCCCCAGACCCCGTTCTCTGCCGGCGGGCGGTCATCGCGCACGCTGGTCGCCGAGACGTAGACCACGCGGCGGCAGTGGCGGGCGATGGCGTCGATCACGTCCGGCGCGCCGTCCGCGGCGAGAAACGGCCAGAGTAGGAACACTGTGTCCACATCGCCAAGGGCGTGCTCGACGGAGTCGGGGGAAGTCAGGTCACCGACGACGGTCCCGACGCCTGCCGGCACCCGGCCACCGCCGGCAGAGTGGGTCATCGCCGTCACGTTGGCGCCGCGGGCCTGAAGTTCGGCCACGACGTGGTGACCGATGGAGCCGGTGGCACCGGTGACGAGGATCTTGCTGAGGTTTGCCATGCACTCAGGGTCAAACTTGAAGTGAGCTTTATGTCAAGCGGCGCTGGCCCGGGGATCTGACGGGTGGCCTTGATCGGGGTTTTAGCCCTGTGATGGTCGTGGCGGGGGCGTTTCTACGACCGTTCCAGGGCCCAATCGGCGATTATGACCGGCGCGGACGGGCTATCGCGGGTTCGGAAGCTCCGTGGGCTGTGGAAATTCGCCGTGAGGCCGTCAACGCCGTGTCAAAGCCCCTTCCTGCGCGCTCCCTGTGGGCATGAGGTGGTGCTGACGGCGCTGCCGACTGGCAGCGCCTCGGCGAAGGAGCGAACGGTGACACTGGGTGAGCTCATCCCGAGCCTGCGGCCTGCGCTGCGATCGAAGCTCGCCGCCCAGATCTGGCCGGAGGGCACCACGCTGGACAGCGACGGCGAGCTACACGTCGCCGGCACCGCGATGACGACCGTGGCCGCGAGGTTCGGCACCCCGGCCTACGTGCTCGACGAGGCGGCGTTCCGAAGCCGCGCCCGGCAGTACCGCGCGACCCTGCCCGGCATCGAGGTGTGCTACGCGGGCAAGGCACTGCTCACCCGCGCCGTCGCCCGTTGGGCCGCCCAGGAGGGCCTGTCCCTGGACGTCTGCTCGGCCGGCGAGCTCGCCGTCGCGAGATCCGCCCACTTCCCCGCCGACCGGCTCATCCTGCACGGCAACGCCAAGACCCCCGAGGACCTCAAAGCAGCCCTCGACTACCACGTCGGACGAATAGTGATCGACTCGGCCGACGAGATCACCCAGCTCGGCCCGCTGGCCCACGACCAGCAGGTACTGCTGCGGGTGACACCCGACCTCGACGGCCACACCCACCACGCCATCAGCACCGGGATCCCCGACCAGAAGTTCGGCATCCCCCGCAGCGCCGCCACCGACGCCGCCCGCCAGGTACTGGACCAGCCAGGCCTTCGGCTGGTCGGGCTGCACTGCCACATCGGCTCCCAACTCACCCGCATCGGCGCGATCGAGGAGGCGACCAGGCGCCTGATCGGCCTGCTCGCCACCATCCGAGACCAACACGGCGCCGTACTCCCGCAGCTCAACATCGGCGGCGGCCACGCCGTCCGCTACACCCCCGGCGACGACGGCTTCGACCTCGCGGGCCTCGCCCACCGCCTGACCGGCGCCCTCGCCTACGAATGCGAACGACACCGCCTGCCCGCCCCACGCCTCACCGTCGAACCCGGCCGCGCCCTGATCGCCCAGGCCGGCATCACCCTCTACCGGGTCATCACCGTCAAACACATCCCCGGCGTACGAACCTTCGTCGCCGTCGACGGCGGCATGAGCGACAACCCCCGGCCCGCGCTCTACGGCGCCCGCTACACCATCCAACACATCGGCCGACGCTCCCTCGCCCCGTCCCGCCCCGCCACCGTCGTCGGCCGGCACTGCGAAGCCGGCGACATCCTCGCCCACGACGTGCCGCTGCCCGCCGACATCCAAGCCGGCGACCTACTCGCGGTCGCCACCACCGGCGCCTACCACCACAGCCTCGCCTCCACCTACAACACGATCGGCCGGCCCCCACTCATCGCCGTCCACAACGGCGAGGCCCGCCTACTCATCCGCCGCGAGACAGAAGAAGACCTCCTCACCCGCGACGTCGGCGTGTGACAACCCGCGTGCGCGTGCCCCAGCTGGTATCCAGAGGCCAGGCTCGCCGCCCGCGGCCACCCGCCCGGGGAAGGACGTTGATGGACGTTCGGCTCATCACCAGCTCGGGCGTCCGGCGCCATCCGGTCGAGGCGCTCGCCGGGCTGCTCGCGATCGGCGAGGGTCTGCTCTGGGTAGACGTGCCGGAGTGTGACCCGGACGCGGCACGGGTGCTGTCGGAGGTGTTCAGTTTCCCTCCGGGCAGCGTCCACGACTGCGTCGAACGCAACCGAGTACCGAAGGTGCACGCCTACCCGGACCACCTGTTCGTCGTCCTGCACGCACCCGAACGAGGCGCCGGTGGCCACGTCCACTACGTCGAACTCGACCAGTTCGTCGGGACGCGGTACCTCGTGACCGTGCACGGACCGGTCAACCCGGCGGTCGACGCGCGGGTCGCGCTACGGGACACCCAGGCGGTGCTCGACCGGCTGGAGTCGGGAAAACTACGCCCGTCGACCCCGTTCGAGCTGTCCCACGCCATCGTGTCGACGCTGACCCACCGGCTCGAGGACTTCGTCGAGATGCTCACCGGTGACGTGTGGAAGCTCGAACAGCGCGTCACCGGCGGAAACCTCGATGATCCCGAGCAACTGCTCGACGAGCTGTTCCGTGCCCGCCACGGCCTGCTGGCGGCCCGCACGATGGGCGCGTCGAGCCGGGAGATCTACCACCGGATAACCACTCTCGCCGATACCGTCCCGGTCGCCGCCGGACCAATGGTCGCCGATCTCGTCGACCAGTTCGACCGAGTCCGCACTCTCGCCGACAACCAACGCGAATACCTGCAGGGAGTGATCGAGTTCTACCGCACCCGAACCGAGACAAAGATGACCATCGCCGCCGAGCGGTTCGCCGTCATCGCCGCCGTGACCCTGCCGATCACAGCGCTCTCCTCGGTTCTCGGGATGAACGTCATCGTCAACGAGCACACCCAGGTCTGGCCACTCGTCGCGACCCTCGCCGTGATGGTGGCCATGTCCGCCGCGCTGCTGCGCTGGGCCCGCCGGCGGGGATGGTGGTAGCCAGGGCCCGAGCCGGGCGGGAATGGCGCTCTGCTGGTGGCAGATCCCCGTAGGGCGCAACAGCCTGGCGGCTCGGTGCTGGCGCTTCTAACGTCCCGCGCATGGGCGCGATGGAGATGGTGCGGTTGCTGCCGAGGCTGTATTTCCTGCGGTTCGCGGCAGGGCACGCGTACCTCTGGCTCGACGACGACGGGCTGACGCTCATCGACTGCGGCGTCGCCGGATCCGGCAACCAGATCGCGGCGGCCATCCGCCGGCTCGGCCGGGACCCCGCGGACGTCCGTCAGCTTGTCCTCACCCACTTCCACCACGACCACGTGGGGGCGGCGAACGAGGTAGCCGCCTGGGGCGACGTCGTCATCAGCGCCCACCGGGACGACGCCGCCGTGATCCGCGGTGAGGCGACCGGAACGCCGCCGGTGCTGCTCGACTGGGAGCGCCCGATCTTCCAACAGGTCACCGGGGCACGATCACAACGGCGGCGCCCGTGCGGGTCGACCGCGAACTCGACGACGGCGACGTGCTCGACTTCGGCGGCCGCGCGCAGGCCGTGGCGGTGCCAGGCCACACCCCAGGCAGCGTCGCCGTCCACCTGCCCGACCATGGCGTCCTGTTCACCGGCGACGCCGTCGCGCGCACCCAGGACGGACGGGTCATCGTCGGGGTGTTCAACATCGACCGAGACGCCGCCGTCGCGTCCCTGCGCCGGCAGGCGGACCTGGACCCCGTGCTCGCCTGCTTCGGCCACGGAGAACCGGTCACGGCCGAC
The DNA here is from genome assembly GCF_016786355.1 of Frankia sp. AgB1.9. GTDB lineage: Bacteria > Actinomycetota > Actinomycetes > Frankiales > Frankiaceae > Pseudofrankia. Next base: position 94,102 of record NZ_JADWYX010000022.1, read on the forward strand.
GCCGGTCTGGCGCTACGGGGCCGCGCTCGACCGACTGCGCGGCTGAGCTTCCCGCCCGGCTCCGTCCATACGGTCCGACACGGTTCGCGGCTTTTCAACAATGACAGGGACCTGGCGTGGAATTAGGGGAATTCGCCCCGTTCTGTATGTCGCTCGCGGGATAGCCTGCTTCAGTGATCGCGTGTCCCGCGCCTGCTGATCGGTGTTCATGCTACTTTGCCGGGGCGGTCGCGCGAGATTTCGGTTCATCTTGTTTCCGGGTCAGATGGAAGCCGCCTGCCCGGGTTTGGTCGACCTTTGTCGAGAAGATCTATCTGGTCGACCGATCCGATCTCTCCGATGAACTGCATGAATATCTTTCATGCTTCGAGCGGAAGGTTGTGACTCATGGCGGGAGAAATCAGGGTCGACAAAGTCCCGGCCGTCGCCGTACCGGCGCCCGCTGCCCCGTCGGACCCGGCGCCGAGTACAGCGGGTTATCTCCCCTGGGGGAGCGGCGTCGGCGGCAATCCGGCGCTCGTCCAGACTCGGTACGGTACGCAGGGAAACTTCGCGCTGGCCATTCCATACGCGACCTCGGGCATCCACCTCCTGTGGCGTGACAACGATGATCCGGCGCTGCCCTGGAGCGAACGGCTCCCGATCGGCCAGAATCTGGGCCGGGTCGACGCGCTGACCTTCATCCAGAGCAACTTCGGCCCGGAGGGGAATCTGGAGATTATTTCCCGGGTCGGTGACACGTTGCAGTTCTTGTGGCGGGATTCGGCGGCCAACTTCGAGTGGCGCGGGCCGTACCAGATCGCCGGTGACGCGGCCGGGAATCCGGCGCTCATCCAGTCCCGGTTCGGTCACCAGGGGAATTTCGAGCTGGTTTTTCCGTCGAACTCCGGTGGCATCAACTTCATGTGGCGGAACAATGATGACCCGAGGCTTCCGTGGAGTGCGCCGTTCCGGTTCGGTCAGGAGCTGGGTCGGGTCGATGCGCTGACCCTGATCCAGAGCAATTTCGGTTCGCCGGGGAATCTGGAGCTCATCGCCCGCGTCGGCGACACGCTGCAGTTCTTCTGGCGGGACTCGGGGCCCAACTTCGAGTGGCGCGGGCCGTACCAGATCGCCGGTGACGCGGCCGGGAATCCGGCGCTCATCCAGTCCCGGTTCGGTCACCAGGGGAATTTCGAGCTGGTTTTTCCGTCGAACTCCGGTGGCATCAACTTCATGTGGCGGAACAATGATGACCCGAGGCTTCCGTGGAGTGCGCCGTTCCGGTTCGGTCAGGAGCTGGGTCGGGTCGATGCGCTGACCCTGATCCAGAGTAATTTCGGTTCGCCGGGGAATCTGGAGCTCATCGCCCGTGTCGGGGACACGCTGCAGTTCCTCTGGCGGGACTCGGGGCCCAACTTTAACTGGAACGGCCCGTGGCGCCTCATCTGATCGGGGCTGTTTGTTCTTGAGAGGCGCTGGTGTGTTGGGGCGCTGACCCCGCCACACCAGCGACGCTGGCTCATGAGCGGTAACGAAAGACGGCCGAGCTAGTGCACCTCCGGCAAGGTTCGCCCGTTTCTGGCGCCCCCATGATCGGCGTTTCGGCCCTCCGGTGGCTGTGACCGGGCCTGTTTCATAGCCACCAGAGGGTGAAAACGGCGATCAAGGTGACGGGCAGACCTTGGCGGTCACGGCACTAGGCGGTCACGGTTATCGTGACGAGGTTGGAGTCCGAATACGGATTGATCTCCGACCAGTGGGCTCGGTAGTGCAGCGTGCCTGGAGCGCTGAAGGTGGTCGTGTAAGGATTGGTCACCGAGAAGTTGTGGGCGCTGGGCTCACCGACGTAGTCCCCCGCATAGGCGCCCGAATTCAGGTCGATGCGAGCACCTGAGCAGATGCCGGTGGCGGTGAACGTCACGGACTGCCCGACCGTTACCGACGTCGGGCTCGCGGCGAGGTTGAGCAAGGTGACGGTGGCGGTCGCCGTGGCCGTGGCGCCGGACGCGTCGCGCACTGTCACGGTCGCGGTGAACGGTCCGTTGGTGCCGTACAGGTGGTTCGTGGCCGTGGTCGAGGCGGCGGCGGCGGCGGTCGCTCCGTCGCCGAAGGTGAACGCATAGGTCAGCGGACCGGCCCCACCGGTCGATCCCGAGGCGTCCAGCTTGGCGGTCCCGCCGGAGTCGTCGCAGCCGATTTTCGCCACCGACAGGGCGGCATGCAGCGGTCTGGCCGACGGCGACGGGTGTGTCGTGACGATGCCGCCGGGAGGTGCGCACCCCGTGATCGCCACGGCGGCGGTGACGCCCGCGGCGGCCAGGCCGAGCCCGGCAAGGCGTAGGCGTCTCGACGTGACGCGGGCGAGCCGCTCGACTCTGCCCACGGCCTGGACACGCTGCTCGGCGAACCACCTGGCGGTTCGCGCGGTGGGGAACTGTTCCACGACCACGTCCTCCTCGACGATGCTGCAAATTTAGATATGCAAATTGCAGTCTCGCAGAGGATGGCTTCTCGTGGGACCGGATCCCCCCAAATCCGCCCCCATCGAACCGGCGGACGACCGCCGGACCGATGAACCCTGCCGGGCGGCGGCGCTAGTCGAAGACGATTGCCTGGCGACCCACGACGTCGCCGCGGGCGAGTGCCTGGAGGTTGTCGTTGATGTCCTCGAACTTCACCGCGGTGACGCTGTGCCGGATGCGCCCCGCGGCGGCGAGCGCGAGGACCTCGGTGAGGTCGTTGTAGTTGCCCCAGAACGAGCCGAAATACGAGAGCTCAGTTCCTACGATCACGTTCAGCGGCACCTCGACCTTGGTGCCCATGAGGCCCACCGACACGACCACGCCCTCGGCCGCGAGAATCTCGAAGTCGAGCGCGATCGACGCGGGGGCGCCCGCGCAGTCCAGGATCGCGTCGACCGTGCGGCGGCCGGTGAGTGTCTCCAACTCGTCCTGTACCTGGCCGGACTTCAGATCGCGGGTGTTGACGGTGTGATCGGCACCGTTGCGCCGGGCGAGCGCCAGCTTCTCGTCGGTGCGGGAGAACGCGACCACGGTCGCTCCGCCGCCGAGCAGCTTCGCGTACTGCACCGCATAGCTGCCGAGGCCGCCGATGCCGGCCACCGCCACGGTCTGCCCCGGTCCGAGCTTGCCGGCTGCCCGCAGCCTTTTGACCCCGCGGTAGGGAGTCAGCCCGGCGTCGGTCAACGGCGCGAGATGCTCCGCCTTCTGGTCGTCGCCCGGCACCCGGATCAGGTGGCGCCGTGGGACCGCCACGTATTCCGCGAAACCGCCGGGCGGCCCGAATCCGATCCACCCGCCGGTGCCGGTGCAGAGCTGCTCATTGCCCTCGTGACACTGGCGGCACGTTCCATCGCCCCACCCGGGGTTGACCACGACCTGGTCGCCTTCGGACAGGCCAGCCGAACGCGGTACGGCGGAGCCGGTGGCGGCCACCCGGCCGGCGACCTCGTGGCCGGGAACGGCCGGGAACTCCATCGGAGCGGCCTGCTGGAAGTAGCCCTCGATCAGCTGGTAGTCGCTGCGGCACACCCCGGCCGCCGCGACCTTGACCAGGACCTCGTCCGCCTCCGGAGCGGGGACCGGGATCTCCTCCAGCCGCAACGGTTCGTGGTAGCCGTACATTCGGGCCGCTCTCATCAGCACAGCGATCTCCTTCGCTCCACCGAGCCCGCGGTGCCCGGACGCACTGGTCCAAGAGACTCCCCGACGGTGTGCCCGAGCGCGGCCGGCGTAGTCGCGTCCCCGCGGCGCTGGCCGGCGGCCGGGGCCCGGGCGCCGCGCCTGGTCCCCGGTCAGTTGACGGTCGGGGTGAAGCCACCGTCGATCCGGAGGTTGGCCCCGTTGATGGAGGCGCCCAGCGGGCTGGCGACGAGGGCGACCAGGGCGGCGATCTCCGCCGGCTCGACCAGCCGGGCGGACGGGCAGGCCAGCGGACCGTCGAGCAGGATACGGACGGCCGTTTCGGCATCCCGCAGACCGTGGCTTTCGGCGAACGACTGGGTGAGCTCCCGGAACCCATCGGTCAGCGTCGGGCCAGGGCTGATCGTGTTCGCGGTGGTCCCGGTGCCGGTCAGCTCCTTGGCCAGACTGACCGTGAGGTTGGCCATCGCCGCCTTGGCGGCGCTGTAGGCGGCCCGCTCGGGCAGCGGGTTCGGGCTGGCCGCGCTGCCGATCTGGATGACGCGGCCCCATCCGCCGTCCCGCATCCGTGGCGTCAACGCCCCGATCATTCGTACGGCGGAGGCGACGTTGCTGTCGTACAGGCTGAGCCAGTCGGGGGCGGTCGCCCCGGCCCAGCCGGTGTCCTCGGCCGTTCCGGCGTTGTTGACCAGGATGTCGATGCCGCCGAAGGCCGCGGTGGCAGCGGCGGCGGCCTGGGCCGCGGCCGTGTCCTCGGCCAGGTCACCCAGCACCACCACCGCCTGGCCGCCAGCCTTGACGATGGCGTCCGCGGTGGCCTGCGCCCTGCCGGCGTCTCGGCCATGCACGACGACGTCGACGCCCTCCTCCGCGAGGCCGAGCGCGATGGCTCGGCCGATGCCTCTGGAACTGCCGGTGACCAGCGCCCGTTTGCCGCGCAACTGCAAGTCCATGATTTTCAACTCTCTCGCCGGAATGGTGATCTCTGTTCGTCACTTCGACTGTATGAATCAGCCTCTGCGACGGACAATGTCCGGGAAGGTTAGAAACATGTCCGATCGGCTCATCGGTGAGTCCGTCTGGATATGATCAATGAGTGGATGTGCTCACCGACGTGCTCGCGGCTCTGGAGACCGGGCCGACTCTGTGCGCGCGCACCCGGGCCCATGCGCCCTGGGGGCTGCGGTTCGGGGGGAACCAGGGATTCGGGTTCCACGTCATCCTGCAGGGCACCTGCTGGCTGACTACCGGCGATGAGCCGCCGCGGGCGCTGCAGGCAGGCGACGTGGTGCTGCTCGCCGCCGGGGCGGAGCACACCCTGGCCGACGCCCCGGCCAGCCCGGCCGTCACCTTCCGGCTGGACCGCGAACGGCATTCCACCCGGCTTGGCCACGAGCATGTCGCCGGGGTGGCGGGCGGCGCGCCGACGGTCCTGCTGTCGGGCGCCTACCGGCTGGAGAAGCACCGGCCGCATCCGCTGCTGGCCACGCTTCCCGACGTCGTGCACCTGCCGAACCGGCGGCGAAACGGGCTGCACGCGGCGGTGGACCTGCTCGGCGCCGAGGTCGAGGAGCAGGAGCCGGGCGCCGAGGCGATCGTCTCCTCGCTGGTGGACGCGCTCCTGGTCTACATCCTGCGGGCCTGGCAGGAAGACCATCCGTCCGGTTGGAGCCGGGCGCTCGCCGACCCGGCCATAGGCCCGAGCCTCCATCGGATGCACCGGGATCCGGCGCGGCCGTGGACGGTGGAGCAGCTGGGCGCCGCCGCCGGGCTGTCCCGTGCCACCTTCACCCGCCGGTTCACCGCGCTGGTCGGTGAACCGCCGTTGACCTACCTCATTAGGTGGCGGCTGACCACCGCGGCCCGGATCCTGCGTCAACAGGACGTACCGCTGTCCGTCGTCGCCCACCGCGTCGGCTACACCTCCGAGTTCGCTTTCGCCAAGGCGTTCAAACGGGAGTACGGACTCGCCCCGGGGACCTACCGCCGCGTCACCGAGCGCTGACACGGCCGGATCGGACTGCTTCGACCAGCGCGGCATGGTCGGCCTCGTTCTGGTCCGCGTATGCCTCCGCGAAGGCGGCGACCGCCTGGTCGAATGCCGTGCCACCGCCCAGGTAGGCCGCGATCGCGATGCTGTCGCCCGAACGCGCGTGCGCCCGCGCGAGGGTGGCGGCGCACAGGCGGCCGAACAGCGCCAGGCCGTCGACGTCCATGCGCTCCGGCTCCGCGATGCCCTTCCAGTCCTGCAACTGCCGGACGTAGAAGTCGCGCTTGTGCCCGTCGAGGCCGTCCACCCGCTGCCAGCCGAGGAAGATGTCGCTGGCGGCCTGCATGAGGCGTTGCCCGGCGACCACTCGTTCACCCTGGTTGCCGTAGGCGCTCCCGGGCAGGTGATCGGCCAGCGCCGAGGTCCCGGCCTCCTTGATCTGCAGCAGGAGCGGGTCGCCGTCGTCACGGCCGAGCAGCAGCGCGACCCAGCAACGAGTGCCCACGCTGCCGACGCCGACGACCTTGCGGGCGAAGTCGACGAGGCGATACCGGGCGAGCAGGGAGCGCCGGTCGGTCGACAGCGTCGCGGAGTACTGCTCGACGATCGAGCTGAGCCATCGCATCAGCCGGTCCCGGTCCCGCCCGGTGTGCAGCTCGCTGATCGGGACGAGCAGCGGAGGATCGGCGGTGAAGCGTCGTTCACCGTCGACCACCTCGGTGAGCTTGGCGAAGGCCCGTAGCCGGTCGCGCGACCGGGCCCGCGAGGTCGCCCGTGACACGCGTTTGGAAGCCTGCTTGCTCAAGACGCCCGGGAGCCGCGGGGCCAGCTCGTCGACATCGATGTGGGCGTACCAGACGTCGAGGTTGGTCATCGCCGCGAACCGGTGCATCCAGCCGCGGTAGGCCCCGACCGCCGCGGTGATGATCTCCCGCCGCTCGGGCGAGCCGAAGCCGTTGGCGCGCGCGGCGATGACCAGGCTGGTGGCGAAACGCTTCACGTCCCACTCCCACGGGCCCGGAAGGGTCTCGTCGAAGTCGTTGATGTCGAACACGAGCCGTCGCTCGGGCGAGGCGAGCAGCCGGAAGTTCAGCAGGTGTGCGTCGCCGCAGAGCTGGACGGTGAGGCCCGAGGTCGGCGTCGTGGCGAGATCCGCGGCCATGATCGCCGCGGCGCCTCGGTAGAACCTGAACGGCGACTCGGTCATCCGCTGGTAGCGCAGGGGGACCAGCTCGGTCAGTCGGCTCCGCGACTGCCGGTCGATCAGGTCGATCGGGTCGGCCCGATCCGGCGCCGACACGTACTCGGCGTGGGCTCGGCGCGGGGCCGAGGCCCGGGCGGCTCGTCCCCGGGCCGCGCGTCCAGCACCGTCCGGCCCAGCACCGTCCAACCAGGCACGGTCCGGTCCAGTGCCGTGCGATCCAGTGTCGTGCGATCCAGTGCGGTCCGAGCCGCCGGCGGTGGGGCGCCGCCGCGACCGACGCGCCGTGGGAGCTGTGGCAGCGGTGGTCATTCTCGGCCTCCCTTAGTGCCTGTCCTGAATCTTGGTGGTGTGTACCGGTTGTGGTCCGTTCCTGATCTTGCCGGCGTGGTGGCGTGATCTA
>NZ_JADWYX010000230.1 GCF_016786355.1 Frankia sp. AgB1.9
CAAGTGGTGGGTGTAGATCGAGGTGAAGACGCTGCCGATGACGGCGACCCCGAGCGTGCCGCCGGCCTCGCGGGTGGCGTCGTTGACCGCCGACCCGACCCCGGCCTTCGCGGCGGGCAGCACGCTGAGGATCGACTCGGTGGCCGGGGCGGTGGTCAGGCCGAGGCCGGTGCCCATGAGAACCATCTGGGCCGCGATCTGCAGGTACGGCTGGTAGGTGCTGGACACCGCGATCCACGCGAACGAGCCGCCGAACAGCACCAGACCGGTGACGACGATGGTCCTGGTGCCGAGCCGGCCGGCCAGCAGGGTGCCGGTCACCGATCCGATCGCGATGGTCAGCGCCACCGGCAGGATCCGGACCCCGGTCGAGACGGTGCCGAAGCCGCGGATGAACTGGAAGTACTGAGTGATCAGGAAGATGAACCCGAAAAGCGCGAAGAACGCGACGGTCACCGCGCCGCTGGCGGCCGAGAAGGCGGGCGTCCGGAACAGGGACACGTCGAGCATCGGGGCCGGGTGGCGCCGCTCCAGCGTGACGAACGCGGCCGCGACGGCGGCGGTGACGGCGAAACCACCCACGGTCCAGGCCGAGGTCCAGCCGCGGTCTGGCGCCTCGATGATCGTGTAGACCAGCAGCCCGATGGCGGCCGACGAGGTCACCAGGCCGGGCAGGTCGAGCCGGGCGGCTGCCGGGTCGGAGGACTCCGGCACCAGCACGAACGCGAGCACGGCCGCGACCAGGGCGACCGGAACGAGCGCGACGAACACGCTGCCCCACCAGAAGTGGGCGAGCAACAGTCCCCCGGTGACGGGACCGATCGCGACGCCGAGGCCGGTGACCGCGCCCCACACGCCGATCGCCTTGGCCCGCTCGGCCCGGTCGGGGTAGGCGTTGGTGATGATCGACAGGGTCGTCGGGAAGATCAGCGCGGCGAACGCTCCCATGACGAAGCGCACGGCCACCAGCGCGCCGGCACCGTCGCACAGGGCGCCGATCCCGCTCATCAGCGCGAAGCCGACGAGCCCGCCGAGCAGCACCGGGCGCCGGCCGAACCGGTCGCCGATCGATCCGGCGGTGAGTACCAGGGCGGCGAAGGCCAGGTTGTAGCCGTCGACGATCCACTGCAGGTCCCTGGTGGTCGCCCCGAGCTGGCGGGCGAGGTCCGGCAGAGCGACGTTGACGATCGTGGTGTCCAGGTTGATCGCGAAGACGGCCAGGCAGACGGTCACGAGGACCGCGAGCCGGCGGCGGGGGCTCATGGACGGCACAGGGGCCACATCCCTTGAAGTTGACAGCGGCAACATTGGCAAGAGTCGCATGGAGAGTGGACACTGTCAACATGCCAACGGAAGAGCCGAGCCGCCCCTACCACCACGGTCATCTACGGGAGGCACTCGTCGAGGCCGGGGTCGGGCTGGCCCGGACCGGGGGCCCCGAGGCCGTCGTGCTGCGCTCGGCGACGCGCGCCGCCGGGGTCTCGCACAACGCGGCCTACCGGCACTTCGACGACCGGGACGAGCTGTTGCGGGCCGTGTGCGAACGATGCATGGGCCAGCTGGCCCAGCTCATGGAGACCCGGATCGACGCCGTGCCCGCGGAGACCGACCCGGTGGCGGAGGCCTGGCTCAAGCTCGGGGCGCTCGGGGGCGCCTACGTCGAGTTCGCCACCTCGGAACCCGGCTGGTTCCGGACGGCGTTCGCGGTGCCACGCACCACGCACATGTTCCAGCCCGGCGAAGGAGTCGGGAACTGCGGGCTGGGCCCCTACGAGATGCTCGGCGCCGGGCTCGACGAGCTGGTCCGGGTGGGCGCGATCCCGGCCGAACGCCGGCCCGGCGCCGAGTACGTTGCCTGGTCGGCCGTACACGGCCTGTCGAGCCTGCTCATCGACGGCCCGCTACGCGAGCTCCCCGACGCCGAGCGCGCCCACGCCCTCGACACCGTCCTCGAGGCCGTCGTCCGGGGGCTGTGACCCGCCACCGGGAGACGCTCCCTCACATGCGGTGCGAGGCGTCCGACTTCTTGTTGCCGATGCCGAAGTAGTTGTGCGGGCCGGGCACCAGCAGCTTGCGGAACTTGTCCGGCTGGACGGCGAGCACACCGATCGCTGCGTAGCACTGCTCCCGCTCGACGATCGGGAAACGCTGCCGGTGCACGGCGTCGGCGTATCCCCGGATCATGTTGGTGACCGGGGGCAGCACGCTCTTCTTCGCGTCCGGGTTGCTCCACTGGGCCTTCTGCCAGACGCTCATGTTGTTCGACGCCCCGGAGTGCGAGCGGCGCTGCCACAGCGGCTCCTCGACCACCCGCCAGGTCCCCAGCAACGCCAGCTCGGCCAGCAGGACCCGGTCGGTCCCGTAGAACTTCTGATGCAGCGGGGTCGTCAGCAGGACGTCGTGGCGGATCAGGCCGAAGATCTCGAAACACCACTTCGTGTGCAGCAGCACGTCGCGAAAACGGACGTGCGGGTGCGGGGAGCGCATCTTGCGGGTGGCGACGTTCGGGTCCGGCCCGTCGACATAGGTGCCCTTGTCATCGACGAACCCGACGCCGTCGTCGGCGGGCGCCAGCTGCTTGCCGTTCTCGTCGATGTGCGCGGCGAACGAGTGGCACAGGACGGCGTCGTGGTCGTTGCTCAGCAGGTTGTACGTCTGTTCCAGGTACTCCGGCAACAGGACGTCGTCGTCGGCGGCCCACCGGAAGAAGGGTGCCCGCGAGATCCGGGCGACCTCGTTGTAGTTCGCGTTCGCGCCGATGTTCTCCGCCTGGCGCACGTAGCGAATCCGCGAGTCCTCCTTGGCGTACGCCCGGCACAGGTCCTGGGTGCCGTCGTTCGAGGCGTTGTCCGAGATCACCAGCTCGAAGTCGCCGAACGTCTGCGCGAGGTGCGACTCGATCGCGGCCCCGAGGAAGTCGGCGCCGTTGTACACCGGAATCCCGATGCTGACCTCAGGTACCCGGGATTCCGTCATCGCAGCGTCTCCGTCAGTCGATCGTCAGCCTGCCGAGCACCAGGACCGCGCCCTGGACCACGCCCCCTCGAACGCGCCAACCATACCCTCACGTGAGGGTATGGTTGCGCGCCGGGCCCGGGTGTGATGCAGCCGGCGCACCCGTGACGGCAGCTTCGCCTGCGCCATTCGGCCCCGTCCGGCGCGACACCGTGGTGGGACCCGTCATCTGGTGTTCAGGCTCAGTCCTCTGTGGGGCGAGGCCCGGGCCCTAGCGTCCTGGATCGGCCCGCGCGCAACGGGCGGCGCCAACTCGTGACTATCGGGAGGCCGGGTCCATGCCACGCGTGCCCATAAGTCGAATCGCAGCCGCCGTGCTGTGCGCAGGTATCGGGAGCGTCTCGCTCGCCGCACCGGCACTGGCCAACCCGGGCGCCACCGGGCTGGTGATCAGCGAGGCCTACGTGAACGGCGGGTCGTCGGGAGCGAGCTATCTCAACAAGTTCGTCGAGCTGTTCAACCCGACCGCGAGCCCCGTCGCCCTCACCGGCGACACGCTGCAGTACCGCGCCCCCACCAGCACGGTGACCCCGAGCGGCGCACAGGTGTTCGCGCTGTCGGGCACGGTCGCCGCCCACGGCCACTTCCTCATCCAGCTGCCCAGCAACAACGCGAGCACCAACCCCGGCGCGCCGCTGCCCACCCCGGACCTCAGCACCGGCGGCAGCATCAACCCGGGCTCCGGCGGCGGCACCCTGTTCCTCGCGGCCAGCACCGCGGGCGTGCTGCCCACCGACGCGTCGGTGCTCGACAAGATCGGCTGGGGAACCAGCAACTCCCCCGAGGGAACCGCCCCCACCGGCAACTCCGTCGTCCTGAGCTACCAGCGCGACGCCGCCGGCACCGACACCGACAACAACGCCACGGACTTCTCGGTCGCGGCCCCGACCCCGCAGAACGCGGCCAGTGACGGCGGCTCCACTGGCGGCGGCACGGTCACGGTCACCAGTCCCGGGACGCTGAACGCGACGGTCGGCACCGCGATCGCCCCGGTCACGCTGGCCGCCACCGGGGGCACCGCGCCCTACACATGGACGGCGACAGGCCTACCGGCCGGCCTCGCGATCTCCACGGCGGGCGTCCTGTCGGGAACGCCGACAGCGGCCGGCACGTCGTCCGTGACGGCGACCGCCACGGACTCGGCCGCAGCGACCGGCTCGGTGTCGTTCACCGTCCAGGTCGTCGACGCGGCACCGACCACCACGCCGATCGCGGCGATCCAGGGCACCAACACCGACACCTCGCCCCTCGCCGGCCAGACCGTGACCACTGAGGGCGTCGTCACCGCCGCCTACCCGACCGGCGGCTTCAACGGCTTCTTCCTGGAGACGGGCGGCGCCGGCGGGACCGCGGCGCAGGACGCGACTCCCGGGGCCTCCGACGCGGTGTTCGTCTTCGGCTCGATCTCGGCCGGCCAGGTCACCGTCGGCGAGAGCGTCCGCGTCACCGGCAAGGTGTCCGAGTTCCAGGGCGAGACCGAGATCGGCAGCCCGACCGTCACCCAGCTGGACACCCCGCTGCCGGCCGTCGTGCCCGACCAGCTCCCCTGGTCCGACCTCTCGACGGACGCGCAGAAGGAGTCGCACGAGGGCGAGCTGATCGCGCCTCAGGGTGACTTCACCGTCTCGGACAACTACGACGCCAACTGGTACGGCTCGTTCACCCTGGCCGCCGGGGACACCCCGCTACGCCAGCCGACCGACGTCGGCACCGCCGGCAGCCCGGCGGCCCAGTCCGCCGCCGCCGACGACGCGGCCCGGATGATCACCCTCGACGACGGGTCGAGCGTGAACTACTCGACCGGCGCCAACGCGAACACGCCGCTGCCCTGGCTGACCCCGACCAACCCGGTCAGCGTCGGCGCGAAGGTCACCTTCCACAAGCCGCTGGTCCTGGACTACCGGTTCTCGCTGTGGAACCTCCAGCCAACGGCCCAGGTCACCGACGACGGGGCCGCCGTGGCGACCTTCAGCGACACCCGGACCGGCAACGCGCAGCCGGCGACCGTCGGCGGCGGCGCCCGGCTGGCGACCTTCAACGTCGAGAACTACTTCTCGATGACCGGCGAGCAGTACGTCTCGATGGGTCTCGGCACCTGCACCTACTACACGGACCGGCAGGGCAACCGGATCGGCGTCAACACGTGCACCGGCACGGACGGCAGCCCGGGCCCGCGCGGCGCCGCCAACGACGCCAGCTTCGCCCGCCAGCAGTCGAAGATCGTCACCGGCATCAACCGGCTCGGGGCGAGCATCGTCTCGCTGGAGGAGGTGGAGAACTCCAGCAAGTTCGGCGAGCCGCGTGACACCGCGCTGGCCGGCCTGGTCGGCGCGCTCAACGCCGCGGCGGGCTCGAACGTGTGGGAGTTCGTCCCCTCGCCGCCCGACGACCAGCTGCCTCCGCTGGCGCAGCAGGACGTCATCCGGACCGCCTTCATCTACAAGCCCGCCGCGGTGTCCCTGGTCGGGGTCGCCAAGGTGCTGACCGGCGACTCGGCGGACGGCCAGCCCTTCTCGATCGCCAGGGAGCCGCTCGCACAGGGATTCAAGAAGGCCGGCGCCACCGACAAGGACGCGTTCCTCGTGGTGGCCAACCACCTGAAGTCGAAGGGCGCCGACGCGACCGGCCTCTACCCCGGCGACGCGGAGGACACCTCGTCCCCGGCGGTCGACCAGGGCGCGTTCAACGCGACCCGCGTGCACCAGGTGACCGACATGAGCGCGTTCGCCACGCAGACGGCGGCGGCCCTCGGTACGAACCGGATCTTCCTGCTCGGCGACTTCAACGCCTACACGGGTGAGGACCCGATGCAGGTGCTGTACGGCGCCGGCTACGTCGACCTTGGCAGCACGCTCGACCCGGCGGAGCAGACCTACTCGTACAACAGCCTCGAGGGCTCACTGGACCACGTGCTCGCCAACCCGGCCGCGCTGACGACGGTGACCGGCGCGGACGTGTGGCAGATCAACGCCCAGGAAGCCGTCGCCTTCGCGTACAGCCGTTACAACTACAACGCGACGCAGCTGTTCGACGGCACGAATCCGTTCGCCGCCTCCGACCATGACCCGGTCGTCGTCGGCCTGACGCTCCCCGCGACGCCGCTCCCGGCCGCCTGGAGCGCCTCGAAGGTCTACAACGCCCCCGACACGGTGACCTACAACGGCTCCACCTGGCAGGCGATGTGGTGGACGCAGAACCAGACGCCTGGCGACCCCAACGGACCGTGGGAGCAGATCGCGACCGCGCCCGACGGCATCGCGCTGTGGACGGCGTCACGCGTCTTCAACACCGGTGACGTCGCCGAATACCAGGGCAAGAAGTACGTCGCCAAGTGGTGGACCCGCAACCAGGTGCCTGGCGACCCCAACGGTCCCTGGAAGCTCTCCAGCTAGGGAATCTCGCTCACGACGGTAGGGCCGCCCGAACGGCGGCCCTACCCTGCACGACGGCCCGGGGGGGGGGGGGGGGGGGCGGCGCCCGCGCGCGCGGGGGTGGGGGGGGGGGGGGGGCGGGGGGGCGGGCGCGGACTGGGTGGCGGTGGCGGGGCAGCTGCGGCGGTTGGGGGCGCGGTGGTTGGTGGTGGTGGACAACGTCG
>NZ_JADWYX010000231.1 GCF_016786355.1 Frankia sp. AgB1.9
CACCCCCACCCGACGCCCAGCCCGGGTCGTGAACTCATGCCGCAACCCGATCCCGGGCAGCGCGGTCTCCTCGATCTGCACGGCGCCGCCTTTCTTTGCTGGCCCAGGGTCCGGGCCCGTTATTGGCCTTGTGTCCCGGCCGGTTATTGGCCCTGGGTCTCGGTGTTGATGCCGATGACGCCGGGGCGGCCCGAGACGCAGTGGAACAGCTTGGCCCGGTCGGAGCTGGAGGCCTTGGTCAGGTTGTAACGCAGCGGGTAGACCCGGGTGACGTCCAGGTCGTTGCGGTCCGGAGGTTCCTGGATCGCCCCGCCGACGGTCGGACAGGCATCGCGGACGGCGTCCTTCTGAGCCTTGGTGGCGTCCCCGGTGAAGTAGACGACCCCTTCGACGGTAGGCGGCGGGCCGTCGACGATCGCGTAGATCCCGAAACCGATCAGGCCGAGCGTCGCGATCGCCCCGAGCACGACGTAGGTCCGCCGGCGCGGGTCGCGCAGGTAGCGCCAGGCCTGCGCCCAGAGGGAGGGCTGGGGCGGCCGGACCCGGGCGGGGCGCGGGGCGGCCGGGGTGTCCACGGCGGCCGGGGTGTTCAGGGAGGCCGGGGTGTTCAGCGCGGCCGGGGTGTTCAGGGCGTCCGCCTCCGGCGCCTCGGTCGTCGCGGGTGCCGGTTGCGGTGGCGGCGGGTTTGCGGTCACTCTGGGGAATCCCCGTCCGATCGGGCCATGGTGTCAGGTCCAGCCCACACGGGGACCACCCGGTCGGGCCGTACCCCCAACCTAGCCCGGCGAACAGGCTCGTAATGTGTTGCGCCTGCCCTCGCGGCTGGCGTCGGCCACGCCCATCAGGGCTGGCGGCCGGCCGCGCGGGCACCAGCGGCGACGCCGCATCATCCCCGCTAGGAGTGGCCGTGGCATCGCTCATCGAGGACTACGCGCTGATCGGCGACACGCATTCGGCGGCGCTGGTCTCCCGGGACGGCTCGATCGACTGGCTGTGCCTGCCACGTTTCGACTCGCCGGCCTGCTTCGCGGCGCTGCTGGGCGACGACGACGCCGGCCGGTGGCGGATCGCCCCGGTCGAGCCGGTCGTGTCGGTGGTTCGCCGGTACCGGGGCGACACCCTGGTGCTGGAGACGGACATGACCACCGCCACCGGCACGGTCCGGATCACCGACGCGATGCTGCCCCGGGCCGGCGCCCACACCGTGCTGCGGCTGGTCGAGGGCCTGTCCGGCACGGTCCGGATGCGCAGCGAGGCGCGGTTCCGGTTCGACTACGGGTCGATCGTGCCGTGGGTGCGTCGCCGCGACGAGCACACGGTGACCGCGATCGCCGGCCCGGACGCCGTCACGCTGCGCACGACCGCGCCGATGGAGAGCCACGACCTGGCGACGTTCGCCGAGTTCGAGGTGGCCGCCGGCCAGGCCGTCCCGTTCTCGCTGAGCTGGTACCCGTCGCACCAGCCGACCCCGCCGCCGCCCGCCGTCCGCCAGATGATCGCCGAGACCGAGGCGTGGTGGACCGACTGGATGGCCGGCTGCACCTACGACGGCCTGTACCAGTCCGCCGTGCGCCGATCCCTGATCACGCTGAAGGCGCTCACCTTCGCGCCGACCGGTGGGATCGTGGCCGCCGTCACCACCTCGCTGCCCGAGCACATCGGCGGCGTGCGCAACTGGGACTACCGCTACTGCTGGCTGCGGGACGCGACGATCACCCTGCTGGCCCTGCTCGACGCCGGGTTCACCAGCGAGGCGCTGGCCTGGCGGGAATGGCTGCTGCGCGCGGTCGGCGGCGACCCGTCCCGCGTCCAGATCATGTACGGGGTGGCCGGTGAGCGGCGGCTGCCCGAGTACGAGGTCTCCTGGCTGCCCGGCTACGAGGGCTCGGCCCCGGTCCGGGTCGGGAACGCCGCCGTCGACCAGTTCCAGCTCGACGTCTACGGCGAGGTCCTCGACGCGCTGCACGTCGCCAGGATGGCCACCGAGGTCGACGGCCGGGACGACGCCTGGGGCCTGCAGACCAAGCTGATGGAGTTCCTGGAGACCGGCTGGCGCAAGCCCGACGAGGGGATCTGGGAGGTCCGCGGCCCGCGCCGGCACTTCACCCACTCGAAGGTGATGGCCTGGGTCGCGGCCGACCGGGCGGTCAAGGGCATCGTCGAGTCCGGCCTGCCGGGGCCGACGGACCGCTGGGCGGCGCTGCGGGACGAGATCCACCGCGAGGTCTGCGAACGCGGCTTCGACCCCGAGCGGGGCACCTTCACCCAGTACTACGGCTCCACCGAACTGGACGCCGCGCTGCTCTACATGCCGCTCGTCGGCTTCCTGCCGGCCACCGACCCGCGCGTCGTCGGCACGGTCGCCGCGATCGAGCGGGAGCTGCTGGAGGACGGCTTCGTCAACCGCTACCCGACGGCCGCGGACGGCGCCGTCGACGGCCTGCCCGCCGGCGAGGGGGCGTTCCTGGCCTGCACCTTCTGGCTAGCGGACAACTACGCGCTGTCCGGCCGGGTCCGCGAGGCCCAGGAGCTGTTCGAGCGGCTGCTGGCGCTGCGCAACGACGTCGGCCTGCTCGCCGAGGAGTACGACCCCCGGCTCGGGCGGATGACCGGCAACTTCCCGCAGGCGTTCAGCCACGTTCCGCTGGTCAACACCGCGCGGACACTTACCGACGCGCTGGGTGGCATGCCGCGGTCCCGGATCGACCGTGCCTATCCGCCGGGCCACTTCTTCGGCTGAGCGGCCGCTGAGCGGCCTTAGGTTGTGACGAGGTGCGACACAAGCATCGCCAGACGTGGTCAACCTCGTGACTGACTCAAACCGGACTCCCAAGCGGCCGTGTGATGGATTCCTGGGGCTACTACTCTTCCGGTTATGGACGACCACGCAGGTCAGGTCGCGGCCACCGGACAGCAGCTGACCCCACAGAACCTCGAACGGCTGGCGAAGCTGGCCAGAGAGCGCGGTGAGCCGGACACGCTGCTGGCCGCCCTGGAGGCGTTGGTCTCTCTGAGCAGGGAACGCGTCGCCTCGGCCACCAGCGGAGTCGCCGATCTCGGGCACCTCGCCGCCGCGCTCATCGAGTACGGCGACGCCCTGCTCGACCACGACCAGGCGCCGCTCGCCCAGGAGAACTACGAGGAAGCGCTGCGGATCAACCGGCACCTGGCCACGGCCGACCGCACGCCCGAGTCCGAGCGCCGGCTCGGGGTCAGCCTGGAACGCGCCGGGGCCGCCCGCGCCGCGCTCGGCGACCTCGTCGGCGCCCTGGACATCCAGACCGAGTGCCTGGCGCTCGCGCACCGGCTGCTGGCCGACGGCGCGTCCGCGCCGACCGCCCGCCAGCGCCTCGCCAACACCCTCGAGAAGATCGGGGACCTGCGTCAGCAGCAGGGCGACACCAAGGCCGCGCTGGACGCGTACTCGGAGGCCCTGGAGGTGCGGCGCGGGCTGCTCACCGTGTACGGCGAGGTCGCCCCGCTGCTGCGGGACATCTCCCGTGGGCTGCTCGACGTCGGCGACATGCTGCGGCTGCGGGGCGACAGTCCGGGCGCGCTCGTCCGCTACAACGAGGGCGTCGCGACGGCCCGCCGGGCGCTCAACGCCGCCTCGGCCGGCGGCACCGACATCGACCCGACCGTGCCGCGTGCCCTGTTCCACTCGCTGAGCCTGGTCGGCAACATGCGCTACGACCAGGGGGACGTCGCCGGCGCTCTGGACTCCTACGACGAGTCGCTGAAGCTGGTGCGCTGGCTGCGGACCGAGTACGGCGAGCACCCGACGGTGCTGCGCGACCTGTCGGTCGGGCTCGACAAGGTCGCCGGGGCGAAGGAGGCCCTCGGTGACCTGCCGGTCGCGGCCGACGGCTTCGAGGAGGCCCTCGACGTCGAGCGCCGCCGCCGCCAGATCGTCGGCGACCGTCCCGAGATCCTGCGTGACCTGGTCTGGGCCCTCGAACAGGTGGCCCGGGTGCGCGCGATCGGCGGCGACGCGGCCGGTTCCGCCGCCGCCGGCCGCGAGGCGCTGGCGCTGCGCGAGGCCAACGTCAGCGGCTGACCCGACCCGTCCCGGCCGTCATCGGTCGGTCTGGTCCAGGCCCGTCGGGGCGTCGGCGTCGCGCCCGAGCAGGCGCAGCGCCGCCGCGACGATGGTGTCGGTCCCGACGGGCGCGCCCGCATCGGAGCCAGCACCGACAGGGTCCGAGACGGCAGGGTCCGAGCCGACGGGGTCCGAGCCGACGGCGGCGAGCCGGTCTCCGTGGACGCCGGCCAGGAAGCCGAGCTGACGGGCGTCGCCGTCGACGACGGTCACCAGTGGGCTGCGCAGGCCAGCCGGGAGCAGCTGCGCGAGCACCCGGGAACGGTCCGCGGCGCCCGCGCCCGGTCCGTCGTCGTCGTCGTGGGCACGCTCGTCCCTGGCGCGCAGCGCGTCGAACAGCAGGTCGGCCGACGTCACGACGGCCACCGCGATCCCGCCGCCCAGCCGGTCACCGAGCTCGTCCGCCGCGGCCAGCACCTCCGGGAGGACCGCGCCCATCCCGACCAGCGTCAGCAGCGGCGCCGGCCCACCCGACCGCAGCCGGTAGCCGCCGGCCAGCACGCCCGCCCGCCGGTCGTCACGGCGCGGCCCGGCGGCGGGCACGTCCGCCGCCCGCTGGTCGACCGGCCGCGCCGACAGCCGCAGCAGGCTGGACGAGCCGTCGGCGCGGCCCAGGTCGCCGAGCGCCGCCAGCAGGCACCACGCCAGGTCCTGGGCGAAGGCCGGCTCGTAGCGGGTCACCCCGGGCAGCCCGGCGCCCCCCGGGCCCCCCCGCCCCCCCCGGGCCGGGGGGCCCCGGGCGCCCCCCCCCCCCCCCGGCCGGCCGGTGTCGGTGACCGCGAGCACCGAGCGCGCGTCGGTCGCGCAGCCGGCCGCCCAGGCGGCCACGACCCGGCCGGCGGCGAGCTCGTCGGTGACTCCGATCGGCAGCAGCGGCAGGCCCTGGCGGTTCCACGCGACGCCCAGGTTTCCCAGGACCCCGGCGAAGGCGCCCGGGGCGAGCGCCCCGGCGACGTGGCGCCGCCCGGCCGGGGACGCCAGCGCCGCGCCCGCGTCCGCCCCGGGTTCGAGCCACCCGGCGACGATGCCGTCGGCGTCCCTCGTCGAGACCGTGACGATCGCGTCGACTGCCTCGGGCGCGGCGCCGGCCAGGCCGCGCAGCAGGTCCCCGAAGGCCGACTGGGTCGATGAGAGCGCCCGGCCGTCGCCGCCGGTCTCCAGGTCCGTCGGGACGGGCGGTGGGAGTGGGGCCGCGCGGGCCGCCCGGTCCAGGTAGGACGCGACGTGGGCGGCCAGCCGGGCGCCGCGGCCGCCCTGGCCGGACCGCCCGCCGGCCAGCGGCTGGAGCGCCGATCCGCCGGCGACCGGCGTGACCACCGGGCCGGCGCCGGCCGTTCCCTGGCCCATCGGGCGGATCGAGGTGATCCCGACGGCCGGCGCCGGGCCCTGGCGGACCTCGTGGGCCACCGGGTCGCGGGTCGCCTGATCGTGGACATGGGCGAACAGCACGGTCGGCCGGTCCTGGGCCACCTCGTCGAAGGCGTCGATCAGCAGCGCCAGGTCGTGGCCGCCCAGATCGCGCAGCGCCGCGTGGATCTCGTCGTCGGTCAGCGTGTCCACCAGCCCGGCGATGCCGACGCCCGCCGTACCCGGCCCGGCGAGCCGGCGGCGCAACGCCAGCCCGTGGGTGGCCAGCAGCTCGCGGTACTCCTCCTGGCCCATCCGGCTGAGGCGCCCGCGCAGCGCCTGCCCGCCGGGACGGCCGAACAGCGCGGCCAGCCGCCTGCCGTGGCGAAGGGTGAGCACCTGCCAGCCGGCGGCCTCGAACATCCGCGCGGCCCGGTCCGGGCCGGCGGGCCCGCCGCGGCCGGCCCGCTCCGCCCCGGCCGCCGCGGCGCCGCCCGCGGCCCCCGCGGCCCGCCCCCCCCCGCCCCGCGCGCCGCGGTAGGGCGGGCGCGCGGCGGGGGCCCCCTCCCAGACGGCCGCGTCCCGCAGCTCGGGGTACTCGAGGACGCAGACGATCCGGCCGTCCTGGGCGTGGTCGAACCGGGTGCCGGCGAACCGCCGGGCCAGCGCGCCCCAGACGGTCCCGCTCGGCCCTGCCGTGCCGGCGCCGGTCGCCCGCAACGCCCGTGCCGACCGGCCCGCGGGCACCGGCAGCCGGCCCGCGGCCGGCCCGCCGTCGGCTCCGATGCCGGCTCCGATGCCGGCACCGTCGCCGGTGGCGGCGGTCGCGGGCTCCGCCGGGCGCGACGCCTCCAGCACGTCGTGGACGGCGGCCAGCAGCGGCGCCGCGTGCGGCGTCACGCTGACCCGATCCTCGGCGCGCAGCGAGTCGAACCAGAGCACGGCCGCGACGGACGAGCCCGCCGTCGTCAGCGCGTGGCGCCGGTCGGCCGACCCGTGGCCGAGGTCGCCGGCGAGGGCGGCGGTCTCGACGCCGGCCGTCGCGAGCAGGCGCAGCCGGTCCTCGACCTCGGCCAGCGCGCCGAGGTCGAGG
>NZ_JADWYX010000232.1 GCF_016786355.1 Frankia sp. AgB1.9
GCGAGACCCTCCTCGACGGAGAACGGGATCACCCCGGACCGGGCGAGGCGTGCGTGGTCGGTGGTGGTGAGGGTGTGGGCGAGGCCGTGGGTGTTCCAGAGTCCCCAGGCCAGGCTGGTGGTGGGGGTGTGGGTGGTGTGGTGGGTGTGGTGGTGGGCGAGGGCGTCGAGGTAGGCGTTGGCGGCGGCGTAGCTGGCCTGGCCGGGGTTGCCGGTGGTCGCGGCGATGGAGGAGAAGTGGATGACGCGCCGCAGGGTCGGGTGTTCGTGGGTGAGCTGGTGGAGGTGATGAGCGGCGTCGATCTTGGGGGTGAGCGTGGCGTGCAGGGCATCGGGGGTGGTCGCGGTGAGGGTGGCGTCCTGAAGGGTCGCGGCGGTGTGCAGGACCGCGGTCAGTGGATGATCGGGAGGGATGGCCGTGAGGAGGGCCGTGAGCGCGCCGCGTTCCGCGGTGTCGCAGGCGCTGATCGTGACGGTCGCGCCGAGGTTTTCGAGTTCGGCGCGCAGGGTGTCCGCGCCTGGGCTGTCTGGCCCCCGACGGCTGGCCAGCACGAGATGACGGACGTCGTGCCGCTCGACCAGGTGACGGGCGATGTGGCCGGCGAGAGCGCCGGTACCACCAGTGATCAACACCGTACCCCCCCGATCCAACGACGGGACAGACTCGTCGCCAGTCGAGGCGTACAGGTGCTCGGGCACCCGCACCAGCCGAGGGGCCAGCGGCACGCCGGCGCGGACCGCGAGCTGATTCTCCTCGCCGCCGGCCAACGCCGCGGCGAGCATGGCGACCACTGACCGCACGTCGGCTCGCTCGTCGAGATCGACGAGTGCGAACCGATCGGGATGCTCCGAGTGCGCCGTGCGGATCAGTCCCCACACCGGTGCCGCCGCCAGGTCGGAGACGTCCTCGTCGCCAGTGGTCGCGATCGCGTTCGTGGTCGTGAACACGAGCCGCGACGACGCGAACGGTTCCTGCGCCACCCACCACTGCGCCAGCGCCAGCGCCGCCTCGGTCGTGGCGTGCGCCGCCGCCGGCAGCGGGCCGCCACCCGTGACGGGCACGAACACCAGATCGGGAGCCCTTCTCCCCCTGGTCATTTCGCCGGCCAGCTCCGTCAGTTCCCGGACGGGGTCGGCGGACCCGAGGATCGTCCACGAGCCCGAGGTGACCGCGGCGGGGCTGGCGACGGCCGTCCACTCCACCTCGAACAGCGAACCTCGCTCGTCTGCTGGCCCGCCGGCCGGTAGGGGCCGCAGGAGCAGCGCGTCGATCTCCGCCACCGGTGTGCCATCAGAGTCGGCGATGACCAGGGAGGCGGCTGCGCCCTCGGCCAAGCCCCGACCGGCGTTCTCCCCCCGTGCCGGGTCGTCACCGGCGGGCCGCACGCACACCCGCAACGCCGTCACGCCACCGCGGCGCAGCCGGATCCCGGACGCGGTGAACGGCAGCTTCATCGTCAGACCAGCCGCCGCGCTCGGCGCCGTCGCCGCGCCGGCCGACGCGTTCGGCAACGCCGGGTGTGGCAGCGTCATCGGGTGCATCGCGGCGTCGAGCAGCGCGGGGTGCACACCGAACAGCTCGGCCTGTTCCACCGCGTCGGCCGTCAGCTCGACCTCGGCGAACAACTCCCCGCCCCGCGTCCACAGCGCGGTCAGGCCCTGGAACACCGGTCCGTAGCGGTAGCCACGCTCGGCGAACCGCTGGTAGGCGTCACCGACGTCGACCGGGGTGGCGCCCGGCGGCGGCCAGGCGACGAGCGACTCGGCCGGGAGGGCCGCGACCAGGCCGATCAACCCGGTCGCATGCCGGACCCAGGGAGTCTCGCCTGCCCGGGAATAGACCGTGACACTGCTCCGGTCGGCCGCGTCCGTCGGCCGGACCACGACCTGGACGGTGGTCGGCTCCGCCGTGACGACCAGCGGACTCTCGAAGGTGAGCTCTTCGACCTCGGGCGTCACAGCCGTGTCCTCGGGCGCGTCGAGCAGGCTCGCGGCGTACAGGGCGAGGTCCAGGAACGCGGCGGCAGGCAGGATCACGTTCGAGCGCATCGTGTGCTCGGCAAGCCAGGGCTGGCGCGTGGTGCTCAGCGTGCCGGTAAGGATGAAGCCGCTGTCGTCAGCGGCGTGCACGACGTTCTCGACGAGGCCGTGCCCGCTCTCACCCGCGTCGCTTCCGTTACCGCCGCGTCGGCTGGTGAGCCAGTGGCGGTGGTGCTGGAAGGGGTAGGTGGGCAGCGCGTCGGGGTGTGCGGGGTTTCTGACGACGCTGTCCTGGTCGGCGTTCTGGTCGCTGCTCTGGTCGCTGTGGTAGCTGCTGGTTCGGGTTTGGGCGTCTGTCCTGTCTGAGGTGCTCCAGGTGGGGCTGTGGCCGACGGTGTGCAGGGTGTGCAGAAGGGTGGTGTGGGTGGTGTGGGTGCGGTCGGGGTCGTGCGCGGGGTGCAGGGTGTGCAGCGCGGTCGCGTGCGGGTGGTGGTGGCGGGTGAGCGCGGTCAGGGTCGTGTCAGGCCCGATCTCCAGGTAGGTCGTGGCGTGGTGGCCGGTGTCGAGATGGCCCAGGGTCTGGGAGAAGTAGACCGGCCCGCGGATGTGCTGGGTCCAGTGATCGGGCCCCTGGAGCTGTTCGGGGTTGGGGTGGCCGTCTCTGGTGGTGGTGACCAGGGGGGTGTGAGGCTGGTGGTAGGTGAGGGTCTCGGCGGTGCGGTGGAACCGGGAGAGGATCGGGTCGGTGTGTCGGCTGTGGAAGGCGTGACTGACAGCCAGAGACCGGACCCGCCCCCCACGCCGGGTCCAGTGACCGGTCAGAGCGGCGAGAGTGTCGGGATCCCCGGCCAGCACGACCTGGGTCGGCGTGTTGACCGCCGCGACGTCCAACGCCGCGAGGTCGACACCATGCTCCTCGGCGACCTCCTGCAGCGCGGGAACATCGGCCGGCACACGCGGCAGCACCCCCACGTCCAGCGCAACCGGCAGTGTGAACGCACTCATCGCACCCGGCGCCGTCACCGCATCCATCAACGTGGCCCGGGCCGCGACCAGAGTAACCGCATCGGGGAGCGTGAAAACACCAGCGGCATGGCCCGCACTGATCTCGCCGATCGAATGCCCAGCCACAAGGTCCGGAATGATTCCGTGAGCCGCGAGAAGACGGGTAAGCGCAGCCTGGAGCGTGAACAGCGCCGGCTGGGCGTAAGCAGTCCGGTTGACAAGGACCTCGTCACCAAACAGAACAGTGTGAAGAGGCACAGCCAGATGCCGGTCAAAAAGAGCACAGATCTCATCGACCGCGTCACGGAACACCCTGTAATTCCGATAGTGGCCTGCACCCATACCAGGGCGCTGGCCACCTTGGCCGGAGTAGAGGAACGCCAGCCGCGGCCGAGCGGGTGCCCGGCCGGCGGCGATTCGGTCGTTGTGTCCGCCGTCCGCGAGCACGGCGAGGTCGGCCGTGAGAGTCCCCGCGCTGACGGCCGTCGACGGACTGCCGGGAGTGCCGCTGCCAGGGCCTTGAAGAGCGACAACGGCCCGGTGCTCGAACAGCCGTTTGCTGGCGAGAGTCCGGGCGAGTTCCTGCGGGTCGAGGTCCGGGTACGAGCCGAGATGGGCGTGGAGGTTGCGCGCCTGGGCGCGCAGCGCCGCCTCGGTTCGCGCGGACAGCAGGAGCGGCATGTCCGGTAGATCCGAGCCGCCCGCCGGCCCGCCGTCCGCCGGCGCATCGTCCTTCGGGGCGGGAGGCTGTTCGAGGATCAGGTGGGCGTTCGTGCCGCTGATACCGAACGCGGAGACGGCCGCCCGACGCGGACGGCCGCGAACGGGCCAGGGCGTAGGCGCGGTCAGCAGCCGGACAGCGCCCGCGGTCCAGTCGACATGCCGACTCGGCGTAGCCAGGTGCAAGGTACGCGGAAGATGACGGTACTCCAGCGCCTTGACCATCTTGATGATCCCGGCGACGCCCGCCGCGGCCTGCGTATGACCAATATTCGACTTCACCGACCCGAGCCACAACGGCTGATCCACCGGACGGTTGCGTCCATAGGTCGCCAGAAGCGCCTGAGCCTCAATCGGATCACCCAGCGTCGTGCCCGTACCGTGCGCCTCCACGGCATCAACGTCATGGGCCAGCAGACCCGCGTTCATGAGAGCCTGACGAATCACACGCTCCTGCGACGGACCGTTAGGCGCCGTAAGACCGTTAGAAGCGCCGTCCTGGTTCACCGCCGACCCACGGATCACCGCATGGATCGGATGACCAAGACGTTCCGCATCAGAAAGCCGCTCCAGGACAAGAAGACCTGCACCCTCGGCCCATGCAGTCCCGTCAGCAGCATCAGCGAACGACTTGCACCGACCGTCCGGTGCCAAACCCCGCTGCCGGCTGAACTCGATGAACATGCCTGGTTCCGGCATGACGGTGACGCCACCCGCAAGCGCCAGCGAGCACTCCCCCGACTGCAGCGACTGAACCGCCAGATGAACCGCGACCAACGACGACGAACAGGCCGTGTCCACCGTCATCGCCGGACCCTCGAGCCCGAACGCGTAGGCAATGCGACCTGACGCGACACTGCCGAGACCGCCGGTGAGGCGGTAGCCGTCGTAACCGTCAGCGGGTTCGTGGAGCCGGGGCCCATAACCCTGTGGAAACGCTCCGACGAAGACACCGCTGTCGCTGCGCCGCAGGGTGGCCGGGTCGATACCGGCCCGCTCGAGGCTCTCCCAGGCGATCTCGAGGAGGAGCCGCTGCTGAGGGTCCATCGCGGCGGCCTCCCGGGGGCTGATCCCGAAGAAGTCCGCGTCGAACTGGTCGGCATCATGCAGGAATCCGCCCTCCGTCACATACGTCGTGCCCGGATGGTCGGGATCAGAGTTGTAAAGAGCGGCAAGGTTCCAGCCGCGATTCGACGGAAACGGTGTGATGACATCCGCCCCGCCGGCTACCAGTCGCCAGAACTCCTCCGGAGACGTCACGCCGCCCGGGAACCGGCACGCCATTCCCACGATCACCACCGGCTCGTCCGTCGTCGAGGCAGTGGCCCGCGGGGACGGGGCGTCGGGCTCGGACTCGCCCACGATCTGGCCACGGAGGTATCCGGCCAGCTCGATGACAGTCGGGTAGTCGAAGACAGCGGTCGGTGGGAGGGCGAACCCGGTCGCCGCGCTCAGCCGGTTACGCAGCTCGACCGCGGCGAGCGAGTCGAAGCCCATGTCCCTGAACGCCCGGTCGGAGGCGACGAGCGTCTCGGAACCGTGCCCGAGGACCGTCGCGGCATGCGAGCGGACGAGCTCCAGCAGCACCTGCTCCCGTTCCGCGGCCGGTAGGTACCGCATCTCGTCGGCGAAGGTCCGCGTGCCGCGGGTCGCCGTCCGCGCGGCACGCCGCACCGACGCGGGCACGAGCGCCCGCATGACTTCGGGAACCTGGTCGGCATCCATCGCCCGTAGTCCCGCGTGGTCGACATGGATCGGGGCGAGAGCTGGCCGGCGTGACCGTAGTGCCTGGTCGAGGAGGGCGAGGGCGTGGTCGGTGTCGAGGGGGGTGATGCCGTGGCGGGCGAGGCGTGCGTGGTCGGTGGTGGTGAGGGTGTGGGCGAGGCCGTGGGTGTTCCAGAGTCCCCAGGCCAGGCTGGTGGTGGGGGTGTGGGTGGTGTGGTGGGTGTGGTGGTGGGCGAGGGCGTCGAGGTAGGCGTTGGCGGCGGCGTAGCTGGCCTGGCCGGGGTTGCCGGTGGTCGCGGCGATGGAGGAGAAGTGGATGACGCGCCGCAGGGTCGGGTGTTCGTGGGTGAGCTGGTGGAGGTGATGAGCGGCGTCGATCTTGGGGGTGAGCGTGGCGTGCAGGGCATCGGGGGTGGTCGCGGTGAGGGTGGCGTCCTGAAGGGTCGCGGCGGTGTGCAGGACCGCGGTCAGTGGATGATCGGGAGGGATGGCCGTGAGGAGGGCCGTGAGCGCGCCGCGTTCCGCGGTGTCGCAGGCGCTGATCGTGACGGTCGCGCCGAGGTTTTCGAGTTCGGCGCGCAGGGTGTCCGCGCCTGGGCTGTCTGGCCCCCGACGGCTGGCCAGCACGAGATGACGGACGTCGTGCCGCTCGACCAGGTGACGGGCGATGTGGCCGGCGAGAGCGCCGGTACCACCAGTGATCAGCACCGTACCCCCCCGATCCAACGA
>NZ_JADWYX010000233.1 GCF_016786355.1 Frankia sp. AgB1.9
AGGATCCCCAGAACGCAACGAAGATCATCGATGGCTATTTGATCTTGTTGGTGCGGGTCTTAACTTAGCGGTATTGCTCCGCAAGGTTCCGCGATATCGCCCGTGCTGGCGAACCTGTTCCTGCACTATGCCTTCGACATGTGGATGGCGCGGGAGTTCCCAGCTGTTCCGTTTGAAAGGTATGCCGACGACAGTGTCGCGCACTGTGCTTCCTTCGAGGAGGCCATCCAGGTGCGGGATGCGGTCGCTGCGCGGCTGGCGGTGTTCGGGATGGAGTTGCATCCGGACAAGACTCGCATCGTCTACTGCAAGGACGCCGACCGGCGTGGCGTTCATGAGGTCACGTCGTTCACGTTCCTGGGGTACACGTTCCGGCCTCGGCTCTCGCGTAGCAGGTGGGGGAAGCATTTCGTGAACTTCACCCCTGCGGTGAGTCGGGAGGCGGTCAAGAGGATGAGCCGGGAGATACGCTCCTGGCACATCCCGCGACGCAGCGACAAGTCTCTCCAGGACCTTGCGCGTATGTTCAACCGCGTCGTGCAAGGTTGGATCAACTACTTTGGGCGCTTCTACAAGTCCATGTTGTATCCACTCCTACAACAGCTGAACATGAAGCTGGTGCTGTGGGCCATGCGGAAGTACAAACGGCTGAGACGTAGAGAACGCCAGGCGCGGCTGTGGCTCCGGCGGATAGCCCGCCAGGAGCCGTCACTGTTCGCGCACTGGCGATTCGGCGCCTATCCCTGAGCGCCGAGCAATGGGAGCCGGATGAGCCGTGAGGTTCACGTCCGGTTCTGCGAGCGGCGGCGGGTGCAATTACCGCCGCCGACTCACCCGGTTGTGCACTGCGTCTCGGGGGAGCAGGCGCGCCGTGTGGCACGGGGGATCGCGGACAGGATGGCCAAGGTCGGGCTGCGACTGAACCCGACCAAGACCAGGATCGTGTACTGCAAGGACGGAAACCGGCGCCAGCACTATCCCGTCGTCGCGTTTACCTTCCTCGGATTCACGTTCCGCCCCCGACCGGCGTGGACGAAGAACGGTGTGGTCTTCGGATCGTTCCAGCCCGCGATCAGCAAGGAAGCCCTGAAACGGATTAGCGGGGAAGTGCGCCAGTGGCGGCTACACCACTGGGTCGGGCTTGGCATCGACCAGGTGGCACGCAGGATCAACCCGATCGTGCGAGGCTGGATGCAGTACTACGGGGTGTTCTACCGCTCCGCGCTGAACCCATTCCTACAGCGCATCAACGGCTACATCATGCGCTGGCTCCGCAACAAGTATCGACGGCTGCGGCCCATCAGACGGGCCGCGGGAGCCTGGCAGCGGATCATCAGCCAGCAGCCCCGGCTCTTCGCCCACTGGGCATGGGCCGCAGCGTCCTGGCGGACAGGATGACAAGAGCCCGGTGACGGGAGATCGTCACGCCGGGATCTGCGGGAGCCCGGGGGTGAGATCCCCCCGGGCTACTCGACCGATCACGAAACACTCCCCGAAAACGAGTCGGAGCCGATCTTGAAACAGACCCGGGGCCTGGGGGTCTGTTTCGGCGTGAGGGGCTGGTGATTTAGTTGTTCGGTTCGCCGGCACGTGGGGTGAGTGGGGGTGTGGCTGGTCTGGTCTGGAAGCTGAGGTTCCAGTCGTCGTGTTCCGGTTCGTCGGCGATGGTGGCTTCCCATCGGTAGCGCGTGCCCGCGGTTAGTGTGAGTGGCGGCACGGTGATCGCGAGAGGGATGTGCAGGGGGGAGCCTTCGGCCAGGCCCTGGGGGCGGCCTGCCTCCATGACTGCTTCTAGCCGTACGGGCTGAGGGCCGGCCGGCCCGGGCTGGAGGGCTGGTGCGCCGTCCTGATCGTGTAGCTCGAGTCGTAGCGTGAACGGTGCGTTCGCTCGGTCCCAGGGCAGTGCGATCAGGATGCCGAGGGCGGACGGGGCGGGCGATGGCCCGATGAGGTTCCAGCCGCCGCCGAGGATGTATAGCTTGCCTTCCGCGACCTGGGCGGCATCGCAGAGGATCATGGTGAGTTTCACGGGGCTACTCCTGATCCCACTCGGGCGGCTGGCGCAACGCGGCCCACCGGCCAGGGCTGGCTCTGCCTTGCCGATGGAGGGCTGATACCGGTGGCTGTGAGGCGTTCGTCGCGATCAGACCGTCGCTTCCGGTGACCATGAGGTTCACGATCGCTGCGGGAGGCGGTCGTCGAACGTTTGTCGGCAGTCTGCAGGAAGTACCCGGCACCCTCCGCGGATGTGTCCGCGGATTTGCGCCCGGGTCGCGATCGCGACGTGGCAGGTCGGGACCGATTGCCTGGGCCGAACGCTATACGCGCGACGCTGCCGATCTCCGCCAGCACGCCCGGCCAGCGTCTGGGCAGACACGGACCGGCAACTGGCTGCGCACGCTGGGCGCGGACCCGTCACCGGCCATGGTGTGAGGCCCTCACCACACCCGGTCTGCCGTTCACAGCGTGACCGCCAACCGGTTGGGTCACCGCCGCGAACCGGTCCTGAGGCCGCCACCTGCCGCGTCGGGCCGGCTATCGGGCGTCGGGGCCGCCGGTGCAGGTTCGGCGCCGGCGAGGCCGCCGGTGCCCTGGCCCTGGCCGGCGCGCGCCCGTTGGAGGGATCGCGTTTGGTTGGCCAGTCTGAACTGCCGAGATGGCTGTTGGCCACTCGGCAATGGGGCCGGCCCTGCCTTGTTGGCCACTCGACGCCGAATGATCACCTCCCGGCGGCGGTCTCACTGGCACGGTGTCCCTCTGTCCCGATCTCGACGCTGAAGGCCTCGTTCTGCGAGATTTGACAAACGTGGATGGCAATCGTGCCTTGGCCGGTCGAGTCTTGGCCGCGTGCCGCGTGCCGCGGGGTCGCGATTCTCGCCGTGGCGCTCATCGGGCCTGTTTGCTTGGTGTTGGCGCCTATCGGATCTGGGATGTCGTTCATCTGCGGCAGGTCGGAGCGCGTGCCCACGCGGAGGTGCTGTCCACGAGTTCGGTCACGCAGGACGACGGCACAGATTATTTCGCCGAGGTTCGTTACCCGGTGGGTGCGGTCGAGGACACGGCCCGGGCCGCACTGGGTCCGCGACGTCACCTTCGGCGAGGACCTCTCCCAGATCCGAACCGGCCACGCGCCCCGGGTCATGGCCAGCCTGCGCAACCTGGCGATCACGATCCTGCGCCTGACCGGCGTCACGACCATCGCCCAGGGAATCCGACACCACGCGCGGCGCCCTGAACGGCCGCTAGAAAAGCTCAAGAGCCTTGCTTGCTAACCGACGACTTTGCCGGGGCCCTGGTTCCGGGGGGGGGGGGGATCACATTGGCATCCGCGCGCGGGTCTATACCTAGCCTTGTCTATATGAATGACGGAGCCAGCTGCGCCGCGACAGCTGACCATCTGGCAACGGCCGGGCCGCCGCATCAGCTCTCGTCACAGGCCTGGACCGACTTCTGGCACCCTGCCGGCTTGAAGGTTGAGCGGATGGACCATGTTCACCAGAATCCTGTGACTATTTCCCCTGTGGTCCGGTCGATAAAACACCGGTGGGAGGGAATCCTGTGACCAGTCGGCCTGACTTCATGTCCATGGGGGTTTGAAAGATATGAACAAAGCGCCTGGCATTGCTGAAAAGAAGCCGCCTGACGGCGGCCCCGGCGAGGGTGACGGTGGGCGTGGCCCCGGGTTCTGGATCCGTAGCCTGACCATCGGTGCGATAGTCGCTGTCCTGGGGGGGTGGGTGATAACAGCCATGACGCGTGATCCGGCGATTCCCCTGGGCTCGGCGGGAGCATTCGTCGAGAAATACTACGCAGAGGCGGCCGATCCATCCAGGGTGGGAGACGCCTGGAACGGGATGACAACGAGCGACTTCCGCAAATATGGTGGAGCGAGATTTTCGCAGTTTAGGAGTTTCTGGAAGGACGAAAATCCACCGAAGGTGGAGCACGTTTCCAAAGACGGCCCTTCTACGTTCTCCGCCCGGATTGCCTTCCACCCGAAGGGCGGTCCCAGAAACGATATATCCGATTTGGCGCTGGTCCTTGTCTGCAAGAACTGGCGGGCGCAATGGAGCTTTGGCGAATGCCCCGCCGAGTCGTTGCGCCTGGATGACTCCAAACACTTCGACTATGTCGTGCTGCAGGGATAGTATACGTGCCCGGTCCGGCCCCGGACGGATTGCTAGATTCGCCAGGTGGCCTGGTGACGGAGGGCCCGGTTGATCGATTGTATGAGCTACCAGAATTGGGGAATCCTGGTGGCGTACTTTTCTCTACGGAGCGGAGGCATGATGGCTGCCTGGTCGATGCCAAGGGTCGGGTTTGTCCGTCTGGTTGTAGCCCTCCTGCTGGCTGCGGCGGTGTTGCTGACATTTGGTCCCGTAGCGTTGTCGGCGGTGGGCGGTAAACACAGTCAGATCGTTGCCGACTGTTACCAGGCCCCCGACGGGAGCGACCGGTGTGATTAGTAAGGTCCTGAGCCTTGCTCGCGCGCGGCCTGGGCGAGGTCATGCGCTGTAATGAGCGTGGACGGATGGTCTTCTCCGAGGATCCTCGGCGACGGGCCAGCAGGTCCTCGTACATCGCCGGCACCGCCGCGTAGTTCCCTTGCTTGTGCACCGTCTGTTCGACGTCGTGCGGAGTGATGAGGGTGACCGGGTGGTCTTCGCCGAGGGCCCGCCGTTCGCGAGTCCGCACTTCTTCGTATATCCCCCGCGTCGTTTCCTGGTCGTCGTCCTACTTCCACACGAGGAAGGCGGGTCAGCATGCGGTGGGAGTGGTAGACCGCCCTCTGGTGGTCCCGCCAGCCGTGCGCGATGCCGAACAGGTTGAAGGGTCTGCCGCCGCTGGGATACTTCATCCGGTCGTAGCCCCCGGACGTGATGGACCAGCCGGTCCAGGTGGCGAGGAACGTCACGGTCGGAAGCGCGATGTGACTGCCGGCCCAGGCGGGCAGGTCGTAGCGCAGCGTGCCGAGTACGGACCGCTGGGCGCCGGCCGTTCGGCGGGCGCCGATGTCCCAGGCGATGGCGAGCGCGACGAAGCCGATGATGCTGAACAGTGCGTTCCACTTGACCCTCAGCGCGGCGCGTAGAAGGACGCCGCAGGCCAGTCGCCAGGGCCGAGAACCGATCTTGGGTCCGAGTGCCGCCAGGTTGCCCGCTGTCGTGCTGCCCGTCGCGCGCTGCTGTTGGCCGTTGGCGGTTCTTGGAAGGCGATCACGCGGCTGGCGAGACGGGCCCAGCCGTGGTCTCGATCGCGTATCAGACAGGCCAGGGCCAGCACGATGCCGGCCATCAGGAATATGTCTAGCATCCCGATCCGGGACTGGACGGACGAACTCCAGTCCGTCGAACGCGAACAGCACTCCCGCTAGGCAGCCGAGCGCGGTAGACCGGAACATCCGGTGAGCCGTGCGGACCAGGACGAGTACGGCCAGTGTGCCGGCCAGCGCCGAGGCGCCATCCTAGGGGTCGCCGCTCTGGTTGCCGAAGCGGTCGACCTGGCCGAACATCGCCTGCGACGCGGCCATCAGCCATTTACCCAGTGGGGGGTGCACCGCGAGCTCGGGGCCGTGGGAAGTCGTGCTGTCGGTCTCGTAGCCGTTGACGAGTAGCCCGTGTGCGTCGTTGACGTAGAAGATCTCGTCGAAGTACCTCCCCTTTGGGTTCGGTGAGGTGCCAGAACCGCCCCAACCCCACTGCCAGCGTGACGCCGGCGGCCCGCGCGCCACCCGGCGAAGCGGTCCTGGGGCATCGGTGGGCACAGTCGATCCCGTAGCTGCTTCGCCTGCTTGCCCTCATCGACGCGCTGGGGACTCGACGTCGCCGGCCGGGGGAGCGCAAGGTGGACCGGCCGAGATCCGCCTCAGCCGAGCGCACTGTCAACGGTTTCTGAAATTTGACCCCCTGGGGGTCCGTGAAATGTGACCCCGGGTCGATTTCAAGATCAGGTAGTG
>NZ_JADWYX010000234.1 GCF_016786355.1 Frankia sp. AgB1.9
GGGCGCCCCCCCGGCGGGCGGGGGCGGGCGCCCCCGGGGGGGGGGGGGGCGCCGCCCCCCCCCCCCCCCCCCGGCCGGTGTGGCCGTGGCGCGGTGTCGTGGTCGGGCGTCCCGGCCGGGCCCCGGTCCACGTCCCAGACCGTGAGCAGCTGCCGCAGCAGGGGCCGGACGGCGTCGCGCACCCGGGGCTCGGCGGTCGTGGCGACCTGCGCCAGCGCCGCCGAGAGGAGCTCGACCTGGGCGAGCGGGTCCGTCTCGGCCGGCGCCAGTTGATCCGCGAGGTGCCGGGCCAGCCGGCGCGGGGTCGGGTAGTCGAACAGCAGGGTCGTGGGCAGCCGCAGCCCCGTCGCGGCGGCGGCGACGTTGCGGAACTCGACCGAAGTCAACGAGTCGAAGCCCGAGTCGAGGAAGCCCCGGTCCGGGCCGAGCGCCCGCGCCGGCCCGTGCCCGAGCACCGCAGCAGCGCTCGTCGTGACCAGCTCCATCAGCAGCGCTTCCCGCTCGGGCGCCGTGCGGTCCCGCAGGCGCTCAGCCAGCGCGGTCCCGTTCGCCGTCGTGGCCGCCTCCGGGCGATCCCCGGCGGCCGCTGGTGGGACGTCCGAGCCGGCCGGCGTGGCGGGGATGAGATCCCATAGGGGCTCGGGTAGCGCCGGCCGCCCGGCTCGCGTGTCGAGGCGCGCGGCGACGGCCACCGGCGCCGCTCCGGCCAGCGCGGCGTCCAGCTCGGCCAGCCCGGCCGCGGTGGGAAGCGGCAGCACGCCGCCCCGGGCCAGCCGGGCCAGGTCGGTCTCGGAGAGGTGCGCGGTCAGGCCGGTCGGGAGCTGCCAGGGCCCCCAGTTGATGCTGGTGGCCGGCTGGCCGCGGCGCTGGCGGTCCTCGGCCGACGCGTCGAGATAGGCGTTCGCCGCGGCGTACGGGGCCTGGCCGGGATGGCCGAGCGGGGCGGCGGTGGAGGAGTAGAGGACGAAGTGGCTCAGGTCGTCGTCCCTGGTGAGGCGGTCCAGGTGCCAGGCGGAGTGCGCCTTCGGGGCCAGGGTGGAGTGGAGGTGCCGCGGGGTCACGGCGGTGAAGGTGGCGTCGGCGAGGGCGCCGGCGGCGTGGACGACCGCGGTGAGGGGGTGGCCGGGCTCGACGCGGGCGAGGGCGGCGGCGAGCTGGCCGGGGTCGGCGACGTCGGCGGCGTGAATGGTCACGGTGGCTCCGGCGGCGGTGAGGTCCGCGGCCAGTGCGCCGGCGTCCGGGGCGTCCGGGCCCTGGCGGCTGACCAGCAGCAGGTGGCGGACGCCATGGTGGGCGACGAGGTGGCGGGCGGTGAGCGCGCCGAGCCCGCCGGTGCCTCCGGTGATCAGGACGGTGCCGTCCGGGTCCAGCGGCCGGGGCAGCCGCAGCACGACCTTGCCGACGTGGCGGGCGTGACGCAGGTGGCGCAGCGCCGTCGGCGCCGCCCGGATGTCCCAGGCCCGCGGCGGCGCGGCGGGCAGCGCCCCAGAGGCCAGCAGCGGCAGCAGCTCGGCCCAGTAGGCGCCGATGCGCTCGGGAGCGACGTCGGCCAGCAGGTCGAAGGGCAGGTAGGCCCGGCCCGGGTAGCGCGCGGCCAGCTCCTCGGGCGTCCGGGGGTCGGTCTTGCCCAGCTCGACGAACCGGCCGCCCGGCCGCAGCAGGCCGAGGGACGCGTCGGTGAACTCGTGGGCGAGCGCGTTGAGGACGACCCGCACCCCGCCGCCCGAGGCCGCCCGGAAGCGCTCGGCGAACCCGAGGTCCCGCGAGGACGCCAGATGGTCGTCGTCGAGCCCGAGCGCCCGGACCGCGGCCCACTTGTCCGGGCTGGCCGTGCCGAACACCTCGGCGCCGAGGTGGCTGCCCAGCGCGACCGCGGCCTGCCCGACGCCGCCGGCCGCCGCGTGCACCAGCACGGTCTCGCCGGGCCGCAGGTCGGCCAGGCCGACGAGCCCGTGATAGGCGGTGAGGTAGGCGACCGGCACGGCGGCGGCCCGAGCGAAGTCCCAGCCCGCGGGGACAGGAGCCAGCAGATGGTGGTCCACGACGGCGTGCGAGCCGAGCTGTCCGGGCAGCAGGCCCATGACCCGGTCACCGGGAGAGAAGCGGTCAACCCCTGGCCCGACAGCCGTCACGACCCCGGATCCCTCGGCTCCGATCCGGGCCTGGCCGGGGTAGAGGCCGAGGTCGATGAGGACGTCCCGGAAGTTCACGCCGGCCGCCCGCACCTGGAGCTGGACCTCGCCGGGCCCGGGCGGGCGGGTGGAGTCGGGGTCGGGGACCAAGCGAAGTGATCCGGGCGCGCCGGGATCGGTGGACTCCAGGCGCCAGGCGGCACCGGCCGGAATCTCGAGCTCGTCGCCGACACCGGTCCCGGCCTCGGCCAGGCGGGGCACGTGCACGCTCCCCGCGCGCGTCGCGAGCTGGCCGAGTCCGGTGGCGACGGCGGCGGGCAGCGCCGTGACCGAGGCGCGCAGCGCCCGTCCCGGATCTGGGTTGGTGGCCGGGTCGAGGGCGCCGTCCAGGTCGACGAGCACGATCCGGCCGGGATGCTCGGCCTGGGCCGAGCGGACGAGCCCCCAGACGGCCGCGCCGCCCAGGTCCGGCGGCCCGTCGTGGTCGACGACGCTCATCGCGCCTCGGGTCAGCACGAGCAGGCGCGCAGCGGCCAGCCGCTCGTCGGCCAGGAAACCCTGAACCGTCGCGAGCGTCCCCGCGACCGCCGCCTCCAGCCCGTCCGGATCGGTACCGCCGCCGGCCGGGACCGCGAGCACTACGACGGTGGCGTCGCCCGACTGTTGCCCGCCGGTGGCGGCGGCCGCCAACAGCGAGGTCAGGTCAGGGTGGGCGGTCAGCGTTCCGCCGGCGGCGGCGAGGACACCGGCCAGGCCCAGCTCGTCCGGTCCGAGCAGGGACCAGCGAGAAGCGCCCGCCGGCTCGGCCGCGCTCGGCTCCAGGACGGGCCAGCCCAGACTGAACGCCGTCGCTGACCGGGAGCTGGCCGCCCCCGGTAGGGCCGGCTCACGGGCGGCCAGCTCGCGCAACGCCGCCACCTCGCTGGCCGGTAGCGGCCGGGCGACCAGGCGCGCCACCGTCACGACGGCCCCGCCCGACGGGTCGACCGCCGCGACCGAGACCGAGTCCGGACCGGTGGGACGGATGCGGGCCCGCAGCGTCCGCGCCCCGCGTCGGTGTGCCTCCACGCCGCTGACGGAGAACGGCAGGCGCAGGCGGATGCCGCCCGCCGCGCCGCCGGGTCGGTCGGGGTCGGGGTCGAGCAGGCCGAGCGCCGCCTGGAAGACCGCGTCCAGCAGGACGGGGTGGATGACGTGGTCGTCGGCCCCGCTCTCGACCGGCTCGGGCAGCCGCGCCTCGGCGAGCACCTCCTGCCCGACGCGCCAGGCGCCGACCAGCCCGCGCAGTGCCGGCCCGTAGTGGTAGCCGGCCGCGGCCAGCCGCCGGTACAGGTCGGCGACGTCGACCGGCTCGGCTCCGGCTGGCGGCCACTCGCCCGGCGGCCACTCGCCGGGCTGCCGGGGCGCCGGGATCTCGGCCGTGGCCCGGCCGTCGCCCATAGGCCGTCCGGCGCGACCGCTGGCGTGGTGGGTCCACGGCGCTCGCTGCCCGGTGCCGGAGTCGGCCGGCCGGGCGTGGATCTCGACCGGCGCTCCGTCCTCGCCGGCCGAGCCGAGGGATACCTGGAGCTGGGCCACCCGGTCGGCGCCCAGCGCGAGCGGCGCCCGCAGGACGAGCTCGTCGAGCCGGACCGGCCCGTCGGCGCCAGCCGCCGCCGCGTGCAGGGCGACGTCGATGAACGCCGTCCCGGGCAGCAGCGGAGTCCCCGCGACCGCGTGGTCGGCCAGCCAGGGCGTGCGTGCCAGCGAGACGAGGCCGCGCAGGGTGGTCGAGGCGGTGTCGGCCTGTTCCGTGCGCAGCCGCAGCCAGGGGTGGGCCGCCGGCGTGATGCCGGCCGCGAGCAGCTCCGTGCCGGGCTCGGCCGGCGCCTCCAGCCAGAACCGCCGGCGCTGGAACGGGTAGGTCGGCAGGGCGGCCCGCCGGGCGTCCGGGCCGAACACCGCCGGCCAGTCGGGGGAGTGGCCGGCCACGTGCAGCTGGGCGAGCGCGGTGTGGATCCGCCGCCAGCCGTCCTCGCCGCGCCGCAGCGTGCCGGTCACGACGGTCGCGGGGGCGTCCGGCTCGTCCTCGATCGTCTGGCTGACCCCGACGGTCAGGACCGGATGGGGGCTGACCTCGACGAAGGCGGTGTGGCCGTCGGCCAGCAGGGCGCGGACCGCGTCGGCGAACCGGACCGGCTGGCGCAGGTTGCGGTACCAGTAGTCGGCGGCGAGCAGGTCGGTGTCCGCCAGGCGGGCGCCGGTGACCGTCGAGTAGAAGGCCGTTCGGGCCGGAGCGTGGCGGACGTCGGCCAGGCTGGCCAGCAGCTCGGCCTCCAGGGCCTCGACGGCGGCCGAATGGGAGGCGTAGTCGACCGGGACGCGCCGGGCCCGGACGCCGCCCGCGTTGTAGCGCTCGACGAGCGCCGCCACGGCGTCGGCGGGGCCCGACACGACGGTCGCGGCGGGCCCGTTCACGGCGGCGATGCCCAGCCCGGCGACACCGGGAAGCCAGGCGTCGAGATCGGCCTGGACGGCGTCGGCGGCCCGGGGGACCGAGGCCATGCCGCCCTGCCCGGCGATCCGGGTGATGATCTGAGAGCGCACGGCGACGATGCGGGCGGCGTCGTCCAGGTCGAGGATGCCGGCGACGTACGCGGCGGCGATCTCGGCCTGGGAGTGCCCGACGACGGCGTCCGGCCGGATGCCCAGCGACTCCCACAGCCGCGCCAGCCCGGTCATCACCGCGAACAGGGCCGGCTGCACGACGTCGACCCGCTCCAGCCAGTCCGGCCCGGTCCCGTCGCCCGGCGGGCGGCCGCGCAGGACGTCGGCGAGCGACCAGTCGACGTGCGGGGCCAGCGCGGCGGCGACCCGCTCGATGTGCTGGGCGAACACCGGCGACGTGTCGAGAAGGTCGCGGGCCATCCCGGCCCACTGGCTGCCCTGGCCGGGGAAGACGAACGCGATCCGGCCGCTGGTCGCCACGGTGCCCGCGACCGCGGCCGGCGAGGCCTCCCCGGCGACCAGCGCGTCGAGACCGGCCAGGAGCTCGGCGGCACCGGAGCCGACGACGGCGGCCCGCTGGTCGAGGCCGGCTCGGCCGGTGGCCAGGGTCAGCCCGACGTCGACCGGCCTGAGGCCGGGGCCGGCCGCCGCCACGGCGGACCGCAGGCGGACAGCGCTCTCGCGCAGCGCGGCCGGGTCGTGCCCGGACAGCACCCAGGTCGTGACCGGCTCGGCGTCACCGGGGCCGTTGCGCGCAGGCCCCCGGTCTGCGTTCGACCCGTCGGCGGCCTGCTCCAGAACAGCGGGAGCCTGCTCCAGGATGAGGTGGGCGTTCGTGCCGCTGATCCCGAAGGACGAGACGGCGGCCCGCCGGGGGCGGCCCGTCTCGGGCCACGGTGTGGCTTCGGTGACCAGCCGCACGTCGCCCGCGGCCCAGTCGACGTGCGGACTCGGCGCGTCCACGTGCAGCGTGGCGGGGATGAGCCCGTGGCGCATCGCCTCGACCGCGGCCACCACGCCGGTCACGCCGGCCGCCGCCTGGGTGTGGCCGAGGTTCGACTTGACCGAGCCGAGCAGGAGCGCCGGCCCGTCCGTTCGGTCCTGCCCGTAGGTCGCTAGCAGGGCCTGGGCCTCGATGGGGTCGCCGAGCTCGGTACCGGTGCCGTGGGCCTGGACGTGGTCGACGTCGCCGGGGGC
Organism: Frankia sp. AgB1.9; assembly: GCF_016786355.1. Lineage (GTDB taxonomy): Bacteria > Actinomycetota > Actinomycetes > Frankiales > Frankiaceae > Pseudofrankia. Next base: position 5,817 of record NZ_JADWYX010000234.1, read on the forward strand.
GCCCCCCGCCGGGGGCCGGGGGGGGGGGGGGGCGGGGCGGGGGGGGGGTTGTAGCCGGTCACGGTCGGCCTTTCTGAGAAGAGCGGTCCTGCATGGATTGGTGACCGCCTAGCTGAAGTGGT
>NZ_JADWYX010000235.1:0-3378 GCF_016786355.1 Frankia sp. AgB1.9
GACTCGGCCGCCGCCCGAGCCGCCCGGATCGGCCGGGCGTCCCGGGGTGGGCTGTCGCCCGAGGACTTCGCCGACGGGCCGCCCCCCCGCCCGGGGCCCCCCCCGCGGGGGGGGGGGGCCCCGGTTCGCGGCTGGTCCGGCTGTCCGACTGGAGCGGGAGCAGGGCTGTGGCCGTCCCACGTCCGGCTGGCCGCCGACTAGGTGGGGATGGGCTGGTAACCGGCCACGCGAGAGCCCATGACCGTTTGGGGGTTCGGCCGGGCGAAGGGGGCTCCGCGCTACCGGGTGCCCCCGGCCTCGGACGCCGGCGCCGTGCCTGTCCGAGAGGGACCTCGTTCGGCGGACGCGCTGGCGCGGCTCACGGCCGGCGGTCCGGGTCGGTCGTTCGGGGTCAGGCGGTCGGGGTCAGGCAGGCAGGGCGGCTAGGCGAAGGTCGCGGCCCAGGTCTGCGGGCCGACGACGCCGTCGACGGCCAGGCCCTTCGCGGCCTGCAGCTGCCGGGCCGCGGCAGCGGACACCGGGCCGTAGCTGCCGTCGACGGTGAGCGGGTAGCCGATCGCGGTCATCCGCTCCTGCCAGTGGGCGACGTCAGCGCGGTACTGGCCGACCAGCGCCGTCGTGAACGGCAGCTGTGCCGTCGTGTTGATCGCCGGCGCGACCAGGGAGGTTCTGTCGGCCGACCGGGAAGCCTGGGGCACCGCGGACGCGCTGGCACCAGGCGCGAGCTGGTCGGCGCCCATGCCGCGGCCACAGAGCGGCCATTGGCCGAATCCAGAACGCTGCGCCAACCGCAGCGCGGCCTCGTCCTGAACCGCCTGTGGTGCGCTACTCGGCAGTCCCGAATATCCCAGGCTCGCCCAGGTCCCCTGCGAGAACTGGTATGCGCCGTAATAACCGTTGCCGGTATTGGCGGAATAGTTTCCGCCGGACTCACACTGGCGCAGCTGCGCCCACGTTGAAGATGCGCTGGCGGGAGTCGCCACGGCGATTGCGCCGCCTACCGCCGCCACGATTACGGGCACCGCGGCGATGCCCCGTCGTATCCGGCGGGTTGGGTGGGTCAATGCCCGTCGGGGTTCCTTCCGGACCGGCGCGGCCGAGCGGCGCGACCGGTCTGGGGTGTCGGCGATCCGAGCGGTCGCCGGCCGGTGGTGCCTGGTGCTGGTGTCTCGCACGCTTGCGTTGCCGGCGTGAGCGCGGCAGGCCGTCGGCGGGGCGCAGTGCCCGCCGGACATGGGATGTCGGCCAGGGTTACGTGCTTCGGACATGGGTGGTTGCCCTTTCCCCACGCCTGCGAGGTGAGCTGTCGGGTTCGGGCTGGGAAGAGAATCGCCCGGCCGAATGACGTGTCCTTTTGCGTCCTCGAAAGCGCATGGAGCGCGCTCTCGACGACTGCGGAAGTCAGTCGGCTTCACCCCTAGGACGCCCTGGTGGGTTAGGCCCAGGCGCGGCACTCATGTGGCCGCGCGGGCGGATGCCCGATTCTTCCAGGATCTCTGGGTACGGCGTCCGGAGTCGGTTCCCCCGTTCCTGCCACTGGGTTCAAAACACATCGGGGCGGGGGCAGGATTCGGCGTGCCGCCCGATGGGTGCCTGACCTGTCGTCTGGCACGGCGAAGACCATAACCACATTCCTCGGCGTGGCGACAAGCATTGAATAGGGCGCGTGAAAAAGGACACACCCGCGTGTCGGTGCTTGAGGTCGATCTCAGGTGGTGTTAACGCGCGCGTACGCGCGCTCATCTGTTTCTATCGGGGTCGCCAACCGGTGTGTCGGCGCCCCGAGTCGACTATCGGAGGGCTGTCGAATTCGTCCCGCAACAGCCCGGATGAACCGGGATCGTGGCCCACACGCACAACTGCGTGGTCCGCCCGTCGCGCCGGAAAACAAACCTACGATTCTGCCGTCCGAGACGTCCGTTCGACGCGCCGATACCCGGATTGCGATCCTGGGCACATCTGTTCCGGCCATCCCGATATGTACACGAGGTAGTTGCGCGACTGCAGATTGCTGGCGATGCACCCGGCGTGTCGATCTTCGATCGGCGAGCCCGTGGCTCGTTCGTGGTCCGCTGACGGGGCGGCCAGTGGTCCGGTCGGGACGCAAGTGATCCGGACCCCGCACAGTGGGTCCGGGCCAGATGTGAGTGATCCGGGCCGAGTGCGGTGGTCCGCGTCGGACACGCGGGTCCGGGCCGGGCACGGTGTGATCCGGGACGGACGCGGGGGTCCGGGTCAGGCGCGGCGGTCCAAGTCGGGCGCGGCGGTCCGGGACGGGCACAGTGATCCGGGACGGGCACAGTGATCCGGGACGGGCACGGGGTCTGGGGCGGGCGCGGTGGTCCAAGTCGGGCGGGGTGGTCCGGGGCGGATACGGGGTCTGGGACGGGCGCGGTGGTCCCGGTCGGGCGCAGTGGATCTGTCGGGCCGGAGTTCAGGACGGGCAACGGTGACGAAGTGTCCATGAACACACATTTGGGCCACCCTTCGAAGGGCGGCCCAGTTGGGACGAACCCTGCGGCTCGGGCGGGCGTCCCTAGCCGAACCGGCGTCAGCGCGCCGGGCTGGGCCGGGCCCGACGGGCTCGCTGTGGATCTTGGCCGCCACGCCGCGCCCGTCACCTTCGTGCCAGTGATCGCCGTTTAGGCCCTGGGGTGGTCGGAAGAATTGCCTGATCACGACCACGCGAGGGTCGAAGCGGCGATCTTCGGCCGGCCTGGCCCGGCCCCTCGTGGATCATCGGGCCACGTCGGATGGCCCTGCCCAACCGGCGATCGCCGGCGACCGCTCGCGCCCGCCGAGGTTCATGATCGCGTTCCGGGCAGGGAAATCGGCGCTCGGCGGCCCGACTTGTGCCTTTTCTCCCTGCTCAACTGGCGATCATGGTCGGCCAGTGGTCGGGATTGACCGAAGATTCCCATTTGGGTGGGCAATCTGGCGTCCACGGGCCTCGATGAAGATCCACTAGTAGTCCCGCGCTGGCGGTGCGGACAGCGGTCCAGACGAGGCGTGGGTGGTCGGGGCTGGGCGCGGTGATCGGGGCCGGGCGCGGTGGTCCAAGCGGGCGCGGGTGGTTCCGGGCCGGGCACGGTGATCGGGGCGCGGGGCGCGGTGGTCCAGAGCGGGCGCGGGCGATCGGGGCCGGGCACGGTGATCCAGGGCGCGGGCCTGGGCGATCCGGGCCGGCGTCGTTGTCCAGGGCGGGCGCGGTGGTCCGGATCGGTGCGGTGGATCTGTCGGGCCCGGCGTTCAGGATGGGTAACCGCGGCGAAGTGTCCTTGAACACACATCGGGGCCGCCCTTCGAAGGGCGGCCCCGATGGAGGCGCACTGCGGCTCGGGCCGGGGGCCCCCCGCGCCCCCGGGGGGGGGGGGGCGC
>NZ_JADWYX010000235.1:3388-4947 GCF_016786355.1 Frankia sp. AgB1.9
GGGCCCCCCCTGCGCCGGGCGCCCCGTTTGACGCCGCCGGGGGGGGGGGGGGGGCGCGCCGGCCCGACCTCGGTGCGGGGCTAGCCGATCGCGGTGCCGGCGGAGCGGAGGTCCTGGCATGCCTGGGCCACGCGCTTGGCCATGTTGGCCTCGGCCGACTTGCCCCAGGTGCGCGGGTCGTAGGTCTTCTTGATGCCGACCTCGCCGTCGACCTTCAGCACGCCGTCGTAGTTCTTCAGCATGTGGTCCGCTACCGGACGAGTGAAGGCGTACTGGGCGTCGGTGTCCACGTTCATCTTGACCACGCCGTAGTCGAGCGCCTCGCGGATCTCCGACAGGTCCGACCCGGAACCTCCGTGGAAGACCAGGTCGAACGGCTTCGCGTCGTCGGCGAGGCCGAGCTTGCCGGCCACGTACTGCTGGCCGTCGCGCAGGATCGTCGGGCGCAGCTTGACGTTGCCCGGCTTGTACACGCCGTGCACGTTGCCGAAGGTCGCGGCCATCATGTACCGGCCCTTTTCGCCGGTGCCGAGCAACTCGGCGGTACGCCACATGTCCTCGGGCGTCGTGTAGAGCTTCTCGTCGATCGCGCCGACGACGCCGTCCTCTTCGCCGCCGACGACGCCGATCTCGAGCTCCAGGACGATGTTCGCGGCCTTGCAGTCCGCGAGCAGCTCCTCGGCGAGCTTGAGGTTCTCCTCCAGCGGCACGGCGGAGCCGTCCCACATGTGCGACTGGAACAGCGGGTTGCGCCCCGCCTTGACCCGCTCCCTGGAGATGGCGACCAGGGGGCGCATATAGGTGTCGAGCTTGTCCGCCGGGCAGTGGTCCGTGTGCAGGGCGATCTGTACCGGGTAGGCCTTCGCGACGTGGTGGGCGAACTCGGCCAGCGCCTCGGCGCCCAGCACCATGTTCTTCACCGTCGGGCCGGACAGGTACTCGGCCCCGCCCGTGGACACCTGGACGATGCCGTCGCTGCCGGCGTCCGCGAAGCCACGCAGTGCCGCGTTGAGGGTCTGGGACGACGTGACGTTGATGGCGGGGTAGGCGAAAGCGCCCGCCTTCGCCCGGTCGAGCATCTCGGCGTAGACGTCTGGTGTGGCGATGGGCATCGAAAGCTCCTGTCAAAAGGCGTCGGGCCACCGAGGGGACGAGTGCGGCAGGCACGCCGAGGGCGCGCCGTCCGCCCACCTGGCCGCGACAGGCAGGCGAGGACGGCGTGAACCGGGGCGAGGCCGCGCGCATCGCGGGCAGGTGTTGCGCGAAGGGTATGACGTGCGGGCTGCCCGGGGGAGCCTCTTGCAGCCCACATCGCCGTAACCTGTCGGCCGCACCCAGGCCAGACCCCGTGCTGAGCGTGACGTAACGAAGGTCCCGGCTGCGACTTGGCACTGCCTGGGGTTTTCTGCGTCCTTTATGTCTGGGGTTGGGAGGGCGCGTAGCGCCCGACAGGCGGTTTGGCCCGCGGGCGCTCCGCTGCGTGTGCTGAGCGTGACGTAACGAAGGTCCCGGCTGCGACTTGGCACTGCCTGGGGTTTTCTGCGTCCTTTATGTCTGGG
>NZ_JADWYX010000236.1 GCF_016786355.1 Frankia sp. AgB1.9
GACCGCGTCGATGGTGAGGATCTTCGGTATCTCGGCGGCGATGTCGATGCCGAGCTCGGCCATCGCCGCGACGGCGATCGCGTTGACCTTCTCGGCGGGCATCGACCCGGCGGAACGGACCTCGACCCGGCCGTCGGCCAGGTGGGTCAGGAAACCGGCCGCCATCTGGGAGCGGCCGGCGTTGTGGACGCAGACGAACAGAACCGACGGCTTGTCGGGCACGGAGAGTCCTTTCACGGGGCTATGGGGCCCGGTGCGCCGCGAGTGGGTGATCGTGCGGCGCCGGAGCGGTCAGGGAGTGCGAGGCGGAGGTAGGGCCTGGTCGGGCAGGAGGCTCGCGACCAGATCGCGGACCCGGTGGTCGATGTCGTCGCGGATCGCGGCGACCTGGTCTACCGACGCGGTTGCGGGGTCGTCGATGGGCCAGTCCTCGTAGCGTTTGCCGGGCATGTAGGGGCAGCGGTCGCCGCAGCCCATGGTGATGACGACGTCGGCGGCGGCGAGGATGTCGTCGGTGAGCGGCTTGGGGAACTCCTCATCCAGCGACAGGCCGATGTCCTTCATCGCGGCGATGACCTCGGGGTGGATCTGGGTGCCCGGGTCGGAGCCGCCGGTGCGGATGTGCAGCGCGGTGCTGGCGTAGTGGCGGGTCAGCGCGGCGGCCATTTGGGAGCGGCCGGCGTTGTGGACGCAGACGAACAGCACCTCGGGTACCCGCTTAGGGATCAGCCCCCGGGTCGCGGCGAGTGCTTCGAGCCGTTCGCGGGTCAGCCGCTCGGCCAGTGTCGGGAGGAACACGGTGACCCGGGCGGTGCGGGCGAGCAGCCGGTAGGAGTCGGCGAGGACCTGACCGACCTCGACGGCCTCGAACGTCGTGTCGTAGTCGTGGGCGAGCCGCCGGGCGGTCGCGGTCAGCGTGTGCAGGCTCGTCGGGTCGAGGCCGGATAAGCCGGTCAGGCCAGACGCGGCGTCGGAGCTGGTCATGAAACACCTCGCGCTACAGGAGGAGGGGTCGCGCCGTTCACCGGCGCCGTGTTCGAGCTGGCGGTGGCGGGGTGAGGCAACAGCACCTCGGCGGCCTGCCCCGGTCCGCCCGGTGGGGACTGGTAGAGCAGGCGGACCAGGGCGTAGCCGACCGCGCCGCCCACCAACTGGGCAGCGAGGAACGGCGGGACGGAGACGGGGGCGATGCCGGCGAACGTGTCGGAGAACATCCGCCCGACGCTGATCGCCGGGTTCGCGAAGCTCGTCGAGCTGGTGAACCAGTACGCCGCACCGATGTAGGCGCCGACCGCCGCCGGGGCCTTCTCACCGCGGCCGGACCGGGTCAGCGAGAAGATCAGCAGGATCAGGCCGGCGGTGGCGACCACCTCGGCGAGCAGGTGAGCATCTGATGCCCGGTGGTGGGTGGAGATCGACACCGCCGGCCGGGCGAACATCAGGTTCGCCAACACGGCACCGCCGACACAGCCCGCGATCTGGGCAGGCAGGTAGGCGGCGGCGTCCCGCCACGACAGCCCGCCGAGCGCCGCGTCGACCACGGTGACGACCGGGTTGAAGTGCGCTCCCGATACCGGGCCGACCATCAGGATGATGGCGTAGAGGCCGGCGGCGGTCGCCGCCGCGTTCTCGACCAGCTCCAGACCCACCTGGCCGGGACTGAGCTGTTGCGCGGCGATCCCGGAACCGACGACCAGCGCCGCCAACAGCAGACTGCCGATCGCCTCGGCGGCCAAGCGCCGCACCAGCGGAGGCTGGCCGCCCGGAAGGTCTGTCACGGACGGGCGCTCAGCAGCAGTGGCCGGTCGAGACCGGCGCACCCGCGAGCAGATTCACCGCACCCGCCGGCACCGCCGCCACGGCCGACGGCGTGCAGCAGCCTGCGCCCTGCTCCTGGCCGTCGAGCCGCTCGGCGACCGACCCCGTCGACCCCGGGCGAGCCGAGTCGCTGTCGGCGAGCACCGTGTAGACCTCCCACGGCGCCCCATCCGGATCATCCACCCAGACCTTGTCCTGCAACGCGTAACAGCAGGTCGTGTTCTCCTCGACGGCCGTCGCCAGCCCCGCCCCGGCCAGCCGCGCGGTCGCCGCGGACACCTCCTCGGTGGACTCGACCTCGACACCCAGGTGGTTGAGCGCCCCGGCGACACCGGCGCCCCGGGCCTCGGGGTTCTCGATCAGCACCAGCTTCAGCGGCGGCGTGTCGATCGCGAAGTTTGCATACCCCGGCCGACGCTTCGCCGGCTCCACACCGAACAGCTTCCCGTAGAACGCCACCGCCGCGTCCACGTCCGAGACGTTCAACGCCAACTGCACCCTGGCCATACGACCACCCTCTATATCGACCACTGTCTATGTCCGACGGGACGAGGATGGCCGACGAGATAGACGCCTGTCAATGCCCTGGTGCATGCTGGAGCCATGACGACGACGGCAACCCCACCGGCAGCGATGGCGGCACCCACCCTCGATGCCACTGCGGCCCCGGGTCCTGGCCTCGCGGCCACCTTGTCGTCGTGCTGCACACCCCTGGCACGCGCACCGCTGTCCGCCGTCGACGCCGAACAACTCGCCGGCGTCCTCAAAGCGATCGCCGTGCCGGCCCGCCTGCGATTGCTGTCGATGATCTACGCCCGGGATGGTGGAGAAGCCTGCGTCTGCGAGCTCACCGAACCTCTCGGCCTGACCCAGCCGACGGTCAGCCACCATCTGAAGGTCCTCGTCGACGCAGGCCTGATCAGCCGCGACAAACGCGGGGTTTGGGCCTACTACCGGCCCGTGCCCGGCGCGATGGCGGCACTCGCCGCGATGCTCACGCCAGCGCCCATGGCGGCCGAAGCCGACTGACTAACTGATCCGGCCGTCGAACGCCTGGGCTCACTACTGTGACCCAAGGAGGGTGCCGGGCGTGAGAATGATGGTGATAATGGGGATATGACCGTTCCGTTGGAGCGGCGTGTCGCCACGATCGGTGTCACGTTGCTGGTCGGCGTCGCCGGGCTGACGGTGTTGGTGGGGTTGTGGGCGTTCCATTCGCCCCTGGACTGGGTGATCGTCGGGCCGCTGTCGTGGGGCACGGCGAGCCTGTATTTTCTGTGGTCTGGCCGACGGGTACGGCGGGAGTCGGCCGTGTGGGCAGTTGCGGCTGGTGGCGCTCCCGAACCGGCTGAGGGCGGCACTCGCCTGGAAGGCAGCGCGGGAACGTCCTACGCGCGCCGGCATCACGTTGGTATCAAAGCGGCGGTGGTGTTCGTCGCCGACACCGTGGCGCTCACGCTGGGATGGTGGGCCGGCCATAGTCTCCACACGCCAGCCGACTGGGTGGTGGCGCCCGCTATCGCCTACGGCGTGACGACGATCTACCTCGCCTGGGAGAATCTGCGGGCAGGGCAGCAACGGCGTAAGGCCGCGCGGGAAGCCTCCAGCGCCCGCTTGTCCGACGGGCTATCGAGCGTGGCCCGCCCGTAGCAGCGTGGCTCACGCGGGGAGTCGTTTCCAGCAGGTCACTGCGGCTGTCAGGGTGAGGAAGCCAAGGACATCGTGGCCGTGTCGGTCGGGTAGCGGATCGTCCGGCGGTCGCCGCCGAGCGAGGCGAGGGCGCGGTCGATGTGCCCTGCTGCCCGCGATGTACCCGCCGCTCTCACGCGCTATTGACGGGCGGGGCCGTCGCCTCTGATCCCCGTCACGGCGGTGTGTCTCGCCGCGCGGCCGGTGCGAGCCTGGTGGCCCGCTGGCGAATCCCCGTCGTCTGACGTGGCGGCTGGGCGGTGATCGAGGATCCACTGGTCAACACCGGTCTTGAGCCATATGCGCCCGAGTTCCGTCGAGCTTTCCGGGCTTGGGAAGCTCGGACGACGGGTGAGCTGGTAGCAGCGTGTCCGGGAAAGGCCGAGGCGGCGCATCAGGTAGCCGATACCGACAAGCGGTCCGTCCTCCCGGCCCGTGCGGTTTGTGTCGTTCACACCACCGACGCTATCTGATGACTCGATCGCTGTCTACTCGGTCAGTGCCGACTCGGGTAGAGGCGTGGGAGTCTCCGGCTGGCCCCGGCGGGGCGCGGCGCGCCGGTCCGGTTGTCCGCGTGAGCGGGCGGCGAGATCGTGTATGCGGAGCCGGTCCGGTTGTCCGCGTGAGCGGGCGGCGAGATCGTGTATGCGGAGCGGTGCCGGCCGCGGCCCGGCCGGTCGTCGAGGTCCGCTACCTCTACCTTGATGCGGACCGCAGGACCTTGCCCGTGGCGTGTCGGACCGAGGACTATCGCCGGCTCGATCCCGCCGACCGGCTCGCCACGGCGCAGACCCTCACGGTCCTGCCGCTCGCTGCCTCGGACGTCGAGGTGTGGCTGGCCCATCAGCACGGGCACCGGCGTTTCGCGGCGCTGTTGGCGCGGGCGGGCGACGATCCGGAAAGTCCGGCGGCTCTCGCGTTGACGTATCTGCCGACGGGCTTGCTCTGGACTACGCGTACCGGACGCACCGGACGCGATCGATCCGGTGGAGCTGACGGACCGCGAGCGGTTTCCCACGCTCGAGGCGGTCGCCGAGTATCTCAACACCTGGCTGCGTCAAGCGGCGAGATCGTCACGGCTGGTAATCGCGCCTGTGGGTCATGGCGGTCGCGGCCAGCCGGCTCGGGGAACGTCCGGCCCTTCTTGTCCCTGGCTGTCGCCGCTGCACTACTAAAGATCGTCGCCGCGTGCGGGAGTCTTCACCGCTGCCACGTTGGGTGTTTGTTTAGTGACACTGAACGGGTGTCGGTGGGGTGTTAATTCGTACTTGACGATGTGGGTCGGTTTTGGATCGACGTCCGGGCTGCGCGCGCGGTGGGTTCGGGTGGTAGGCGGGCCGGGTGGCGTGGGGCCGAGGCCGGCCTCGCGGCGGTGGGCGCCGATGCGAACGGGGCCCGGGTTCGGGGCCGGGCCCCGAACC
>NZ_JADWYX010000237.1 GCF_016786355.1 Frankia sp. AgB1.9
GGGGGGGGGGGGGGGCGGGCGCCCCCCCGACTGGCGGCTGGGCCCGCGGGCGCTACGCGCCCGTTCGGGCCAAGCAGCCACACTGAAGCCATGGATGTCGACCATCTATCCGGCCTCACCCTGTATCTGACCGTCTTCGCGATCGTGTTCCTCGAGAGCGGCGTGCCGATCGGGTTCTGGCTGCCGGGAGACGCCATGTTGTTCGCTACCGGCCTGATGGCGGCCAATCCGGCGCACCGGATCTCGCTGCCGGTCCTCGCCGCCGGGGTGACCGTGATGGCCGTCGCCGGGGTCTGCCTCGGCTACGTCACCGGGCGCCGGCTCGGGCGTCCCTGGCTGGAGCGCCGGCACCAGAAGATCCTCGATCGCACCGAGACCTTCTACGACCGGTTCGGCCCGGTCACGCTCATCGCCGCCCGGTTCGTGCCATGGGCGCGCACCTTCGCCCCGATCCTGGCCGGCGCGGTCCGGATGCCTCCGGCGCGGTTCCTCGCGGCGGCCGCCGTGGGCGCGGTCATCTGGGGCACCGGCATCCCCGCGCTCGGGTACGCGGCGTCCTCCGTCCCGGGCCTCAAGGACGCGACCGGCTGGCTCGCGCCCGCGGTCGTCGCGCTCTCTCTCGCCGCCGGTGTGCCCGGTGAGCTGTTGCGCCGCCGGGCCCGCCGGCGTAACCGTGCGGCCGCCGACCTCGCCGTCGCCGGGGCGACCGAGCCGGACGGTTCGCCGGACCCCGCGGCCCGGCCCATCGAGTCCGGGCCGGATGGTTCGACGGCGTTTGCCGGCGCCGAGCGCGGCCCTGCCTGACCGCTCCTCCGAGAGCGCGAGGACGTTCCGTTCCCTCACCTTCGTGCCAGTGATCGCCGTTTCGGCCCTCACATGGTCGCGGAGAGCGCCTGGGCACGACCATGTGAGGGCCGAAACGGCGATCTTCGCCCGGTCGGGCGGCGCTGGGCCGAGATTCACCGACGGGCTTCATGCGGCTAGGCAGATGGGCGCCCAGGATCCACGGGCAGTCTCGGTCCGTGGGGGCGCGGTTCTCCTCGCCAGGCGCGCGCGGCCTCGGCTGGCCGCCGTCCGGTCCGCCCCGGATTGGCGCGATACCGGAGCAGTCGGGCACCTGTGCTGCGCCGGGTGGTCGCCGTGGCGGAGATCGATGTGTGCTGTGATGCTGCAAGCAGGAACGGGGGCTGCTCGCATCCGGAGGCAGGTGTGGCCCGCGTGCGGGAGGCGGTCGGGCTGGTGCCCGCGCCGGGCCCGCGCGGCCTGGCGGCACCGGCAGGTGATCAGGAGGGCTGACGTTGGCTCGGGTGGTGGTGACTGGCGCCGCGGGGTTCGTCGGCGGCGCGATCGCCCATGCCCTGCGCGGGCGCGGGGATGACGTCGTCGCGCTCGACGTGGCCCGAGGCCCCGGTGTGCACGCCGCGGACGTGAGCCGGCCGGGGGACTGGGAGAAGGAGCTCGTCGGCGCCGACCTGGTGGTGCACGCGGCCGCCGTCGGGATGGGCGGGGTCGGCGAGCTGCCGCCGATCCGGGGCGGCCGGCCGGCCGGATCGTCCCGTGTCCCGGCTGCCCAGATGCGCCAGGTGCTGCTCGGCGGGACCGCGACCGTCCTCGACGCCGCGGCCCGGGGCCGCGTCGGACGGGTGATTCATCTCTCCTGCGTCTCCGCGCTCGGACCCGACCTCGCCGACGGCGTCGACGAGACCGCGCCCGTTGGCCTGACCGGTGATCCGCGCGCCGACACCCTCGCCGCCGCCGAGCAGGCGGTCGGCGCCGCTACCGCGTCCGGGCTGCCCGCGACGATCCTGCGACTCGGTGACGCCTACGGGCCCCGCGCCGGCCGGTGGACGGTTTGGCCGGTGCTGCTGCTGCGCGCGGGCCGGTTCGTCCTGCTCGACGGCGGCCCGGGCGGGCTCAACCGGGGCCACACCGACGCCGGCGGGCCCGCGGCGACCGCCGCGGCCGGTAGCGAGGCCGCCGTCGGCGAGGTGCTGCACGTGACCGGACCGGCGCCGGCGACCGTCGCCGAGTTCGTCGGCTGCTACAGCCGGATGCTCGACCTGCCGGTCCCGCGGTCGGTGCCGGCCCGGATGTACGGCGCGCTGGACGACGCGACGCAGGCGGTCGGCCGGCTGCGCGGTCGGGTCGAGTCCAGGCGCCAGACGTCCGGCGAGCCAGAGCCGGCCCCCGGCGGCCGGCCCGGGCCCGGCGGCGCCGCCGACCGGGCGGGCGTGCCCGCGGTGGGCGCGGCCGAGCACCCCGACGCGACCGGGCCGTCGACCGGGGCCGTGGCGCTCGGGCTGGTCCGCGGGATCGGGTCCCGGCTGGCGGCCGGCGTCGACCCGCGCCAGCGGATGGACCTCGGCCCGCTCGCCGTCGCGGACGTGACGAGGACCGGCCGCCTCGCCGGCGACCGGATTACCGCGGTGACCGGCTGGCAGCCCCGCGTCGACCTCGCCGACGGGATGAGCCGCACCGAGGCGTGGTTGCGGGACCGGGGCCTGCTCGGCGTCAATGAGCCGTCCCGGACGCGTTGATCCCGCGCGCCGTGGCGCGGCCGCCTATACCTCTATCTCTGGCGACGCCCGGCCGACCGACGACGGCTCATGGCTGACGACGGACCGACGCTGACCACCGCGCGGCTACAGGCGCTTCCGGTGACGCTGTGGAACGCGGGCTACGTGGCCGAGGAACTGGCGCGCAAGGTGGCGCTGGCCTCCCGGCCGCCGCCGGGGCTCGGCGTCGGCGGTCTGTTCGCCGGCCCGGACGCGCGCGGGACGGCCGAGCCGGCGGCGCTGCGCCGCGAGCTGCGCCTCCGGGCCGGCGGCGGGCCGTCGTCGCCCACCTGGGTGGTCCGCGACCACGACGGTGAGCCGGTAGGACTGCTGGGCGCCGACACCAGGGCCCGGCGGGCCGCGGTCGCGGTGGTGATCGACGCGGCCGAGCGGCGCCGTGGCTACGCCGCCGAGATCATCCGCGCGCTGGCGAGCTGGCTGGAGGCCCACCGATTCGCGCTGGTCGAGACTCGGGTCCGCGTCGACGACCCGGCCGCCGAGCGGCTCGCGCGGGCCACGTCGTTCCAGCCGACCCAGGTGGTCATCGTGACCGGCTGGCGCGTCTGGTGCCGGCCGCCACCGCGCTGACGCACCGCCACGACTCTTACCGAGGGTGACAGTTGGCCGGGAGGGGCGATTGCGGGTCGGTCACCACCAGCGCGCTAGAACAGAACGTTATACGCAATGGTCTTTCTGTCATACTCGCAGGCTGGTGCACTGCCTTCGGTTGGCGCCTTTGGATGCGCACGACTGGTGGCCGCTGCTAGGTTGTCGGGAAGCCGACACCGGTTGATGCTCCGTTTCGACACCGATGTGTATCTTCTGGGCGCCTGTAGGGCGCCCTGACTGTTCATTCGGTTACGGCCTGGGGCACCATGGGGATGATGTCGCGGCTGGAGATGGCACCCCACCGTCCCCGGCCCCGGTATCAGCGTCGGTTGGGGACCGGCGTGTGTCCGGGAGGGGAGCCCGACGGTCGGCGCGCTGCGCCGGGGAGGTGCATATGAGCGTCGATACCCCACGCCCGGTCTCGGCCGCGACGCCGCCAGCTGAGGTCACCTACGATCACCTGATCATCCCGCCGCACTGGCGGCGGCCCGAGGACTCGGTGGCGGGCGCCCCGAACCCCCTCTTCCCGTCGGCGGACGGCCAGCCGCACCCGGCATCCGGCCCGCACCCGATGACGGGGCCACTGCTGGTCGGCACGACGGCCCGCGCGTTCGCCAAGCTCGACGACATCATCCGGCTGTCCACCGACGACAAGGCCGTGATCGACGCCCGCCGCGACGAGGCCGAGCGCGCGCTGCGGGCGATCTTCCCGCCGCGCTGCGCGCTGCCGCTCGTCGGCGTCGCCACCATCGGCTCCGCCGGGCGCGACACGATGATCCGGCCGCTCGACGAGGTCGACATCTTCGCGGTGTTCAGTGCCGCGAACAGCGCCTGGAAGCGGTTCCGCTGGGACTCCCGCGATCTGCTGCTGTGCGTGCGGAACGCGATCGGCGGCGACCGGGTCCAGACGATCGGCACGCGTGGCCAGGCGCTGCGCGTCGTGTATGACACCCCGCCGGACGTCCACCTCGTCCCGGCCTTCGACCACCCGCGCGCTGGCTACGTCATGCCCGACCGGATCGGCGGCTGGCTGCCGACCCGGCCCGAGCGGCACGCCAGCTGGACCGAGGATCTCGGCCCCCGAGTGATCTCGGCGGTCCGGCTACTGAAGGCGTGGAACCGGGTGTGCGGCAGCCATCTGCGTTCGTTCCACATCGAGGCGCTGGCCGGGACGGTGCTCGCCGGCCGCGGCCTGAACACCCGGCAGGCGCTGGCGACCGTGTTCCGGTACATGGACGAGGCCGGCCTCTCGATGGCCGACCCCGCCGACGTCGGCGGCGACCTGTCGACCTATCTGCGGCCCGACGACCTGGCCGCGCTCGGCGAGTCCGTCCGGATGGCCCGTGCCTACGCGGAGAAGGCCGTCGCCGCCGAGGGCGACGGGCGCCACGAGGAGGCCGTCGCGCTCTGGGCCGCCATCTTCGGCCCCGAGTTCCCCACCTTCGGCTGACCGCGGGGCGGCCGTCGCCGAGCGGTCGGCGTGAATCTGTGGCTGCGGCCCCCCCCCCCGGGGGGGGGGGCCCGGGGCCCCCGGCCCCCCCCGGGGGGGCCGGCCCGCGGGCCTCCCGCCCGGTCCACGACGGCGGCGGGGCCGGAGGATCTGGCAGCTCCACCGTCGTCAGCTCAGGCTCGGCTG
>NZ_JADWYX010000238.1 GCF_016786355.1 Frankia sp. AgB1.9
CGGCATCTCCGGCATCACCGGCCAAGGCAACTACGCCCCCGGCAACGCCTACCTCGACGCCCTCGCCCACCACCGCCACCACCACCACCAACCCGCCACCAGCATCGGCTGGACGCACTGGGCCAAGGCCGATGGCGAAACCGGTGACAGCGCCCGGGGCATCGCGCCGTCCCACGTCGAGACGCGGCTCGCCCGCCGCGGCCTCACCCTGCTGCCGCCCGCCACCGCCCTCACCGCCCTGCACCACCCCCTCACCCACGACACCACCCACCTCGTCATCGCCGACCTCGACTGGAACGCCTTCGGGCAGGACGAGCCCGGACAGCTGACCGCCGAGCTGCGGACCGCCCCGGCGGCGGGACCGGGAACAGCCTCGACCGAGGCGGCGCGGCCCGGCAGCGCCCGGGACGCGGCAGGCCGGCTGACCGAGGAGCTGGCCACGCTCCCCCCGGCGCGCCGGGCGTCGCGGCTGCGGACCCTCGTGCAGACGGAGGCGTCCGCCGTCCTCGGCCACCGGTCGACGGACCGGCTGGAGCCGACGACGAGCTTCCGCGAGCTGGGCTTCGACTCCCTCACCGCGGTGGAGCTGTGCAACCGCCTGCGGACGGCGAGCGGCCTGACCCTCCCCAGCACGTTGATCTTCGACTATCCGTCCCCCGACACGCTGGCCGAGTACCTGGCGAAACGGCTGGCGCTCGACGCGGCCGAGAACGCCACGGGCGGCGGCGAGGACCTGTTCGGCCAGCTCGACCGCCTGGAGGCGGTGCTGGCGTCGGCCAGCCTCGACGACGGCGCCCAGGAACGTGCGGCGGCCCGGCTGCGGGAGCTGGCCGACACCTGGGCCCCGGCGTCCGGGCGACCGGGCCAGAGCCGGGCCGAGGCGCTCGGCGCGGAGCTGTCCGAGACGAGCGACGACGAGCTCATCGACCTCCTCGGCCGCCGGTTCGGCATCTCGTGACGACCCACCGCCCCGTTCCCCCGCTCCCGACGACCCCGACGTCCCTGACCAGGAAGGCTGGCCCCACGCGATGAGCGACGACCAGATCCGCCGCCTGCTGCGGCGGGTGACCGTCGAGCTGGACGACGCGCAGGAGCGGCTGCGCCGGCTCCAGGAACGCGACCGTGAGCCGATCGCGATCATCGGGATCGGCTGCCGATTCCCGGGCGGGGTGCGGGACGCCGAGAGCCTGTGGGAGCTGGTCGCCGCCGGCCGCGAGGTGGTCGGGGACTTCCCGCGCGACAGGGGCTGGGACGTCGACGCCCTCTACCACCCCGACCCGGACCATCCCGGCACGTCGTACACCAACCGCGGCGCCTTCCTGCCGGACGTCGCCGGCTTCGACAACGGCTTCTTCGGCATCACCCCGCGCGAGGCGCTCGCCACCGACCCCCAGCACCGCCTCCTGCTGGAGACCGCGTGGGAGACGTTCGAGCACGCCCGGGTGGACCCGACCGAGCTGCGCGGCAGCCCCGTCGGCGCGTTCGTCGGCCTCTCGCTGAACGACTACGCCCGCCTCGACCACACCCCGCAGGAGCTGGAGGCCTACCTCGGCCTGGGCAACGCGCCCAGCGTGGCGTCGGGCCGCATCTCGTACGCCTACGGGTTCACCGGGCCGGCCGTGACCGTCAACACCGCCTGCTCGTCGTCGCTGGTCGCGCTGCACCTGGCGCTGCGGTCGCTGCGCTCCGGCGAGAGCACGCTCGCGCTGGCCGGGGGCGTGACCGTGATGTCCTCCCCGGAGGAGTTCATCTTCTTCTCCCGCCAGCGGGCCATGTCGCCCGACGGCCGGTGCCGCTCGTTCGCGGCGGCGGCCGACGGGGCTGGCTGGTCGGAGGGTGTCGGCCTGTTGCTGCTGGAGCGCCTCTCCGACGCCGAGCGCAACGGGCACGAGGTGCTGGCCCTGGTCCGGGGCAGCGCGGTCAACTCCGACGGCGCCTCCAACGGCCTGACCGCACCCAACGGCCCGGCCCAGGAACGCGTCATCCGCGCCGCCCTGGCCGACGCCGGGCTGACCGCCGCCGACGTCGACGCGGTGGACGGGCACGGCACCGGCACCCCGCTGGGTGACCCGATCGAGGCCCAGGCGCTGCTGGAGACCTACGGCCAGGGCCGCGCGGCCGACGCCCCGCTGTGGCTGGGCTCGCTGAAGTCCAACCTCGGGCACGCCCAGGCTGCGGCCGGGGTGGCCGGGATCATCAAGCTGGTCGGGGCGCTGCGCCACGGCGTGCTGCCGAAGACGCTGCACGTCGACGCGCCGACCCCGCACGTCGACTGGGACGCCGGCGCCGTCCGGCTGCTCACCGAGTCCCGGCCCTGGCCCGCGGGCGCGCGGCCCCGCCGGGCCGCCACCTCGTCGTTCGGCATCAGCGGCACCAACGCCCACGTGATCATCGAGGAGGCGCCCGCGCCGCCGCCGCCCGCCGAGCCGGCGGCGGCACCGTCCGGGCTGCCGCCGGTGGCCACGGCCGGGACGGTCCGCCCGCCGTGGGTGCTCTCGGCCCGGGATCCCGACGCCCTGGCGGCGGCGGCCGGCCGGCTGGCCGCGCACGTCCGAGCCCATCCCGAGCTCGACCCAGCCGCCGTCGCGTACACCCTCGACCGGGGCCGAGCCCACCTGTCCCACCGGGCCGTCGTGATCCCCGACCCGCCGCCGCCTGGCCGCGAGCCAGGCGAGGACGAGCTGGCCGCCTACCTGCCGGGGCTCGACGGGCTGGCGGCCGGGGAGCAGCCGGCGAACGTCGTGCGCGGCCAGGCCACGGCGCCTGGCCGGGTGGTGTTCGTCTTCCCGGGTCAAGGCGCCCAGTGGGACGGCATGACCACCGAACTCCTCGAAACGTCACCCCGCTACGCCCACCACCTGCACCAAGCCGCCGACGCCCTCGCGCCCTACGTCGACTGGTCGCTCCTCGACGTCCTCTACCAACGACCAGGCGCCCCCACCCTCGACCGCGTCGACGTCGTCCAACCGGCGCTGTGGGCCATCACCACCAGCCTCGCCGAACTCTGGAAAGCCCACGGCATCGTCCCCGACGCCGTCCTCGGCCACAGCCAAGGCGAAATCGCCGCCGCCACCACCGCCGGCATCCTCACCCTCGACGACGCCGCCCGCGCCATCGCCAGACGCAGCCAGGCCATCGCCACCATCGCCGGCACCGGAGGCATGGCCTCCATCCCGCTGCCCGCCGACTCCGTCCAGGCCGACCTCGACGCGGACTCCGGCACCGGGCTGAGCATCGCCGCCGTCAACGGCCCGACGACCACCGTGGTGTCAGGACCCGCAGACGCGATTGCCGCAGTCGTCGAGCGCTACACCGCCCAGGGGCTGCGGGCCCGCGTCATCCCCGTGGACTACGCGTCCCACTCCCCAGCCGTCGAGACGGTGCGCGCCCGCATCCTCGCCGAGCTGGACGGCCTTACCCCGCGCCCCGGCCACACACCGCTCTACTCGACGGTGACCGCCGGGATCGCCGACCCGGCCACCCTCACCGCCGACTACTGGTACCGCAACCTGCGCCAACCGGTCCGCCTCACGGGCACTGTCCACGCCCTGAAGACCGACGGCCACACCACCTACCTCGAGATCAGCCCCCACCCCGTCCTCGGCACCGCCCTCACCGACATCCTCGAGAACACCGCCACCATCACCGCCACGCTGCGCCGGGGCGACGCCACCCTGACCCGCCTGCACACGTCCCTCGCCGACGCCCACACCCACGGCACCCCTGTCACCTGGAACCCCGACCCCACGCCCACACCCGAACCCGTCGACCTGCCCGCCTACCCCTTCCAACACCAGAACTACTGGATCACCCCCACCCCGCAGACGCCCCTTCCCGCCGCCACTCAGACCGACCAGACCGACGAGTTCTGGAACACCATCCAGACCGGCGACCCCGACGCCCTCGCCAGCCTGCTCGGCGCGACGGACCCCACCACCCGCATCGCCCTCGACGCCGCCCTGCCCGCCCTCACGGCCTGGCGCCGGACGCACACCACCCGCGCGACCATCGACCGCTGGCGCTACCGCATCGCCTGGCAGCGTGCCGCCGCCGAGCCCGCCCCGCTGACCGGCGACTGGCTGGTGACCGTCCCCGACGAGCTGGCCGACGCCCCCTGGGTGCGTGCGCTGCTCGACGTGCTGGCCGGGCGTGGAGCGAGCCCGACCCTGGTTCGGGTGGCCCGCGACGCGACCGACCGGGTCGCCCTGGCCGGACTGGTCAAGGCCGGCCTGACCGGGCCGCCACGCGGCGTGCTGTCGCTGCTGGGCCTGGCCGAGGGCAGCCACCCGGACTTCCCGTCGGTGCCGTGGGGGCTGGCCGGCACGGTCGGCCTGATCCAGGCGCTGCACGACGGCGACATCCCGGCGCCGATCTGGGCGGTGACGCGCGGCGCGGTGACGACCGGGGCGAACGACCCGGTGACCGACCCGGAGGCCGCCATGGTCTGGGGCCTGGGCAGCAGCGCGGCGGCGGAGAACCCGGCCGGCTGGGGCGGCCTGATCGACCTACCCGCGGCGATCGACCAGGACAGCCTTCAGCTCCTGGCCACGGCCCTGGGGCAGACCGACGAGAGCGACCTGGCGGTCCGGCCCGGCGGTCTGAGCGTCCGCCGGCTGGTGCGGGCGCCGATGACCGAACCCGACGCGACCGCCCTCACCCCGTTCACCCCCACCGGCACCAGCCTGGTCACCGGGGCGACCGGTGCCATCGGCCAGCACCTCACCCGCTGGCTCGCCCGAAACGGCGCACCCCACCTCCTCCTCACCTCACA
>NZ_JADWYX010000239.1:0-1097 GCF_016786355.1 Frankia sp. AgB1.9
GGGAGACTGTCATGCGGGGATCTGTGGGAGCCGGGGGCTGAGATGCCCCCGGCTACCCGACAGGCCCGGGATTGGTGCTGGTAACACCGTCCCGGGCCGCCCATTTAATTGTCGATCCACCACCATTCTAAACCAGATCGACGGGAAGGTCGGTCGAATATGCGGAACCCGGGTCAGGTATTACTAGTAGAGATCTACAGAAAGTGGGGCCTCCGCGAAAGTAAGGGCAGCGGAATCCCACACGATTACGCCGCCCGAATCGCGATACCCACCTCACATAAATAGCCGAACCAGCCAGCCAGACCCGGCCGAGCACAACGCCCACCAGGTCCCCGCTCAGATGCGCGGGCCTGATCCCAGGTAGGACGCCCGCGCGGCCGTGTAGTCCGGGTGTGGTGGGAAGATCGGGGTGTGACGGCTTCGGGGGCAGTGCCGGACGCGGACGGGTGGGACTTTTTCGTGTCCTACACCAGCGCCGATGTCGCGTGGGCGGAGTGGGTGGCCTGGCAGCTAGAGGACGCCGGCTACCGCGTGCTGATCCAGGTGTGGGATTTCGTTCCCGGTTCGAACTGGCAGATCAAGATGGACGACGGCGTTCGGCGCGCGACGCGGACGATCGCGATCCTCTCTGAGGCCTACCTGGAGTCGGTCTATGGCCGGCAGGAATGGCAGGCCGCCCAGGCAGCCGACGCTGACGGGTTCGGTCGCAAGCTTCTGCCTATCCGCGTCGAGGACTGCCCACGCCCCGGCCTGCTGGCCGCGGTCGTGTCAATCGATCTGTTCCCCCTCGCGCAGCACGAGGCCCCCCGCTACCTACTCGATCGGGTCCGTCACACCCTCGCCGGCCGCGCCAAACCCACCAGCGCCCCCGCATACCCGGTACCCGTGCGTGCCACCCCACCTATCGATGAACCAGCATTTCCCCCACCCGCCCAACCGGCACCTGCCCCGCCACGTACGGGCGCGCTGCCCGTCGGCCAACGCGTCAGAGGCCACACTGACGCTGTGATGGCGGTGGCGTTCACAGCCGACGGACGCACGCTCGCCACCGGCGGCTACGACCACACGGCGCGGCTATGGGACGTCACTGACCTCGC
>NZ_JADWYX010000239.1:1197-4584 GCF_016786355.1 Frankia sp. AgB1.9
GGCATTCACAGCCGACGGACGCACGCTCGCCACCGGCGGCTACGACCACACGGCGCGGCTATGGGACGTCACTGACCTCGCGCGGCCCCGGCAGATCGGCCAACCCCTCACCGGCCACACCGGCGCCGTGTGGTCCGTGGCATTCACAGCCGACGGACGCACGCTCGCCACCGGCGGCTACGACCACACGGCGCGGCTATGGGACGTCACTGACCCCGGGCGGCCCCGGCAGATCGGCCAACGCCTCAAAGGCCACACTGACGCCGTGATGGCGGTGGCATTCACAGCCGACGGACGCACGCTCGCCACCGCCAGCGACGACCACACACTGGGACTGTGGGACGTCGCCGGCCCCGGCGGACCCCGGCAGATCGGCCATCCCCTCACCGGCCACACCGGCGCCGTGTGGTCGGTGACGTTCACGGCTGATGGACGCACTCTCGCCACCGCCAGCAGCGACGGGACCGTGCGGCTGTGGGATGTCGCCGACCCAGCCCAGCCCTGCGAGATCGGCCAACCTCTGAACGGCCACACCGACGCTGTGAGGTCGGTGGCCTTCACAGCCGACGGCCACACCCTCGCCACCGGCAGCTACGACCGCACGGTACGACTTTGGCAAATATTCTGATCTGTGAATGTGTCGATGCGGTGCACCTACGCATAACTCGCGTAGGTAATAGCCCTCCACCGCCCCGAGCCCGTCGTGTGATCTGAGTCACCAATCGCTTTATAGTTCGCCGTTTTGCTGCGGCCACTGGCTTGCTCGGAGCAGGAGGCGACCGCCGGCTACAACGGGACCGAACCAGACACCCGAGAACAGCGTCCCGCGACCGGACGCCGACCTCCCGGGGCCCGGCTGCGGACTGTGACCTGCGAAAACGCCACGTCAATCAGGCCCGCGCCAGGCGCCTACTGATGGCCAGTCGCTGGATCTGATTTGTGCCTTCGAAGACCTGCATGACCTTGGTCCGCGAAGAGCCCTTCTGTCGTTTGTGCCAGATCCCCATGGGTGTCGTTCGTAGCGGACAGGTGCCGGTGTCAAGGGTCACCCGGAGATGATCGGCGCAAAGGATTGGCGGCTCCGACCGCATAGTCGACCACCACGACGACATCCTCGAGGGAGCCGGGTGCCACGGGAACCGTCACGCCGTTGTGGACGCGCCAGGCGGCGAGGGTCCAGTCGCCCAGTTGCCCGCCCGTGGTCGACGTCCCGCGCAGCAGGCCGTTCCAGGTAGCCACCTTGAGGGCGGTCGTGGACGCCGTCGTGCCCGGCACAATCGACAGCGCGAGTTCGCCGTTGGTCACATAGTCCGTCACGAAATCCGGCGCCACCAGGACGAGCAGCGACACGGCCCGGATGGCAATCGGCTTGGACTGGACCAGGAACGGGAAGCGCGCCTTCTCCAGGCCGACGGGCATCGTCCACGGCGCGCCCGTTCCCGCCGGTGGGCTGACGAACCGGTGCCAGTCGGCCGGGAACTCGTGGCGCAGGACGAACGCGCGCGCGAGCCCGTGCTGCCCGGCCGACCGGAGGGCCGCGTCGACGGCGGCGCCCAGCTCGGTGCGGGCCTGGCCGCGCAGACGGTCGCCGCCGTCGCGTGCCGTGTAGCGCACATGCAGGACGACGTCGGAGATGGTGTCGCGGTCGAATGCCGGGAAGTCGGTGGGTAGTTCGACGCGCCATTCGCTGATGGCTCCGGTGCCTTCGAAGGGCAGGAGGCGGTCGTCGCGCAGGGTGGGTTCGAACAGGCCCGGGTCGTTCTGGGCGGAGCTCGTGACGATCGCCTGCATCGACCCCGACGTGTCGGTGAACCGTGGGTCGTCGTCGCTCTGGCGGCCGTACGCGCCGTCGAGCAGCGTGCCGACCTGCCGGACCGTGCTGCGGTGCTGGGTGAGTGTGCAGCTGACGCTCGCGTACGGGCCGGCGACGCACGGGATCGTGACCGCGACGCTTTTCAGGCGGCGCAGGTAATGGCCGGGGTAGTCGAGGTCGAAGATGGCCTCGGGCAGGGTGACGAAACAGTCGCCGACGCGTTTGAGCGCGAGCAGCGCGGTCGGGTCGAGCGCGTTCAGGGACACGTGCTTGGTGATCTCGAACTCGCGCCGGTTCTGCTCCAGGAAGGCGACGTCCAGGCGCCGCAGCGACTGACGCAGGCGCTCGCCGGCGAGGAGCCCCTTTTTGAGGCTGTCCCAGTAGCCGAACTCGACGTAGGCGGAGTCGGTCAGGCCGAGCTCGTGCCGGAACGCCCGCTCGGCTCGCTTCGCGGCGTCGTAGGCGAGCTGGTAGGCCTGGAAGTGCAGGCTGGACAGCTGGCCGACCATCCAGCCGTAAAGCGCCTGGTTGGTGAACTTGTCGCGCAGGAAGTCGCGGGCGGCGGCCGAGTTCTCCACCTGCAGGTCGTGGTTGCGGACCTCCAGTTCGGCGAGAGTGGCCCGGACCTCGCCGGCGGCGATCTGCTTCGCGATCTGCGCGAGTTCTCTGGTCGCGAGATCGGCCTGATGCTTCCAGTCGTCCTGGCGGCGCTGGTGGCCGCCGAGCGTCGCGCTCAGCGAGGCGGCGGTGCTGAGGATCGACGCGGTCGCCCCGGCCGCGCTGCCGAAGGACTGCACCGCCGACGCGACGTTCCTGCCCCCGAAGGTCGCGCCGACCGTCGTCGGGGCGCCGCCCTTCAGCTCCGGGATGAGGTGCAGGCCGCCGGCCAGGGTCTCCGCGCCGGCCTGCATGGCGGTGAACGCCAGACCCAACGTGGTCAGGCCGACCTGGCCCAGCTCGTAGGCGTTCATGAACGGCCGCGTCTGGTAATAGTCCTGGCGGGCCAGGACGACGTCCTGGGACCTGCGCAGGGCGTCGAGGGACAGCTCGGCCTCGTCGACCTGCTGCTTCCTGACGTCGCGCATCGCCGTCAGCAGCGCCACCTCGTGGCCGGCCCGCAGCAGCGCCAGCGCCTCGGCGTCGCGCTTCTCCAGCGCCGCGAGCAGCGCCGCGCCGAGGGCCTGCACCTCGCCGCACAGCTCGATCGCCTTCTGCAGCATCACCGCGAACCGGTAGTGCGGTACCGGCGCGTTGAGGTCGCCGACGACGCTGGAGAGGTCGACGCCCGCGGCCGCCGCGCGGACCAGCAGGCCGGGGTCGATCGGCGGCTCGAAGATCGACAGGGACCGGGTGACCCCGTCGATGTTCATGCAGTTGCGAATCTTGAACAGCCGGTCGGCGACGGTGTCCCAGTAGCCGGCGAGCTTGTCGTTGCCGGTCAGGCAGAAGGACGACATCGTGAACGGCCGCGGTGGCTGGTCGTCGGTGGCCACCACCGGGCCGTCGACCGGGGGCAGCAGGCCCTCCACGGCGACGAGCGCGTTCGACAGGCTGTCGAGCGGGCCGAGGTCGTC
>NZ_JADWYX010000023.1 GCF_016786355.1 Frankia sp. AgB1.9
CGCCCGTCACGTCATGAAAGTCGGTAACACCCGAAGCCGGTGGCCCAACCCTTGTGGAGGGAGCCGTCGAAGGTGGGACCGGCGATTAGGACGAAGTCGTAACAAGGTAGCCGTACCGGAAGGTGCGGCTGGATCACCTCCTTTCTAAGGAGCGCATGCCGTTTCCGGATGTTCATGCCGGACGGTTGCTCACTGGCGTGGAATGCTGACTTCGAGAGGCTGTTCACGGCCTGGGTTTGTGTCTAGTACTCCCTGTCCTTCGGGGTGGGGGTGGAACGGGCAGCCAGGTGGTGGGTGGTTTCGTGTGGTGCGCTGTTGGGTCCTGAGGGAGCGGAAGCTTCTTCGGCGGCCATCTGCCCCTGCATCCTCGGTTCGAGGGTGTGGGGGCTGGTTGCGGTACGGACCATGTCTTCCGTGAAACTGCCCTTGTGGGTGTGTCCGGGTGTGGATGTGGGGTCGTCCGTTCTTTGAGAACTGCACAGTGGACGCGAGCATCTTTGTGGCCAAGTTAGTAAGGGCGCACGGTGGATGCCTTGGCACCAGGAGCCGATGAAGGACGTGGGAGGCTGCGATATGCCTCGGGGAGCTGTCAACCGAGCTGTGATCCGAGGATTTCCGAATGGGGGAACCCGGCAGGATGCTAAGTCCTGTCACCTACACCTGAATATATAGGGTGTATGGAGGGAACGCGGGGAAGTGAAACATCTCATTACCCGCAGGAAGAGAAAACAACCGTGATTCCGCGAGTAGTGGTGAGCGAAAGCGGATCTAGGCTAAACCTGTGTCGTGTGATAGCCGGCAGGCGTTGCGGCATAGGGGTCGTGGGATTCTTCAGGTTGGGCTGCCGCCTTTCCAGAGAGTTAGAAAACAGTGTGTTAGTCGAACGGTTTGCGAATGGCCGGCCATAGTGGGTAACAGCCCCGTAGGCGAAAACATTCTGTCTCTCGAAGAATATCCCAAGTAGCACCGAGCCCGTGAAATTCGGTGTGAATCTGGCGGGACCACCCGCTAAGCCTAAATACTCCCTGGTGACCGATAGCGGACTAGTACCGTGAGGGAAAGGTGAAAAGTACCCCGGGAGGGGAGTGAAATAGTACCTGAAACCGTGTGCCTACAATCCGTCGGAGCTGGATTTCGGTCTGGTGACGGCGTGCCTTTTGAAGAATGAGCCTGCGAGTTTGCGGTGTGTGGCGAGGTTAACCCGTTGTGGGGTAGCCGTAGCGAAAGCGAGTCCGAATAGGGCGCCCATAGTCGCATGTCTAAGACCCGAAGCCGGGTGATCTACCCATGGCCAGGTTGAAGCGCGGGTAAGACCGTGTGGAGGACCGAACCCACCAGTGTTGAAAAACTGGGGGATGAGCTGTGGGTAGGGGTGAAAGGCCAATCAAACCCGGTGATAGCTGGTTCTCCCCGAAATGCATTTAGGTGCAGCGTCGTGTGTTTCGTGCCGGAGGTAGAGCACTGGATGGGCTAGGGGGCCGACAAGCTTACTGAACTCAGCCAAACTCCGAATGCCGGTACGTGAAGCGCGGCAGTGAGACTGCGGGCGATAAGGTTCGTAGTCGAGAGGGATACAGCCCAGATCGCCAGCTAAGGCCCCTAAGCGTACGCTAAGTGGAAAAGGATGTGGAGTCGCACAGACAACCAGGAGGTTGGCTTAGAAGCAGCCACCCTTTAAAGAGTGCGTAATAGCTCACTGGTCAAGTGATTCCGCGCCGATAATGTAGCGGGGCTCAAGCGTACCGCCGAAGCTGCGGCATTCACATGTTAGCCCAGCTGCCTCCTTGTGGGGTGGTTCAGGTGTGTGGATGGGTAGGGGAGCGTCGTGTGGCGTGTGAAGCGGCCGAGTGATCGAGCCGTGGATGCCACGCGAGTGAGAATGCAGGCATGAGTAGCGAATGACGGGTGAGAATCCCGTCCGCCGGATGACCAAGGGTTCCTGGGGCAGGTTCGTCCGCCCAGGGTGAGTCGGGGCCTAAGGCGAGGCCGACAGGCGTAGTCGATGGATAACGGGTTGATATTCCCGTACCGGCGCTGGTGCGCCAATGCTGAATCTTCCTGTACTAACCTCCCGCTGATTCCCTTTCGGGGGTTGAGGTGGTTGGGATCTTGGGGGGTAGTAGGCAAGCGATGGGGTGACGCAGGAGGGTAGTCCATCCCGGGCGGTGGTTGTCCCGGGGTAAGCGTGTAGGACGACGTGTAGGTAAATCCGCATGTCATGTGTCTGAGACGTGATGCCGAGCCGATTGTGGCGAAGTGGATGATCCCATGCTGTCGAGAAAAGCCTCTAGCGAGTGCCAGGGCCGCCCGTACCCGAAACCGACACAGGTGGTCAGGTAGAGAATACCGAGGCGATCGAGTGAACTGTGGTTAAGGAACTCGGCAAAATGCCCCCGTAACTTCGGGAGAAGGGGGGCCACCACCGGTGACGGAACTTGCTTCTTGAGCTGGTGTGGGCCGCAGAGACCAGGGGAAAGCGACTGTTTACTAAAAACACAGCTCCGTGCGAAGCCGTAAGGCGATGTATACGGAGTGACGCCTGCCCGGTGCTGGAACGTTAAGGGGACGGGTTAGCTCTTCGGGGCGAAGCTCAGAACTTAAGCGCCAGTAAACGGCGGTGGTAACTATAACCATCCTAAGGTAGCGAAATTCCTTGTCGGGTAAGTTCCGACCTGCACGAATGGCGTAACGACTTTCCTGCTGTCTCAACCACAGACTCGGCGAAATTGCACTACGAGTAAAGATGCTCGTTACGCGCGGCAGGACGGAAAGACCCCGGGACCTTTACTGCAGCTTGATATTGGTGTTCGGTCCGGCTTGTGTAGGATAGGTGGGAGACTGTGAAGCGGCCACGCCAGTGGTTGTGGAGTCATTGTTGAAATACCACTCTGGTCGTGCTGGATGTCTAACCTAGGCCCGTGATCCGGGTCAGGGACAGTGTCAGGTGGGTAGTTTAACTGGGGCGGTTGCCTCCTAAAGAGTAACGGAGGCGCCCAAAGGTTCCCTCAGCCTGGTTGGCAATCAGGTGTCGAGTGCAAGTGCACAAGGGAGCTTGACTGTGAGACCGACGGGTCGAGCAGGTGCGAAAGCAGGGACTAGTGATCCGGCGGTGGCTTGTGGAAGCGCCGTCGCTCAACGGATAAAAGGTACCCCGGGGATAACAGGCTGATCTTGCCCAAGAGTCCATATCGACGGCAAGGTTTGGCACCTCGATGTCGGCTCGTCGCATCCTGGGGCTGGAGTAGGTCCCAAGGGTTGGGCTGTTCGCCCATTAAAGCGGTACGCGAGCTGGGTTTAGAACGTCGTGAGACAGTTCGGTCCCTATCCGCCGCGCGCGTAGGAGTCTTGAGAAGGGCTGTCCCTAGTACGAGAGGACCGGGACGGACGAACCTCTGGTGTGCCAGTTGTTCTGCCAAGAGCATGGCTGGTTGGCTACGTTCGGAAGGGATAACCGCTGAAAGCATCTAAGCGGGAAGCTCGCTTCGAGATGAGGTCTCCCACAGGGTCAACCTGGTAAGGCCCCCGAGAGATGATCGGGTTGATAGGCCAGAAGTGGAAGCACTGCAAGGTGTGGAGCTGACTGGTACTAATAGGCCGAGGGCTTGTCCTACAAAGATGCTACGCGTCCACTGTGCGGTTCCTGAGGAACGGCAGACCACCCCCAACCCCCCATATCTGTGGGTCGGGTTGGGGTGAGGTGCCATAACTCAACAGTTTTTCGG
The DNA here is from genome assembly GCF_016786355.1 of Frankia sp. AgB1.9. Lineage (GTDB taxonomy): Bacteria > Actinomycetota > Actinomycetes > Frankiales > Frankiaceae > Pseudofrankia. The sequence continues at coordinate 3,723 of NZ_JADWYX010000023.1, forward strand.
TGGTTTTAGCGGGGAGGGTACGCCCGGTCCCATTCCGAACCCGGAAGCTAAGTTCCCCAGCGCCGATGGTACTGCCCGGGAGACTGGGTGGGAGAGTAGGACACCGCCGAAATACCCTTCGGAACGCCCCCACACCACCAGGTGCGGGGGCGTTCCACATTTCCCAGACCTTTCTGGCGGGGAAGTCACCACACGGCGACACGGATCCCAGCCCCGGCGTCCCGCGGAACCGCGGCCGGCCGCCTGCTGGCGGCCCGTCCACTCGATCTTCGCGTCCCGTGGAACGCCCGGGGCGCGCTCGGTCTCGGGCACCAGACGGCCCAACGCCCGCGAGCGGCACGCGATCTCCGCGTCCCGCGGAACGCGAGACGGTTCGGCCCCCAGGACGTGCCGGCCTGCCGCCCACGGCACCGACTCGATCTCCGTTCCGCGGAACGTGCAAGAGCCGCCGCTTCCAGATTCCGTGGGAAGCGCTTGAAGCCCGTTCCTCGCGGCGGCTCGTCAGGGCGAAATCCATACCAAACTGGCCATCACCGGCCCGGGGTAGTCCTCGTCGAGACAATGATCGCGGACTTGGTAGGCAAACCGGCCCGCCGGGTCTTGTATGCCCCATGTATCCATACCTGTTCGCGATCATGCGGGTCGCGGTGGCTGGAAACATCTGAAGATCAGCAGTGTGGAACGGAATCCGGCCACGCCAACCGAACCGAACTTCTACGAGACACGGCCTGGGCACCTTCGGCGAGGTTCACCAGTCCAGGCGTCTCCATGATCGGCGTTCCGGCCCTCCCGTGGTCGTTGCTGGACTCGTTCCGTAGCCACCAGAAGGCGGAAACGCCGATCAAGACGACGGGCTGACCGTGGCGATCGCGGATCTCACGAGAGGAGCGAGCAGACGCGGGGCGTCGCGGTCGGGACGCGGTGGCAGAGGCGGGGCATGCGCCAAATGCGCAGGAGGTGCCACCGGCACTAGGCGGAGCGCCACCCACGGGAGGTACGCGATCTTCGCGTTCCGCGGAACGCGAAGGCCCGACTGTCTGGGGACGACTGCCTGCGGGACGTATTGGCCTGCGGCCCGCAGGGCGCAATCGATCTTCGCGTTCCGCAGAGGGGCACAGGCCGTACCGCCTGCGAGGACGTATCGGCGCGCCGCGTGCGGGACACACTCGATCTTTGCGTTCCGCGGAACGCGCAGGCCCTGCTGCCTGCGGACGTGCAGGCACGCCGCCCACGGGACATTTGATCGTCGCGCTCCGTGGAACGTGCGGACGATTCGCGCCGTGGTGATCGGCAGAGGCGGGTGCGGTGAGACACATGCCTGCGGTCCGGTGGCATCCGATAGATGGACGTCCTACTATCGGGTAGCCAAGCAGGTCGCCTTGCCGCGGGGTGCGGTGTCTCGGAGGTGCAGGTCGATGGGTGCGACGTCCGCTCTCCACACGCCGGTCTACCCGTTCCGCGCGGTGACCGCTGGCTCGCTGTTCGACGGCCATGATGCGGCGATCAACATCATGCGGCGGCTGCTTCAGGCGCAGGGGGCCGAGGTGATTCACCTTGGCCACGATCGGGGCGTTGAGCAGGTTGTGGCGGCCGCGGTCCAGGAGGACGTCCAGGCGGTCTTCGTGTCGTCCTACCAGGGCGGACACGTCGAGTACTTCACGTACCTGGTTGAGCGGCTTCAGGAGCGCGGAGCGGGTCACATCAAGGTCTACGGGGGCGGCGGCGGCGTCATCGTTCCCGAGGAGATCGAGCTGCTGCACGCGCGCGGGGTGGCCCGGATCTTCTCGCCGGCGGATGGTCAGCGCCTCGGCCTGCCGGCCATGATCAACCTGACGATTCAGGAGAGCGACCGTGATCTCGCGGCGGTCACGCCGTCGAGGGACGCGGTGCTGGCGGGGGACGAGGCCTCGCTCGCGCGGGCGATCTCGGTGCTGGAGGCCGGCCGCGACCCCGAGTTCGCGGAGTGGCTGCGCGACGCGATCGCGGACCGGACGACACCGGTACTCGGCATCACCGGCACGGGTGGCTCCGGCAAGTCGTCACTCACGGACGAACTGATCCGGCGCTTCCGGCTCGACCAGGAGGACAAGCTACGGATCGCGGTCATCGCGGTCGACCCGACTCGGCGTCGCGGTGGCGGTGCACTCCTCGGCGACCGGATTCGGATGAACGCTCTCGGCGACACCGCCGTCGGCGGACCGGTCTTCTTCCGTTCGCTGGCCACCAGGACAGCCGGCCAGGAGGTCCCCGAGCATCTCGGCGATGTGATCGCCGCGACCAAGGCAGCCGGCTATGACCTGGTCATCGTCGAGACTCCCGGCATCGGACAGGGCGACGCGGCGATCGTGCCGTTCTGCGACGTCTCGCTGTATGTGATGACGCCTGAATACGGCGCGGCCTCCCAGCTCGAGAAGATCGACATGCTGGACTTCGCGGACGTGGTGGCCGTCAACAAGTTCGAACGACGTGGCGCCGAGGATGCGCGCCGCGATGTGGCCCGCCAGCTGATCCGCAACCGCGAGGCGTTCGGCACCCCGTGGGAGGACATGCCGGTCTTTGGCACCTCCGCGGCCCGGTTCAACGACGACGGCGTCACCGCGCTCTACCAGGAGCTCAAGAGCCTCCTTCGTGGGCAACGCCTGCCGCTCGCCAGCGGAGCGCTGCCGGCGGTCGCGGTGCGCGCCTCCAGCGGGCTGACGACTGTCGTTCCACCGAAGCGGGTCCGTTACCTCGCCGAGGTCGCCGATGCCGTTCGCGACTACCACGCGCAGACCGAACAGCAGGCCGAGGCGGCCCGCCAGCGGGAGCACCTGGCAACGGCTATCACGGCCCTGGAAGGCACGACGGACGGCGATTCGGCGACCAACGCGCTAGCCGCGCTCCGGGACCAGGCAGAGGCCGCGCTTGCCCCGGAGGTCCGCGAGCAGCTCGCGAACTGGCCGGCACTGGTCGCCGAGCGTTCTGGCGACGAGATGGTCTACCGGGTACGGGACAACGAGATCCGCACGCCGTTGACGAGGACGACGCTCTCCGGAACGAAGGTGCCCCGGGTCGCGGTCCCGAAGATTGACGATGACGGCCGCTTGGTCCGCTTCCTGCGCCGAGAGAACCTCCCGGGGCTCTTCCCGTTCACCGCCGGGGTGTTCCCGTTCAAGCGGGCCGGTGAGGCGCCAGCCCGGATGTTCGCCGGCGAAGGCGACCCGTTCCGGACGAACCGCCGCTTCCATTTCCTTTCCGAAGGCGCCGCCGCGACCCGGCTTTCCACGGCGTTCGACTCCGTCACGCTGTATGGCCGGGATCCCGACACCCGACCGGACATCTACGGCAAGGTCGGCACCTCCGGCGTCTCGATCGCCTCCCTTGACGACATGAAGGCGCTCTACGACGGCTTCGACCTGTGCTCGCCGACCACCAGTGTGTCGATGACGATCAACGGGCCGGCGCCCGCGATTCTCGCGATGTTCCTGAACACCGCGATCGACCAGCAGCTTGCGGCGTTCGTCGAGAAGGAAGGCCGTGAGCCCTCCGCGGCCGAGGCGGCCGCGGTCCGGGCGCGCGCGCTGACAACGGTCCGCGGCACGGTTCAGGCCGACATCCTCAAGGAGGACCAGGGCCAGAACACCTGCATCTTCTCGACCGAGTTCTCGCTGCGCTGCATGGCCGACCTGCAGGAATGGTTCATCCAGAACGCGGTCCGCAACTTCTACTCGGTCTCGATCTCGGGCTACCACATCGCCGAGGCGGGGGCGAACCCGATCAGCCAGGTCGCCTTCACGCTGGCCAACGGCTTCACCTACGTCGAGGCCTACCTGGCCCGTGGCATGAAGATCGACGACTTCGCGCCGAACCTGTCGTTCTTCTTCTCCAACGGCATGGACGCCGAGTACAACGTCATCGGTCGGGTGGCCCGCCGGATCTGGGCCGTCGCCATGAAGGAGCGCTACGGAGCCGCCGAGCGCTCGCAGAAGCTGAAGTACCACGTGCAGACGTCCGGCCGGTCCCTGCACGCGCAGGAGATGAACTTCAACGACATCCGGACGACCCTGCAGGCGTTGTGCGCGATCTACGACAACTGCAACAGCCTGCACACGAACGCCTATGACGAGGCCGTCACGACGCCGACCGAGCAGTCGGTGCGCCGAGCCCTCGCCATCCAGATGATTATTGACCAGGAGTGGGGCCTCGCAGGCAACGAGAACCCCCTGCAGGGGTCGTACGTCATCGACGAGCTGACCGATCTGGTCGAGGAGGCCGTGCTCGCGGAGTTTGAGCGGATCTCCGAGCGAGGCGGCGTGCTAGGGGCGATGGAGACCGGCTACCAGCGTGGCCGCATCCAGGACGAGTCGATGCTCTACGAGCACCGCAAGCACGATGGCTCGCTTCCGATCATCGGGGTCAACACGTTTGTCGCCCCCGCTGGCACGGACGACGCGGCCACCACGCTCGAGCTCGCCCGCGCGACTGAGGACGAGAAGAAGTCGCAGCTGACCCGGGTCACCGATTTCCAGAGCCGGCATCAGATCGAGGCCCAGGCCGCGCTGCGCCACCTGCGCGACACCGCGTCCAGCGGCGGCAACACCTTCGCGGCCCTGATGGACGCCGTCCGGGTCTGCTCCCTCGGCCAGATCACCGATGCCTTCTTCGAGGTGGGCGGCCAGTACCGGCGCAACGTCTGATATCGGCGCAGCGTCTGACCTGCGCGGACCCGAGCTGACCGGCGGGCGGCGTCCCCACCCGGCCGCCGTCCGTCGCCGGTCAGCACGTTTGCCGGCTAGTGCCGGCTAGTGCCGGCTAGTGCCGACTAGTGCTGCCTCCGAGAAGGCTCGCCCGGTCTCCGCGTTCCATGATCGTCGTTTCGACCTTCCGGTGGTCGTAACTGGACCTGTTCCGTAGCCACCAAAGGGCGAAAACGGCGATCAAGGCGACGGGCAGACGTTGACGGTCACGGCGCCAGCGCGGCGCCGGCCCGCGTAGCGCGGGACAGTGCGGCGCCGGCCCGCGTAGCGCCGGACAGCGCGGCGCCGGACAGCACAGCGGCCGGCCAGTACAGCGCCGGGCGGCGCTGTACAGCACAGCGCGGCGCGGGCCAGCGCGGCGCTGGCCAGTACAGCGTCCGCCCGCGTAGCGGCCGGGCACCGGAGCTGGCGGGCGCGACGGGGATCACATCTCGGGGTCGCGGTGGGCCCGATTCGACGGTGCGAGTGGGAATCAATCGATCGATCGCGACGCTCGGGCGCCGCGCCGTTTTGCCTTGACGTCCACACCTGAGATGCAATGGGCGCAAGTTACTACGACGTAGCGTTGGCGGTGCCCCCGTTGACGCCCGCACCCGCCGGAGCGCTCCCACCGTGCCGCCTCGTAAACCCCTGCCTTTCGACCCGATCGCCGAGGCGCGGCGTCAGTGGACCGCGCACGGATGGGGGGAGACGGCGGATGGGATGGCCGCGATCACCTCGCTGATGCGCGCCCAGCAGATCGTGCTCGGCCGGGTCGACGAGGTGCTGCGGCCGTTCGAGCTGACGTTCGCCCGCTACGAGGTCCTCATGCTGTTGCTGTTCAGTCGGGAGGGCAGGCTGCCGCTGAACCGGATCGGCGTCCGCCTGCAGGTGCACCCGACCAGCGTCACCAGCGCCGTCGATCGGCTGGAAACGCGCGGCCATGTCCGCCGCATCCCGCATCCCACCGACCGCCGCGCGATCCTCGCCGAGATCACCGACGAGGGTCGCGCAACGGCGCTGGCGGCCACCGAGAAGCTCAACGGCACCGTCTTCGCGGACCTCGGCCTGCCCGAGGGTGGCATCGACACCCTTGTCGGGCTGCTCAACGAGATGCGCCGCACCGCCGGCGACTTCTGACGCGCCGCCGACGGCGCCCCTGGCGGCCCGACGCCCGGGCGCCGCGCCCGCCGGACGCTGTGCCCGGACGAGCCCAGCCCGGCCCAACCGGCCGGTCCCGGCCGAGGCCAGACCGTCCGGCCGGCCCCGGTCTCAACGCCCCGGGACCGGACTGCGTCGGGATAGCGCTGCGGCCGGGACAGCGCTACGCCGGGACAGCACTACGGCCGGGATAGCACTAAGAGGCCGACACGGCCCCAAGCGGCTCAGAGCACCGACAGGGGCAGCCGGCGGCGCTTGCTGTGGTCGTTGTCGATGATGGGCAGGCTGTGCGGGTCCACCGCGGTCAGTGCGGCCTCACCGTGGCCGAGGACGCATTCCGGGTCCGGGCCGTCCAGTGGCAGGCCGGTGAAGAACTTCGCCGCCATGCAGCCGCCCTGGCAGGCGTCGTAGTGACCGCACGAGGTGCAGGCGCCGGGGTTGTCGGGCTCCCGTAGCTCGGTGAACAGGGTCGAGGTCCGCCACACGTTCGCGAAGCCGCCGCCGTCGAGCACGCTGCCGGCCCGGAAATGGTCATGCAGGGCGAACGGGCAGGCGTACACGTCGCCGACCGGATCGATGAGGCAGACCACCCGGCCGGCACCGCACAGGTTCAGACCGGGCAACGCCTGGCCGTAGGCGGCGAGGTGGAAGAACGAGTCGCCGGTGAGCACCTCGGGCCTGGCCAGCAGCCAGCCGTGCAGCTCGCGCTGCTGGTCGGCGGTCGGGTGCAGCCGGGCCCACGAGTCCTGGCCGCGGCCCGACGGGCGCAGTCGGGTGATCCGCAGCTCGGCCCCGTAGTCGGCGGCCAGTGCGGCGAAACTGTCCAGCTGGTCGACGTTGTGCCGGGTGACGACGACCGACAGCTTGAACGCGCCGAACCCGGCGGTCGCGAGGTGTTCCATCGAGCGGCGGGCCCGGTCGTAGGAACCGAGGCCGCGGACCGGATCGTTGGTCATCGCGTCCGCGCCGTCGAGCGAGATCTGGATGTCGACGTAGTCCAGGTCGGCCAGCCGCCGAGCGTTGGACGCGTCGATCATCCCGCCGTTGGTCGAGAACTTCACGCCGACCCCGTGGTCGACCGAGTACTCCAGCACCTCGAAGAAGTCGGGGCGCGTCATCGGCTCGCCGCCGCCGACGTTGACGTAGAAGACCTGCAGGTCGGCCAGCTGGTCGACGACCGACCGCATCTGCGGCGTGTCGAGCTCGCGCGGGTCGCGCCGGCCGGAGGACGACAGGCAGTGCACGCACTGCAGGTTGCAGGCGTAGGTCCACTCCCAGGTGAGGCAGATCGGTGCCTCGAGGCCGCGCAGCAGCGTCTGCTGCAGCGACGCGCTCGCCGGCGTCGGCGCGAGGCTCGGGGCTACGGCCAGGTCGGTGACGCTCACAATGGCCTCCGTCGGGCGAAAGCTGGCGGGTTGTCTACGGGTGCTCGCGCGGCGGGCGAGCACGGGCGGTCAGCGGGGCTGGACGAAGCCGGTCTCGACGAGGCGCGCGAGCGCGCGTTCGACGGCGGGCCGCTTGGCCGCCGGCACGGCGGCCAGCGCGTCGCCCGCCGAGGGCGCGTCGCCGAGTGCCCGGACGACGGTGACCAGGTCGACGTCCTTGAGCAGCGAGAGTCGGCGGGTGGCGTACGAGTACGCCAGCGCGCCGAACCGCTCCGGCCGCAGCGCCACCTTCGGATGCAGGCGGTAGGGCAGCGACGGGTCGAACGTCACCCCGGACGCCTTGGCCACGGCATGCGCCGGTGTCGGGTGAGGGGACGCCGGGGGGGGGGGGGGGGTGGGGGCCGCGGGGGGGCGGCCGTTCCGGGGCCCCCACGGGTGTCAGGCCTGGAGTCATCTGGGAGAGCGGCGATCTAGTAGACGCCGCACATGCCGTCGATCGAGACGTCCTCGACGAGGAGGTCCTCCACGATCGGCTCGGCCGGCGCACCGGCCTCGAGGGTGCTGGCGGCCGCGATGTCCGTCGTCGGGGCGAGCGAGTCCATACCGTTCCTCCTGTGTGTTCTATGGCCAGGTGCGGGCCGTTGTGTTCTGTGGCCAGGCGCAAGCGGGTGTTCCCGGCGGCCGGCCGTAGGTCGGTGGGTGGGGTGTCACCTGCGGGCACCGCGAGGCTCCACCTGGCCGCGTTGCGTGACGCGGTGTGGCGAACCCTGGCGCCCGGCGCTGTCGGGGGCGTGGGTGGCGCGTCGTCGTCGACGGCCGGGGCGGAGGCCGCTGGGCCGGCGACGGGCCCGGCTCGCGCCGTACCCACGCCACCAGGGCCGGGCGTGGTGCCAGGCCCGACCGGGGCGCCGCCGCTACCAGCGGACTTCCATGTGCAGTGTGACCCGGAAACCACCGTTCTGTCGCGCGGAAAGGTGTTGTTGGGTGGTTCGCCATTGCGGTTGCTGACGTTGTCCCCGGCGGGAGGCTCCGTGTGGGAGGCGCTCCTGGCCGGTCGGCCGGTCGGCTCGGCCGGGCCGGGCGCCGGGGCGCTCGCCCGCCGCCTGGTCGACGCGGGCCTGGCCTGGCCGGTGCCGCCGGCCCAGCCTGAAGGCCGGGCGGCGACGGTCACAGCGGTGCTGCCGGTCCGGGACGGCGCGGCCGGGCTCGGTGTGCTGGTCGCGGCGCTGGCCCGCCGGTGCGCCGAGGTGATCGTCGTCGACGACGGTTCGACGGACGCGACCGGCGCGGTCGCGGCGGCCGCCGGAGCCCGGGTGCTGCGCCACGAGCACCCACGCGGCCCGGCCGCCGCCCGGCTCACGGGCGCGGCGGCCGCGACCAACCCGCTTGTCCTGTTCTGCGACGCCGACATCCAGCTCCCCGACGACCTCGGCACCACGACCGGTCATGCCGGGGCTGGCTCCACGGCGACCGATCCCACCGCGACCGGCCCCGTCGGGGCGGGTCAGGCCGGTTGGCTGGGCCTGTTGCTCGGGCACCTCGCCGACCCGGCCGTCGCGGCCGTCGCGCCCCGGGTTGCGTCCCCCGTGCCAGTGGGGGAGCGGGCCGGGCTGCTGGCCAGGTACGAGAGCGCCCGGTCGCCGCTGGATCTCGGGGCGCGGCCCGCGGCGGTCCGGCCGGGGTCGCGGGTGAGCTATGTGCCGACGGCGATGCTGCTGGTCCGCCGCGAACTGGTCGGCTTCGACCAGGGGCTGAGGTACGGCGAGGACGTGGACCTGGTGTGGCGGCTGGTCGCGGCCGGCTGGTCGGTGCGTTACGAGCCGGCGGCGGTCGTTCATCATCGGCCGCGCGCCGACTGGTTCGGCTGGGCGCGGCAGCGGTTCGGTTACGGCTCGTCGGCCGGTCCGCTGGCCGTCCGCCATGCCGGCCCGTTGCGTCCGGCGCGCCCGGCTGCGCTCGCCGTCGTCGGGGCAGTCGCGATCGCCGCCGCCCCCGCGGGCCCGGCGCGGCGAGCCGTCGTCGGGGCCGTCTGCGTGGCGACGGCCGGCCGTGGCGTGCTCACCGCGTCCAGGCTGGCCCGGCGGCTGGCTGCGGCGCCGAGGCCGGGACGGCTCGCCTGGGTGATGGTGCTCGCCGGGCGCCGCTACGCCGTCGAGGCGGCGGCCGACAACATCCGCCGCGGCTGGTGGCCGCTGTTGGCGAGCAGCCGGGCGGGGCGACGGGTGTTCGCCGCGGCCGTCGTCATCCCCGCCGGCCGGGACTGGTGGGCGACCCGCCCGCCGGTCGGGCTCGGGCCCTACGTGCTGGTGCGGATGCTGGACGACGCCGCCTACAGCGCCGGCGTCTGGTGGGGCTGTGTCCGGGCCCGGACGGCTCGCCCGCTGCTCCCACCGGGGCCGGCCTGGGCCGGGCGGGTGGTCGCCGCCCTGCGTCCCAGGCGAAGCGCGGGCGCGAGGGCCGGCGGCCAACGGGGGTGAGCGGGGCGGGCCCGCGGCTAACCTGTTGAGCTGTGAACTATCTCGACCATGCGGCGACGACGCCGATGCGGCCGGAGGCGCTCGCCGCGTTCATGGCGGCGCACGCGGTCGCGGGCAATCCGTCGTCGCTGCATGCCGGCGGCCGCCAGGCCCGCCGGGCGGTCGAGGAGTCCCGCGAGGCGCTCGCCGGCGTGCTCGGCTGCCGGCCCTCCGAGCTGATCTTCACCGGTGGTGGGACGGAAAGCGACAACCTCGCCCTGAAGGGCCTGTACTGGGCCCGCCGGGCCGCCGACCCGCGCCGGCGCCGGGTGCTCGTCAGCGCCGTGGAGCATCACGCCGTGCTCGACCCGGCGCACTGGCTGGAGCAGTCGCAGGACGCCGTCCTGGAGCTGCTGCCGGTCGACGAGACCGGGCTGGTCTCCCCGCGCACCCTCGCCGCCGCGCTCTGCGCCGGCGACGGGCCGGACGACGTCGCGGTCGTCTCGGTGATGTGGGCGAACAACGAGGTCGGCACCGTTCAGCCGGTCGCCGAGCTGGCCGAGCTCAGCCACGCCCACGGGGTGCCGTTCCACACCGACGCCGTGCAGGCGTTCGGTCAGGTGCCGCTGGGGTTCACCGAGAGCGGCGTCGACGCGATGACGGTCACCGCCCACAAGATCGGCGGGCCGGTCGGTATCGGCGCGCTGCTGCTGCGCCGCGGCCTGACCGTCACTCCGCTCACCCACGGCGGCGGGCAGGAGCGGGACGTCCGGTCCGGCACGCTGGACGCCGCCGGTGCAGCCGCGTTCGCCGCCGCCGCGCAGGCCGCCGCGCGCGGCCTCCCGGCCGAGGCTGCCCGGCTCGCTTCGCTGCGCGACGAGCTGGTCCGCCAGGTGCTGGCAGCGGTGCCGACGGCGGTGCTCAACGGGGCCCCGCCCGGCCCCGGCCGGCTGCCCGGCAACGCCCACCTGAGCTTCCCCGGCTGCGAGGGCGACTCGCTGCTCATGCTGCTCGACGCCCGCGGCATCGAGTGCTCGACCGGCTCGGCCTGCACCTCCGGGGTGGCCCGCCCGTCGCACGTGCTGCTGGCGATGGGCGCCGGCGAGCAGAGCGCCCGCGGCTCCCTGCGGTTCTCGCTGGGGCACACGTCGACGGCCGCGGACGTCGAGGCCGTCGTCGCGGCGATCGCCCCGGTCGTCGACCGGGCCAGCCGCGCGGGCGAGCTCGCGGGCCTCGGCGGGACCTAGCGCGCGGGTCAGGCATCCTGGAAGGGAAAGCAGCTCGGGGGACAAGGCGCACAGGAGGTGGCGTGATGCGGGTGCTCGCCGCGATGTCGGGCGGAGTGGACTCGGCGGTCGCCGCCGCGCGTGCCGTCGACGCCGGGCACGAGGTCACCGGCGTGCACCTGGCGCTGTCCCGCTCGCCGGACGCCGAGCGCACCGGCGCCAGGGGCTGCTGCACGGTCGAGGACGCCCGCGACGCCCGCCGCGCCGCCGACGTGCTGGGCATCCCGTTCTACGTCTGGGACCTGGCCGACCGGTTCGAGACCGACGTGATCGCGGACTTCGTCGCCGCGTATGCCGCCGGTGAGACGCCGAACCCGTGCGTGCGCTGCAACGAGCGGATCAAGTTCTCCGCCGTGCTGGGCCGGGCGCTCGCGCTCGGCTTCGACGCCGTCGTCACGGGGCACCACGCCCGGCTGTCCGCCGACGGCGTGCTGCGCCGCTCGGTCGACCCGGCCAAGGACCAGTCCTACGTGCTCGGCACGCTGCGCCCAGAGCAGCTGCGCCGGGCGATGTTCCCGCTGGGCGACTCCACGAAGACGCAGGTGCGGGCCGAGGCCGCCGCCCGCGGCCTGGGCGTCGCGGACAAGCCGGACAGCCATGACATCTGCTTCGTCCCGTCCGGGGACACCGGTGCCTGGCTGCGCGACCGGTTGGGCGCGAAGCCGGGGCCGATCGTCGACGCGGCGACCGGGGAGACCCTCGGCGCGCACGACGGGACCTTCGCGTTCACCGTCGGCCAGCGGCGCGGGCTGCGCCTCGGCCGCCCGGCGCCGGACGGCCGGCCCCGCTATGTCCTGGACATCTCGCCGGTGACGTCGACCGTGACCGTCGGCCCGGCCGAGTCGCTGGACGTGTGGCGGCTGGCCGCGGACGCGGGTGTCTGGGCGGCGCCCGACGGGTTCGACGTCGAGTGCCTCGCCCAGGTCCGCGCGCACGGCGACGCGGTGCCGGCCGTCGCGCGGGCCGACGGAGGCGAGCTGTCGATCGAGCTGCGCGCGCCGGTGCGCGGCACGGCCGCCGGCCAGGCCGTCGTGCTCTATGACGGCGACCGGGTTCTCGGCGGTGGTCACATCCTGCGCACGATGGCCGAGCGCGCCCTGGCCTAGGCACGCGGCCCGCGCCCGGGGCGCGCTGACCCCCGGACGACATCCGGCTGGAATAGCTTTGATCGCGTGACAACAAGTGGTGAGTCGGGATGGACGTCCCTGTGGCCGGCGGGGGCCGCCACGGGAGTCGGATCCCTGCCGGGGACCGACCCACTGATCGCGGCGAAGCTGGTGTTCGACGAGTTCCCCGACCTGCCGCATCTGGTGGAGCTGCCGGGCCGCGGGCCGGGCGGGGACATGCTGGGCCGGGCCGCGGTGATCGCGGCTGAGCTGCCGGTGGACCTGCAGCCGTCCGGCTGGCGGCTGGTGGCCCGCCCCGGGATGGACTACCGGCGGGCGCGCGGCATGGTCGAGCAGGACCTCGACGCGATCGAGGAGGCCGCCGACGGGTACGTCGGTCCCCTGAAGATCGCGGTCGCCGGGCCGTGGACGCTCGCGGCCGGCGTCGAGCTGACCCGCGGCCACAAGGCCCTGTCCGACCATGGCGCGACCCGTGACCTGGCCGAGTCGCTGGCCGTCGGCCTGGCCGACCTGCTGACGACGATCGCGCGGCGGGTGCCCGGCGCCCGGCTGCTCGTCCAGCTCGACGAGCCGTCGCTGCCGGCGGTGCTCGCGGGCCGGATTCGTACCCCGAGCGGGTTCTCGGTGCTCCGGGTGGTCAGCGAGGAGCTGGCCGGCGAGCGGCTCGGGCTGGTGCTGGCGAAGGCCGCCGCCGCGAACCACGTGGCCGGGGTGGGGGTGCACTGCTGCGCGCCCGACGTGCCCCTGGCACTGCTGCGCCGGGCCGGCGCGCAGTTCGTCGGCCTGGACGCGACCCTGCTCAGCCAGGACGCCGACGACTCCATCGGTGAGGCCGTGGAGTCCGGGCTGCGGCTGATGATGGGGGTCGTCCCGTCGACCGACCGGAGCGACACCGTGCCGCCGCCGTCCCCGTCGGCGGCCCTCGCGGCGGACGCGAAGATCGGGACCGGGCCGCGCCGGCCCGTCGTCGCGGCGCGCGGCAGGTCGAGTGAGCGGATCGCGTGGGCGACCGACCGTGACGAGGGGCCGGACAACCAGGCGAGCGGTCCGTCCGCCGGTGGCGGCTGGTCGGATCTGTCGGACCCGGGTCGTACGGTCGATCCAGTCCGGTCGCTGTGGCGCCGGCTGGGATTTCGGCCCGAACAGCTCGGGGAGGTGGTCGCCGTGACTCCCACCTGTGGACTCGCCGGCGCGAGTGAGCGGTACGCGCGCCTGGCGATGAGGCACTGCCGGGCCGCGGCTCGGGTACTCGTGGAGTCACCGGAATGAGCGGCCCCGCGCCGGACGAGACGGCGACCGCTGCCTCCGACGAGGCCGAGCTCGCGGCCGCGGGCGTCCAGTCCGGGGCCGAGCAGGTGCCCGCGGACGCGCGTTCGCGGGCCGCCGAGCTCGCCCGGGTGCTCGACGAGCACGCCTACCGCTACTACGTGCTGGCCGCGCCGACCGTCTCGGACGCCGAGTACGACGTGCTCTACCGCGAGCTCGTGGCGCTGGAGGAGCGTTACCCGGCCCTGCGCACCCCGGACTCGCCGACCCAGAAGGTCACCGAGACCCCGTCCGAGCTGTTCGAGCCGGTCACCCACCTGGAGCGGCTGCTCTCGCTGGACAACGCCTTCGACGAGGACGAGTTCCAGGCCTGGGCGGCCCGGGCCACGAAGGAGACCTCGGTCTCGGCCTGGCTCTGCGAGCTGAAGATCGACGGCCTCGCGGTCGACCTGGTGTACGAGGACGGCGTGCTGGTCCGCGCCGCGACCCGGGGCGACGGCCGGGTGGGGGAGGACATCACCGCGAACATCCGCACGCTGCGCAGCGTCCCGGCGCGGCTGCGCGGGCCGAACGTTCCGGCGCTGCTGGAGGTGCGCGGGGAGGTCTTCTTCCCGGTCGCCGCGTTCGTGGCGCTCAACGAGTCACTGGTCGCCGACGGGAAGAAGCCGTACGCCAACCCGCGCAACACCGCGGCCGGCTCGCTGCGGCAGAAGGACCCGCAGGTGACGGCGTCCCGGGGCCTGGCGATGTACGTGCACGGCCTGGGCGCCCGCCGCGGGTTCGACCCGCCCTCGCAGTCGGCGGCCTACGAGGCGCTCGCCGAGCTGGGGCTGCCGATCTCGCCGCGCTACCGGGTGGTCGGCGACGTCGACGCGGTGCTGGGCTACATCCGCGAGTGGGGCGAGCACCGCCACGACGTCGAGCACGAGATCGACGGCGTGGTGGTCAAGGTCGACGACCTGGCCACCCAGGGCCGGCTCGGCGCCACATCCAAGGCGCCCCGGTGGGCGATCGCGTACAAGTACCCGCCGGAGGAGGTAACCACCCGGCTGAAATCGATCGAGGTCAACGTCGGCCGGACCGGCCGGGTCACCCCGTTCGGCGTGCTGGAGCCCGTCACGGTGGCCGGATCGACGGTGGGCCTGGCCACGCTGCACAACGCCGACCAGGTGAAGGCCAAGGGCGTCCTGATCGGCGACATGATCATTCTGCGCAAGGCCGGCGACGTGATCCCCGAGATCGTCGGGCCGGTCGTCGACCTGCGTGACGGCACCGAGCGCGAGTTCGTCTTCCCGACCCACTGCCCGGAGTGCGGCACCGAGCTGGTCCGCCCGGAGGGCGAGGCCGACACCCGCTGCCCGAACACGGTCGGCTGCCCGGCCCAGCGCCGAGAGGCGATCATCCACCTGGCGTCCCGCGGCGCCCTCGACATCGACGGCCTCGGCGGCGAGAGCGCGATCGACCTGATCGAGGCCGGCCGGGTCAAGGACATCGCGGACGTCTTCCACCTCGACGAGCGCTCCTTCACCGGGATGCCGCTGTTCGAGCGGATCGAGACGGTCCGCGACGAGAACGGCAAGCTCGTCAAGGGCCCGGACGGCAAGGCGCTGCGCCGGTCGGTGCTCGGCAAGAAGGCCCAGCAGGTCCTCAAGGGCATCGAGGCGGCCCGGCACCGCCCGCTGTGGCGCCTGCTCGTCGGCCTGTCGATCCGCCATGTCGGTCCGTCCGCCGCGCAGGCGCTGGCCCGGGAGCTGCGCTCGACCGACGCGATCCGGGCGGCGAGCCTGGAGGAGCTGGCGGTAGTCGACGGCGTGGGCCCGACGATCGCGGCCGCCGTCGTCGAGTGGTTCGCCGACCCGCGCCACCTCGACCTGGTCGAACGGCTGCGGGCCGGCGGCGTGGCCCTGGCCGACGAGGGTGCGGACGAGGGCCCACGCCCGCTGGCCGGCGTCACCGTCGTCATCACCGGCTCGCTGGAGGGCTTCACCCGGGACTCGGCGACGGAGGCGGTCCAGAACCTGGGCGGCAAGGTCAGCGGCTCGGTCAGCAAGAAGACCAGCTTCGTCATCGCGGGCGAGAACGCCGGCACGAAGTACGACAAGGCCGTATCCCTGAAGGTCCCGATCCTCGACGAGACCGGCCTTCGCGCGCTGCTGGCCGAGGGCGTCGAAGCGGCCGAGGCGCTCGCGGTCTCCGTCGAGCCGACGGACCCGACCCCGGTCCCGGCCGAGCCGGACCCCGTCGCCGAATAGCAGCTCCCGGAGGCTTTGCCCGAGTTGTCTGGTGTGGTACTGTCGGAGTCGTCAGTGTCGAAGTGGACAGGTCGAAACATACGGCGGCGGGGGGTCCGGCTGATGTCGCGGCTCGTAGCGCGTTCTGACCATGGCTCGGGCATCGGCGGCGGGAGGGCGGTCGGCTCCGCCGGGATACTCGTCGACGGCCTTCGGTGCGCCACGGGGTGCGCCGACTACTCTCGGATCATGGCGCCCACCGGTGAGCGGCGATCGACGGTCAGCGTCAGTCAGTTCACGGAGGATCCCGAGGCTGTCACCCGCGGCCTTCGCGACGGGTGGATCTACACGCTGACGGTGGACGGCGAGCCGCTCGCGGAGATCGTTCCGGCGCGCCGCTGGCGTGGGGTCTCCCGGGAGGACGCGCTCGCGGCCTTCGCCGATGCTCCGGTCCTCGATCCTGGGGAACTCCGCGAAGACCTCGACGCCTTCCTGGACGACGACCTGGGTGACCCCTACGAGGGGACCGGCTTGTGACTACCCACGACATCGCGGTCGTCGACACCAACATCATCGCGGCCCTGGAGTCCTACGGCCCGCCCGAGCTGCCCGCCAAGATGTTGATCACGACCGTGACGCTCTGTGGGCCGAACAACTTCTGAGATCACGCCTGGCCGGTCGACGCTGGCCGCCGCTTCACCGCCAAGCCGGTTTGTCACAGGGCGGTGCGGCGGGCGAGGGATGCGGTGATGCCGGCGAGGTGGGCCAGGCGGGCGACCTCGGAGGAACGGAACCTCGGGCCACCGGGACGGCCGATGAGGATCACCAGCTCGGCGCAGCCGACGGGGGCGGCGGCCAGTTCCATGCCGCGCTCGGACCACCGCGCCGGCAGGCCGCCTTCGGCCGGGTCGATCACCCTCGCCTCGGGCAGCGGCAGCCACGGCACCGGCTCGATCGCCCGCGGCGGGCTCGCGTAGTCGTACACGCCCAGGTCCGGCGCGCCGACCGAGGCCTCCCGGATGCGCACGTCGCCCGGCCCCGCGTAGTCGAGCAGCAGAGCCCAGTCCGCGTGGAAGACCCCGGGCACGAGGTCGGCGAGCATGGCGGCCGCCTCGCCCGGCCGGTCAGTGAGCGCGTCCACCAGGTCCAGGTCGTCGCTGACCCCGGCCCCGTCCGCGAGATACGGCCGCAGCGACTCGACCCGCACGCCCGCGACCGAGTGCGCGGCCGTCAGCGCGCTGTCCGCGAGGCCACCCATGGGCAGCTGCACCACCAGGTCGTCTATCGCGCCGTCCGTCGACCGTTCGACGACGGCGAGGCTGATGATGTCGATCCCGACCCGCCCCAGCGCCGTCGCCACCGCCCCGAGCGCGCCGGGTCGGTCGGGCAGCAGCAGACGCAGGAGGTACGACATGACGTCGAGGATTCCGGATCGGCGTGACGCCGTGGTGACATCCGCGTGCGTTCCTGAATGTCGTCCCGGCTGCGCCGCCGCCCGGCGCGGGAAGATCGCGTGTCGCCCGACGGCAGGCGCGTCGGCGTCCGCCGTACGATGAGGCTACGCAGACACGCCGAGGTGTCGCTCGTCGTCGCCCCCGGCAAAATCCATGGTCCGGTCAGGCCGTTGGCTGGACACTGGCGACAACCGGCCGACAGACGGCCGTAGAACAGGGGTCCACCGCCAATGGCCATCACCAGGGACGAGGTCGCGCATCTCGCCCGCCTGTCGCGGATGTCGCTGTCGGACGCCGAGCTCGACGCGCTCGCACCGCAGCTGGACCAGATCCTGTCCGCCGTCGCCCGGGTCGCCGAGGTCGCGGCGGCGGACATCCCGCCCACCAGCCACGCCGTGCCGCTCACCAACGTCTTCCGGGTCGACACGACCCGGCCGTCGCTGACGGCGGAGGAGGCGCTGGCCGGGGCGCCGTCCGTCGAGGACGGCCGCTTCCGGGTACCGCGCATCCTCGACCCGGACGAGTAGCGGCGCCTCGGCTCGCCGGGCCCGCTCGCCGGACGGAGTCCCGGTGGCGCGGTGTCGACGCGCCCGCGCGACCGACCAGGAAGCCTCATTGAGGCCCACAGACCACAGAGAAGGACCGACCGCAGCCATGACCGACGCATCCGCCGACGTCGTCCGGCTCACCGCCGTCGAGACCGCGGCAGCGATCGCGGCCGGCGAGCTGTCCGCCGTCGAGGCCACCCAGGCGGCGCTCGACCGGATCGCCAAGGTCGACGACGCCGTGCACGCCTTCCTGCACGTCGACGTCGAGGGCGCGCTCGTCGCCGCGGCCGGGGTCGACGCCCGCCGCGCCGCCGGCGAGCAGCTCGGGCCGCTCGCCGGCGTCCCGCTCGCCCTCAAGGACGTCCTGACGGCCAAGGGCCAGCCGACGACCTGCGGGAGCCGCATCCTCGAGGGCTGGTACCCGCCGTATGACGCGACCGTCACCGCGCGCCTGCGGGCCGCCGACGTCGTGATCCTCGGCAAGGCCAACATGGACGAGTTCGCGATGGGCTCGTCGACCGAGAACTCGGCCTACGGCGCCACCCGCAACCCGTGGGACCTCAGCCGCATCCCCGGTGGCAGCTCCGGCGGCTCGTCGGCCGCGGTCGCCGCCTTCGAGGCGCCGCTGGCGATCGGTACGGACACCGGTGGCTCGATCCGCCAGCCGGCCGCCGTCTGCGGCCTGGTGGGCGTGAAGCCCACCTACGGCGGGGTGTCGCGATACGGGCTGGTGGCCTTCTCGAGCTCGCTCGACCAGGCCGGCCCGCTGGCCAGGACCGTCACCGACGCCGCGCTGCTGCACGCCGCGATCGCCGGCCACGATCCGTGTGACTCCACCAGCGTCGACCGGCCGGTCCCGCCGGTGGTCGAGGCCGCCGTGCGCCGCGAGGTGCGCGGGATGCGGATCGGGGTCGTCCGGGAGCTGTCCGGGGACGGCTACGAGCCCGGTGTGCAGGCCCGCTTCGACGAGGCGGTGGCGCTGCTCGCCGAGCTCGGGGCGGAGATCGTCGAGGTCAGCTGCCCGCACTTCGAGTACGCGCTGGCTGCCTACTACCTGATCGCGCCGAGCGAGTGCTCGTCGAACCTGGCCCGGTTCGACGCGATGCGCTTCGGCCTGCGGCTCGGCGACGACGGGCTGGCCGGCGCCGAGGAGGTCATGAGCCGCACCCGGGCGGCCGGTTTCGGCCCCGAGGTCAAGCGGCGGATCATCCTGGGCACCTACGCCCTGTCGTCCGGCTACTACGACGCCTACTACGGTCAGGCGCAGAAGGTACGGACGCTGATCAGCCGGGACTTCACCGCGGCGTTCGAGCAGGTCGACGTGCTCGTCTCGCCGACCACGCCCACGGTCGCGTTCCCGATCGGGGCGAAGGTCGACGACCCGATCGCCATGTACCTCAACGACCTGTGCACGATCCCGGCGAACCTGGCGGGCGTGCCGGCGATGAGCGTCCCGGCCGGCCTCTCGGATGGTCTGCCGGTCGGCTTCCAGATCATGGCCCCGGCCTTCGCCGACGAGCGGCTCTACGAGGTCGGCGGCGCGCTGGAGGCGGCGCTCGACGCCCGCCGCGGCTACCCGCTGCTGGCGGCCGCGCCCGCGCTCTGACAAGCGGCAGGGCTCAGTCGGACGAGACGGAAGGACAACCATCATGGTCGGGCTGCGCAGCAGGCGGCAGGACAGAACGCTGCTGATCGTGCTGTGGCTGTTCACCGCCGTCGTGCTGGTGATCGGCGGGCTCGCGGTCAGCGGGATCCTGCTGGTCTGGGGGACGGTCGGCCTGCTGGCCGCGATCTTCCTGACCTACATCCACGTGCGCGACACCCGCGGACAGGGCGACGACCTGGAAGCGCCGGCCACGCCGGGCCAGGACGAGGACCCTGCGGCCCCGCACGACACAGACACGGACACGCGCACGGACGCAGAGGAGTCCCGGTGAGCACGGACGGCGCCGTCATCGCCACCCCGTCCTTCGAGGACGCGGTCGCCCGGTACGAGCCGGTGATCGGCCTGGAGACGCACGTCGAGCTCGGCACCGCGTCGAAGATGTTCTGCGGCTGCTCGACCTCGTTCGGTGCGGCGCCGAACACCCAGGTCTGCCCGGTCTGCCTCGGGCTGCCCGGCGCGCTGCCGGTGGTCAACGAGGCGGCGATCCGGTTCGCCGTCATGATCGGCCTGGCGCTGAACTGCTCGATCGCGTCCTGGTGCCGGTTCGCCCGGAAGAACTACTTCTACCCGGACATGCCGAAGAACTTCCAGATCAGCCAGTACGACGAGCCGCTGTGCTCGGACGGCTGGCTGGCCGTCGAGGTCGACGGGGAGGTGCACCGGGTCGGCATCACCCGGGTGCACCTGGAGGAGGACACCGGGAAGTCGCTGCACGTCGGCGGTGCCACCGGCCGGATCCACGGCGCGACCCACTCGCTCGTCGACTACAACCGGGCCGGCATCCCGCTGGTGGAGATCGTCACCGAGCCGGACATCCGCTCGCCCGAGGTGGCCCGCGCCTACGTCGAGGAGCTGCGCGAGCTGTGCCGCTCGCTCGCCGTGTCCGACGTCCGGATGGAGCAGGGCTCACTGCGCTGCGACGCGAACGTCTCGCTGCGCCGCCGGCCGGTTCCCGGCGAGCCGGACGCGCCGTTCGGCACCCGGACGGAGACCAAGAACCTCAACTCGCTGCGGTCGGTCGAGCGGGCCGCCCGTTACGAGATCACCCGCCAGGCGGCGCTGCTGGACGGTGGCGAGCGGATTCACCAGGAGACCCGCCACTTCGAGGAGGCCTCGGGCCGCACCGCGGCTGGCCGCTCGAAGGAGGAGGCGACCGACTACCGGTACTTCCCGGAGCCGGATCTGACCCCGCTGGCGCTGACCCGGGAGTACATCGACGCCGTCGGGGCGTCGCTGCCGGAGCTGCCGTCGCAGCGGCGGGCCCGGCTGATCGCCGAGCACGGCTTCAGCCCGCGCGATCTCGTCGACATGAGCAACGCGGGCGCCCTGGAACTGGTCGAGCAGACGATCGCCGCCGGCGCGGCCGCCCCGGCGGCGCGCAAGTGGTGGCTGAACGAGCTGGCCCGACGCGCGTCCGACCAGGGCGTGACCCCCGCGGAGCTGGCGATCCGGCCGGTCGACGTGGCCCGGATCATCGAGCTGATCGCCGACGGGAGCCTCACCGACGCGCTGGCCCGCAAGGTCATCGACGGGGTGCTCGCCGGTGAGGGCAACCCGGACGACGTCGTGTCGGCCCGCGGCTTGGCCGTCGTCACCGACGACACCGCGCTGTCCGCGGCCGTTGACACAGCGATCGCCGCGTCCCCGGACCTCGCGGACAAGGTCCGCGGCGGCAACCTCAACGCCGTCGGCCCGCTGGTCGGAGCCGTCATGAAGGCCATGAAGGGCCAGGCCGTCGCCTCGACCGTCCGGGCGCTCCTGCTGGAGCGGCTCGGCGCGGCATAAGCCGCGAGCGGCCGACCGGTCTCGCCAGGGCGAGGCCGATCGGCCGCGGGCCGTCCGGGGGATGAGGTCCCGACCGGTCGCCTGGTCAGACCGTGGTCCGGCGGATCGTGCTGAACCCGCCGGCCAGCAGGGCCGCGGCGAGCACCGCCAGGATCGCGGTCAGTCCCAGCGCGTCGGCACTGGTGAGGAAGTCGCCGACGCCAGCCCAGGCGTGCGTCCAGGTGACGACCAGGATGGCGACGACCGCCACGGTGACCTGGGCGGCGCCGAAGGCGAGCGAACCGAGGATGCCCCAGCGGCGGAACACGATCCCGAACCACATGCCGTAGGTGAACAGCATCGCGATGCTCACGAACGACGTCAGCCAGGTGACGTACCAGGGACCGTCGAGGATGTCGGCGATCCGGAAGAAGTACAGGTGCCCGCCCCAGCCGCCGGTGGCCCGCTCGATCGCCTGCAGCGCGGTGATCACGGCCCCGTCGGCCGCGGCGATGGCCGCCCAGAGGCAGATCGTCCCCAGGTAGTAGGACCGCCTGCTGACACCCAGGGCGAGCCCGAACGGCAGCGAGGCCGTGGTGCTGTAGATCCCGCAGACGAGCACGTAGATGAAGATCGCGCCAAGCCCGCCGGTCCGCACCCCGTCCACCTGGGTGGACACGACGAGGTTGACGACGAAGCTGAACCCCACGATGGCCCAGGGCATGCCGAGGTAGACCAGCCGGTTGACCAGGTGGTACTGGGCGACGTTGGCGATGGTGCGCCGGGTGGTCATGCGTTCGTCCTCTCCAGCGAGTCCTCGCCGGCCTGGCCGGAGACGGCGACCAGCATCTGTTGCAGGGACAGGGGTTCCATCCGCAGGTGCAGTTCCTGCGCGCGCAGCCGGTCGGACTCGTCGAGCGGCTCGGCCAGGACGACGGCCTCCTGCGACGCGAGCCTGCGGCGCTCCCAGGTGGGGCGCCCGGCGACCAGCTCGGCCACCGCGGCGGCCGGGCCGCTCACCGACGTGTACCGGCCCCGCAGGTCGTCGGCCGCGGCGTTCAGGACGACCCGGCCGCGGTTGATGATCACGACCTGGTCGAGCAGCCCGGCGACCTCGTCGACCAGGTGGGTGGACAGCAGCACGGTGCGCGGGTGCTCCGCGTAGTCGAGCAGCAGCCGGTCGTAGAACACCTGGCGCGCGACCGCGTCGAGGCCGGCGTAGGGCTCGTCGAACAGCACGACCTCGGTCCGCGCGGCCAGGCCGATCACGATGCTCAGCGCGGACCGCATCCCCCGGGAGAGCTTCTTGACCGGTCGGCGGCTCGGCAGCTCGAACTCGGTGACCAGCTCGTCGGCCAGCTCGGTGTTCCAGTTCGGGTAGAACCGCGCCGCCATCCGCAGGGCGTCGCGGACCCGGATGTCGGGGAAGACCTGGTCCTCACGCACGAAGACCATGCGGCGCAGGATGGCGTCGTTCTCGACCGGGCTGGCGCCGAGAACCAGCACCTGGCCGGCCGACGGGAACTGCTGGGCGGCGATGATCCGCATCAGCGTCGTCTTGCCGGCGCCGTTGCGGCCCAGCAGCCCGGTGATCGTGGGGCCCTGCACGTCGAGTGTGACGTCGTCCAGGGCTACGTGGCCCCGGTAGCGCCGGGTCACGCCGGCGAGCGAGATCGTCGTGGTCATGGGGTGACGCCCTCCTGCGTGTGGCTGGCCTCGTGGATCAGGGCGGTCAGGGTCTCGGCGTCGATCCCGAGCCGGGTGGCCTCGGTGACCAGCGGGGCGACATAGCGCTCCGCGAACCGCTTGCGGCGCTCCTGGATCAGGCGGTCCCGGGCGCCCGCGGCGACGAACATGCCGATGCCCCGCCGCTTCTCCAGCAGTCCGTCGTCGGTCAGCACGTTGATTCCCTTCGCCGCGGTGGCTGGGTTGATCCGGTAGAAGGCGGCCAACTCGTTGGTCGATGGCACTCGTCCGCCCTCCGCCAGGGCGCCATCGGCGATCTCCTCGGCCAGTCGCTCGGCGATCTGGGCGAACAGCGGTGTCCCCTCATCGAGCAAGACCCCTCCCTTCGCTGCCCGGTTGGTTACCTACTCAAGTAACTAACCAAAGAGGTGATCTGTCAAGGGAGATCTCGGGGCGAAGCGAGTGGACCGGTGTCATGGCCACGACTGGTGGCGAACGCGACAAGATCACAGTCCTGGCGGGCGCGGCCTGTTCGGGGCGGCCTGTGCGACCATCGGAAGAATGGCCGCAGCCTCCCGGAACCTGCTCGCGTGCAGCGATCTGCACGTCCGCCATCAGGAGAACCGGGCCGTCGTCGAGGCGATGCGGCCGAGCGGGGACGACGACTGGCTGCTCGTCGTCGGTGACGTCGCCGAGTACGTCGCCGAGTTCCGCTGGGCGCTCACGCTGCTGGCCGGCAGGTTCGCGAAGGTCATCTGGGTGCCGGGCAACCACGAGCTGTGGACGCCGAACCGCGACCCGGTCCAGCTACGCGGCGTCGCCCGCTACTGGCACCTGGTCGACATCTGCCGCGAGCTCGGCGTGCTCACGCCGGAGGATCCCTACCCGATCTGGGACGGGCCGGGCGGCCCGGTCGTGGTCGCGCCGATGTTCCTGCTCTACGACTACACGTTCCGGCCGCAGGGCACGTCGACCAAGGCCGAGGCGCTCGCCTACGCCTACTCGACCGGCGTCGTCTGCTCGGACGAGCACCTGCTGCATCCCGACCCGTTCCCGGCCATTGACGACTGGTGCCGGTCCCGGGTCGCGCTCACCGAGGCTCGGCTGGAAGCGCTTGATCCCGCCGGCCCGCCAACCCTGCTGGTCAACCACTTCCCGCTGGTCCGCGAGCCGACCAGGGTGCTGCGCTACCCCGAGTTCGCCCAGTGGTGCGGCACCGAGCTGACCGCCGACTGGCACCTGCGCTTCCGCGCCGCCGCCGCCGTCTACGGCCACCTGCACATCCCGCGGACCACCAGCTACGACGGCGTCCGCTTCGAGGAGGTCTCCCTCGGCTACCCCCGGGAGTGGACCCGCCGCCCGGCCCACTACCAGCGCCCCCCACTCCGCCAGATCCTGCCGGTCGACGCCTGACCGGTCGGCTGAGCTCAGCCGGGAGCGGCGGTGGTGGTTGCGGGGGCGGTTGCCGGGTTGGCCGGGGGCGGGAGGTTGCCGTCGAGGGCGTTCAGGAAGGCGGCGGCGATCGGGGCGGCGGACTCGGCGCCGAAGCCGCCGTCCTCGACGAGGACCGCGAAGGCGATCGGGCCCCGGTAGCCGACGAACCAGGCGTGGGTCGGCGGCGGGTTCCCCGCGTTGTACTCGGCCGTGCCGGTCTTGCCGAACACCTCACCGGGGAACTGGACCTGCGCCGCTGTCCCGTCCGTGACGACCGCCCGCATGAACGAGCGCAGGTCCGGCAGGATCTTCGCCGGCAGCTGGTGGGACCGGGCCGGGCCGCCGACGACGAACGGTGAGCGCCAGGTGCCGCTGGCCACCGCGGCCGCGACGCTCGCCATCTGCGCCGGAGACGCGGCGATCCGCCCCTGGCCGATCGCGGACGAGGCCAGCTCGGCGCCGTCCCGCGGGGCCGGGAAGACGCCCCCGACGCTCGCGATCGGCAACGGCGCCGCCCCGTCGAAGCCGTACAACTGGGCGGCCTTCTCCAGCGCGCCAGGGGGTAGCGACTCGGCGAGGCCGACGAAAGCCGTGTTGCAGCTGCGGGCGAACGCGTCGCGCAGCGTCAGCGGCCCGAACTTCTCGTTCTCCGCGTTCGAGAAGGATCGGCCGCCGGCCAGGATGGTCTGCGAGCAGTCCAGCTGGGTGTTGGCGTTACGCCCGTTCATCAGCGCGGCGGTCGCCGTCACGATCTTGAAAGTCGAGCCCGGCGGGTACGTGCCGCGCAGGGCCCGGCCGTAGCCGCTGGGCGGGTGGTTCGCCGACGCGAGGATGCCCCCGGTCCGGGTGTCGATCGCGACGAGCGCCGCGGCCGGCCACCGCGAGGTCGCCAGCGCCGCCTCGGCGGCCTGCTGGACGGAGAGGTTGATGGAGGTGCGTATCGTCTGGCCGTTGGCCATCGGCCAGGTCTGCGGAGTCTTCACCGTTTTCCCCGCCGCGTCGCGCAGCACGATCTGGCCGCCGAGAGCCTCGAGCCGGTTGTTGTAGGCCCGCTGCAGCCCGCTCGGCGGGGAGATCTGGCCGACGAGGTTGCCGGCGAGATCCTGGTCCTCGGCCAGCGGCCGGCCGGCGGTGTCGAGCAGCCGCCCGCGGCTGGCCGTCGAGCCGGTCCGGTCGAACCGCAGCCCCGGCGCGAGGTCGGGCTGCACCGAGGACAGCCGCGCCTGCACCCGCCACACGCCCCCGAGCTTCGTCAGGGACAGCTGGCCGGGGTACGTCCACGGCGTCGGCTCGTCCGCCAGGCGCAGCGTCGCGGTGTAGGGGACGGTCGCGCTCGTGCCGGCGCGGTGGACCTTGCCGGGGGTGAAGCTGGCGTCGCTGATGCTCAGCCGGTCGCGCATGTCGGTCATCGCGTTGACCAGGGTCGAGACGTCGGTGTCGCCCGGGACGGTGACGGCCGCGATCCCGGCAGCGCCCGCGGCACCCGGCCCGGTGACGGCGGAGACCCCGGCAGCGCCGGCGCCCGCGCCGCCGCCCGCGCCCGCGCCGCCGTGGGCCGTGCCGTTGGCGACGAACAAGGCAGGCGCCGCGGAGGCCTGCGGGGTGACGGTCGCGCTCGGCGTGGCCGACGGGCCGGCCGCGCTGCCGTCCGAAGCGGCCCGGGACGGCGTCACGGCCGGAGGTGTGGCCGGGCGGTCCCGGTCGATCGCCCGCCACGACCCGAGATAGGCCACCGCGACGTCGCGGACCGCCCGGTCGGCGGAGCTGCGGTCGCGTGCGGTCTTCCAGAGGAACCCGCCGCCGGCCCCGGCGCCGAGCAGCAGCAGTACGACCGCGGCCAGTGCGGCGCCGCGCCGTGAGCCCCGCCGCCGCCGGCCCCCGCCGCCCATCGCTGTGAAACCGCCTGGAGTCAAAGGCACGGCGCTACCTCCCCCGGATCGCCGCGACGGCTCGCGCCCGGACCGTCCGTCAACGGTGCTGGTCCGGGGATGCCGACGGCCGTAACTTACGTTGCGTAGCGGCTCGCCGCATGTCGCGTCAGCGCTGGGTGCTGTCTGTGCCGGTTGTGGAGGTCCCCAGGCGCCGGGCGCACGTCAGGCACAGGACCGACCGGAGGTCGGCCTGGGCATCAGGATGACGTGGCGTCAGGCCGGCGTGGTGGCGAGGCTGGCGAACGACTCGCTGACCGTGGCTCGATTGGGAAGCTGGGCCGTACAGGCCAGCTGCTGCGTCCCCGCGTTCCACCCGTCGGAGCTGGGTTCCAACGCGCTGGAGACGATCTCCAGATCGGGCCTGGCATGACTGGTGTAGCTCAGGAAAGCCTCGGCACACTGGGTCGCCGCGAGGCTGTCCAGGGCCGCGGATCCCGGCCAGATGTCGCCGGGCGCCTGCCCGGCGAGGCCGAGCATCTTCACCACTTCGGCGCGGTGCGGCGTCGTGCACGAGACGACCATGGCGCCGGTCGAACCGGGGCGAAGCGCCCACGTGACGCAGTCGCCGACCTTGAGCGTCGGCAGCAGGGTCGAGGACACCTGGTAGCCACTGGCCGTCCGCGGCGCGAGGGGCGCGGACGTGGAGGTGGCTCGACCGGTGCCGGTCGCGGTCGGTGTCGTCGCCGGAGTGCGGTTGGTTGTGTGACGCAGCGTGATGACGATGCTCATGACGCCCGCGAGCACCGCGACGAAGGCGAGGACCCGGGCTGCCCGGCGCCGCCGCGGCCCCGGGCCCGGAGTCCAGACCATCCTGTGCATGCCGGCGGGAAGACGCCGGTTGGCGGGCACGACCTGGCAACGGCCCGGGTCGCGCCGGTCGCCCGTCCGACCGCGCTCGGCGGCTGATGGCTCGACGAACCGCGCGGCCCGGACGAATCCTTCGTCCAAGCGCAAGTTCTCGAAGGGGTCCCGGTGCTCCGCGGGCTCCCGTTCCGGCGACGCCATGGCAGCAACGGTAAACCCGCGCCGGGCCATCCCGATGGTCTTTCCATCAACGGGCGGATAGACCACAACGAATGCCCCACGGTCCGGGGTCGACCGGGCCTCTTTTTGCCTCCAGCCCCGCCAGAATGGGACGCCCGGTGACTTGTCGCTGACGCGCGGTGCAAAGCGGCCCTCGGCCCGAGTGACGCTCGGTTCGCGCTTCGCCGAGTTGTCCGTGCCGGGGGATTCGCTAGCTGACGCTGACCGCCCGCGCGTACGGCGCGCCGATGATCTTCGCGATCTCCTGCAGGATGTCGGCCGGGACGGCGTCGTCGAGCGAGAGCGACATCAGCGCCGGGCCGCCGACGGCGAGCCGGCTGACCTGGGCGCTGGCGATGTTGATGTGCGCGTCGCCCAACAGCTCGCCGACCGCGCCGACGATGCCAGGCCGGTCCTCGTACCGGAAGAACGCCAGGTGCGCCTCCGGCCTCAGGTCGACCTCGAAGCCGTCGATCGCGGTGATCTTCTCGACCTGCCGGGTGCCGATCAGCGTGCCGGCGATCGAGACCACCGTGCCGTCCGCGAGCGCCCCACGCAGGGTGACCAGGTTGCGGTAGTCCGGGCTGTCCCGGTGGGTCTCCAGAACCACCTCGACGTGTCGCTCCTTGGCCAGCAGCGGCGCGTTCACGTAGGTGACCTGTTCCTCGACGACGTCGTGGAACACGCCCTTGAGCGCCGCGAGCTGCAGCACGGAGACGTCGAACTCGGTGATCTCGCCGCGGATCTCGACGGTCAGGTTCTCCGGCAGGCCGCCGGCGATACCGGTGAACACCTGGCCGAGCTTCTCCGCCAGCGGAAGACCGGGCCGGACGTCCTCGGCGACCACGCCGCCGGCCTGCACGTTGACCGCGTCCGGGACGAACTCGCCCTGCAGCGCGAGACGCACCGACCGCGCGACCGCGAGGCCCGCCTTCTCCTGCGCCTCGTTGGTGGAGGCCCCCAGGTGCGGTGTGACGACGACGTTCTCCAGCCCGAACAGCGGCGAGGAGGTGGTCGGCTCCTTGACGAAGACGTCGAGGCCCGCGCCGCCGACGTGGCCGGAGCGGATCGCGTCCGCCAGCGCTTCCTCGACGACGAGCCCGCCGCGGGCGGCGTTGACGATGATGACGCCGGGCTTGGTCTTCGCCAGCTCGTCGGCGCCGATCAGGCCAAGGGTCTCCTTGGTCTTCGGCAGGTGGATCGTGATGGCGTCGCTGACCCGCAGCAGCTCGTCGAGGTCGACCAGACGCACGCCCATCTGCGCGGCCCGGGCCGGCGCGAGGTAGGGGTCGTAGGCGACGAGCGTCATGCCGAAGGCGGCGAGCCGCGCCGCGACCAGCTGACCGATCCGGCCGAGGCCGACGACGCCGGCGACCTTCTCCGTGAGCTCGACGCCGGTGTACTTCGAGCGCTTCCACTCGCCGTTCTGCAGCGACTGGTCGGCGGCCGGAACCCGGCGGGCGACCGCGAGCAGCAGCGCGATCGCGTGCTCGGCCGCGCTCACGATGTTCGACTGCGGCGCGTTGACGACCATGACGCCGCGGGTGGTGGCGGCGGGTACGTCGACGTTGTCGAGCCCGATGCCGGCGCGGGCGACGACCTTGAGCTTCGGCGCGGCGGCCAGCGCCTCGGCGTCGATCTTCGTCGCGGACCGGACGATCACCGCGTCGACGTCGGCGAGCGCGGGCAGCAGGGCGGAGCGGTCGGCGCCGTCCACGTGGCGGAGCTCGAAGTCGCCGGACAATACCGCCAGGCCGGCCGGCGAGAGCTCCTCGGCTACGAGTACGACGGGCACGGGAGCTCCTCGTTGAGACGCGCAGGGGCGCGGCGCCGCCGCGGATCTTCGCGCGCTGCCGCCGCTCCGGCCGCGCCAGGCAGACGCCTCCGGCGGCTAGGAGCTTAGCGGGTGTCCCAGGTCACGCCGGCCCCAAAAACACGTAACGTCCAGCAACGGCCTACCGGCCGTCACTGGACATTACGCGGAAGTTACGAAACCCCGGCTAGTTGGCGATCCAGGACATCATGGAGCGCAGCTTCGCGCCGACCTTCTCGATCGGGTGGGACTTGCCCTCGTCGACGAGCTTGGTGAAGTTCGGGCGGCCGTTGTCGTCCTCGGCGACCCACTCGCGGGCGAAGGTGCCGTCCTGGATCTCGTCCAGGATCTTGCGCATCTCGCCCTTGACCGCCGGGGTGACGACCCGCGGGCCCCGGGTGACGTCGCCGTACTCGGCGGTGTCGGAGATCGAGTAGCGCATCTGGGAGATGCCGCCCTCGTACATCAGGTCGACGATGAGCTTCAGCTCGTGCAGGCACTCGAAGTAGGCGATCTCCGGCTGGTAGCCGGCCTCGACCAGCGTCTCGAACCCGGCCTGGACCAGGGCGGACGCGCCACCGCACAGGACGGCCTGCTCACCGAACAGGTCGGTCTCGGTCTCCTCGGTGAAGGTCGTGCGCAGCGTGCCGGCGCGGGTGCCGCCGATGCCCTTGGCGTACGCGAGCGCGGTGGCCAGCGCCTTGCCGGTCGCGTCGGTCTCGACCGCGACGAGGCACGGCACGCCCTTGCCCTCCTGGAACACCCGGCGAACCAGGTGGCCCGGGCCCTTGGGGGCGATCATGAAGACGTCGACGCCCTCGGGCGGGCTGATCAGGTTGTAGCGGATGTTGAAGCCGTGGCCGAAGGCGAGCGCGTCGCCGGCCTTGAGGTTCGGCAGGATCGACTCGGCGTAGATCTTCCGGTGGGCGGTGTCCGGCGCGAGGATCATGATGATGTCGGCCTCGGCGGCGGCCTCGAACGGAGTGACGACCCGAAGGCCCTCCTCCTGCGCCTTCGCCCGGCTCTTGCTGGTCTTCGGCAGGCCGACGCGGACGTCGACGCCCGAGTCCCGCAGGTTCAGCGCGTGCGCGTGGCCCTGGCTGCCATACCCGATGATCGCGACCTTCCGGTCGGTCAGGTCGTCGAGGTTGGCGTCGTCGTCGTAGTAGATCTCGACCATCGTGGGCGAATCTCCTTGTAGGGCGTTCGGCGGAAGTCGGCGCTCCGCGCCTCTTCCGCCGCCGGTGAACTTGGTCTGACTGGTCTCGCGAGCTGGGCTTTCGGGCCTGAGGCCCTCGGCGTCAGCGCGCGATCTTACCGTTAGCCAGGGCTTGGCTACGCCGTGCGCTCCAAGGCCCGCAGGCTTCGGTCGGTGATCGAGCGGGAGCCCCGGCCGAGCGCGACCATGCCGGACTGGACGAGTTCCTTGATGCCGAACGGCTCCAGGACCCGGACCAGCGCGTCCAGCTTGTCATGCGTTCCGGTGGCCTCCACCGTGACGGCGTCGCTCGCCACGTCGACGACCTTCGCCCGGAACAGCCCGACGAGCTCCAGGACCTGCGAGCGGACCGTCGCGTCGGCGCGCACCTTGATCAGGACCAGCTCGCGCTGCACCGACACGTCCGCGTCCATCTCGACGATCTTGAGCACGTTCACCAGCTTGTTCAGCTGCTTGGTCACCTGCTCCAGTGGCAGCTCGTCGACGGCCACGACGATGGTCATCCGCGAGATGTCACTGTGCTCCGTCGGCCCGACGGCCAGCGACTCGATGTTGAAGCCGCGCCGGGAGAACAGACTGGCGACCCGGGCCAACACCCCCGGCTTGTTCTCCACAAGAACAGAAAGCGTGTGCCTGGTCACGGCGCTATCGCCCTTCCAGAAGAGTGCGCGGGGTTCTTGATCAAACTGGCGGGAAGGTTCAACGGCGAGAAGCGCTGCCCGACCATGCGGCGCGAAGGCGCGCCTCCGCGGAGGCCCGCCCACGAGCGCAGCGAAGTGGCCGGGCCGCAGCGGAGGTCGCCGCAGCGCACGTTCGCGGAGGAGGACGCGGACCGGAGGTGCCCCGCGACGCCGAAGGCGAGCGGGGCGCCGGAGGTCCGCGCCCGGACGGAGCGAACCATGTTAAAGGTTCACCTCTGCGTCGCCGCTGTAGTCAAAGTCCGGCGCCATGCCGCGGGCGACCTTGATGTCGTCGTTGCTGGAGCCGGCGGCGACCATCGGCCACACCATCGCGTCCGGGTGCACCACGAAGTCGATCACGACCGGCGCGTCGTCGATCGCCATCGCCTTCTCGATCGTGCTGTCGACGTCCCCGGCCGTCTCGCAGCGCAGGCCGACGCAGCCGAGCGCCTCGGCGAGCCGGACGAAGTCGGGGACGCGCTTCACTCCGGTGCGCGAGCTGGCCGGGTGGGTGCCCAGGTCGGTGTTCGAGTAGCGCTCGTCGTAGAACAGCGTCTGCCACTGGCGGACCATGCCGAGGGCGCCGTTGTTGATGACGGCGACCTTGATCGGGATGCCTTCCAGTGCGCAGGTGGCGAGCTCCTGGTTGGTCATCTGGAAGCAGCCGTCGCCGTCGATCGCCCAGACGGTCGCCTCCGGGCGCCCGACCTTCGCGCCCATCGCGGCCGGCACCGCGTAGCCCATCGTCCCGGCGCCGCCGGAGTTCAGGAACGTGTACGGCTGCTCGTAGGAGATGAACTGCGCGGCCCACATCTGGTGCTGGCCGACGCCCGCCGTGTAGATCGCGTCCGGACCGGCGATCTTCCCGATCCGCTCGATGACGTGCTGCGGGGCCAGTGACCCGTCGGCCGGCTCGGTGAAGCCGAGCGGGTAGGTCTCACGCCACCGGTTCAGGTGGTCCCACCAGCCCGCGAGGTCTGGCTTCGACTCGGCCTGCAGCGCGCCGATCAGGTCGGCGATGACCTCCCGGCAGTCGCCCACGATCGGCACGTCGGCGACCCGGTTCTTGCCGATCTCGGCCGGGTCGATGTCGGCGTGGATGATCTGCGCCGACGGCGCGAACGACGACAGCTTGCCGGTGACCCGGTCGTCGAACCGGGTGCCCAGCGCGATCAGCAGGTCGGACTTCTGCAACGCGGTGACGGCGGCCACCGAGCCGTGCATGCCCGGCATGCCCAGGTGGAGGTGGTGGGAGTCCGGGAACGCGCCCCGGGCCATCAGCGTCGTGACGACCGGGATGCCGGTCAGCTCGGCGAGGATCCGCAGCTCGGCGCTGGCCCGGGACTTCAGCACGCCACCGCCGATGTAGAGCACCGGCCGACGGGAGGCGCTGATCATCTTGGCGGCCTCGCGGACCTGCTTGGCGTGCGGCCTGGTCACCGGCCGGTAGCCGGGCAGGTCGAGCGTCGGCGGCCACACCTCGTGCGGCAGCACCGCCGTCAGCGACTGGAGCACGTCCTTGGGCAGGTCGACGAGCACCGGTCCGGGCCGGCCGGTGGCGGCGAGGTGGAACGCCTCGGCGATCGTGCGCGGGATGTCGTCGGCCGACTGGACCAGGAAGTTGTGCTTGGTGATCGGCATCGTGATGCCGCAGATGTCCGCCTCCTGGAAGGCGTCCGTCCCGATCGCCGGCCGCGCGACCTGGCCGGTGATCGCGACCATCGGCACCGAGTCCATGTAGGCGTCGGCGATTGGCGTGACCAGGTTGGTCGCCCCGGGGCCGGAGGTCGCCATGCAGACGCCGACCTTGCCGGTCGCCTGCGCGTAGCCCTCGGCAGCGTGCCCAGCGCCCTGCTCGTGGCGGACCAGGATGTGCCGGACCCGGGTCGAGTCGTACAGCGGGTCGTAGGCGGGCAGGATCGCGCCACCCGGGATGCCGAAGACAACGTCGGCTCCGACCGCTTCCAGGGAATGGACGAGCGACTGGGCTCCGGTGATCTCTCTAGTCATCTGGTCGTCTTCCTTGACGGGCCGTGGATCGGGGGGCGCGCGGGCGTGCCCAGGGCACTAAAAAGCCCCTCGTGCCAGGGGCACTGAGGGGCTGCGTACGAGTCGGCTCCGGGACCTGCCCCGGTGACTACGCACGCTCTCCGCGTACAAGAATGTTCAGACGCACGGACCTACCTTCGCTGACAACTGCCGTCCGAGTCAAGCGCCCACCCGGATCCGGCCGCAAGGGGAAGTGTTGGGCATGCGACGGCGCAGGCGGGGCCGGAGCTGGGTTACTGTGTTGAGGCCATGAGTGCCTCGCTTTCCGTCCGTGCGCCGTTGCATGCTCGCCTTGGGCTGACGCAGCTACGGCTTGGCGGCCTGCTCCTTATCCGCCGCGGCGGGGCCTGACTCATCCGGCTGGCTTCCCCGTCGCGGAGTTCTTGGCGCGTCAGCACATCTGGCCCGTACTTCGCCCGTCGCGGCCCGTACGGGACCCGGATGTCACAGGCACCTCAGGGCTGAGGGCCTCGACAAGGAAGCAGATGCAGTGATCACCAATCCGCAGGTTCCCTCCGGCATGCCCATCGACAAGTACCGGCCGTTCACGCCGGTCGCGCTGCCGGACCGCACCTGGCCGGGCGCCCAGATCACCAAGGCCCCGCTGTGGTGCAGCGTCGACCTGCGTGACGGCAACCAGGCCCTGGTCGACCCGATGACCCCCGAGCGCAAGCTGAAGATGTTCGAGCTGCTGGTCGGGATGGGCTACAAGGAGATCGAGGTCGGGTTCCCGGCCGCGAGCCAGACCGACTTCGACTTCATCCGCCAGCTGATCGAGGAAGAGCGGATCCCGGACGACGTCACCGTCCAGGTGCTGACCCAGGCCCGCGAGGAGCTGATCGAGCGGACCGTCCAGTCCCTGGTCGGCTCCCGCAAGGCGCTGCTGCACCTGTACAACTCGACGTCCACGCTGCAGCGGCGGGTCGTGTTCAACTCCGACCGGGCCGGCATCACCGAGATCGCCGTCCAGGGCGCCCGCTGGACCGTCCAGTACGCGGAGAAGCTGCTGGACGACCGCACCGACCTGCGCTGGCAGTACAGCCCCGAGTCGTTCACCGGCACCGAGCTGGAGTACGCCGTCGAGGTCTGCGAGGCCGTGATGGACGTCTGGGAGCCGACGGCCGACCGCCCGGTCGTGCTGAACCTGCCGGCCACCGTCGAGATGTCGACCCCGAACGTCTACGCCGACCAGATCGAGTGGGTCGGGCGCAACCTGACCCGCCGCGACGCCGTCGTGCTCTCGCTGCACCCGCACAACGACCGCGGCTGCGCGGTCGCCGCGGCCGAGCTGGGCGTGATGGCCGGGGCGGACCGGGTCGAGGGCTGCCTGTTCGGCAACGGCGAGCGGACCGGCAACGTCTGCCTGGTAACCCTGGGGATGAACCTGTTCTCCCAGGGCATCGACCCGCAGATCGACTTCTCCGACATCGACGAGATCCGCCGGACCACCGAGTACTGCAACCAGCTGCCCGTACACCCGCGCCACCCCTACGGCGGCGACCTCGTCTACACGGCCTTCTCCGGCTCCCACCAGGACGCCATCAAGAAGGGCCTGGAGGCGATGGACCGGACCGGTCAGCGGGTCTGGGAGGTCCCGTACCTGCCGATCGACCCGAAAGACGTCGGCCGCACCTACGAGGCCGTCATCCGGGTGAACAGCCAGTCCGGCAAGGGTGGCGTCGCCTACCTGCTGAAGTCCGAGCACGGCCTGGACCTGCCGCGCCGCCTGCAGATCGAGTTCTCCGGGGTCGTCCAGCGGCACACCGACGGCGAGGGCGGCGAGGTCACCGCCGCGCAGCTGTGGGAGATGTTCCGCCGCGAGTACTTCCTGGACGAGACGGCGGGCCCGGCGCCGCTTGAGGTGCTGCAGTTCGCCGCCACCGCAGGCAGCGGCGCCCAGGACGAGGTGACCGTCTCGGTCCGCCGTGACGGCGCCGTGGAGGAGCTGACCGGCAAGGGCAACGGCCCGATCGACGCGTTCGTCGACGCGCTGTCCACCCGGGGCGTGAGCGTCAAGGTCCACGACTACAACGAGCACGCGATCGGAGCCGGCGCGGACGCGCGGGCCGCCGCTTACCTGGAGGTAGCGGTCGAGGACGCCCAGGGCACCCGGGTCTTCTGGGGGGTCGGGATCGACCCGAACATCGTCACGGCCTCGCTGCGGGCCGTCGTGAGTGCCGTCAACCGCGCGGCCCGCGCCCGCACCGCGCCGGTCGTCGCCAGCTGACCGCACAGCAGCGCGGCTGTGGCCGCCGTGACCGGTTCCGACCGGCAACGGCGGCCACAGCCAGTTCCGGGCCCGGACGCAGACCTCCACCTAGGCGCTCGATCAACGGGCGTCTGGACATGAGCCTTCTGCCGGCGAGCGACCGTCGGTGTAGCCAGGAGCACTGTTGGGCCGCTGCGGCGTCCGGCCGGCTGTCCGGGCGCCGCCGGTAAAGTCGGCTGCTATGAAGCTTGCGGTTATCGGTGGTGACGGGATCGGCCCCGAGGTGGTCGCTGAGGGGCTACGGGTCCTGCGCGCCGTGCACGACAAGGTGGAGACCACCGAGTACGACCTCGGCGCGCGTCGCTGGCACGAGACCGGCGAGACGCTGCCCGACACAGTCCTCGACGAGCTGCGCGGGCACGACGCGATCCTGCTGGGGGCGGTCGGCGACCCGAACGTGCCGAGCGGCGTCCTGGAGCGCGGCCTGCTGCTGCGGCTGCGGTTCGAGCTCGACCACCACGTGAACCTGCGCCCAGTGAAGCTCTACCCGGGGGTCACCTCGCCGCTGGCTGGCGACCCGACGATCGACATGATCGTGGTCCGGGAGGGCACCGAGGGGCCGTACGCCGGCGCCGGTGGCGTGCTGCGCAAGGGCACGCCGCACGAGATCGCCACCGAGGAGAGCATCAACACCCGGTTCGGCGTCGAGCGGGTCGTGCGGGACGCGTTCGCCCGGGCGCAGCGCCGGCCGCGCCGCAAGCTCACCCTCGTGCACAAGAACAACGTGCTGACGAAGGCCGGCGACCTGTGGTCGCGGACCGTGACCGAGGTCGCGGCCGAGTTCCCGGAGATCACCGTCGAGTACCAGCACGCCGACGCGGCCAGCATGTTCTTCATCACCGACCCGGGCCGGTTCGACGTGGTCGTCACCGACAACCTGTTCGGCGACATCATCACCGACATCGGCGCCGCGGTCACCGGCGGCATCGGCCTGGCCGCCTCCGGCAACCTCGACCCGTCCGGCGCGCACCCGAGCATGTTCGAGCCGGTCCACGGCAGCGCTCCCGACATCGCCGGCAAGGGCGTGGCCGACCCGACCGCGACCGTCGCGTCGGTCGCGATGCTGCTCGACCACCTGGGCCTGTCCGGCGAGGCGGCCAAGGTCGAGAAGGCGGTCGCCGGTTCGCTGGCCGCCCGCGCCGCGTCCGCCGGCCAGCCGCTGTCGACCCGCGAGGTCGGCGAGGACCTGGCCCAGCGCGCCGTCGCCAACTGATCTCGGCCCTGGACCCGGGTCAGCTGAGACCGACCTGACAGTGCGGCCCGCCGGCGCCGAGCTTGTTGCTCGGGGGGGGCCGGCGGGCGGGCGGCCCCCCCCCCCCCCCCCCAGCGCCGTACTCTTGACAGATGAGCCTGCACCTATACGACACGCGTACGCGGCGCGTGCGGCTTTTTGAGCCGCTGCGCCCCGGCCACGTGGGCGTCTACGTGTGTGGGCCGACGGTTCAGTCCGCTCCCCACGTCGGCCATCTGCGTTCGGCGGTCGCGTTCGACCTGCTGCGACGCTGGCTGCTCGCGTCCGGCTACGCCGTCACCTACGTGCAGAACGTCACGGACATCGACGACAAGATCATCGTCAACGCGGAGCGGGAAGGCGTCTCGGTCTGGGAGCTCGCGACCCGCGAGACCAGGTCGTTCGACGACGCCTACCGGGCCGTCGGCATCCTGCCGCCGACGATCCAGCCCCGGGCCACCGGCCACATCCCGGAGATGTTCGCCCTGATCGCCGACCTGATCGCGGCGGGCTACGCCTACGAGGGCAGCGGCTCGGTGTGGTTCCGGGTCGGCCGGTTCGGCGACTACGGCGCCCTCTCCAACCAGCGGCCCGACGCCATGCAGGCCTCGGCGGAGGCCGAGGCCGGCAAGGAGGACCCGCGCGACTTCGCGCTGTGGAAAGCGGTGAAGCCGGGCGAGCCGGCCTGGGACTCGCCGTGGGGCTCCGGCCGGCCCGGCTGGCATCTCGAGTGCTCGGCGATGGCCGGGAAGTACCTGGGCGACGTCTTCGATATCCACGGCGGCGGTCTGGACCTCGTCTTCCCGCATCACGAGAACGAGCGGGCGCAGACGGTCTGCGCCTCCGCGGCCCGGTCCCACGACGGGGCCGGCGAGCCGGAGATGGCCCGGTACTGGATGCACGCCGGGCTGCTGACCACCGGTGGCACCAAGATGTCGAAGTCGCTGGGCAATTCGTTCTTCGTCACCGACGCGCTGTCCCAGGTGCGCCCCCAGGTACTGCGCTACC
Source organism: Frankia sp. AgB1.9 (assembly GCF_016786355.1). Taxonomy (GTDB): domain Bacteria; phylum Actinomycetota; class Actinomycetes; order Frankiales; family Frankiaceae; genus Pseudofrankia. Next base: position 41,125 of record NZ_JADWYX010000023.1, read on the forward strand.
ACCTGTTGTCGGCGCACTACCGCTCGTCGCTGGAGTACAGCCCCGACGCGCTCACCGAGTCCGCCGCCGCGTACGGCCGGGTGGAGACCTTCGTCCGCAACGCCCTGGACATCCTCGGTAGCCCGGAGGAGGCCGCTTCACTCGCCGCGGAGGCGCCCCCCGCGGCTGCGCCGCGCTCGGCCAAGGGGCGAGGGAAGAACCGGCCAGCGGGCCGGCCCGCTGCCGGCGCGGCCCCGGCTGTCGTGGCGTCCCCGGCGGCTGCCTGGGCGGCCTTCTCCGCCGCGCTGGACGACGACCTCGGCGTCAGCCGTGCGCTCGCCGCGCTGTTCGGCGCCGTGGCCGAGGGGAACCTCGTGCTGTCGAAGACCCACAGAGGGGAACTCGCCGGCTGGCTGGTCGTCGTGCGCCGGATGCTGACCGTCCTCGGGCTCGACCCGGTGACGCAGTGGCCGGCCGCCGGTGGCCAGGTGCGTGCGGCGCTGGACGGCGTCATGGAGATCGTGCGGGACCTGCGCTCGTCGGCCCGGGCCCGCCTCGACTACACCGAGGCCGACTCGATCCGCGACCGCCTGCGCGACGCCGGCGTCATCGTCGACGACACCGGTGAGGGCCAACGCTGGCACCTCGCTTAAAAGGTTGAGGCCTCCACCCAGCTGGGTGGAGGCCTCAACCTTTTGGTTCGGCTCTAGCGGGCGCGGATGGTGATGCGGGTCCAGGCGCCCAGGTAGACGCGGTCGCCGTCCTGCAGCGGGACCGGCCCATGGGGCTCGATCGGCTCCGGCTCGTCGTTCAGCCGGGTGCCGTTGGTCGAGCCCGGGTCCAGCAGCGCGTAGCCGCCGTCAGGCTGCCGCTCGAAGACCGCATGCGCGCGCGAAATACCCGGGTCCTCCGGGGCGCCCGACAGGTCGATCTCCGGGTGGATGCCGCGGGACTCGCTGCGCCGGCCGACCAGCAGCCGCGGCCCGGACAGCGGGAACACCCGGCGCGGGTAGAACGACGGGAACGGGACCCGGTGGTCGTCGCCGCTGTCGTAGTAGTCCCGCTCGGCCTCGACGACGGCCTCCCAGGTGGTCGCGACCGGTGCGCCGCCCCCACCGTTCCAGTTGGCCGCGTTCCCGGTGATGACCGGCTCGCCGTAGCCGCCGTCGACCGGCGGGTCGGTCTGGCGACGGCCGGTCCCGGTCGGGCCGGGGCCCGGCATGTGACCAGTGGTGAAGTCCAGGCCGCAGTTCTCGCAGAACCGAGCGCCGGGCTCGTAGTAGGCGCGGCAGTTCGGGCACTGCGGGTACCGGCCGGCCGCGCGGTCGCCTCGGGCGCCCCCTCGGTCGGCCACGCCCAGTGGGTCGGAGTCGTAGCCCTGGCCGCCGCGTCCGCCGTCGGCGACCGCCGCGTCCCTGCCGCCGCGCCCGCCGCCGTAGCCGTCACGGTCGCCGCGCGCGTAGGCGGTCTCGCCAGCGTCCCGGCCGTACTGGTCGCCGCCACGGCCGCCGAAGTCGTCCCGGCCGCCGCGCGATGACTGGTAACCGTCGGCATCGGCGGGAGCACCGCGCCCACCGCCGTCCCGGCCGCCACGGCCATAGCCGCCGTCCGGGTCGTCCCGCCCGCCGCGAGCTCCGCCGGCCTCCCGGCCCTCGAAGCCCTCGGCGGCGCGGCCATCCCGGCCGCCGCCCCGAGACGACCCGTAGCCGCTCTGGTCGTAGGACTCGGCGCCATAGGACGACCGCGCCGGGCGGTCGTCATAGCCGGCTCCGAAACCGCTGTCGTACTGCTGCTCCCCGCCGTACGGGTCGCCGCCGCGCGGCGTACCGCGACCGGCTGGCTCACCCCCGCGACGGATGCCTAGGGGGTCGTACCCGGCACCAGTGCCACCGCTGCCGCCGCCGCGACCCGAGCCGCCCCCGTAGGAGCCGACGGGCGCGCCACGGTCGTCAGACCGGTAGCCGTAACTGTCCTGACCACTCGTGATGCGGAGGCCGCACTGATCGCAGTAGTCGGGATCCTGGGACAGGTGCCCCTCCGGGCAGCGTGCGCTCACCTGATCACCTTCACCCGGACGGTCCTGGCCGGCCCTGCGACGGGAAGGCCCCCGTCACTCTGGCCGACCTCGATTCCTCTGACGAACCGTACCCGTTGTTGGATTGTCGATCTGCACCGGCATCTGTAGTAGCCGACGGGTTGCCTTGTTGCCCGCTGAGATGTCATAGCCCCCGCAGGCCTTGTGACGGACGCCGCCAGGTCAGCCGCGGGGACGGCCTCTAGTGTCGCAGTGGCCTTCCGGCGACCAACACTGGCCCACCCATGCTCACCCGCACAGCCGGGCAGGTGACCTCCGGGTGACTGGCCTCTCAACGGTCCACGCGTGCCGCGATCACGGTGATGTTGTCGTGCCCACCCTGGTCGATCGCGAACTCGATGAGGTGGCGCCCGACCTCGACGGCCGTCGCGTCCGGTGGCAGCTGGTTGACGATGGCCGCCATGACGTCGGGCCGGGACGCGTAGTTCCACAGCCCGTCGCTGCAGACCAGGATCGTCGCGGGCGCCTCGATCGGGAAGACGGCCGTGTGCGGGGCCACGTCCTCGGCGTCGCCGCCGAGCCAACGGGTCAACGTGTGCGCCCTGCGGTGGGTCTCGGCCTCGGACGCCGGGATGAGGCCGGCGCGGGCCGCCTCCGCCGCCCAGGTGTCGTCCGCGGACAGCCGCTCCGACCAGCGTGGGCCCAGCAGGTACACCCGGCTGTCGCCGACCCAGCCGATGGTCACCGTCCGGGGGCCGCCCGCGACCGGCGGCGAGATGATGGCCGCGGCGATCGTGCACGACGGTGCCATCCGGCCCTCCGCCGCGCTGAGCTGGGCGATCATGTCCTGGGCCGCGTGCACCGCGTGGTGCAGCGCCAGCTCCGCCTCTTCCGGGCCGAAGCCGCCGACCACCGTGGCCGGCAGCGTCACCGGGTCGTGGTAGTCGTCCTCGTCGCCCGGCTCCAGGACGTCGAGCACGTCACCAGGCCGGCCGACCGGGACCGCCCGCCCGGGGCCGGGCGCGCGCGGGGCGGGGGCGAGGAGCGTGCTCGCCGGGGCGGCGGCGGCGGCGGACGCCTCGCCGGAGCCCGGCGTCGTCGACACGCCGTCGCAGACGACGGCGATCATCGTCCCGAACACCTCGGCGACGCCCATGGCGTCCTCGTTGGTGGCGTGCCGCACGCCGCGGTCGCAGACCCCGGCGATCTGGCCGAGGTCCTTCTCCCGGTGATCCGAGTCGCCGCTGACCACTGATGGGCCCTGCAGCGCGAAGCCGCAGGAGTCGCAGTACCGCGCGTCGCCGTAGAGGACGACGGCGCAGCGCGGGCAGCGGTTCGTGCGCTCGTCGATCAGGGACCGTCCTCTCTCCGGCACGCCGCGTTCAGGCAGGTCGTAGCCGGACCCGCCGTCGTAACCGGACCCGCCGTGATAGCCGGATCCGCCGACGTCGTAGCTTCCAGCGGCGTCGTGCTCCACGGTCATCCCGTTCTCAATCGGCGGACCAGGCGCCGCTCCGGGGCCCACCGCGACTCGCGGTGTGGCTGCCCGGGGCGCGGCGAGCAGGAGTTCCCGGCCCGGCGTCCCATACGTCGACTCTCTTGGCATCTCACGGTCGGGAGTTCCAGCGCGCAGATGCCGCGCGGCCGGGCGGGGGATGGCAAAGCCGTCGGCGGCCGGCCCCCGCCGCGGCCAGACGGCGTGCGCGCCACCATTGTCGTGCCTCCCGACCGTCGCGGTTGATCCGGCGTCTCTCCGACCAGCCCGGGGAGCCGGGGCAGTCAGGGGAGAATCTTCGCAGCATAGGCCCAGGTCCGTCGATGGCCGCGATCAACCGGCGGGAATCCGTTGATGCAAGCGCGGTCTCGTTCCGCTTCCCGGTGCAGTCACGCTCGTTCGTGCGCCCACGGACACGTGCGCTGTGGACGGACGGTGGGCCCGCGGGCCGCGCTGGCATGTCGCCAATGATTACTGATCGTGGCGGAGATAGGCAATTTCTCCGGTATGCCCCGGGCCACGGCGCCGCGCGAGGCCGGACGCCGGCCGCCCGAGGGCGGCCGGCGCGGATCGCGGGCCCGGCCGGGGCGGCCCGGATGACCGGCCGGGTAGCCTTGTGATTTCTAGGCTTGACGACGAAGGGTGACCCGACGATGGCGACGGCACGGCGGGGTGGGGGAGGCGTGGCGCGCGGCGGCCAGGGCGGCCGGGCGGCGAAGGCCGGCTCGCACCGCAAGGGCGCGTCGGCCGGAAGCGGTGGCCAGCGGCGCAGGGCTCTGGAGGGCAAGGGCGCGACGCCGCCAGCCGAGATGCGCAAGGGCCATCCGGCGCAGCGCCGCGCGAACGCCGCGGCGCGGTCCGAGGGCACGAGCACCCGTGCCGGGTCGACCGCGCGGCCGGCCGGCGCCCGCGACGGTGGTCCGACGCGGGCGGGCCACACCGGTCAGCGTGACGGGGCTCCGACGCGTGCGGGCAACGCCGGTCAGCGTGACGGCGCTCCGACGCGGGCCGGCCACACCGGTCAGCGTGACGGGGCTCCGACGCGTGCGGGCTACGCCGGTCCGCGTGACGCGGCTCCGCGGGCGGGCTACACCGGTCAGCGTGACGGGGCCACCACCACCGGGCGCGGCGGGCCAGCTGGCCGGCGCCCCGGGGAGACCGACGAACTCGTCGTCGGGCGTAACGCGGTCGTCGAGGCGCTCCGGGCCGGTATCCCCGCCGCGACGCTGTACGTCGCCGGGGGACTCGAGTTCGACGAGCGGCTGACCGAGGCCCGCAGGCTCGCCGGCCGTGCCGGCATGGCGGTCGTGGACATCGGTCGCTTCGAGCTGGACCGCATCTGCGGGGTGGCGCCGCACCAGGGGCTAGCGCTGGTGGTCCCGCCGTTCCGCTACGCGCACCCCGACGACCTGCTGGAGCGGGCGCGGGCGACCGACCCGGGCCTGCTGGTCGCGCTCGACGGGGTGACCGACCCGCGCAACCTCGGCGCCGTCGTCCGCTCAGCTGCCGCGTTCGGAGCGCAGGGCGTCGTCGTGCCCGAGCGGCGCGCCGCGGGGATGACCGCCGCGGCCTGGAAGACCTCCGCTGGCGCCGCGGCGCGGCTGCCGGTGGCCCGGGCCACCAACCTGAACCGGACGCTGCGCTCCTACGCCGACGGCGGCCTGGTCGTCGTCGGGCTCGCCGCGAACGCGGACGTCAGCCTCGACGACCTGGCGGCCGCGACCGACCCGATCGTGCTCGTGATCGGCTCGGAGGGTCGTGGCCTGTCCCGGCTGGTCGGGGAGAACTGCGATCTGCTGGTCCGGATTCCGATGGCCGGAGAGGTCGAGTCGCTCAACGCGGGTGTCGCCGCCGGCGTAGCTCTCGCCGAGATCGCTCGCCGCCGCCGCCAGACGTCCTGACGTCGGCGGCGGCACGGCGGGTGCCGAACCGTGCCGGACGGTTAGGACCCGTTGTTCCAGCAGGGGTGGTGGGCGGCGCCGGAGGTGGCGTCGGCCTCCTGCTGAGCCGCGCTGAGGGTCATCACACCCGGGTTGGCGCCCGACTGGCAGGCGACGAGAGCCGAGAGCATGCGCGGCGCGGAGACGGCGGCACTGGCCGGTGTGGCCGCGGCCATGCCGGCGCTCACGCTGGCTACGACCGCCGAGGCGAGCACGGCCACGCGGGCCCGTCGACAGAGGCGTTTCATTGCACTGGACACGAAGATTCCTTTCCACGGCTACAGGAATGCGCCGGCGATCCCGGCCCGCTGACCGCCCGCGGCTGGCGCGCGTAGCGCCTCTCACGGCCACGGCTGGCTCGGATCATGCGTACCCGCACCTCGGGGGAGCTGGGTGCCGAGCACCACGCGTCTCACGATGCCGGACGAATTCCGCCGGGCAAAACCAGAGGTCTGTGGTGACTCACATCACGTCATGGCGAACGGTTGATTCCCCACGTCGCCCTGGGGGAATAACCGGAATCCGGCGCGGACCGTGGCCGGGTGCTTTGTTTTCGCATTCCCGGCCACTGCCGGTGGTGGTCCCGATGGGCCATTCTCCGTGGCGCGCCGGCTCCGTCGCGCATTGTCGAAGAACGTGACAACCGTCATAGATCAATTGCCAATCCAGGGCTAATGCATTCGACCCGGGCAAATTGCCCGTTCGGTCTCGGTGGCCTGGTCGAGCGGTCAGGCGCCAGCCGCCGGCGGCTCGGCCACGCGGATGCGGACGCAGCGGAACTGGGCTGGCGCGTCCTCGAGCACCCGGCGGCGCGGGTCGGGGACTGTCAGGAACGGGTCGGCGACCAGCGATCGCAGCGGCGCGAGCCGTGCGTCCTGGAGAACCTGCCCGACCGCTCGCCGCTCGCCACCGACGATCACGGCGGCGAGCCCGGGGACCGCGGGCAGCAGCAACCCGGCGGCTGTGTCCGCGGCCGCGCCGAGCGCCACTCGGACCTGCCCCTCGCGGCGGCGGGCGAACCGCTGCTGCGACCAGCCGCCCGCGGAGCTGCGCCCGTGGACCTGCCGGGAGCCGACCTTCGAGGCCACCAGGCGCTCGCCTTCGAACACCCCGGCCGCATACCCGCCCAGCCGAACCAGCAGCACGCCGACCCGTCGCTCGACGCCAGCGTGCGCGGCCAGTGCCGCCCCGGGTGTCGCGCCCGGCTCGACGGTCAGGGGCGGAAGGGGGACCTGGCAGTCGGCGACGGCGCCGTCCGCGGCGGTGGCGATGATCGTCACCGGCGACATCGTCCAGGTCAGCGAACCGTGTCGCTCGGCGAACCGGTCCAGCCAGCCGGCCACCCGCTCGGGCGCGACGTTCACCCAGCGCCCGCCGCCGGCGGCGGGAAGTCCAGGGCTCACTGCCACATCTTGACCGACCAGCACCAGGGCCGTGCCGGCCACCTGCCTGGACCGCGACCTGTCAAGCTGTCGAATTGTCCTATTTTTGTGGTGGACGGGACTTTCGACTCATAGTCTTCGCCTGAAATCGCCACCGGATCACAGGGCGTCGGACGTCACGGGAACTGTCCCCTTTGGTCGCGCACCAGTCGAACGCTGAGGCGCACCACCCGCTCGACCGCGACGCCGGGGCGGGGACGTATGGGTCACGGAAATGGCAGCGGCACCGCCGACCGGCAGTCTGGCCGGCCCTGGCGGCAGGACGGCGCGCGTGAAGGCGCCCCCGGTCGCCCACTGGGCGCGGCCTCAGCCAGCCGCGCCCGGGGTTATCGAGCCGGCCCCGATCCGGACATCGAGGTCTGGGACGCCGAGATCGTCGACGAGCCGTGGGATCCGGCCGTCGCCCGCTCCGCCGAGGACGTCGAGATCATCGACGCCGCCAAACTGGACGCGATCGCCCAACGGCTGCGCGCCGCCGCCGGACCCGTGGCCGACGAACCCGTCGCCGGCCGCCCGCCCCAGCCGGGCACCGATCATCCGACGCCACACCCGACGCCACCGGCCGCGGCGACGGGCCCGGTCCCGCGCCCGGCCGCGGCGACGGTTCGGCGGCGGCATCGACCGCGACCGGCCTGGCGGACCGGGCTTGAGCGTCTGACCGCACAGGTGACGGTGATGGCGGCCCCGAGCCGCCTCGGGCGTGTCCTTCCGGCCCACGGGACGCATGGCCGTCGCATCGGGCGGGCTCCGCTGGCTGCCGTGGCCGGCGCCGTGGTGCTGCTGCTGGTGGTGGCGGCCCTCGCGATCGTCCTTTTCGGCCACCATTCCGGCTCCCGGACCGGCGCCACCGAGGGACGTGGCAGCGCCGGGCAGACCGGCGGCGTCAACCTGGCGCCGGGTGGCCTCGCACTCGCCGACGGCCCGGGAAGCCTGGCCGGTGACGGTGCTGGTGCCGGTGCCGGCGGGAGCGGACCGGTCGGCGGGCAGGGCGCCGAGCAGGTGTCGGGCGTCCAGGCCGAACCCGTGCAGGGCCTGGGCGTGGGCGCGACCCCCGACCTCGCCACCACGCCGACGCCCGATGTCGCCCGGACCACCGCTGGATCGACGGCCGGCGCCTCGGCCCGTCCGTCGTCCGGCGCCAGTGCCGCGCCGCCCTCGTCGCCGGGGGCCACGCCGACCGCTCCACGGTGCTACCGGGGCGGCCCGATCACGACGCTCCTGCTCGCCGTCGTGGGCGTGCGCCCCTGCTGAACCGCCAAGCTGACCCAACCGGGCTAAGAGAGCCGCCTCGCTGCTGGCAGCCGGAACTCAGAACGGCGGGATCCGCGCCGCGAGGTCGCGGAGATAGCTGTGCATCCCGTCGTAGGCGGCGACCGGCGGCAGGTAGGCCTTGGCGATCTTGGCAAGCGCGCTGTAGTTGACGTCGACCACGTTGGCCAGCGGGGCCTCGCTGATCTGGCTGAGCAGTTGATAACTGTCGAGCGTCTCCAGCCCGTACAGCTCCGACATCCAGGTGACCATCTCCACCTGGCCGATCCGCCAGGCGTCCTCCAACGGCCGGCTGGAGCCGACGGTGATGAAGTGCGTGTCGCTTTCCAGCCGCGGCCAGAGTGGCGCCCGGCCTTTGACGAGTTCCACGATCAGCGTCACGTCCATCGCGCCTTCTACAGCCGTGCCGCAGGCCTCGCCCTCACCCTGCCGGTAGTGCCCATCTCCGATCGAGAACAGCGCCCCATCGACGTTGACTCCGAGATAGCAGGTCGCACCGGCCCGCATTTCCGGGGTGTCCATGTTCCCGCCAAACCGGTCCGGGACCAGCGCCGATCTCGCCTCCATCGCGGCCGGTGCTACTCCGACGGTGCCCAGCATGGGCGACATCGGCAGATCAACCTGGAAGTCGCTGGACAGGGCGGTGAACGTGACCGTGCTCTTCGCCTGGTCGACCTCGTAGATCCAGGTCCGTTCCGGCAACGGCGGCGCGAGCGTGGCGGTGCGGTCCGTGCCGGTCAGGCCCCCGAAGAACGGGATCGTCGTCGACGCGCCCCAGCCGCGGGACGGGGTGAGCTCGACCAGGTGCAGCACGAGCGTGTCGCCGGGTTCGGCGCCCACGACATAGAACGGCCCAGTCTGCGGGTTGACGAACGGCATCGTCAGCGAACTGCTCGGCAGGTCGGAGGTCGTGCGCAGGCGTCCGCCGAACGCGTCCTCGGTCCACAGCCGCAGCACGGTGCCCGGCTTCACCGTCCGGATCGGGGCCACCCCGCCGAAGGTCCACGCGAACTGCGCGGGCTCCGGCCGGAACTCGACGACCTCCACGGTCGGCCTCCCTGCGTCCAGGCGCCCCGCCTCCGGTGGCATCCGGCCAGCTCGGCAGCGCCCGCCCGAATCTAGGACTCCGCCGTTACGGTCCCGCTACGAACTTCCCAATGGCGGGCGCTCCGGCGCGGGTTCAGCGGTCGGTCCGGATGGACCGACGGTCGCCGGGCCGCCGGTTCTGTCGGGGGTGCACGGCATGCTGGCGTGGTGATCCCATCGGACGTCGCGATGCGGCGAGTGGCCGCGCAGCTGCTGGCCAGCCCGCTGCCGGCCCGGCCCACGGCCGCGCAGCGGGTGCAGACCGTCGTCCAGGTCGTCGGGCAGGTGCTCGCGGTGCAGGCGCAGGACCTGCGCGGGCTGCGCCTCGCCATCCGGTCCAGGGCCGCCGGGCTGACCGTCGCGGACGTCGACCGTGCCTTCGCCGAACGCCGACTCGTCGTGACCTGGCTGAACCGGGGCACCCTGCACCTGGTCCGGGCCGAGGACTACGGCTGGCTGCACGCGCTGACCGCGTCCCGCCAGGAGGTGAACGTCCGCCGCCGGCTTGGCGAGGAGGGCGTGTCGCCCGCCGAGGCCGAGCGCGGCGTCGCTCTCGTCGAACGGGCGCTGGCCGACGACGGCCCACTGTCGCGGGCCCAGCTTCGGGACCGGCTCGCCGCTGCTGGTGTCCCGGTCGTCGGGCAGGCGCTCATCCACATCCTGGGACTGGCGAGCCTGCGCGGGCTGCTGGTCCGCGGCCCGATCGTCGGTTCCGATCAGGCCTACGTCCTGGTCCGCGACTGGCTCGGCACGGCGGCCGAGACCTCGGTGGCCGTGACCCCGGTGGCCGTGACCTCGGTGGCAGTCGACGCGGCGCCGCTGGCCGGCGTCGGTGACTCCTGGACGCCAGTGCCCGTGGCGGACGAGGCAGGCGGATCCGAGAGCGACCGCGACACGGTGTTGGCGCGACTCACGGTGCGTTATCTCGCCGCTCACGGCCCGGCCGGCGACCGCGATCTGGCGGCCTGGTCCGGCCTGCCGCTGACCGACGCGCGGCGTGGGCTGGCCCTCGCCGCCAGCTCCGGCCGAACCGAGCCGGCCGGCGCCGGTCTGGCGGACCTGGCTGGCCGCCCGCACGGTCTGGGCGACGTGCCCTGGGACGAGGTAAGCCCGGATTCTCTGCCCACTCGGCTGCTCGGCCCGTTCGATCCGATCCTGCACGGCTGGGCGGCCCGCGAGTGGGTGACCGGGCCGTACCGCTCGATCGTCACCGTCAATGGCATCTTCCGGGCCATTGCCCTCGTGGCTGGCCGGGCGGCGGGCACCTGGACGATGCCGGCGGGCCAGGTGAGCCTCGCGATGTTCGAGCCGCTGCCCGCGGCCGTCGAGCTGGCCCTGCGGGCGGAATCGGCCGACGTCCAACGTTTCTTCGCTGCCGGCCCGGGCCCGGCTGCCGGCGATCCGCCCGGGGCCCGCTGACCCAGGGGCCTCCCGGTGGGGGTGCGTCTGCACCGGGGGTGGCGGCCCTACTACCGACGGCCGCAACCGTCGGCACCTTGGGGCGGTCTTGGCCGCCACCTCGCGGCCAGTCGTCGGCCCACCAGTAGGGTGCGGCCCTGAGGTTACCGCCCATACAGGGTGTTACCGACCCAGCGTCATTTCCTGTCCGATACCGGGACGTGGTCCTCCCTGCTGCCGGATGGGCCTGGCGCCGGCCAGCGCCGGCGTCTCGGAACGAGGAGGCCGGTGTGCGCTCTGAGTCGATGGTCGACATGCATGCGGGAGGCCGGCCGCTGAGCCGGATGGACCGCTACATGCTCGATTTCCAGCGGGCCCATCCGTCCCGGCCGGTCAGCGTCACCTGCTACCTGCTGCGCGTGTCCGGCGCGCCGGATCTCGACGCGGTGCGGGCCGCGGTGCTGGAGCGCGTCGAGGCGTTTCCCGCGCTCACCGAGCGCCTGGTCGAACGCCGTGGCCGCGCCCCGCGCTGGGAGCCGGGCGGCGGGATCGACGTGGCCAGCCAGGTGCGGGAGTACCGGCTGCCGGTGGACGCGACCGAGGACGACCTGAGGGCGATGGCCGCGCGGCTGTCCTCGATGGTGACGCCACTGGACCGGCCGGCGTGGGAGGTCGGCCTGGTCACCAGCCCCGGCGCCGATGATGTCCACGTCTTCTTCCGTTCCAGCCACGTCTGGGTGGACGGCCTGTCGCAGACCCGAGTGCTGACCTGCCTGTTCGGCGACCAGACGGCGCCAGCGCCCTGGGTGCGTAACGGGAGGCTGACGGCCCGCACGCTGGCGTCGGCCGCGGTGCGCCAGGCCACCACCTGGTCTGGGCCGTCCGGTGCGCCCGCGGCCCTCACCGAGCCGAGCGACGGGACCTGCACCGTGCACTGGGCGCATACCGACATCGAGCGGCTGCGCGCGCTCGGCAAGGCCTACGGAGGCTCCGTCAACGACGTCTACCTGGTCACCGTGGGCGGGGCGCTCGGCGCCTGGTCGGCTCCAGTGGGCGGGCGGCCGGTGCAGGCGGTGCTCTCGGTCAGCACTCGGCGGCCCGCGGAGCGAGCCGTGCTCGGCAACGCCTTCGTGGCCACCCGAGTCGCATTGCCGACAGAGCCCGCCCCCGCGTCCGAGCGGTTCGCGATGATGCGCGAGCAGACCTCGTACTACAAGGGGGACTCGAACGCGGCCCTCGCCGAGCGCTTCTGGTCTGACCGGGTGCCCAGCCGTTTCGGGCACGCGACGATCGGTGGCGGTCAGGAGCTCCGCCGGGCCGCGGTCAACACGACGAACCTGGGCCCGATTCCCGGGCCGCTGACGGTCGCCGGAGCCCCGGTCACCGCTGCGCTGCCGGTGCCGGCCGTGCGCGAGGGGCGCCGGCAGGTGCTCGTCACGCTTGGTGGCCTGGGACGGACGGCCACCGTCGGCTTCACCGTGCCGGCGCCACGCGGCGCCGAGCTGGCCGGTCTGTGGCTGACGGAGATCGAGAACCTGGAGCGCGCCGCCGGCATCGTCCCGGTACCGGACCAGCACCTGCCTACGCTGGCTGGCGGGCTGGAGCCCCGCTGATCCGGATGGGGCGCTGGTCGGCCGGTTCTGTCCCGGTTTGAGCCACCTGCGAGTATCCGAGGGGCGGGACCGACCGTTCTGCGCCGCTTGTCGAGGAGGGACGGGACGTGGTCGTGGAGTCCAGAATGGCGGGGTCCACGGCGACGAAGGCCGACGCAATGGAGTCGAGAGCGGTGGATCCCGGCCTGGTGGAGTCCAGCGCGGGCGAGGTGGCGGGCAAGACCGCGCGGTTCGGCCCGAGCGCGCAGTACGCGCTGTTGGCGGGCCCGCTGCTGACGATGCTCGACTCGTCGATCGTCAACGTGGCCGTCGAGCCGATCTCCCGCCAGACCCACACGGCGCTGCCGACGGTTCAGTGGATCATCAGCGGCTACCTGCTCGCCCTCGGCGCCGGGCTCGCGCTCACCTCGTATCTCGCCCGGCGTTTCGGCACCATTCCCGCCTACACCGGCTTCCTCGCCGCGTTCACCGTGACGTCGGCGCTGTGCGCGGCCGCGCCGGGCGCGGGCACTCTCATCGCCGCCCGGGTGCTGCAGGGCCTGGCCGGGGCGCCGCTCGTCCCGCTGGCGATGTCGATGCTGCTCGGTGGATCCGGCGGGGCGAAGAGCCGGATGTCCCCGGCGGCCGGCATCCTGCTCTTCCTCGGCCCTGCGCTGGGCCCGAGCCTCGGCGGCCTGCTGCTGGGCGCCGTGAGCGGCGGGGACGGCTGGCGGGTGCTGTTCCTGATCAACGTGCCGATCGGCGCGCTGGCCATCGCCGCGGCCCGCCGGCTGCCGGCCGGTGTCAGCCCCCCGCCGCAGCCCGCCGCCCGGCCCGACCCGGTCGGACTGCTCCTGCTCGTCGCGGGGCTGGTCGGCGTGCTCTACGGCGTCGACCGCATCACCCGGGGCTCGTGGACACCGCCCATGACCTGGGGGCCGGTGATCGGTGGCGTGGCCGTCCTCGTTCTTTACACGCTGCGGTCGCGCAGCGTGGAGCACCCCGCGCTCGACCTCTCGATCCTGCGCGACCGCAGCGTGGCACTGGCGTTCACGCTGTGTGGGACGGCGTCGGTCGCGGCGTGGTCGATCGTGTTCGTCGTGCCGGTCTTCCTTGAGTCGGCGCAGGGCCACTCCGCGTTGATGACCGGCGTCGCGCTGCTGCCGCAGGGGATCGTGACCGGGCTGAGCACGCTGGCCGGCGCGAGCGCGGGCGAGAAGATCGGCGTCCGGCCGACCGTGCTCGGCGGCTTCGCGTTGCTGGTCGTGGCGAGCGCCGGGCTGTTCGTCCTCGGCGACGAGACCCCGCTGTGGCTCACCGCGCTGATCCTCGCGGCCCGCGCGGGAGCGGTCGGCCTCACCATCACCCCGCTGGTGCTCGTGGCGACCGAGCCGTTGCGGCCGGAACAGCAGGCGGACGCGAACACCGCGTTCAACGTCGTGCAGCGCATCCTCGGGTCGTTCGGGATCGGTCTCGTCGCGACGCTGTTCACCCGCCGGGCCGCCCACGCTGGAGCGGTTCCGGCGCTGCACACGGTTGCCCTGCTCATCACGGTGCTTGCTGGCCTCTCGACGTTCGCCGCCTTCTACCTCCCTCGGCCGCGCCGCTCAGACGACGTCAGTCCTGTCGCGCTGCACTAGCGGTCGTCGGGGCGGGCGACCGGCGTAGCCGGCGCAGCGAGCGCGCGGCGAGAAGCGCGAGTGGCACCGCGACGACCAGCACGATCGTGACCTGCGTCAGGCCGAGCGTCGTCAGGGTGGAGCGAGTGGCGTCGGCGGGCGTCAGGCGCGTCCAGAGCAGACTTGCCGTCCGCGTCGCCAGCACCACCGGCGCGATCAGAGCAAGGGCCAGCGCCGAAGCCGCGCCCTGACCCGCGGACCGGCGCACGCGGCTGCTGAGATGGATGGCCGCGGCCGCCAGGAACGCGGCCGTGTAGATGGCCGGTTCGTCGACGAGGAGTCCACCGCCGAGGCGGGCGGCCGCGGCGCCGATCGTGCCGGCGAGCAGCGCGACATACGCGGCCATCCACCGCACGGGACGGCGGACTGGCGGGGCGTCGCGGTGAAGACCGGCGACCAGAGCCACCACCGGGACGACCTTGAGCAGGATCGAGGCGGCGAGCGCGCTCGCCTGGACGTCGACCGTCGGCTGACCGTCGCGCAACGTCCACGCGTCGGCGAGGACGTGCGTCGCGGCGGGCAGGACGGCGATCAGGCCCAGCCCTCGGGCGATCCGCCGGTATCCGAGCAGGACCGCGCCGAACGCGGGAATCCAGACGAACCCGGCGTTCCACTGCTCGCGCCAGCCGATGTGGATACCGAACGCGACCGGGTAGCCAGCCGGTGGCGCGAACCCGGGAATCCGGTCGTTGACCCAAAGCTGGCTCAGCACGTTCAGCGTCGCGATGACGGCGTGGACAAGAAGTCCCGCGAGGGCGATCAGCCGGACCGCGTCCCCCCAGACCACGCTCGTGGGAGATGCTCCGGCTCCGCCCAGCCGGGAACGGACGAGGTCGACGCGCAGCCGGACAGCCAGAAGGACGACGCTGCCGACCTCGGGCCAGCTCGGCAGGGCGAACTCCGCGACGTCGGGGTCGTCGAGGTCCGTCACGCTGGACAGGAAGGTGGCGACCATGTCGTCTTCCCACAGCTGTCGGTAGCTGCGGGGGAGGACCCTCAGCACGGCGCGGTAGCGCTGTTCGAGCGGAGTCACGCGGACCCACCGGTGCCCGCGGGCCGCAGCGCGCGCAGCCGTCGCGAGGCGACCTGCGCGTTGGCCTCCTGCCGGCCGGCCTCCGCCGCCAGCGCCTCGCTTCCCGGCTCGGTCAGCCGGTAGTAGCGGCGCAGCCTGCCCTGCTGGACCTCTTCCCGGTCCAGCGCGACCAGACCGTCGGCGACGAGGCGCTCCAGCACCCCATAGAGCGTGCCTACCTTGAGCTGCACCCTGCCCTGGGAGAGGTCCCTGACCTCGCCGACGATGCCGTAGCCGTGCCTGGGCGCCCCGACCAGCGCGGTCAGGACGAAGAAGGCGGGCTCGGTCATGGTTCGCCCGGTAGTCATGGCAGATATATATCGGTTGCCAGGATATTAGGCAACCGTGGATCCGGACCTGACCACTTCTCGCCAAGTGGCGTGCAATTTGCAAGACTGTGGCGGGCGATGCACGGGGGTGTCGCCCCGGCCCTGGGCTGTGCGGTCTCGAGGCGGTCGTCTTGCTGATCACGGTGAGGGTTGCGGTGCCGGCCGGGGTGCCGCGATGAGCACGCGGGTGCGGCGTTGGGCGGGGCCGGCGGCCTTGGTGGCTCTGGTGGTCGCCGGTGTGGCCGCCCTGGTGGCCGGGTCCGCGCAGGGAGTCGCGGCGCGGTCCGTGAGCCTGGACGACGTCTCCGCCTGGCTGTTGTCCCCGGCGGTCGGTGAGGCCGCGCTGGTCGACGGGAACAGCGGGGCGGTGGTCACGCACGTCGAGCTCGGCGTCGGCGCGCTGACGGGAACCCAGGCAGGGGCCGGCGAGTTCGTCGCGGACAGCGCCACCGGCAAGCTTCGCCGGATCGACGGGGCTACCTACCGGGTCTCCGCGCCCTCGACGTTCGGGAAGCCGGGCGAAGCACTGGGTGTCTACCCGGCCGGCCAGACGGTGTTCGCCGTCGATCAGCCGACCGGCCTGGTCAGCCTGCTGGACCCACGGACGCTGGCGGTGCGCCAGACCTACTCGCTGTCCGCGAAGGTGACCGCCGGCGGGATCGTCACCCAGGGGGCCGACGTGCTGTGGGCCGTCGGCGCGACCACGGGCGACCTCGAACGGGTGGACGGTTCGGGCACGACGATCGAGCGGCACGCCGTCGACCCGGCTCACACCACGCTGGTCACGGCCGCCGGCCTGCCGGTCGCGGTCGACCTGACCGCCCGCCAGGTGCTCAGGCTCGGCTCCCACGGGGTCACCGGGGCCGGGACCTGCGTGGACGTCGCCGCCACCGACTCCAGCGTCCACGTCGTCGGCTCGGCGGAGCGGCCTGTGGTGTACGCCGTCAGTGGGAGCCGTGGCGTCCTGCTGGTCAGCGACCTGGCGACCGGGCGTTGCGGCGACGCGGTCAACCTCGGGGTGGCTGGGCATCGGCTCGGGCAGCCGCGCGAGGCCGCGGGCCGAGTGTTCGTCCCCGACTACACCTCAGGCCAGGTGCTGGTCGTCGACGTGACCGCCGGGCGGGTGATCGCCGATCCGACGGTGATGCCGCCTTCGACGTCGTTCGAGCTGCAGGACGAGGGCACGGTCGTGTTCTACAACGATCCCGCGACGGCGAAGGCCGGGGTGATCTCGCTCGACGGGGCGATCCGTCCGATCGAGAAGTACAGCCCGGCCACGGTCGGCACCGCTCCCGGCGGTCCGGCAAGCCTCTCCGGCCACCTCCCGAGTGACGGAGCGGGTGGCACCCAGCCGCCGACCGGTGGCACCGGCTCGGGGCCAGGCGCCCAGCCCACCGCCGTGCCTACTCGCGCCGCCGGCACCCGGCCCGAGCGGCCGACGGCTCCGTTGACGACGATCCCGTCCGTGGACGTCGGACCCGTGGCCCCGAACGCGCCGGACGAGGGCCAGACAGCGCCCACCGCCCCGACCACTACCGGCCCGCCGGCCGCCGGCGGGGCGCCGACCGTGCGGATCGCGGTCTCCGCGCCGCAGGCTCGGGTCGGCACGGCACTGACCATGCAGGCGGTGCTTGTCGCCGCCGACGGGACGGTCACGGCCGGCAAGCTCGCGCAGGTGTCGTGGTCGTTCGGCGACGGCGGCTCGGCGACGGGCACCCAGGTCGCGCACGCCTGGTCGGCGAGCGGCGTCTACACGGTGTCGGCCGCCGTCCGACTCGCCGACGGCACCTCGGCCGCGCCGGTCACCAGCGTCACGGTGGTCGCGCCCGACGCGCCGCCCGCGACGACGCCGCCCGTGACAACTCCGCCGGTGACACTTCCGCCCGTCACGACGCCCCCGACTACGACGAAGCCCGAGTCCCCGTTGAGGGCCGTACTGTCGGCCGACAAGGGCAGCTGTACCCAGGAGAGCGCGAACGTCACGGTCGACGCCTCCGGATCGACGGGCGGCTCCGGGCCCCTCACCTATGCGTTCGACTTCGGTGACGGGACGACAACCGGCGCGGCCTCGGCGGCGACCGTGGAGCACGGGTACTCGGACACTGGACCGTTCACGGTGACCGTGACGATCGCCGACGCGACCGGTGCCTCAGCGAAGGCGACCGCCACGGCTACGTTGCTGCACCTCGCCGCGAGCGCGACGTCGGTGACCGTCGGGCAGTCCGTGACGCTCACGGGCACCGGCGTCTGTGCCGGCGCAGGCCTCGACCTGAATTTCGGTGCCCAGTACGCCGGACCCTCCACCAGCGGGAACATCGGGCACAACATCCATGAGCCCAACCCCTACACGTCCACCTGGGGCACGGGGACGACCTCGATCTCCGCGCACTGGTCGGAGATCGATCCCTATGCGGGCTCGAACCTCGTCACGATCACCGTCACTGACCCGTCGCCCCCGCCACCGCTACAGGTCACCGCAAGCTCGACATCGATCACTCTGGGCCAGTCCGTGACCCTTACGGCGACCGGTGGCGTCCACGGCAGCGACGGCATGTACTCGTGGTACATGGCCAATCCCAGCGGCGCCGGCACCAGTCTGTGCGGCGCGACGGCAACCTGCACCGCCACGCCCGACGCCGCCGGCACCTGGAAATACTCGGTCCAGGTTTACGACAACGCGGGCAACCGCGCGGACTCCGACCCGCTCGCGGTAACCGTCAGCCCATAGCGGGGCCCTGGCTATGGGCTGGCCTGGTCAGGTCCTCGCGAGGAGGGTCAGGACCTCGCGAGGACCTCGCCGTGCGGGATCGTGATCGCCGCCGCCGGGGTGGCCGCCCAGTCCCGCCACGCCCGGGAGATCCGCTCCAGGTCCTCCTGGCTGGCCAGGCCGCGTGCCAGCGCCTGGCCGGCCATGTCGGAGCGCAGGATTCGTTCGGCCCACATCTCGCCCCACCAGCGCCGGTCGGCGTCGGACTCGTAGAGCCAGTGACCTGTGGTCGCCGTGACGTCGGTGAAGCCCGCCTCCCGCGCCCAGCCGGCGAGGTGCCGTCCCGCGTCGGGTTCCCCGCCGTTGGCCCGGGCCGCGCGCAGGTACAGGTCCAGCCACTCGTCCAGCTCGGGCGGACGCGGCGTCCAGTCGAAATCGCTGTAGCTGCTGTCCCGGACGGCGACCACGCCGCCCGGCCGGCAGACCCGGCGCATCTCACGCAGCGCCAGCACCGGGTCGGCCACGTGCTGGAGGACCTGGTGGGCGTGCACGACGTCGAACGAGTCGTCCGGGAACCGCAGAGCGTGCACGTCCGCGACCGCGAAGGTGATGTTGCGCGCGCCGCGTCGGGCCGCCTCCGCCCTGGGGAGGTCGAGCACGGACTCGCTGACCTCGACCGCCGTCACCTGGCCCGGTGCCACGCGTTCGGCCAGGTCGGCGGTGATCGTGCCAGGCCCGGCGCCCACGTCGAGCACGGTCATCCCGGGCCGCAACGCCGGCAGCAGGTACGCGGCCGAGTTCTCGGCCGTCCGCCAGCGGTGCGAGCGCAGCACCGACTCGTGGTGGCCGTGCGTGTAGGTGTTGGACGGAGTCGTCATCTGGTCCGCCTTCCGGTGCCGATCGAGCTGTCCAGTGACGACTGTATCCCATATGTCAATACTGTCGTCTCAATATATGAGACGGAGTCGATTGTCGGGGCACTGCCGCGTCGCCGGTCCCGAGCTTGGGTCGTCGCCGCTTTAGGTCAGGATCCGGCCGGAATCGGCCCTACGGTTCTGGGCATGACGACGTTGCCCGACCTGCGGCCGTTTCGCATCGACGTCCCGCGGCGCGACCTTGACGATCTCCGCGTGCGCCTCTCCGCCGCCCGCTGGCCGTCCGAGGTGACCGGTGCCGGAACCGACTACGGCATGCCGCTCGGGGTGGTACAGAGGCTGGCCAACCGCTGGAGTTCCGGTTACGACTGGCGGGCGCATGAGGCCCGGCTCAACGAGATTCCACAGTTCACGACGACCATCGACGGGCAGAACATCCACTTCCTGCACGTGCGGTCCGGTGAACCGGCAGCGTTGCCCCTCCTGCTCCTGCACGGCTGGCCAAGCTCTGTGGCGGAGTTCCTCGGGATGATCGGGCCACTGACCGACCCGCGCGGCCACGGCGGCGGCTCCGCGCCGGCCTTCGACGTCGTGGTGCCCTCGCTGCCCGGCTACGGTTTTTCCGGCCCTGTCACCGAGCCGGGGTGGGACAGCGCCCGGATGGCCCGTGCGTTCGCCACGCTGATGGAACGGCTGGGCTATCGACGGTGGGGCGCGGTCGGCGGCGACGCGGGCGCGCTGGTCGGGCGGGAGCTCGGCATTCTCGGGCCGGAGGGCCTGGTCGGGGTGCACCTTCTACAGATCTTCGCGTTTCCGTCCGGTGATCCGGCGGAGCTGGCCGCGTTGTCGGAGGCGGACCGGGCGAGTCTGTCCGGCAGTACAGCGGACTTCCAGAGCAAGGCCGGCTACCAGAAGATCCAGCAGACCCGGCCGCAGACCCTGGGGTACGGACTCACCGACTCGCCGATCGGCCAGCTGGCGTGGAACGCCGAACTGTGGACCGGCTGGGGTGACTACGCCGACTACCTGGACGTCGACACCTACCTCACTCACGTGAGCATTTACTGGTTCACCCGGACCGGTGTGTCGAGCGCGCGGCACTACTACGAGGACGCGCACTCCGGAGCCGGCTACCGCGAGCTGCCGAACAAGGTGCCGACCGCGGTCGCGGTGTTCCCCGAGGACTACCGGACCGTGCGGGCCTTCGCGGAGCGGGCGAACAACGTCGTCCGCTACCGGGAGTTCGATCGAGGCGGCCACTTCGCCTACACCACCGACCCGGACCTGGTCGTAGACGACCTTCGCCAGTTCTTCGCCGACCTCGGCTGAACATCGAGCCGCTCATGTCGGTCCGACCAGGCGGCTCCGCCGATCGGTGCTGCCGCGCTACGTGACGCCGACCTTGATCGCCGATTTGGCCCTTCCGTGGTCGCGATCGAAGCCGGATCACAACCACCAGAGGGCCAAACTGGCGATCACCACCGTCGAGACAGCGGCCGACCCGGCAGCCGCGCGCCCGACCGGCGCCTGGGCGGGACGGCTGGGCGCCAGGTCGGGATTGTGAGCTAGCCAACGCCGTGCGGGAAATTCCGTCCGGCGACGCGGGAATGCCCGATGTCGACCTTTGGACGCGCGTCGGCGAAATCCCTGGAAATCGGGCAGATGCGAATCGCCGACATTTTCGTCCGCGCGCGAACAGTTAGATTGGGTCAATGTTCGGCCCATCCTGTCTTCAGATCATTCCTACGGTTGGATTAGCGCTGCCTGGTTTCTTCCCATCCGCCCCCTTTGGTCGCAGGACGCCCGATGTGGAGTGCGTGCGATGAGCGGGCCGCGCGGAGGGCGGTGGGTGAGCGACCTGGCACCGAAGGAGGCTCGGGAGCGGGACGCGGGCAGGTCACGGCGTCGGCTGACGGCCTGGGCGCTGGTGGGGGCCGTCGGGCTGGCCTCGGCCGGCGTGGCCGAGGTCGCGGGGCCGGCACTGGCGGCCAAGCCACCGCCGGCCGTAGCGGCTCCGGCCGCCGCTCCGGTTGCGGTTCCTGCCCGGCCGGCTGCTGCTCCGGCCCCGGCCGCTGCTCCGGCTCCGGCCGCCGCTCCCGCTAAGGCTCCGACTCCCGCTAAGGCTCCGACTCCGACTAAGGCTCCGGCTCCGGCTCCGGCTAAGGCTCCGGGGGGTGCTTCCGTGGCCGTCCGGCAGCGGCCCGCCTACACCGTGCATCAGGTTCTTCCGAACGCGCCGGCCAACGCGATCGCGCTGACCTTCGACGATGGGCCGGACCCGACCTGGACGCCGCAGGTGCTCGCGCTGCTGCGGCAGTACGGCGTGCGGGCGACCTTCTGCATCGTGGGGCGACAGGCACGCGCCCACCCGGACCTCGTTCGGCGGATCGTCGCCGAGGGGCACGCGATCTGCAACCACAGCATGACCCACCCCCTGCCGTTCTCGCACCGGTCCGCGGCCGCGATCGACGGGGAGATCGGTGGCGCCCAGGCCGCGATCACCGCGGCCGCCGGCACCGCACCGACGCTGTTCCGCGCGCCGGGTGGCGACTGGTCGCCGCCCGTGTTCAGTGCCGAGGCCAGCCGGGGCCTGAAGCCGATCGCGTGGGACATCGACCCCAGGGACTGGTCCCGCCCCGGAACGCAGAAGATCGTCGCCAGCCTGCTGGCGGCGAAGCCCGGGGACATCCTGCTCTGCCATGACGGCGACGGGGAACACCCGGCCGGCGTGGACCGATCGGAGACGGTCCAGGCGTTGCAGACAGTCCTGCCGCAGCTGAAGAGCAGGGGCCTGACCTTCGTGACCCTCTGACGCCAGCGACGTCTGCCCGTCGTCTTGATCGCCGTTTTGGCCCTCGGGTGGCTACGAAACAGGCTGGGTCACGACCATCAGAGGGCCGAAACGGCGATCACGGGGATGCCGGAGCCGGGCGAACCTCGTCGCAGGCCACTCCTACGTCAGCAAGGTCTCGGACTGGGGGTCGTAGCAGATCAGACCCATCGATCTCGCGAGTTCGGCCGCGTAGGCGGCCACCTCGCCGGCCATACTCCACACGACGCAGAGGTAGAGGAAAGGCCCGGCCGGCTCGGGTGTGACCGACCACGGGCCGGTGTCCTCATCCGGCCACCGGCGGGACAGCGCCTCGACGTAGGCGATGATGCGTTCAGTCGGGGGTGCCTCGGCTTCCTCCTCGTCGTAGCGCTGGATCATCTCGTCGAAGGCGAGCCCGGCGGCCGGATCGCCTGCCGGCCGCTCGCCTTCCCAGATCGCGAGGTCGAAGCTCATGGCCGCAGTCTGCCGGCTGGGTGCGACATTTCGGGCGCCTGTGGAGCGCCAGGACTGAGCCGCTCGCAATGACCTGGGGTTTCACGCTCACCTCGGTGGTTCGAGTACGAGCAGCGGGATCTCGCGAGTGGTGTTCGCGCGATACTCGGGAAAATGCGGCCACGCCGCGTCGGCGGTCTCCCACAGCCTGGCCTTCTCGGCTCCGGCTGCCTCCCGGGCGACCATCGACCTGATCGTGTCGCCGTCGCGGATCAGGACCAATGGGTTCGCGATCAGGTTGTGATGCCCTCCAGGGTCCCGGCCTCCCGGCCGCCGGTCGCCTCATAGCGCGTGACTTGCTCGCGGACCGTGGGAAACGGGCTGGGAACATAGTCGTCTGGCTGCGTCACGGCGGTGGTCCCTAGAACTTCGGGCCGAGGAGGAAGCCACCGGTCGCGTCGATGAACTGGCCCGTGATCCACCGTGCGTCAGGCGAGGCGAGAAACGCGACGACGTCGGCGATGTCGGCCGGCTGGCCGAGCCGGTTGAATGCCGACCACGACGCCGCCAGCTCGTTCATTCGAGGATCGGCCAGAAAGAACGCGATGTCGGTCTCCACGATGCCCGGCTCGACGGAGTTGACCGTGATGTCGCGCGGTCCCAGCTCCAGGGCGAGTGTGCGCGTCAGGGCGTTGAGCGCGCCCTTGGTCATCGCGTAGGCGATGAGCATCGGCGTCGCCAGCCGGGCGGCGCCCGACGAGATGTTGATGACGCGGCCGCCTTCGCGCAGCCGGTCGAGGCCGTGCTGGAGGATGAAGAACGGCGCCTTGGCGTTCACCGCGAAGACCTCGTCGAAGGTCTTGTCCTCGACATCGGTGACGGTGGCGTAGAGAGCGATGCCGGCGTTGTTGACGATGACGTCCACCGCTGGCGAGTCGGCGTGTTCCCGGATGCCGTCGTCGAAGGCCGACCACAGTGCTTCCGCGTCTCCCGCGTGGCCGAGGTGCGTCCGCAGCGCGAAGGCCCGGCCCCCGGCCGTGGTGATGGTGTCGACCGTGTCCTTGGCGGCGGCCTCGTTGCTCCCGTAGTGCACCGCGACCAGGGCGCCCTCGCGGGCCAGTCGCAGGGCGACGGCCCGGCCGATCCCGCGGCTCGCTCCGGTCACCAGAGCTGTCTTGGCTGTCAACGTACCCATGCTCGGCCCCTCTTCTCTAGCGTCCGCTACAAAACCAACGTAGCAGGTTCTGTAGCGCCCGCTATAGTCTGTTGGCATGGACAGATCGCGCGGAGGACGGCCTCGGGAGTTCGACCGGGCCGCCGCCCTCGAACGGGCGGTCGCGCTGTTCTGGGAGCGGGGCTACGAGACGACCTCGATCGCCGACCTCACCGGCGGGATGAACATCGGCCCGCCGAGCCTGTATGCGGCCTTCGGCAGCAAGCGCGCGTTGTTCGACGAGGTCGTCGAGGCGTACTGCCAGCAGTACAGGGCCTTCATGGTGCAGGCGTTCACCGAGGAGCCGACGTTTCGGCGTGGCCTGGAACGGCTGCTGCGGGAGGCCGCCGCGGCCTATACCCAGCCGGACCGGCCGCCCGGCTGCCTCGTCGTCAGCGCGGCGGTCAACTGCGCCTCGGCCGAGGTGGCCGAGGCGCTCCAAGGGCTGCGCAACTCGGGAGTCGACCAGCTTGAGCGCCTTGCCGCCGCCGCGGTCCGCGCTGGCGAGCTACCCGCGGGCGTCGACGCGCGGGCCCTGGCCGTGTTCACCGGGGTGGTGCTTCAGGGGATGGCGCTGCGGGCCCGCGACGGAGCCGACCGGCGAGAGCTCGAGTCCACCGCGCTGATCGCGTTCGAGGCCTGGCCGTGGCCGGCGGTCTGACCAGGACCGGACGATCACCGTGGTTTCCTCCGAGGGGATACCGGCAGAGCTTGTTGTGTGCCACGAAGTAGCCTCACCCAAAGCAGCCAAATGACTCCGGCGGCGGACCGCCGTCGATAGCGTTGGTTTGCCCCGTTGACCACCCGTCGGCCGCCAAACGGCGGCACTGGCCCCTGACTGGCGGAACGATGACTGGCTGGGACTTCTCGTCGGCTGCCCCTGACGACCCGCAGGGCAGTGCGCTCGCGGATCTGCGGACCGACCGGCCGACGCCGGCGCGTATGTACGACTACTTCCTCGGCGGCAAGGACAACTTCGACGTCGACCGGGAGGCCGCGGCGAAGGTCGACGCCGCGCTCGGTCGCACGGTGACCTACGACGTCGTCTGGGAGAACCGGCGATTCCTGCAGCGGGCGACCCGCTGGCTCGCCGGCGCCGGCATCGACCAGTTCCTCGACATCGGCACCGGGCTGCCCACCCAGGGCAACGTCCACGAGATCGCCAAGCAGGTCGTCGCGGCCCCGCGTGTGGTCTACGTCGACAACGACCCGATCGTGGCGGCGCATGGCCGTGCGCTCCTGGCCAGCGACCACACGACGACGATCATCACCGCGGACGCGCGGGAGCCGGCGGGAATCCTCACTCATCCCGACCTGCCGGCCCTGCTGGACCTTTCCAGGCCCGTCGCCGTTCTGCTGGTCGCCCTGTTCCACTTCATCCAGGACAAGGAGAACCCGGCCGGTCTGCTCGCCGAGTTCATGGCCGCGGTTCCCTCGGGCTCCTACCTGGTCCTGTCGCACCTGACGACGGACGGCCCGCCGGCCGAGGGCGTCGCCCGGACCGAGGCGGCCTACCAGAACGCCACCTCACCCATGACGTTCCGGCCGCGTGCCACGATCGCGAGCTACTTCGACGGCCTCGACCTCGTCGAGCCCGGCCTCGTGCGCCCCTGGCAATGGCACCCGGGCGACGACGACAGCCCGCGGACCGACTGGCTGTACGCGGGCGTCGCCCGCAAGCCCTGACCCAGCGCGTCAGCCAGCACGTCTGGCGCCCAGCGCGGCGGCACGACCGATGAGGTAGCGCCGTTCGGGGATGCTCGCGGTCAGCGCCGCGGCCTGCCGGTAGTCGGCTCGACATGCCTCCCGAATTCTCTCGCGACGGGTCACGGGATCCATGTCGAGAACGGCCTGGCCGCGTCGTCCTCGGGTGGAAGGCACCTTCCCCCGATCGGCCAGGAGAACCGCATGTCCACCTCGTCCATCTCCACCCGTCCCCCCGCCGACTTCCTGGCGCGCCGACCTGTCTGGCAGGTCAGCTACCTCGCCGGCCTCGCCGCGAGTGTCGTCGTCGAGCTCTGGGGACTGGCCGCGCGCGCCGCCGGCGTACCGATGAGGGCCGCCGGCCTGGGCTCCCACCACGCCACGCCGATCACGGTCGGCATGTTCGCCATGGGAACCATGGTCGTCACGTTCTGGTTCACGTTCGTCGTCGTCCTGATGGCCCGATTCGCCAAGAGCCCCGCGCGGACCTATCTCCGCACGACGGTGCCGCTGCTCGTCCTGTCGCTCGTCTTGCCGATCACGGCCGCGGACACGCCCCTGACGACCGGGCTCACACTCGCCGCCGCGCATCTGATCGCCGCGGCGATCATCATTCCGACGGTCCGGCACCGGCTCTCGCAGCCGCGGTAAAGGCCGAATCGTCCAGCCGGCCGTGGCCGCCGCCAACGGCCGACGCGCCGCCGGCGACCTCGCCGCTGCCGACAGCGACCAGCCGTTGAGGTAGTCGGCGATCTCCTCGTGAGTCCGGCCGCGGCCCGCCAGATCGCTCGGCGCGACCGCGGTCGGATGATCGCGATCTCGCGCACAGATTCGGCGAGCACAGCGACATGCCTTTGGACCGCGGCACCTCGTTGTTTCGGGCGCAATCACGATGAAGCGGGCAGCTCTTCAATTCCAGGGAGCTCCCGCTAGCATCCTCGCTGCCCGCTCCTGCCAACCACCGTTGGCGTTCCAAATAGCCCGCACGAAGTCCCGCGAAGGATCGCACCGCTCGATCTGTCGCGGCCCGAACTTCCGACGCTGTGCGAGAACTTCATTACCGTCGACCAGGGCGGGCATCACTTCGTGACGGTTCCGCCGCCTGCCGCGCTCAGTCGTGACGGCTACTGGTGCGGAGCCGAGCTTTAGGCGTGCTGGCCTGTACGCACGTGCGGCCGACGTTCACCGGGCGGGAGCTCAGCGCTGTCGCCGGGCGCTATGACGAGACGGCGCGGGACTGATAGCCCTGCAGGTGCGGCGGGCGCCCCGGTGCTGCCGGCACGAGCTCCCCGATGTTCCAGCTGATGATTCGGCGCGGACGAAGGCGGAGGATCTGCTGGCTGAAGCCGGGGACGAGCGGCGGGTCCTGGGTCGAGATCTCGATCCGTCCCCGGATCTCGATGCCGCGGCCGGTCTGGCCGATCGAGTTCGGGGTGTCGGACTGGTCGTCGACCACGAACGAGACTCTCGGGTCGGCCGTGACGTTACGGAATTTCTGGCTTTTGGGCAGCTCGGGGCCACCGATTTCCACGACGCCGCTGTCGGGGTGAACCCGGAAGGCGACGGGATGTGCCTGAGGGGCGCCATCTGGCCCGATGGACGCCAAACGCCCGAGGGGATGGTGAATCAGGTAATCAAGCTCGGCGTCCGTGAAGATCATGCAGGCAGCCTAAAACCTGAAGCAGGCTCGAGGTCAAAGCTTCAGGCCGTCGGCGAGGGGCGCAGGTGTCGGTAGGTGGTGGACACACCGCGATCACGAACAGAGCCCTGCCGCGCGGTGGTTCTCGCCCACAGGTTGGCTGGCATTCGGAATGGCCCGCGACTCGGTCACACCCACGCGTTGTGTGGGTGTGACCGAGTCCGGTCAGCGACCGCGGCGTGCGCTGAACGTCGCGGCGCTGTGGGTCGGTCGCGACCTGGCACGCTCGGTGGACGACGACGGGCCGGCCTCGTGATCGGGCGAGCTGGTGCGAGCCGTGGCCGCGGCCGGTCGAGACGCCGTGGCCCGGCCGGCGGTAGCGGTGGTCCGCCCGCCGCGCTGGCTGCTGGCGGGGCGGCGGCCGCGTCGCCTGCCCGTTCGCGGGGTCGGCTCGGTGCCGCGATTTCCGCCAACCGGCCTGCGTTGAGCCGGACTGGTCCTGGTCTCAGGTTCGGTCGTGACCACGGGGCTGGTGAGCGACCGAACGCCGGGGGCGAGCGTGGCGAGTACCGGGTGATCGGCGGACCCGACCCGGGTGGTCGCCGGCCTGATGCCGGCGGCGCGGGCCAGCTGCGTGACTTCACGGAGCTGATCCGTGGTCGCCAGGGTGATGACGGTGCCACTGTTGCCGGCGCGCGCGGTGCGCCCGGAACGGTGCAGATATGCCTTGTGGTCGGCCGGCGGATCGGCGTGGATCACGAGGGCCACGTCGTCGACATGGATGCCGCGGGCGGCGATGTCCGTCGCGACCAGCGCCGCGGCCCGGCCCGCCTGGAAGTCGTCGAGGTTGCGGGTACGCGCGTTCTGGCTCAGGTTGCCGTGCAGTTCGACGGTGGGCACGCCAGCGCGGTTGAGGTGGCGGGCCAGAGCCTTGGCTCCGTGCTTCGTGCGGGTGAACACGACCGTGCGGCCCGGCGCGCTGGACAGGTCAACAAGGACCGGGAGCCGGCTGTCCCGCTCGACGTGCAGCACATGGTGCTCCATGGTGCCCACCGGGGACTGGGCGGAGTCGGCCTCGTGTACAGCGGGCTTGCTGAGGTACTGGCGGACCAGCGTGTCGATGGCCTTGTCCAGGGTCGCGGAGAACAGCATGCGCTGCCCGCCGGACGGGGTCTGGCCGAGCAGCCGGCGCACGGCGGGCAGGAACCCCAGGTCGGCCATGTGGTCGGCCTCGTCCAGCACGGTGATCTTCACCTGGGCGAGCGAGCAGTGCCGCTGCTTGATGAGGTCCTCGAGCCGGCCGGGGCAGGCCACGACGATGTCGACGCCACGGCGGATCGCGGCGACCTGCGGGTTCTGGCCGACGCCACCGAACACGGTGCACGAGGTGAGGCCGGCCGCGGCGGCGAGCGGCTGCAACGCCGTGTCGATCTGCGCGGCGAGCTCGCGGGTCGGCGCCAGGATCAGCGCGCGCGGGGACCCGGCGCGGGCCCTAGGCCCACCGGACAGCCGGGCGACCACGGGCAGCAGGAACGCGAGCGTCTTGCCGGACCCGGTGCGGCCGCGGCCGAGGACGTCGCGTCCAGCGAGCGCGTCCGGCAGCGTCGCACGCTGGATGGGGGTGGGAGTCTCGATGGCGAGACGGGTGAGAACGGTGGTCAGGCGCGCGGGCACGCCAAGATCGGTGAACGAAGACAAGAAAGATCGCTATCTGTGCGGGTGTCCCGCCGACAACCGGGGATTCGAGGAACTCGACCGGTTACGCGCGGAGCGAAGGCCCGATGCTGGGCAGCGGGTGCTACGACGCGCGGACAACTCGCGGCAGGAGCTCGACGAGCTGATAGGGCCAGCATAGCTGGTCCGCGCGGCGCATCGGTGCTTGGCCAGTGCCGTTCAGGTCAGCGGGCCGGCGTGGAGGCGGCGGTGGTCGGCGGGGGATCGGGGGCCGGCCCGCCCAGAAGCAGGTAGAGGAGCCCGCCGACTATTCCTCGCTCGGGCGTCGCCGGGGGAGTGGTCTGGGCCTGGGTGAGACTCGGTATCGCGCTGGCGCTGAGCTCCGGCGCCGGCGTGGTGTGACTCACCGTCGTCGTCGTCGTCGGGCGAGGCGAGGGCGGGCGCTGCGGGTCTGTGATGGTCGCCGTCGGTGCCTCGGCGAGGTTGGTGAGTGTCGGTGCCAGGGACGTCGCCGCGGCGCCGGTGGCGGCGATCCCGTGCCGGTGGCCGAGGACGAGGAGCAAGGCGCCTACGAGGACCAGCAGTGTCGCCGCGCCGCCGGCGAGGATCCCGACCGTCATGCGAGTGGCGCGGCCGGCGGGAACCGTGCGACTGGTTGGGGCGCGGATCTCGTAGTCCTCGGTACTGGACTCACCGAAGCTGGCCAGCGGGGGCCCCGGCTCGCGACCGCGTCGCGCCAGGGTCGTCGCGGCGGCCCGCCGGTAACTACTGATCTCGGCGGCGATGGTGTCGGGGAGCCAGCCTTCGCCGAGCAGACCGCGGTTGGTCGTCGGAACGGTGGCGCTGTCCACCCGTACCGCGAGCTCCATGGACAGCCTGCGACAGAGGTCGATGATCTCCTCGCAGCTCGCGCGCTGCGCCGGCGCCTTCGCCAGGCAGCGAGTGAGGACCAGCGGCAGCGGCCACGGAGCCGGATCCCAGTCGGGCTCGTCGTACTCGATGCGGTGAAACACGGCGCCGTCGCCGCCGAAGGGATAGTCACCCGTCGCCGCGAAGTAGGCCGTAGAGCCGAGGGAGAAGATGTCTGACGCAGGGCCGACCCGGCTGTTCTCGACCTGCTCCGGCGACATGAACAACGGTGTGCCCACCGCCACGCCGGGTCGGCTGAGCTCCCGGCTCGTGCCTTCGATCGCCCGGGCAAGACCGAAGTCGATGACCAACGGACCTTCCGCCGCGACCATGACATTGCCCGGTTTGAGATCACGGTGGATCACGCCGGCCTGGTGAATGGACTCCAGTGCCTCCGCGACACCGGCGAGCAGCCCGAGCACGGCACGGACCGGCAACGGGCCAGCCTGCCGGACCGCTGCCGAGAGGTTCGGCGCGGGGATGTACGCCGTGGCGACCCATGGGCGGGCGGCATCGGGATTGGCATCGACTACCGGAACGGTGTACGCGCCCTGCACCCGCCGTGCGATGGCGACCTCCGCGGCGAACCGGCGCCGGAAATCGGCATGGTCGGCGAACTCGGGTCGTATCAGCTTCAACGCGATCGGTCGTCCAGCCCGGCTGGTCGCCAGGAACACCGTGCCCATGCCGCCCTCACCGATCCGGGCGCGCAGCTCATAGCCGCTCACGACGCGCGGGTCAGCATCCAAC
Source organism: Frankia sp. AgB1.9 (assembly GCF_016786355.1). Classification (GTDB taxonomy): domain Bacteria; phylum Actinomycetota; class Actinomycetes; order Frankiales; family Frankiaceae; genus Pseudofrankia. The sequence continues at coordinate 71,177 of NZ_JADWYX010000023.1, forward strand.
AGGGGCAGGAAAAGACGGTCGTTTGTCACATGCCGTCCCCGGCTGAAAGGAGAATGGCTACGCCTGTCCAGGCTTCCTGGCCTGGCGGGATCACTCCGCGTGGGCGGAATCGTTGGCTCCTCACGGCCGGCTGACGCCCAAGGCCACCGTGGGGTCAGCCCGCAGAACGGTCCGCTACCAGTCAACCGTGGCCTACAGCGCGGGCATGTCCCATCCAACCGGTCCAAGCGGGTATGTCACGGATTGCACTGTATCGAACCCGCCGAGACACCGCTGCGTCGGTCGAAGCCGGGCACGTCCCCGGGCCGCCAAGGCCTGCTCGTGGGAGTGCGGCGCGATCCACGCCGTGGCGTTGCCCTCTGCGCCGGGCCTCGGCTGCTCCTTGCGCCGCCTCCGGCAAGGTTTGCCCCGTCCCGAGACCGGCAAGATCGCCGTTTTGGCCCTCGCGTGGTTGTAACCGCCGCGGTTTTGTGACCACGCGAGGGCCAAAACGGCGATCAAGCCAGCGGGCCGACCTCGCCGGACCCGGCGCTGGCCACCGTCAGGGCTCCGGTCACGGCTCGCGAGTCTGGCTGACTGCCGCCCATACCCCGTCCATCCGCAGCTGGCGGCCCGCTCGAGATCCCGACGCGCCGTCTCAGGCCCAGCGCTGCTCCGGGAGCACGCCACCTCCGGCACCGTGGGAGGCGATGCCGGTGTGGCGCAATTGGTAGCGCACTCGACTTGTAGTCGAGCGGACTCGAGGCCGAGTTCTCTCGCTACCTTCATCAATAAGAGTGAGTCTAGGCGGCGGTGGCAACCAAAATTCAAGAAATTGCAGCTGCAGGACAATGCGGTAGCCGTGTCATGGACTGTCGACCGCCTTGGCCGCCGACCACTTGGACCGGCCGGTAAGAACTGGTCGCCCAGCTCTCGACGGGACGGGAGCGTCTCGAGGAACGCGATCAATTTGAGCCGGTGAGGGGGCGCTTCTCCGCGTTTACATATTCCGCGCACGACCCATTTATCCACATGATGGCCTCGTCGGAGGGCCGCGGACTGGCTCCTCGCGTTCGCGCTCAACCATCGGCGTCCGCATGATGTGGAGTGCACTGCCGCGACGCAGACCCGGAGGTGGCCGCGTGCGCGATCTCCACGTTGCTCCCCACGATGCCGGCGATGGGGGCGGCTTGCGGGTGCTGCGCTCTCCGGGAGCTGGGTCCGCTGGTGTTTCCCGGCGAACGCCGCCGGCTGCGACACGAGGGGCGACTGCTGATGGAGGACGACCGAGCCAGACGTATCCGGCATCTCATTATGCCGCTGCGCGTCAAGCCGGGTTCGAAGGTGAACATAGGCAAGGACTTCGACCCGCGCTACAAGCCGCATTCTCTGAAGAAGAAGGACGGCGTCGAACTGCTGCAGAACGGGATCGCTCTGCTGGCTGACTACCAGCGGCGCCTGGCTGCCCAGGACACATACGGGGTACTGGTCTGCCTCCAGGCGCTGGATGCCGGAGGAAAGGACGGAGTAATCCGGCACGTCATGAGCGGGGTGAACCCGCAGGGCGTGCAGGTCAGTAGCTTCAAGGTGCCTTCGGCGGAGGAGCTCAACCACGACTACCTGTGGCGTTACGCCCGCCGCCTGCCGACTCGCGGTGAGATCGGCATCTTCAATCGTTCACACTACGAAGAGGTTCTCGTCGTCCGGGTACACCCAGAGAACCTAGATCGCCAGAAACTCCCCGAAAAAGAGAAGGGAGAGGGGGTGTGGGACCGACGCTACCGCGAGATCAACAACTGGGAACGCTATCTTTCGGACAACGGGTTCAGGCTGGTGAAGCTTTTTCTTAACATATCAAAGGAGGAGCAGAGGACCCGTTTTCTCAGGCGGATCGAGGTGCCGGAACGCAACTGGAAGTTCTCCTCCGCCGATGTGCGGGAGCGGGAGCACTGGGACGACTATCAGCACGCCTTCTCGGAGATGCTGTCCGCGACCAGCACGCGCTGGGCGCCCTGGTACGTCATACCAGCGGACCGGAAGTGGTTTGCTCGGATCTGCGCGGGCGCGGTGCTCGCGCACACGCTTATCGACATCGATCCGCAGTATCCCGAAGTGAGCGAGAATATCCGTCGTGAGCTGGGAAAAGTGGCGGCAGAACTTGAGAGGGAGGCACCAGAAGGCGCGTCGGGGGACCTGTAGGCCGCGTCCACCGCGTCCCGCGACCAGATAGCCCAAGAGCCGGAATCGCCGAGGACGCACGGGCGGAACCCACCCGACCGGAGGCATCCAGATGACCATCCCGCCATCACTCGCTTCCCCGAGCGCGCCTGACGCCGTCCACTGGTACGCACGCTCAGCCGAAGAGACCGCCGCCTGCCTCGAGGTGGAACCGACTGTCGGGCTGAGCGTCGAAAAAGCGGCGAAACGACTGGCCGCGAACGGTCCGAACGCGCTTCCGGAGGAGAAACCGAAACCGGGCTGGCGGCGGTTCATCGACCAGTACCGCAACTATATGCAGATAATTCTGGTCGCCTCGGCCGCGGTGTCCCTGGGAATCCGGGAGTGGAGCACCGCGATACTGCTCGCGCTGCTGACGGTACTGAACGCGGTGGTCGGCCTGCGGCAGGACGGCAAGGCAGAAAGCGCCATCAACGCCCTCAAGTCCATGATGAAGGCCACGGCCAGGGTCCGGCGATCGGAAGGCGAGGCCGAGATTCCGGCCGAGAACGTCGTCGTGGGCGATGTGGTGCTCATCGCCGCGGGGGACAGCGTGCCAGCCGACGGTCGCATCATCGCGGCCAGCGCCCTGCAGATCGACGAGTCAGCGCTCACCGGGGAGAGCATGCCCGCCGCCAAGGACGCGGCGACACGGCCGGACGGCCCGCTCGGTCTGGGCGACCAGTCGAACATGGCCTTCATGAACACCCCCGTAACGCACGGCAGCGGAGCCCTGATTGTCACCGGCACAGGCGCGGGCACCGAGTTCGGGAAGATCTCCCGCATGCTGTCGGCGACGGCCAGGGAGCAGTCACCCCTCACGAGGGAGCTCAACCGGCTCACTCTGTGGATTGCCGCCGCGGCCGGTCTCACGATGATTGTGATGTTCATCCTGGGCCACCACCGCGGTGAGACCTGGGATGCGCTTTTCGTAAGCGCGGTCTCGCTGGCCGTCGCGGCCATCCCTGAGGCCCTGCCCACGGTGACGCAGACAATTCTCTCGCTCGGCGCTGTCGACCTGGCGAAACGCAACGCGATCGTCAAGGACCTCCCGTCGGTCGAGACCCTGGGATTCACCTCGGCTATAAACACGGACAAGACCGGCACACTCACGATGAACCAGATGACCGCGGTGGAAGTCGTCACGCCGTTCAACCGGTACACAGTCTCCGGCACCGGCTACGGCCTCGAAGGCCGCGTCCATCATGCCGCGGGCACGTCCCCCAACATCGACGACGCGATCCTGCCCTATCTCGTCGCCAACGACGCCAACCTCGTCGACGGCACGGTTGTCGGGGATCCCACCGAGCGCGCCCTGATGGTGCTCTGCCACAAGGCCGGGCTGGATGTCGACGCCGCGCGCGAGCAGCTACCCAGACTCGCCACCCTTCCGTTCGACCCCACATACAAGTTGATGGCCACCTTTGCGTCGACCGTGAACGCCGAGGGACGGCCGGTCGTCCGGTGTTTTGTGAAAGGCGCGGCGCCGGCCGTGATGGGACGCGCGGCCACCGTGTTGTCCGCCGGCAAGACGATTGCGTGGGACGCCGAGGTGAACGAACGCGCGCACGCGGAGATGGAGCGCATCGAACGGGCGGGCCACCGGGTGATGGCCGCCGCGACCCGCGATCTCGATCCCGCCGAATTCGACGCGGACAGCGACCTCCTCACCTACGTCACCGACCTTCAGGTGACGAGCCTGGTCGGGATGGTCGACCCGCCCCGCCCGGAGTCCAAAGCGGCGGTGGCCGACGCGCAGGCCGCTCACATCCGGGTCCGCATGGTGACCGGCGACGACGTCATCACCGGCGCGGCCATCGCCCGGCAGGTCGGCATCGGCGGCGAGGCCATCCTCGGCGCGGACTTCGCGGCCCTGCCCGAGTCAGAACGCCTGGCCCGCATCGACTCCATCGGCGTCGTCGGCCGGGTCGCCCCCGAACACAAGGTGCTCCTCGCGGACACGCTCAAACGGAACGGCGACGTGGTGGCGATGACCGGCGACGGCGTCAACGACGCCCCGGCCATCAAGGCCGCCGATATCGGGATCGCCATGGGGACCGGCACCGAGGTGGCGAAAAATGCCGGCCGGTTGATCCTGTCCGACGACAACTTCGCCACGATCATCTACGCGGTCGAGCAAGGTCGGAAGATCTACGACAACCTCGCCAAGTACATCCGGTTCGTCCTCATCCTCCTGGTCGTATTCGTCCTGACATTCCTCGGGGCAACCCTGCTCGACATCGCTGCTGGCGAGCCGTTCACCCCCGCGCAGGTCCTCTGGATCCACTTCGTCGTCAACGCCCCGTTCGGCTTCGCGCTGGGCTTCGACAAGGAAAGCCCCGGCCTCCTCACGCGCACGCCGCGCCCGCGTGGCGAGTCCCTGCTGACCGCGCGGCTGATCGTCACGGTCTTGGTCGCCGGCCTGACCATCACCGTCGGCCTGCTGGGGATGAGCAAACTCGGCCAATCGCACTTCGGGAGCACCCAGATCGGCAACTCGATCGCGTTCACGTCATTCGCGCTCTGCCTGATCGTGGCGGCCTTCGAATGCCGCAGCGAAACGCATACGACGCTGACACCGGCCACCTTCGACAGCAGACAGCTGAACTGGACGGCGGTCTGCGAGTTCGCGCTGGCCGTGCTCACGACCCAGATGGACGCGTTGCGGCGCATGCTCGGAACGACCCAACTCGACCTCCGCGAATTCGCCTGGGCGCTGGTCCCCGCCATCGGCCTCCTGCTGCTGTGGGAAGTCCGAAAACTCCGGGCCTAATCCACCTGTGCCATGGGTATCGGGTACGCGGTTGGGGTTGCGGCGGGTCGGGATGTCGCGTTCGCGGTGATGTTCTTCATGCAGGTCGTGGCGGCGGGCGTGCGGGAGTTGGTCGAGAGTGATGACGCCAACTTCAGCGGCGTCAGGGACGGATCTTCCGTGAGCCGGTCCGCCCGGGGTGCTCAGCTGTGCCACGCACAGGCCGGGCTCGGCGAAGGGCACGAGGCGGGTGTGGACGTCGGGTGACCGTGCTGAGAAGCGTTCATCGGCCCAGGCTCGGCCCGGCCCGCTCCGCCGGCGCGGCCTTCTCACCGGGGCTGTCCGCCAGGTTCGCCGCGAGCGCGGCGGCAAGCTGCCCGTAGCCGCCTCGGTCGTCGCCGGGGGTGGTGGGCGCGTAGGTGACCCGGGGGCGACCAGGGGTCGAACGCGGGCGCGGCCCGGACACGGCGAGACCGGCGGCGGCCAGCCGGTCGAGGTGGAAGCGGACCGTCAGCGGCCCGTTCTGGACGCCGCGGGCGCCCGCAGGCTTTGGCGGTGGGCTCGGGACATCGCAAGATCTGCGACAGAGCCGGTTTTCAAGAGTCGGCGACATCGGTAGCCAGACGGTTCCACGACGGGGTGACCAGGCATTGAGGGCGAAGGACCGCGGCTGGCCTTCACGCACATACGCCAGGGACGGCACCGACCCGCCACAACCGCTTGTCGGTGCGGCCAGGGGACGACCAGCCCTGTTGAACCAGTGCGCACACAGAACTCGCAACAGTCGCAAACGCGAGGTTGCCAGTCATCACACGGAGCCGGTGAGGGGACTCGAACCCCTAACCTTTCGATTACAAGTCGGCTATTGGGGTGTTTCTATGTGTTCGCGCGGACCGCCCGATGCGCATTTGTCCACGTCACGGCCAATTTTGCTGTCATCTAAGTTTCCGGAGTGCCGCATCGTGCCGCGACGTCCGTACACACAATGAGCACACATCGGCCGTGCCGGCGACGGCCGCCGAGCCGCAACGGTGATGTCGATATATCGGCACCGCCGTTGCTGTGTGTAGCGGTCCTGGGCTTACCGGCGACGTCCACGCGCCCCGACCGGCCACATCTCGGCGGGCCGTCCGGCCTCGACGTCTGGGCATTCTGGCGTCGCCATCGAGCTACCGATGGTTGTGACGTGACCGTCTTTGCCCTGCTTCCGTGTGACCTCACCGCGGGCGGTGGGGGTTGAGGAGAAAACGCCAGCCGCTCGTCAAGTCGCTCTGGATGCCCTCCAGCACCACGAGCACAGCGAGAGCTGCGAATCCAACCGAGACGGTCACGCTGATCCAGACTAGCGGGTCAGCGAACCCGAATGCATGCGGCCCGAAGGCGGGCCGCCATCGGACCGCGCAGGCCTCCGGACGCCGCGGAGACCGGACGGTGCCGCCCGAGCGGTCCGCCCGGTCCGAAGCCCCGTCGGGGCAGTGCGCTAGGAAGGCCCTGTTTCTGTCGGAGGTGTACGCCAGACTCGTCGCGTGGCTACGTGGTCGCCCTTACGGGAGCGTCTCGCCTGCGTTGATGGCTCCCTGACGTTGGCGTGGGCAGAGTTGGATGCCCTGGTCGGCGGTCTACCGCCGTCGGCGTACAACCATGTCGCGTTCTGGAGCGGCGAACGGACGGGTTGGCCCGGGTTCCGGACCGAACAGGTGCAGATCGGGCGGTCTGTGACTTTCGTACGGCACCGCGCTGCTCCGCTGCCGGCGTTCGCGGCGCCGGCAGCGGAGCCGACAGCTGATGACTGACGGGATGAGCAGCAGCGCGGGGACGGCAGCCGACCTGGTTTTGATCGGCTGTGTGAAGACCAAACAGTCCCGGGCGATGCCGGCGGCTGATCTGTTCGCCAGTCCGCTGTTCGCTAGCAGGCGCCGCCATGCTGAGCGCTCGGGCGTGCCCTGGTACATCCTGAGCGCGAAATTCGGCCTGCTCGCCCCCGCGGACGCGATCGGACCGTATGACGTCTACCTGGCCGATCAGCCGCGTGAATACCGCCGAGCCTGGGGCCATTTCGTCGCCGCGCAGCTGGCCGTGTCCTACGGAGACGTCCGCGGTCGGCTGATCGAGATCCACGCGGGCGCGGCCTATGTTGATCCGCTGCGTGAACCGCTGACCGCCCTGGGCGCACGGCTGGAGACTCCGGTCTGTCACCTGACGATGGGGGAACAGCTCTCCTGGTACAGCAATGCCCAACCGGCCGAGCAATCGGCGAACGCCGAGCGTCTGCCCGCGCTCGACGAACTGACGGAAGTAGCGGCCGCCCTGGCTGATCCCGGGCGGCCCCGGAGCCCCGCTCAGTTCCTCGCCGGTGATCGTCGGATGTTGAGCCAGCCAGGGCTTTACTGCTGGTGGGTCGACTACGCCGGGGCGCATGACCTGACGACATGCCTCGGTCAGCTCGTCGCTCCCGGGCTGATCTACGCCGGTCAGGCCGGCGCGACCCGATGGCCCAGCGGACGCAGATCTGCGAACACCCTGTGGACCAGGATCGCCGGTATGCACCTCGGGGGCCGAGCCGAGTTCTCCACCCTCCGAAGGACTCTGGCCGCAGCCTTGAGCGGTGCGCTCGACCTGGAACACAAGGATGCCGCGCCGCTCGACGCCTGGATCAGGCAACACCTGCGCGTCACCGCCGTCCCTTTTGAAGACCCGGACCGCCTCGCTCAGGTCGAGGCCACCGTCCTGGACGCCCTCGATCCGCCGCTCAACCTTCGCGGGCGTCCACAGACACCGCTACGCCTCCGACTCGAAGAACTTCGCCGCACGTGGAGGCCCTTTGATGAGCCAGGCGACAGCTAGCAACACCCGACGGCCAACCTTTCTGGACAAGGTGTCGGACAACCCTGGACATCAGCTCGTGGTCTTCGCGCTGGCACCGCTATGACCGAAACCGCGTCGTGCTTCCGATCGGCGCGACGACCCGACGGCAGACCCGAAGCACCACGAGAAGGCGCGGCGCCCGCGTCGACTGGGAACGTGAGAGCGGTGGATGACGACACCCGTTGATCCCATCCGCACCGGACTGCTGCTCGACGCGTTGACGACCTACCGGGCGGCCCGCCAGGCATTGCTCGCTGCCCTCGGGCCCACGGCGTCGAACCGTGATCCTTTGACGGAACTGGCTGAGCACCTCGTCCAGGCGCTGCTGGGCGGCGCTCTTGCTGCCTCCCGGGTTCAGGCCGACTACGACCTGGTCCTGGACGACGCGAGTCGAGTCCAGGTCCGCTGCCTGACGAATCCGGGCGGGACGTGGGTGAACGAGCACCTCGTGGACCGTGTCGACGGGGTCGACCTCTACGCGCTGGTGTTGTTCGAGTCGTTCACCGTCGTCGGGGTGCTCGTGTTCCCGACTCGCGGCCTGGCCGCGATCGGCGCAGCGCTCGGCAAACGCCACCTGCGCCAAGATGAGACCTTGCAGTTCACCCGACGCAACTTCCACGCCATCCGCGACGACCCGGACCGGTTTCGCGGCCTCGGCGTCCGCGTCTGGCTACCCGGGCAAACCGTCAGCTGAGCTGGACAGTCATCATCTGCGGTAGGCGGTGGTGAGTTCGTCGAACCGGTCGTGCTCGCTGTCGGTGAGCGCGTCGGGCCTGGTGAGCAGGAACCGGGTCAGCTTGCGCGGGGAGATCCTGGCCCGTGGCCGTCGAGGCGCCCTTGGTCGACGAGGCCGAACAGCTTGTAGCTGCCCGAACAGCCACGTTCTCTGATGTTGTGTCGTTCCGAGGGGTGAGAACCTTCCCAAACAGATCGACCGTCCGTCGCCTCGGCCAGCGCAACAGTGCCGCGCGGCACCACTCATGCACGCCGCAACCCGGCGTCTGCACCCAATCGGCGCCCCCTGAGCCTAACCAAGAGGCACCTGGTGGCCACCGTCCGTCGACAGGTGTGGGGCTGCCGGCGGCCGACCGTTGACTATCCGTCAGGATTGAACGGTGGGGCTTACGACCACGTCCTCGGGGGAAGACTGTGAGATCTGAAGAGACCGCCCTCCCGCTCTCGGTTCCTGTCGACGAGCTGGTCGAGCGCGTTCAGGCCTACGAACTGGAAATAGCCAGCCAGCGGGCGCTGCTGCGCGGTGCGGCACGGCGCACGACGGAGCGGTTGGGCGACGTGCGGGCGCAGGTCGACGCCATCCGCGTCGCGATCCAGCAACGCCAGCAAAGCCTCGGCGAGGTGACCCGGCAGTCCGGAGTCAAGCCGGATGGCACCCGCTCCTACCTCATACCGATCGCCGACCTCGCCTGGCTGCGGCGCAACGGTTCTGCCTGGGTGCTGCGGGACGACATCGGCCAAGCGTTCGACAACGATCTCGCCCTGGCGCGCCGGAAGTTTGAAGAAGCGCGCATCAAGACCTTCGGTGGCATCGCCCGCCGGGCCGGGGCCGAGGCGCTCGGGTCTTACGCCGCGCGGATCACCCGGTTGCGCGAGCTGATCACGATGTTGGACCGGCCGCTGCGTGCCGCCGAGGCTGAGGCCGCCGAGCTGCTGGCGCAGGATCGGGCCCGTGCCGTTGAGCTACTCGTGTCGGCAGGGGAGGCGGCGGAGCTGGCCCGCGACCTGCTGCCGGCGCCGTGGCGCCCCTGGACCAACCCGGCGTGGGAGCGATGGGCCGCCGGGCCGGCACACCGTGGCACCGACAGCGTCTACGCGGGCATTCTGACGACGCTCGACGACCCCGAGCTGGGCGACGACGCCAGCCTCGGATCCTCGGCTGAGATCCCCTTCTTCCTCTCCGGCCGGCAGAGCACCCAGATCATCTACACGCCAGCGAACCGGGACGAAGCACTTGGGTTCGCACGGTCATACCTGCTGCGGCTGCTCGCCGTGACCAAACCTGCGGATCTGCGGTTCTGCCTGTATGACCCGGTGGGCCTCGGCCAGTCGGTCGCCAGCCTGTTGGAGCTGGCTGAGTACGACGCCGACCTCATCGGCGGTAAGGTCTGGTCGACGCCGGACGACCTGACGGCACGGTTGACTGAGCTCACCGCGCACATAGAGCTCGTGATCCAGAAGTATCTCCGTACCGAGTTCGACTCGATCCAGGACTTCAACGCCGCGGCCGGAGAGGTCGCGGAGCCCTACCGGCTGCTGGTGTTGTTCGACGTTCCGACCGGACTAACGGAGCGGGCCGCGGGACTGCTGCGCTCGATCGTGGAGAACGGGCCGCGGTGCGGCGTCCAGACGCTGGTGCTGGTCAATGCAGCGGTCGCGGTGCCCCACGGGGTGGATCTGGACCTCGCCACGGCTGACGCCCTGCGCATCTACTTCGGCAACCCGTTCGTGCTTGAGCACGACGGCTACAAGCTCCGCATGCTCCTGAGCCCGGAGACGGACGCGGGCGCCGGGCCGGTCGCACGCCGGATCATCGACTCCGTCGGGCGGCAGGTCATCAACAGGACCGAGCAGGCCGTCACGTTCACCAAAAGTTTCGGACTGTTCAACGTTATGGCGAACCGCGGTTTACGCACCGAGCTATCACCAGCGGTCGGTAGTACCGAGGTCGACGATCTGAGCACCTGGTGGAGGGTCGACAGCACCCGAGGGATCTTCGCGCCGATCGGCCAGAAGGGCGCCCGCGAGGCGGCGATACTCGGGTTTGACTCGGAGGATCAGTATGGGGCGCTGCTGGTCGGCCGGCCCGGGTCGGGCAAGTCGACGCTGCTGCACACCTACCTCGCCGGCCTGACGACGCTGTACGGCCCGGACGAGCTGGAGCTCTACCTGGTCGACTTCAAAGAAGGCGTCGAGTTCAAGCACTACGCGGCGGAGAAGCTCCCGCATGCGCGGGTCATCGCGATCGAGTCCGACCGCGAGTTCGGTATCAGTGTGCTGGAGTCACTGCGGGGCGAACTGTCGCGTCGCGGTGAGCTGTTCCGGGCGACCGGCGGCCGTCATTCGGGGCTCCGTTCGCTACGCGAGACGACGGGCGAGGCGTTGCCGCGTGTCCTACTCGTCTTTGACGAGTTCCAGGTGCTTCTCGCCCGCAACGACAGGCTCGGGCTGAAGGCCGCGGACCTGCTGGAGCACGTCGTTCGACAAGGCCGCGGCTTCGGCGTGCATGTACTGCTCGGCTCGCAGAGCCTCGACGGTCTCGACGCGCTCGGTGCGCACGTACCCCAGCTGCTCCCGACGAGGATCCTGCTGGCGGCGACACAGGCGGACGCGCACCGTGTGCTGGGCGAGAAGAACGACGCGGGCCAGTATCTGTCTGGCCATGGCGAAGGAATCCTCAACTCGCGTGCCGGCGCTGTCGAAGCGAACGAGCGGTTCCGTGGCGCGCTCCTGAGCGACGAGGACCGGCTGGTCAGGCTGCAGCGCCTGCGGGCTAAGGCGGACGCCATGGGATTTACCCGCCTTCCCACGATCTTCGAGGGCAACGCCGCCGTCCCGCTCGACCGGATACCCGCCGGCCGTTTCCGCGAGGAGCTGGCGGCGACGGGCAGGGCGCCGATCCGGCTGCGTGTCGGAGTACCCATGGCGACCGCGGGGACGGCCGACCTGGAGCTGCGCAGGGAGGCTGGCGCGAACGTCCTCGCCGTCCTGCGTGATCCTGGTGGCGACGGGATGAGCCCGAGCGACGGGCCGGCCTACGGTCTGTTGACCGCCGCGGTCGCCTCGGCAGCGCAGAGCCAGGCGCAGATCGACGTCATCGACTTCCTGCCCGTCGACGACGGCCTCGACGACGTGCTGCAGGCGCTGCTGGGCAGTGGTCGAATCACCCTGCGTCGTCGGCGCGCGTTCGCCGCGCTGGTCACCGAGCTCGCCGCCGAGGTCGCCGACCGCGTGGACAGCGACGACGCGCTGCGCCAGGCACGGCTCGCCTTCCTGTTCGGCGTGCACCGGGCGCGCGATCTCGACGCCGAGATGAGCTCGCTCGACGCGGACCAAGAACTCGCCGACGCTCTGGAGAACGTCCTACGGGACGGCCCCGAGGTGGGCGTGCACGTCATCTTCTGGGCGGACACCGTCGGCGGCGCGTCACGGCGGCTGTCGCCGCGCATGATCCGCGAATGCGGCTGGCGGATCGCTGGGCACATGTCCGCCGACGACTCGCACTCCCTTCTCGGCTCCGACCGCGCCGCCGAGATCCGCGACCGACAGCTGGTGATCGGCAATGACGAGCGCGGGATCGAGACCCGTGCGCTGACCTTCGGACTTCCTTCGGCCGAGTGGCTCGCCGACATACTCGCCAGCCAGCCGCCATCGCCAAACAGGAAGGCCGCTGATGGCTGAGATCACCGCCGACCCCGATCGGCTGCGCCAGTTCGCCCGGGTACTGTCAGCCTCCGCGGCCGACTTTGACAAGCTCGCACGCCAGATGCAACGCGCGTTGGAGGCGACCGGCTGGAGCGGCAAGGAACGAGCGGAGTTCGAGCGGGACTTCGCGAACGTCGTCAAGATGGCCGTCCGGCTGGGCAACGAGCTCCGCCATAAGCACATCACGGACGTGCAGAAAATCGCAACGAACCTGGAACAGCTCCGCCGGTAGCGATTGCCGGCCGACGGAGTTCGGCTGCGGCCAAGCCACGCCCTGCGCCGCTACGGCCACTCCGGCTGTCCATCAAGGCAGATTTCGCCGGCGCGCTGGTCACCGATGGGCCACAGCGTGGCGATCACCCAAGTCTGCGGAGGCAGGAATGTGCACCAGCCGGCCTGTCGCTTGGCAATGCTGCGATTCTCGTGCGTCAGGGTCGGTGCTTCTTGTCCGTTTGACGGTCGCGATCACTCGGTGATGGCCGAGGGCAGGACAGAGCGCTGGGGTCCTGTGCTCACACGGCCCGGAGCGAACCTGCTAGCTGGCGCGGGCTGCGTCTTGTCGCTGAGGTCGAGCCTGCTGGGATCGGTTGTGGCGCTGGTGGATCTGGCTTTTGTCTGGCTACGGTGCGAGGGCGGTGAGTGAGGTGGTGGGTAGGGCGATCCAGCCTTCGGACGCGGCGGCGGGGTGGTGTTGAGAGCCCGGGCGGGTGGTGAGGCCTTGGGCGGCGGCGCGGGCGGTGAGGGCCGCGACGACGGCGTCGAGGACGTCGTCGGAGCGGCGGCAGAGCGTTTCGTGATCACCAAGCTGTAGCCACGGTGCTGTGGCTTGAAGATCGTCGACGACTCTTTGCAGGTTAGCGATGTTCTCGGGCCGTTTGTAGCCGCGGTGAGGCAGTCCCCAGCGGGCGAGCGACGCGGCGGGGTAGACCTCGACGACAGTGCCGGTCCCCGTTCGGTCGACTGGTTCCCCCTGGTCGGCGAGGGCCGCGAGTAGACCGGCGCAGCGCATCGCCGTGTGGCTGATCCGGTCTGCGGCGACGCTGAGCGGCCAGATTCCCGTGGCTGCCTGGACTTCCAGGTCGGTCGCCCGGTAGGCGAGGCGGCGGCGCCAGTCTCTGCCGGCGATGTCGGCGGGGACGGCGACGTTGCCCGACCGGTGGGCGTCGATGAAAGCGACGAACGGTTCCGGCCAGCCGAACGGGCAGTCGATCCCGCTCTTGTCCGCGGTGTGGACTGCCTCGATCACCGTGGCGTCGTTGGCGCCGAGCGTGACGGCCCGCACCACAGCGGCGTGAGCCGTCCAGTCGAGGTGGGCAACGGCCGTCCGCGCCGGCTCGGCCGCCAAGTCCACTCCCACCGTCCGCACGCGATCACCGTAGCTCTCAAGTCCGACGCCATAGACGATCAGGTCAGATCGGTTGTCTCCACCGAAGCCCGCCGATCACGCGCAACTCTTCTCGTGTCGGGCCGTGATCGTCAGACCCATTGCCGATCCCTCTGCCCTATGACGTCTAGAACCGCGGGACGAGATCGACACGGCGCAGCAGGTCTGCAGGCGGTCAGCGCGATACGGCCGACCCGCAGGCGGGTTCTAAGGGTAGCCGGCGACCACGGTGCGTGCCTCTACGGGAGGTTCCTATCCCTGATATCTTTCCCTGCCCCAGTACTGATTTCTGGACGAATTTCGCTTTCCGGACATATTTTCGGAGCCGAACAATCGGCGAGCCGCTTTCCAGAGGGTTTACAAAGGACCCTATCGAACCATCAGGCCATCAATATTTCGACAACAGAACCCTGGCCTTGGCGCTCTCTTCCGTGATTACGTATTCCGCCTCGCTACCCTCACGGAGCCGCGCAACAGGCGCGGCGTCTTTCTTGGGGGGGAGAAGAGGCGTGGGTCGACGTGTGTCATTCCTCAAACGCGGTACTCACCGACAAGGGTCTCGCCGGATGGTGGCGGTGGTGGCCGTCCTCGCGACGACGATGACAAGTCTCGTGACAGCGGCGTCAGCGGCGTCAGCAGCGACGCCGACGCGGGCGGTGGCGCTGGTGGTCGATGTTTCCGGTTCCATGGCGGGCGCCCCGCTCGGTCAGGCGCAGGCGGCGTTGACTTCTAGTGTCGATGGGCTGCGCTCGACAGATTCCGCCAGCCTTCGTAGCTTCGCTGGCGACTGCGGCGACGGTGGTCAACTCCTCGTGCCATCCGGCACCGACAACCGTGACGCCATGCGCGCGGCGATCGACGGGTTGGTCGCCAACGGGGGAACTCCGACACCAGACGCACTGCGGGCCGCAGTGACCGACTTCCCTGCAGGCATCGCCAACCGCGTGGTCATTCTCGTCAGCGACGGTGAAAGCACCTGCGGCGATCCCTGCCCGGTCGCCCAGCAACTAGCTGCCTCCGCGAACACCGCGTTCACCGCCTACACCGTCGGCTTCCGAGCCGATGGCAGCGCCGAGGACGAGCTTTCGTGCATCGCCCATGCCACCGGCGGCCAGTACTACTCGGCGAGCGACACCGCGGGCCTGCAGAAGGCGATTAACTCGGCCATCCAGGCTGCTGGGCCAGCCACATATGTTGCCCTCGGCGACTCGTACTCCTCCGGCGAAGGCAACGCGCCGTTCGACTCGGGCACCGACAAAAACGGCGGGCTAGGGAACAACGCACCCGGTTCGTGCCATCGCAGCCAGGTCGCATGGCCGCGCGCCGTGGCGGCCGCGACCGGTCTCGGTCTCGAGGCGTTCCTGGCCTGCTCGGGCGCGACAACAGACGCTCTGACCCGTTCCTTCAAGGGCGAAGCCGGCCAGATCACGGCGATGGTGGCAAAAGATCCTTCACCCGACCTCATCACGATCACCATGGGTGGCAACGACATCGGGTTCGCCGGGGTCGTCGCGGCCTGCCGTCTCAACGGCCACGGCGCGGGGTGCAGCACCGCGATCGGACTCGCCAGCCTGGCTGCCGCGTTCTACCTGCCCGCCAAGCTGAAGGCGGCCTACGCGGCCCTTCACGCCGCCGCACCGAACGCCCAGATCCTCGTGGTCGGCTACCCGAACATCATGGGCAACGGCGTGACGTCCGGCATCCGCTGCCCCTGGATCGATGGCACGCACCGCGTCGCGCTGCGGACGCTGGCCAGCGGCCTGGACTCCCAGATCAGGTCGGTGGTGCAGTCGATGCCCGCAGACGATCACGTCCAGTACGTCTCGACGCTGAACGCGCTGAGCGGCCACGAACTGTGCACGGGCGACAGCTGGGTCAACTCCATCCCGTACGTGTCGGACCCCAACCGCTCGGCCCACCCGACCAAGAACGGCCAGAATGCAATGGCGACGACTGTCGCCAGCTACATCAAGGCCCACTACGCAGGGCTCACCATCTCGATCCCGAACTTCTGAGGCCCGTCGACGGTGCGGCCCCACCGCGTCGCGGTCGGGCCGCTCCGTCTCAGGGCCGCAAGCGCAACGACGGACTGCTCCGCTCACGGGCATGCGGACGTCTGGAGTCCTGTCGGCAAATGGTCGTCTGTCGACACTGGGCGACAGCCACCCGTAGATCCCTCACAGGGTGTCGACAGCCCGCGTCGAAATTCAATGTCGACAAACATCGCGACCGGCTGCTGTCGACGCGGTGCTGATCGGCTACGCACGAGTCTCGACCGCGAACAGAACGACCACCAGGTCGACGCGCGGCTGCGCGTCGGCGTCGCCGAACGCGATATCCACCTCGACATCGCCGGCGGCGTGATGGCCTCGCGGCCGAAGTTCGACCATGTGATGCAACTGCCGGTTCGGGCGACCGGTCGACGGTATGCGCTGGTCAACGGCGCT
Organism: Frankia sp. AgB1.9; assembly: GCF_016786355.1. GTDB lineage: Bacteria > Actinomycetota > Actinomycetes > Frankiales > Frankiaceae > Pseudofrankia. Next base: position 87,261 of record NZ_JADWYX010000023.1, read on the forward strand.
GGCGCAGGGCGGTCAGGCGGTCGCGTAGCGCGGGCTCATCGGCCGGCGACGTGACAATCTCCACGAGCTTCGTGCGGCTCGTGGCGCCGTGTACGAGGGACACATCGGCACGGCGCAGGCCGAGCGCGTCGGCTAGTGCGCGCAGCGCCGCCTCGGTCGCCTTTCCGTCGACCGCCCGCGCTGAGACACGCACCACCAGGCTCGGCTCGCCGCCCGGGCCGCCCAGCTCACCGCCGACGGCGGTCCTGCTGGCCCCCGGTCGCACTCTGATCGTCACCCGCACACACCCCGTCATCGCGATGGTGCAGCCCCCGCCCGGGCACGCGCCGCGCCGGGCACCGGCCCGCGCGGCCCACTCACGGTCCAGGTGGTGCACGCGGTCGGCGGGCTGGAACTGGATGCGTTGGCCGTTGAGTTGGCGTTGCAGCACGGTGATCTGGTGGCGCAGGGTGAGGATCTCGGTGTCCTTGTCGCGGTCACCGCGGCTGCCATCCGCTTGCGCGGCAGCCCAAGCTGCCAGGCCAGCACAGGCGAACCGGTCGTAGCGTCCACGGCCGTCACTGTAACGGGCCCCCGCACGTCGCCCCGGAAGTCGGGGTGACCTGTCCGAACAGATCCACCATGTCCTGGTCGCCGGCACAATCGGCGCATGATGCGTCCGCGGCGGGCCTCCATCGCCCACCCCCGCCTCGACGGGCTGCGCTCGGTCGCTGGCTGAACACCTTCATCGCCAGTCACGACGAAGGTTCGGTTTGCTCCCGTATCCGGCGGAGCAGCCCGTCGCTGCGCCTGGTGTGGGGGTGGTCGTCGCCGAGTACCCGCCGCCGGCGGGTCAGGGTGTCCTCGGCCAGTGTCCGGGCGGCCCGCAGCTCCCCGAGGTCGACCAGCACGGCGGTGAGGTTGTTCGCCGAGGCCAGGGTGTCGGGGTGGTCGTCGCCGAGGACCCGCCGCCGGCGGGTCAGGGTGTCTTCGGCCAGTGTCCGGGCGGCTTGCAGGGCGCCGAGGACGATCAGCGCGCCGGTGAGGTTGTTCGCCGAGGCCAGGGTGTCGGGGTGGTCGTCGCCGAGGACCCGCCGCCGGCGGGTCAGGGTGTCCTGGGCCAGCGTTCGGGCGGCCCGTGACTTCCGGAGGCGGATCAGCACGCCGGTGAGGTTGCTCGCCGAGGTCAGCGTGTCGGGGTGGTCGTCGCCGAGAACCCGTCGCCGCCGGGTCAGGGTGTCTTCGGCCAGCGTCCGGGCGGCCCGCAGCTCGCCGAGGACGGCGAGCCGGATGGCGAGATTGTCCGCGCAGGTCAGAGTGGCGGGGTGGTCGTCGCCCAGCAGCCGGCGGCGGCGGGTCAGGGTGTCCTCGTTCAGTGCCCGCGCCGCGTGGAGGTCGCCGAGGGCGGCGAGGGCGGTCGCGAGGGCGGTCGTGATGTTCAGGCTGTCGGGGTGGTCGGGTTCGAGGGTGGCACTCCAGCGGGTCCGAGCGGCCTCGGCGAGAGCGCGGGCGGTGCGGTGGTGCCCGGTCTGGTTGAGGTACTGGCAGGTGTCGTACTGCAGCCTGCGGAACCTTTCAGGTTCGGCGAGGTCGGCCAGGTCTGTCAGGTGGCTGGCCGCGGCCAGGACGTGCGGGGTGAGGGCTGCGTAGGACGGCCACGCGACGGGGTCAGCCGGGACGCCACGGTGGGCGGTGGCCAGTAGCTCAACAGCGCCGGCGATCGCGGTGCGCTGCTGATCGGCGGTGAGCCGGGCGCGCAGCAGCGCGGCGACGAGACGGTGGAGTTGCAGGGCGGTGGCGATGCGTCGGGCGAGCGCGAGCTGGCTGATCGCGTCGATCATGCGGGCCAGGGCGTACGGGTCGGCGGCGGCGAGTCTGCCGGGTGGGGTTGGTGTCCCGGCCGGCGAGCTGGGGGTCAGCGGGATCGCTTCGGGGGCGAGGAACGCCAGCCGGTCCAACAGCTCGGCCGCCGCTGGGTGGCCGGCGGCGAGGCAGTCGCGGGCGGCGGTGACGGTGGCGGCGAGTCCGGGGTGGTGCAGCGTCTCGTCGGCCAGCACCAGCGCGGGTTGGGCGGCCAACAGGGCCAGATAGTCGACCGAGCTGATACCGGTCCGCAGGAACGCCCCGGCCTGGTCGACGGCCAACGGCAGATCCCCGACCGTGGCGGCGATCTGGTCGGCCTCCTCGTCGGGAAGGTTCGGGATGTGGCGGCGTAGCAGGGCCACCGACTCGCCGCGGCTGAACTCGTTGATCTCGACCAGCTCGACGCCGACCCGACCTATCCCTGGGTCGCGGCAGGTGACGAGAAGCTGCCCGCCGGGCGGGGGCAGCCTCCGCGCCAGGGTGGTCGGGGCGGGGATGTTGTCGTAGATCAGTAACCAGTCCTCGCGACGGCCGAGCTCGGCCAGCGCCGCGGCGGCCCGCTCTGGCACCTCGCCGGTGGCGAGGCCCAGGACGGTGGCGAGCGCGGCCAGGCCGGCTGTTAGGGCGAGCGGCGTTTCCGCATCGATCCACCAGACCAGCTGGTAGTCGGCGGCATACCGCCAGGCGAACTCCAACCCCAGCTGCGACTTCCCCACACCGCCCGCGCCCTGCAGCGCGGCGACCGCGACTCGCCCCGACCCGCGGGCCAACTGCCCACGCAGGCCGTCGAGCAGCACGTCACGGCCGGTGAACAGGAGGTTCCGCGGCGGGACGTTCCACACCGGCGGCAGCCGGCCCGGGAACGTCGCCGCCACCCCCGGCCCGACCGCCATAGGCGCGGTGGGGAAACCGGTCGAGACTCGCGCCGGGTGCTCCACGCCGGCGGCTTGCAACAGCCGCCGCCGAGCGGCCGGCTCGTCGAGGTCGAACAGGTCCCGGTAGCCGATCGTCCCCAGGACCGCTGGAATCGAACAGGCCTCGATCCTCAGCGGGGTCAGCTTCCGGTCGGCCAGCGCCCCGGTCCACTCCTGGGTACACCAGTGCGACGCGAAATACGCCGTCGAACACACCGCGACTGTCCGCCCCGCGGCCTGCATCTGGGCGCTGATCCAGGACACGAAGTTCTCCCCCGCCGGAGAGTCCCACGCCTGCACCACTACCGAGGCACCTTCGGCTTCCAACACCTCGGCGACCCAGGTCGCCCACGCCTCATCCGCGCCCGTATACGAGACGAAGAAATCCACCGACCCACCCCGAGCCCCCGTGCCCATAGCCACACAGGATGCCAGCCTGGGCGCACCTGGACGGCCAGTACCACCTGAGACCGCTGCCGCGAGCGCGACCGGCCACCAGCCACGCAGACCGCGCCGAGATGGCGTGGTCCCGGGCTGCGCGGCGCCCAGCCTGCCGTCGGGCCGACGAGATCACCGAGCCCGCTCGGCGATCAAGGCCGGACCGATCCGGCCGCCGCCGCTACTCGGCCCCGTGGCGATACCCCTTCGCCCGCACAGCCGCCCCCAACGTCATGCCGTCCGGATCCCCGACGTTTTCCAGGCAACTGCAGATCACAGCGGGTCCGGCAAGACCTTCGACGGTTGGACCGAGAGGGTCGGGCCGGCTCAGGCCGCCCTCAGCCTGTATTTCTTCGCTTCCGGTTGACAAGACTGCGCGGCCGAGCGGCACCACATCTGCGTGTCGCGGTCGGCACTCGCAACCACTGGCGATGTCATGGACCCCGCCGCGCGCCCGGCGGTTCCCGCCGGCGCGCGCAGTCGGGGTTGGCACCCGATCGGTCGTGGCAGAACCCCGACCCAGGCCGACTTTTCAGCCAATCGGCGAGGCTGTCGGCCTCGAGTAGGGGTCTCGGTGCCACGACCGTCACAGATAGAATCCGAAGTGATCGTCTGATTCATCGGTCCACGCGGGCGGGGGCGTCTCATGGGCGACGACGGGCCGACCGCCGCTACTGCCGCTGCGCGCACCCGACCTGCCCGAGACCCATGGCGACACCCGCTGTGCTACGTGCAGGCGCCGGAACCAGAGGGCTTGGCATCGCCTCCGGCCTTTATTCGGGGGAATGTCGGGCAGCCTGGCGGCCATGGATCAGCGGCCGACGCTCCGCCCTCTTTTGTACTGGCTCGTGGAGCGCCATTGGTTCTGAGCCTGAGGAGGCGGCTCATTGGTGACGCTCGCTCCGCTCGGCGCCAGCGGTGAGCCACACGCGGGCCTGGCGTGCTGCCCCTTCGTCGGCCGGCATGGCGCACCGCTGTCGCCACGGCTACTTATTCGGTGTCCACAGTCAGGACCTCCCAACAGAAACGGAGACTTTATCCATCCGCGGAACGGGTTCAGGCGAGATTCGATTGCGCCCAGATATAGGCTGTCGAATGTGCTCGGCGTGCGTCCAGGACATCTGTCCCGGGTCCGGCCATAGCAGCGATCGGCCAACCGGGAAAGGACATCTGTCCTGTCCTCTCGGATCTGCCCGCGCGACAATGACCGGGCCATGACGAAACCCGAGGCTCGGCCGCTGAACCGGCCCCCGACGCCGCTTGTGCTGACGGAGCGATTCGCTCGGCGGACGACGCAGGATCTAGCGCGGAACCTGGAGGCAGTCGGCCTGCTCGTCCAGGCCATCGTCGTGACGAACACCGCGCTGTTGGAAAAGACCCGACCCGGCGGGACCCGGATACTCCTCCTGCTCGCGCTCCTGCATCTCTTCCTGGCGGGCGCCGCCTACCGGAAAGGTGGAATCTTCCCGCTCGGCGGAATGTGGGCGACCATATATCTGGCCGGGATCGTGCTCATGTCGTTCGCCGTGGCCGACGTTCTTCCGCCCGGGGTGTACGGTTCGGAGTCGGCGTGCGCTCAGCTATGTGGATACTCTGGTCCACCCATCGCACTGTTCGCGTTCTATCCTTGGATCAGTATCAGACGCGATTTTCTGCGACCGGGTGTCCAGCTGATCGTTGTGGGCGTTGCGGTCCTGACGCCGCTCGCCGTCATGTTCGTGACGCACGGTTACCTCACGGGGACGAACGTGGCGAGCGCCGGCATCTCGGCGTCGCTGACTGCAACCTCATACGGGATCGGCAAGGCGCTCGGAGCCCTCTGCCGGTCGGCAGCGCGCGCGCAGCTGGACGCCCTTCGGGAAGAGTACGAACGGATCTTCCGGTACCTGCACGGACGTGTGGAGACGTCGCTGGCCGTCGTCCGCGCGCAGTTCAACGAGCCTGGCCGGGACGGCCCGGACCAAGCCCTTGACGACCTGGCTGAGGCCGTGAACCACGAGCGGGCCGCGCTCCTGCTCGCGCAGCCGAACGTGTCCGTCGCGCAGTTGCTGAACCTCCATGCCCGCCGGGTCACCCGGGCGATCAAGGTCGCCGCGCTCCCGCGGGTGGGCGGCGTGACTCTGTCCCGGGACATCGCGCTGGTGCTCGACGACGTTCTCGGTGACCTGCTCAAGAACACCGTGGTCCACGGCGCCGAAACCGTCTGGATCGAACTGGAGATCGGTCATAACCTGTGCACGCTCGTCGTCGTCGACGACGGACCGGGCTTCGCGGCCGAGCAGTTCGAGGATGCGGCCAACAGCATCCACTGGCTCCGCCACCGGGTCAGAGATCACCAGGGTGACCTTCGGCTCCTACCGAGGTCAGCGGACCGTACGACCGTACGTCTCACGCTTCCCCTGGAACTCGACCGTTCCCAGACACAACGGGGAGACCGACCGTGAGGATCTTGCTCGTCGAGGACCAGGCGCCGTTGGCCGCGCTCGTCCGGAACAACCTCCAAGCCGATTTCGGCTTCGAGGTGGACTTCAGCCCTGACCCGATCCACGCTCGCGCGCTCCTCGCCGCGAACCGGTATGACGTGGTGGTCGTCGATCTTCTTTACGACGGTCTGGCGTCCGACTACTCGCGTCGCCGGGCAGCCGGCGCCATCTCGCTACGGCACGATCGGCAGTTCCAGCTGTCCGGTCTCGCCGTTCTCCAAGCAATGGCGGCCAGCGACGGGCCGCGGGCCGTGGCATGGACGACCGGAGACGCCCGCCGCGAGCTGCATCTGCTGCTGGCCTACGAGGAGTTCCAGATACGTTCGTTTTGCTCGAAGGAAACCGGCAAGGACCTGACACCGCTGGTGTCAGCTATCAGGGCCGCGGCCAGCCACCAGGCCCACCGCGATCCGCTGCTGGACCCGTACCTGCCGCCTACCGGGCAGCGCCCGCTGCGCGAGCTGCTTTTCGGCAAGCAGCTGTGGCGCGGGGTCTGGCGTGCCCTCGCGATAGGCGCCCGCAGCCACCAAGAGATTGCCGACCTGGTCAACTACTCGGTGAAGTCGAATCGGAACGAGGTCCGGTACATGACGGACGCCCTGGTGGAGCTCAATCCGGGCATGGCAGGCCAGCGGGCCAGGAGCGATGCACTCGTGGGATACGCAGAGGCCCATTGGGAGTTCTTCCTCGACGACACCGTCATGCGGCTCTTCCCACCCCCGGGGATGCGTTTCCTGGGGCTTCCTGATAATGAGTGATGATACCCACCTGAGGTTTCCGCTGTGGCGGTCACGGTGGATGTGGCTCGGCCTCTCGACCGTTCTTCTCCTCGTCGGCGCAGCTGCCTTCTTTCGATGGTTTGAGAACGCAGGTCCGCGGATGGTCCAAGGGTCAGTCCACTGCTCGTCAGGTCGCGCGATAGAAGGCGTCTGGATCGTCGACCAGTCGACGACATACTCCGGCTGGGCCGTTTTGCACACAGTTCCGCACGACCCGTCGTCCGGCCGTTTCCGCCGGGAGGTGTACGGACGCCAGTTCGCCCTGCATGTGGGTTGCGGAGGCGACGGCCTCCAGTGGGCCACTAAGCTGAGATCACCTTTTCTCGCCGTTGACTCGGTGAACGTCGTCTGCTACGACCGCCCGTCGGACCGCTACTACGAGACGTGCGTCGCCACCCCCACGACTACCCCAACCAGCGGATCCCGTTGACGACGGCGCCCGCGCCCGGATGACGCAACCGTCGCTTTGTCATCCTTTTGTCAAGTGGCCATCTCGTGTGCCGACGACTCGGGACAACTGTCCTGGATGAGAATTCTCGGGACGTAGTAGCCTTCGCCCTGGAAGAAAGCGGAGATCCCGGGCTCGGAAAGGGGGAAGCGCATGACCGACGATCTGGAGTCATGCACTGCCGAGCTCCGGGAGATCCGCCGCGGTCGCGGAGTGCTGGCCGACGACCTCCATGCCCGCATCGGCCCGCACCTACGCCGCGCCTGCGGGATCACGGCGGCGGACGAGCCCGGGACCGTTCGGCGAAAGCTGACCCTCGAGCTGACCGGGCTGTGCGGCCGGCTGCCCGCGGACCTCAGACTCGCCGTCCTCGCCGCGCTGGCGATGCACGAGAGCACCGACCAGAAGTTCCTGCACGAACGCATGGCATGGGCAGCCGGCCAGTTCGACCGTGACCCGCGAACCGCGCGTCGCCGCATGGACGAGGGTTTCCGGGCGCTCGCTGTCCTCATCGGCGAGCGGGGCGCGGTCCCGGAGCCGGACAACGGGTTCGCTCCAGACGGCTGGTACGTCGAGTCTCTGCGCTCCAGCCTCCGGCTTGACCTCCCGGTGCCAAAGCTCCTCGAGGTGCGCCGGATCGTCGCCGCCGTCGACGAACTGGACGAGGTGGTCGCGGGTCTCGGCGCGCTGCGCGGCGAGCCCGACGACGACCTCGACGAGATCCAGGCCGAGGTCGTCCACGGCGGAGAGATCACCGAGGTACGCCGGCCTGGGCGGACCTACGCGAGCTTCGTCATCCGCCTCCCGCAGCCGCTGCAACTCGGCCAACGCCACGAGTACTCGGTGGAGTTCACCGCCTACCCGCGCAGCCGCTTCCAGCCGTACTACCTGCTATCGCCGGTCCGACGGGTCGACCGTTTCACGCTCAAGGTCCGTTTCGGCACCGACAGCCTGCCGGACACCGTGTGGCGACTGAATGGAATTCCCGGCCGGGTCGCCGACGAATTCATTCCCAATGACGACCGGCTCGCCGTCGATTCCGTCGGCGAAATCGCCACAGAATTCCACAGCCTCCGGCAAGGGCTCCGGTACGGAGTTCAGTGGGCCGAGCCGACGAGCTAATGCTCCGCTCGACCGACCGGGCTGTCACCTAAGTTCAGAGATCATCTCATCTCGCCTCGCCGAAGTGATTAGCCGATTGTCGGCCGCGAATTCCTCGTTCGCCTCCAGCGCACTTATTGACATCGACCCATCGACACGATCGGACGGCATTGAGATGAAAAACCACGGGCTGGCATCCCGCCTCGGCGGCCTGCTGAGCCTGCTCTTCGTCCTCCTCGGGCTCAGCGTCGTCGCGGCCCCAGCGAGCTCCGCCGACCCAGGATGCGTGAACGGCGGCGTCCTGTCGATCTTCGCGCGCGGATCACAGGGCTCGGTGAACTTCCAGAGCGCCGAGTCGAGTTCCTTCTACCATGCGGTGCAGAACAAGCTCGGCGGCCTTCCATTCCAGCAGGTCGACCTCGGGAACATCGACGGCGACAACACCCTCGAGCGGGGCGAGTACCCTGCGGTCGGCATGGCCGACTGGGGGATTCTCAGCGGCCTCAACGGCTACTACGCGAGCGTCGGCATCGGCGCGACTGAGCTCGCCACCTATCTCGAGAAGCGGTCGGCCACCTGCCCCAACGAGGTCTACCTGCTCGGCGGCTACTCCCAGGGAGCGGAGGTCGTCGGCTACGCGATCACCGCGGTCGACCAGCGCGTCCGAGACCAGATCGGCTACGTAGCCCTCTTCGGCGATCCTCGATTCAACCCGGGTTGCATCAACGGGCACCGCGCTTCCTCGGCACGCGGCAGCGCGGGTTGCACGGGTGGTGTACTCGGGGCCCGGCAGCCCTACCTACCCACCGACCTTGTCAACCGGACCGGCAGCTGGTGCGACGCAGACGACGGCATCTGCAGCAGGAACCCCGCGCGCCTCACCGGGCCGCTGTCAACGCACGCCAAGTACCCAGCGAAATGGATTCCGGAAGCCGGCGCACAGGCCGCTCCGATCCTTCGTTCCCGGCTCGGCTGGGCTCCGCTGCCGACCTTCTGACCCCTGGGCCGCCATAACCCGCGGCCCGCCGGACACGCTCGCCTTCTCAAGGTCGGCACGTTCGCGATCTGCAAACGACCACCTGACCCCTCCGATTCGGCTGAAGATTATTAGGAAAATCGCCGGGCTGTCGATGATCCGATCGGGATTCGGCGAGCGGCAAGGAGAAGTAATGCACTACTCACTACCGGAGCCGCAAATGCGCGGCCGAAACCGACGGACCCGGCATCAGGGGAGGCGATTGTCAATAATGCCTCGGGCATCAATGGCGCGAGCCACGATGCGACGGCTTGCGGTTGCGCTCCTCGGCGTCCTCGTCGTCGCCGCTTCGATACTGGTAGGGACCGCGGCGTCTGCAAGTGCGTCCGACACATTGAGCGTCGGCGCGAGCCTGAATTCTGGGCAGTCTCTGTGGTCGGGGAACGGCCAGTATCACGCTGACGAGCAGGCAGACGGCAACTTCGTCGTGTACGGGCCGAATGGGTACACATGGGCCACGTTCGCCGGAGGCACGGGCAACTACGTGACCGTGCAGTCCGACGGCAACCTGGTGCAATACCCGGCTGGCAAGAACAGCAGCACGAGCGGCGCGGTGTGGAACGCGGGAACCGATGGCACCGGTAGCGCTAATCGGCTGGTCATGCAGGACGACGGCAACCTAGTGCTCTACACGCGAGGCGGCGTCGCCCTCTGGTCAAGCGTGACCGGCCGGATCCCAGGAAACTCGACGGACACTCTCGGGGCTGGTTGGTCGTTGAATTCTGGGCAGTCTCTGTGGTCGGGGAACGGCCAGTATCACGCTGACGAGCAGGCAGACGGCAACTTCGTCGTGTACGGGCCGAATGGGTACACATGGGCCACGTTCGCCGGAGGCACGGGCAACTACGTGACCGTGCAGTCCGACGGCAACCTGGTGCAATACCCGGCTGGCAAGAACAGCAGCACGGGCGGCGCGGTGTGGAACGCGGGAACCGATGGCACTGGTAGCGCTAATCGGCTGGTCATGCAGGACGACGGCAACCTAGTGCTCTACAGCAACAGCGGCGTTGCTCTTTGGTCCATCGTGACTGGCCGCATTACGGGTGCGAACGGTGGAGGCGCCTCAAATTCGGCGCTTGACAATTTTGTCGCTGCGCATCCGGCCGGCTCAGAGATCAATTCACCATGGGGCCCACAGTGTGTCACCTTGGTTGTGCACTACTTGAGCGAGGTCTACGGAATCAGTCTCACGCAATGGAACGCGTCGACATATCAGCAGGGTCAGAAGTCGGGGGCTGTTCTAGCGAATAACGGCTGGACGTGGCACCAGGGCGCTGGGGCCTACCAGCAAGGCGACATCCTTGTGTGGTCTTGGACCAAAGTCGCCGGGGATGCCGGTCACGTGGCCATCTGGTACAACGGAAAGCTATACGAACAAAACGCTCATACGACGCCAGGGATCAGCCTCGACCCGTCGAACTGGGTCAATGGAACTTTTGCCGGCTACTGGCACCATGGCTGACACCTTTATCGACCGCGTGCTGGATCCGGTCAAGGTACTCGCGGAGCGCCGAGGGGCCCTTCAAGTTCGCGAGGGAGCCGGCACGGATCGAGCGGGCCAACTGTAGGAGGCCCCGGAACGGAAGTTGACGCTAAGCGCGGGTCGCATCGATTCAACCGTGGGTCATTCCACGGCGTCCCGGCCTGACCCGCCCCTGGCGTCCCCACAACACCAGCGATAGCCGGCGGCGCGCCCGAGCCGCCGGCGATAGCCGCCGGCCCCGCGTGAGTCGATGCACCCCCACGCAGGCTGCGGCTGGGCACCACGGCGACTTCTCTACCGAGGCCGGACGCACCCTCCACCGCCGGCGGCGTTAACCGAGCATGGGGGCTCGCCAGCCCGTCGACCTTCTCCGCGAACGTCACCACCGCGCAGTCCGCCCCACCGCACCGAAACCGCCGGACCAGCAGATCGCTCAAGACACCCGCACCACCGAGAGCCATGTCCACCAATTGCCGCCGATAACGCCCGTGGACCCGGGCCGATACCGCCGCGCACCGCGGGCAGGTCGCCTGCCCGGCCCGTGCCCGAACACGCAGCGGCAAGCCACTCGCCACGCGTTCAACACCGTCAAGAATCACGAGCGCGAGGTGCGGCAGCACGACCCCAAGGTCAAGGAGGTCACACCAGCACGATGATCGCACCCAGTCAGCAACAGTTGATCAAACCGGTGCCGCTTCGATCACCAGATCGGCGCCAGATCCAGAGGAAACGCTCACGGGCCACGACGACAGTGGTCACACGGGAACATCACATGACAGCCGGCCAAACGCACAGCCCGCTCAGCCGACTCATCCGTCACCGCCGGTCTCACCCTGCCCCACGGCCCCGGCCCCGTCGAAGGCCACGTCACCGCATCAAAATGATCAAAAGACAGATGTACGGCCGTGCCAACCTCGACCTGCTCCGCAAACGCGTCCTCCTCGCCACGTGACCAGGGGAACAGATCGCATGCGGGGCGGGAGGCCGTCCGGCTGCCGGTCCGAGCTCGAACGGGCGTCGACGAAGGTGGCCAGTAGCGCTCAGCGGTCCAGCCGGTGTCGGACGTAGTCCGGATGGGCCACACCGACCTCGATGCGGTTCTCATCGAGACCATTGAAGATCTCCAGACGACCCCCCGCGAAGGGGAACTCCACCGCCACAGTTCCAGCTGCCAGGGCGTGCTCGGCTGGCCGCCATTCAAGCAGCGCGACCTCACGCAGTTCCTGACCGACGAACGGTTTGAGGTCCTCATGCCTGCCCGACCACTGCGGCGTGGACTCGGACGACTCCCACCCGGTGATGGTCGCCGCCGTGTCGATCGTGTCCCAGCCGACCGAGAGCTCGTCGAACTTGTCGTGGCACACCTCCACCTGGACACCGTCGAAGTCCAGCACCACCGGGCAGTCAGTGAACCACTCCCAGTCCTCGACAAAGCGCACCACCGCGAACCCCGTCAACGGACGGCCAGCGAGCCTCGCCAGACGTGGCCCGTGCGCCTGCCGAACCGACTCGATGCCGACCAGGAAGAACCGCCCGAAGCCAAAGATCCCCAGGTCCACGGCAGCTGAGTGTCCCGGCCCGAGGCCAAACGCGCCAACGCACATCCGAGGAGCCGGATCTCTGCCGCACCTTACAGCTCGGCGCACACGGAGAAACCGAGACCATCAAAAAGGCGGATGTGCAGGCGTTTCGGCGTCGACCTGCTCCGCAAGCACGCCCTCCTGCCCACCTGATCGGCAATGGAGCCGGAAGCTCCACAAGATCGGCGCCAGATCCAGAACTTGCTACCAGAGCCAATGACCAGGTCTGCGGGTTGCGGGAGCGGCCTGCTGTTGAAGTAGACCCAGTAGTTCATCACGCCCACAGCCTGGGCCTGGTGATAGTCATCGAGCTTGCCGCCGCGCCGTAGTCCCTCGCGGCGAACCGGACGACCTCCAGCCCTCGCTCCGCGGCCTCGTCCTTAACCCGCTCCGCCAGCTGGCGGGTGCCAGCCAGGTAAGCCACAGACCGCCCCTGGTCTAGGGCATAGTCGGCGAGCAACAGAGCCAGGAGGGTCTTGCCTTCACCCGTGCCCTCTGTGTCAGTCTCGGGTGAGACACCTGCCCGAGGCGGGTTGGCTAGCGGGGGCGTGATCGGAGATCCTTGTGC
>NZ_JADWYX010000240.1 GCF_016786355.1 Frankia sp. AgB1.9
ATCACGCGGCCACGCCGACCCGCACCCACACAGCCAACACCCAGTCCACACCATCAAGATCTAAAACAGGCTCTCAGCCAGACACATCACGGGACGTCGTCGTGGTGATCGGGGTCGGCGGAATGGGTCTCGCGGTGGCGAGGCACATCACGAATGGCCGCCACCTGGTCCTGGCCGACTACTCGGCGGCGCATCTGGACACCGCTGTGACCAATCTAGGTGACGAGGGGTACGCGGTCGAAGGCCAGCTGGTGGATGTCTCAGACCGGAGTTCGGTCGAGAAGCTGGCGAGCGCCGCTGCGCACATCGGCCGTATCGACGCAGTGGTCCACACCGCCGGGGTGTCGCCGGTGATGGCCAGCGCCCGGCAAATCTACGAGGTGGACCTGGTCGGCACTGCCCACGTCATCGACGCCTTCTTCGAGGTCGCGTCCCCTGGTACCTCATTGGTGTGTATCGCGAGCATGGCCGGGCATTTCGCGTCGTTGCCGGCCGAACTCGAACGGCACCTCGCCACCGCGCCGACGGAGGAACTCCTCCGGCACGACGGAATCGACCTCGACAGCGACCCGCAGGCGTCCTACGTGGTGGCGAAGCGGGGAAATCAACTTCGGGTGTCGGCATCCGCGCAGGCGTGGGGACGCAAGGGTGCCCGGCTGAACACGATCAGCCCTGGGGTGATCTCGACCCCGATGGGCCTCGATGAACTGCGCGGGCCGACCGGCGACTACATCCAGGAGATGGTCAAACTCTCCGCCGCGGGGCGGCTGGGTACCCCCGGCGACATCGCCGGCGTGGCGGAATTCCTCGCCGGCCAGACATCCTCCTTCATCACCGGCAACGATATTCTGGTGGACGGTGGGACCGTCTCCGCCCTGCACTGGAGCACCGCCGGGACGGCCTGACCTAGAGCCGTCGAGACGATGATCGGCGCTCCGCGGAGCAACTCGAGTCGACGGGAGCGCGACCGAGCACGGCCGCTCCACACTCTACGCATGGATGGACGCTTCGGATCGGCACGACGTCGGCGGTCGACGCGTTGAGCGGATCGCATTTCAGCAGGCGTCCGAGCACTCGGTTGACGACCGCATCATGGTCGCCGGCCAGAACATCAAACAGCCGAGCGTCAAACATCTGCCGATGACCAAACGTCAAGCATGTCTTGAGCCCATACAGCGACCCCTCGCGAGGCCGGTCGGCGTGACCCCTGCGGTTCACCTTCCTGAGTTCGCGTCGAGATGGTCGAGGTTGCCGTGGCTGGTCGGGCTCCCGCCGACGGCGGTCAGTCGGTCGACCTCCGCGGTCAGGATCTCGGCGACGGCCTGGACGTCGGTGACGAATGGGGAGTGCGCGGTGTCCAGGGCGTGCACCTCGTCGATCCCGGCGGCCTGGTGCATCCTGCGCTGGGTGGCTATCGGGAGCGCCAGGTCGCGCAGGGTCTCGACGTAGACCTTCCGGACCCGCCCCCATCGGTCATCGGTTACGGCGACAGGCTCGATCGCGACGGTGGTGGATTCGGGTACCAGCATCGTGCCGAAAGGTTCATAGGCGGTCTCGGCGAGGTCGGTGTAAAAGGCCTCCCGGCCGAGTTCGACAGGAATGTAGCTGACAGGGTGATCCTGGCTCATTCGCTGGTGCGCGATTACCAGGGAACCGGCGAAGTCCTCGTGGAGGGCGACGTCGACCAAGGACTGCCCGTTCGCGGGGATGAAGGCCGTGAGGTAGACCAGTGAGCCGATCAGGTCGGGAAGGTTCTCGGCCACCTGGGTGACGGTGACGCCCCCCATACTGTGCCCGACCAGGACGACAGGGCGGCCCGCGGCGCGGATGGGTCTGGCGACGGTCTCGACGAAGTCTGCGAGCGTCGCCGCGGCTACCGCCGCGGGATCTCCGCGACCGGGCAGATCGACGGCATCCACCAGGTGGCCGCGCCTCCGCAGTTCGACCGCCAACGGCTCCCAACAGGCGCCACGGTGATACGCGCCGTGCACCAGGACTACATGCCCACATGTCGTCCTCACCATCGGGCACCGTCCTTGGTCGCGTGGAGTCCGGTCGCAGGTGCCGCTGATCGCTGGCGCGCGAGAGTAGGGGAATCGTGCATGCGGGGGTCACTCCTTATGAAGATCTTGAGCCCACCTGATCTGGCTAGCTGGGACATCGCCGTGTTCGGCAAGGGGACCGGTTGACCTTCCCTTCCACTAACCGGCGCGTTTTGCCCTCGACCTGCGCCCGCTGGCTGGCGCGCTTCGGGGACTCGGGCTCGATGTGGCGGATGAATGCGTCAGTCGACTCGTAACAGGATCTCCCGGATCGTGATCACCTTCGCGGGACGGCGCCCCGCAAGACAAGCTAGAATCATGTTTCAGATTCGTCAAGTGTCCGGATCAGGGTCCGGCGGCGCAACTCCCGGCGCTCGCGCGGATCGGGGTCCGCGACGACGTGTTTGCACGGCGGTGTTCTGCGCGTCTCGACGGGAGTCGTGCGCCTCCGGCGGTCGACAGGCCGCCGCCGGCTCTGGCTGGCGACTCTGGAATGAATCAGCTCTGGCGACGGCAATCCGGTTCTATACTTCGGGCTAGTGGTTGGCATGGTCTGGTGGCTGCGAGGTCGTCGCGAACGCGCCGATCGCTGTCCGGGAAGCCCTCGGTGTCGCTCGGCACCGCACCGGACGGGGGACCGCGAACATGCTGTCGCCGATCTGGAGCGCTGGGTGCACTGTCTCCGGCGTCGACGCCATCACCGCGTTCCCCGACGTGGTCCGCGCGACGTGAACCGAGTGGCTGGCCGTATTTGGCGGGCACTCCTGTACTCGTGGGACCAGCTGTTGATCGAGGAGGTCGGGCTCCGCGGCGGTCCCGGGTAGTCCCGGCACCGATGTTCTCATCGTCTTGTGGCGAGGCCGAGGTCTGGTAGGTGGGCCCGTGGGCGGCCTAGTTGGTGGCCCTGCATGAGGTCACAGTTGAGGCGGTGAAGTTCGGCGATCTGGTCGGCGGTCTCCACTCCTTCGGCGATGACGGTCAGGCTGAGGGCATGGGCGAGCCGGATGACGGCTTCGACGACGGCATGGTCCGCCCGGTTCGTGGTGAGCTTGGCGATGAGGCGCCGGTCGGCCTTGACACCGTCGATCGGGAGGTCGGGTAGATCGCCAAGGCATGAGTGTCCAAAACCGAAGTCGGCCAGATACACCAAGACCCCGAGGTTGTGCAGGGCGCGCAGGGGGGCAACCGTGGCCGAGAGGTACCGGACGAGGGCGGCCTCGGTGATCTCCAGGCACAACTGGAAAGCGCAGTCGGCATTGGTAGCGGCGAGAAGCGCCGAGACGTCCGCCAGCAGTTGCTCATCGGCCAGTTGAATCGGCGAGACGTTGACCGCGATCCGGGGCTTGGGGGTGTCCGGCGGCGGTGGTCCCCATTCACGGGCTGTGCGACAGGCTGTTTCCAGCACCCATCGGCCGAGCGGAACGATGAGGCCGGCCTCCTCGGCGATCGAGACAAACGCGTCGGGTTTCAGTAGACCGCGGTCCGGATGACGCCAGCGGACAAGCGCCTCCGCACCGGCGACCTGGCCAGTGGTCGTCACCAACGGCTGGTAACGCAACCGCAGCTCGGTATTCTTGCGCTTTAGCGTCCGCCGGAGATCCCGTTCGATCTCGACCCGCTGGACGCGTGCTCGCCGGCTAATGCCTGGCGAACCGGTGCAAGTGCCTTGGGGTGAGCCGCGAACACGTCGAAGACCGAGGTGTGGCGGGCTGCGGTCACGAGACTGCGATATTTCTCTGGAACGCCCTCGCTGAGCAGTGTGTGCCCGCTTCGATCAATCAGGGACAGAATCACTGACGTGTTCTCGGCTATCAGCTGGAGACTTTGATACGACTCTACCTCATGAGTAATATCTTGAAATTGAACGAGAAGGTAGGGATCTGGTGCTTCGTCGGTAATGACGACTGATGTCGCCAACACATGGACCAGCGACTTATCTGGCCGAACAAACCGAATGACCTGCTGCCAGTTGCTGCGTCCGGCGGTCAGGTACTGCCTTGCCATATCGGCCTGGATGTCTCGATCATGCGGATGTATCAGGCTTTCCCATTTCACATCGATAAGCTCCGATTCGGCGCGACCGAGGATACGGCAGGTCGCCGGGTTCACTCTCTGAACCCGGCGACTGGCGAGGCCGAAGGCCACCAATCCAATCTCTATCCGGTCGAACAGGTCCATAGCGCCGGCTGGGCCCAGAAATTTCCTGACACTGTCGAGAAATTTGTTCTAAATCGATGAATCGCCATTGATCAAGATACGTGGACACCCTGTCGGCCTGCAAGTTGCGACCAATCACGTCTGGTCCACGTCGGCGACTGCGGCGAGCGGTCGTTCGACTCGGTTGCCAACCTGGTGGACGCGAATCGATCACGCCGCAGGGGACCTGCTCGGGCATCGGCGGAAGTACGGCGAGTCGGACGGGGGTGCCGGTATCAGGTTGACGTCGGCGAACTCCTGCTGGCCTTCGCGGACGCGCTGCTCGGGGCTTTCGGGTCCCAGGTCGTCG
>NZ_JADWYX010000241.1 GCF_016786355.1 Frankia sp. AgB1.9
GCGCTGGCCACCGGACAGCGTGCCGATCTGCTGGGCGAGCACCCGGTCGGGCAGGCCGAGCGACGAACAGATCCGGGGGGGGGGGGGGGGGGGGGGGGGGGGGGCCGCCCCCCCCCCCCCCCCCCCCCCCCCCCGCCCGTCCCGGGATGCCGGGGGTCAGCGGGTGGCCGGGGCCGGACGACGGGTCGCCTTCGCGGCCCGGGTACGGGACCCGCCGGGCCGGGAGGTGGGGGTGACCGCGTACTGGTAGCGGCGCGGGTTGTCGCCGACCCGGTGGACCGTGCCGCTGACGGTCATCACCTGCAGCGCGTTGGCGACCGCGCCGGAGGACCGCTCAAGGTGGCGGGCGACTTCACCGGCGGTGAACGCGACGTCGTCGTTCTCGCGCAGGTAGTCCAGGACCTGGTCGGTGAGCTGCCCAGGGCGCATCCGGGGCGCGCCGTTGCCGTTGGTCCGCGCCTCATCCGCCGCCGTCGCCGCCCGCGCGGTGCGCACCCGGGGCGCCGACGCGGGCGCGGGGGCGCCGGTCCGATTCGGGCAGGCGGCGACCGGGCAGCGCATCGCCAGGCACGTCGGCACCACGTCGCCGGGCACACCCGCACCGCCGTCGGGCACGTCGGGGGTGTCGGCGGACGGGGCGGCTGGGGCGTCGTCGGGGGCCGTGTCCACGTCCTCGGCGGCTACCGGAACGTCGGGCGCCTCCTCGGTACTGACCGCGGGTGAGTCAGGGGCGGCAGGGTGGTCGTGGGCCGTCGCGGGCGCGTCGGGCGTCGGGGCGTCGGGCGTCGGGTCGTCGGTCTGGGTGTCGGTGTCGTCGGTGACCAGATCGACATCCGGGCTCTCGGCGACATCCAGGCTGTCGGCGTCCGGCGCCGGGGCGTCCGGCGCCGGGGCGTCCGGCGCGGGGGCGTCGGGCGCGGGGGCGTCGGGCGCGGGGGTGGTGTCCGGGTCGGTGGGCTGGGCTGTCGGGGCGGGTGTCGGGGCCCAGTGGGCGGCGGGTCGGCCGGGACCGGCGACGGCGGGCGTGACCCGGGCGACCCGGCCGAGGGCGGCGAGGCGGGTCAGGGCGGTCTGCGCGGTCGAGCGGGACACCCCGGCGCGGGCGGCGAGGTCCTTGGCGGTGATCGGGCTGCCGGCGGCGGCGACCATCACCATGAACCGGGTGAGGTCGGCGGGTACGGCGTCGACGTCGGCTGTGGGTGTGGTGTTCTCGGGCATGGTGAAAACCGTTTCCGTTCGTGTGGGGTGGGTGGCCGCGTAGGGCGGCCCGGGTTTTGTTTCGTTTCCAGCTGTACCTCGATTTCCCCGGGTCCAGCCAGCCCCGTTTTGGAATTCTTTTCGACCGTGCCGTGTTTTCATGACTCTTTAGGAATGGGGTTGCGGAACGCGATGTGATCAAGTTATGGTCGCGGCGTTCCGCTATCACGGCGCGCATAGGAACGGGCGCGCGCCGACACAACTCCCTGGGTGAAGTGGGCCTGGGGGTTGTGTCGGCCGGCCTGTTGGCGTCCGGGATTTTCCGATGTCGGTGTTTCTTTCCGTGAAAGGGAGGTGGCCGATGGCCTGCCCTCACCCACCCGACCTACAGTCCCCACCCGACCGACCGTCCCCGCCCGACCCCATCGGGCCGGCTGGGGACCGTGCGGGTGGGGTGGTCGCGGTCGTCGCGATTCCCGCCGACCCGCGCGGCCCGGCGCGGGTCGAGGCGGTGCGGTCCGAGGACGTGGACCCGCTGCGCCGGCTCGTCGGCGGCGACCTGCGGGCGCTGTTCCTGGACGAGGACGCCTGGCTGCTCGTCGGCCAGCAGCCCGAGGACCGCGACCGGCCGGTGAACACGCGGGCGCGCCTGCTGCGCGGCGCCCTGGATCCGGACTCACCCGGTGAGGTGATCTGCGGGGACGCGGTCGTCGTCGGGCCCGGCTACCCGGGGGCCACGACCGCCGCGCCCGGCTGGCTGCGCGACTTCCTCGCCGACCCGCCGGGCCTTTTCGGTATCGAGCGCGAGCACTCTCGGAGCGGGCTGTGGGAAGCGACCGGGAAACAGTTCGGCGACGTGTTCGAGGGTCTCGCGGTCGCGGCCATAATGACCCGCCTGTCCCCGCGCACGTTCCGCCTCACCCGTATCCCCAACCGTCCGACGACGTGACCGGTGCGGCGGCCGGAATGGTGCCTTTCCTCTTTCCCGCCCAGAGGCCGGGGGCTGTCCTGCCGATTTTCGCCGCCGTAGCTCCACGCCCGGTCCCGGTCGGGGCCGCCACGAAGGCACGCGGCCCGCCCTGCCGGGCCTTCGGGCCCACGCGAAAGCCGGCCATTTGAAGGCGGCCCCGGCGCAGCCACGCCGGGGCCTCGGAACCCCACCCCTTTACCCAAACCCAGGAGTGAAGCCCTGATGAGCATTCTCCCACCCGACACCCCCACCCCGACCCCGCCCGACGAGGACGGCGAGCCGCGCCTGGTCGAGCTGCTCGCCTACGGCAACGGGACCTGGACGCTGACGATCCGGCCCGGCGCGGACGGTCTCGACTTCGCCGCGGCTCTCAGCGGTCTTCCCGACGACGTGTGCTTCGTCGAGTCCTTCGGCGACGTCGAGGCGACGCTGCTGTTCCGACCCGACCCTGACGACACATCCGCCCCGGCCACACCGGCACCCGCCGGAATGCCGGCCCGGGGCGGCGCTGCCCTCGCCGGAGCGGAGGCGGTCCGATGATCGACGTCGTCGTGATCCCCGCCGCCCCGACCTCGCCGGCCCGGGTGGAACGCCTGCCCGCCTGGGACCTGGCCGGTTTCCAACGCCTCGTCGGCGGCTACACCGACGCCATCCCGGTCGGCGACGAGCTGTGCCTGCTCGCGCGGCGCGGCGCGGCGCTGCGCGGCTTCCCGGTCAACCAACGGGCCGGTCTGCTCGCCCTGTACGCCGACCCCGCCTTCGACGGCGTCGACCTGCGCGGCGACATCGTCGCCGCCGGGCCACCCGACGGCGACGACCTGACCCCCGCCCCCGCCTGGCTACGCGACCTGTACGACCCCGCCGCCCGCTTCCACGTCGTGGACCTCACCCCAGGCCCCGAGGACGACACCGAGCCGCTGCCGTTCCCGTTCACCGACCCCTTCCTCGGCCTCGCGGCCCTCGCCGGAATGACCCGGGCGTTCCCCGAATCCCAGTTCCGCCTCACCCGCATCACCAACCCCGAGGACCGGCCATGACCACACCCGGCGCCCGGCCGCCGTCCCCACCCGTGGCCACCACCCATCCAGCCGCAGGCGCCGAGACCCCCACCTACGCCAAACAGCTCGGCGAGCGGCTCCGGGCACTACGCCGACACCAAGGCCGCTCCTTGCACCAGGTCGAGGCCCAGTCCCACGGCGAATGGAAGGTCGCCGCGCTCGGCTCCTACGAACGCGGCGACCGGATGATCAGCATGGACCGGCTGGCACGCCTCGCGGCCTTCTACGGCGTCCCGGTCAACGTCCTACTGCCCGGGCGCCCCGTCGGCGACCGGGCCGCGCGCGGCGTGCGGATCGTGCTCGACCTCCCCGCCCTCGCCCAAGTCAGCGACCCGAACGTGGAGCGACTACGACGCTGGGTCGCCCAGATCCAGGTCGCACGCCACGACTACGGCGGGCGAGTCCTCACCATCCGCACGGAGGACCGGCGCACCCTCGCCGTCCTCTACGACGTGGCACCCGACACGCTCACCGCCCACCTTCAGCGGTGGCGGGTCCTGCACGCCACGAGCAACCTGCCCAACCCCACCGACCCCACCGACCCCCGCTAACCGAACCCTCACCCCGGACCGGGGTGCGGCCCGATCTCTGGCCGCGCCCCGGTCCTCCTCAC
The DNA here is from genome assembly GCF_016786355.1 of Frankia sp. AgB1.9. Lineage (GTDB taxonomy): Bacteria > Actinomycetota > Actinomycetes > Frankiales > Frankiaceae > Pseudofrankia. The sequence continues at coordinate 3,839 of NZ_JADWYX010000241.1, forward strand.
GCCGCACGTCCCCGATCCCGGGCGCCGCCCGCCCGACCCCGACCGGCCCCACACGCGGGCCGCCGCCGCCCGGCCGCTGCGGCGCCGGGTCGCCGTGATCCAACGCCAACCCGGCGACCGCGCCGGCCACGTCAGGACGCCCAGCGGCCCGGCACACGGCCCGCGCCCCGGCGCCCGGCGGGGGGCCGGGATCACCCGGACGGGGCGGCATGGCGGACTCACCCGGCGAACCGGGCCTCCAGGGAAGACCGCCACGCCGCGTGTGCCGGCCCTGTCCATCCGTGCCCGTTCGGGGCGTCACGCGGCGTTGGGGGATGGCTAGCGGCCCGCAGGACCGTCGGGCGCGACCTACATCGACTGTGCGGGGCCGCCCGGCAGGGGCCCGGCCGGGCGTCGCCGACCTCGCTCAGTCCAGGGTTCCCGGCGCCCCCGCGCGCCCCGCGTTTCGGGCACCACCGCGCCACACACCTCTCGCGTAGAAGGAGCCCCCCCCGCCCGCGCG
>NZ_JADWYX010000242.1 GCF_016786355.1 Frankia sp. AgB1.9
GAACGCCTGCACAACCACGTCGCCGACCTCGGCGCCCTGTGCAACGACGTCGGCCACAGCGTCCTACACGCCCACGCAGGACGGCTGCGCGAACGCCTGCTACGCCTCAACGCCCGCGTCACCGGCCACCGCCTCCTACGCGGCGGCGTCCACCTCGGCGGCACCCGGCTGCAAGCCATCCCGGACCTCGCAGAACTTCAAGCCGTCGCCCGCGACGCCCAGAACATCGTCGCCCTCACGCTCGGTCACAGCGTCGTACGGGACCGGTTCACCGGCACCGCGGTCCTCCCCACCGCCGCGGCCCGAGACCTCGGCGCCCTCGGCCCCACCGCCCGCGCCAGCGGCCTCCCGTACGACGCCCGCCTCGCCCACCCCCACTGCGACCTGCGCGAACACCTCCGCATCCCCACCCACCCCGACGGCGACGTCCTGGCCCGCTTCCTCGTCCGCGCCGACGAAATCGACGCCTCCCTCGCCCTGCTCACCCACCTCGCCCGTCACCTCGTACCAGGCCAGGTCGGCACCTGGCCGCCCCCGCGCAGACACACCGGACCGGTCTCGGGCGTCGGCATCGTCGAGGGCTGGCGCGGCACCATCACCCACCGCGTCGAACTCGACGACAACGACACACTCACCCGGGTGAAAGTCGTCGACCCCTCTTTCTTCAACTGGCCCGCCCTACCCGTCGCCCTAGCCGGCACCATCGTCCCCGACTTCCCCCTCGCCAACAAAAGCTTCAACCTCTCCTACGCCGGCAACGACCTATAAACCACCCACAGCGTCACGCCGCCGCTTCCCACCCGACTGCCATCAGCGGCGCCAGCCACAGGCGGAGATATTCACACCTGGGCCAGCGAGCCACCTCGCCGAGCCCAGTGCGGAAGGCGAACAATTCCGGGAGGCCGAGGCGAGATTTCCGCGTTCGGCGACGTCGGCAGGAAGCCCCGACCACCGTTCCGCGGCCTTCCGAGGGTTGGGCCTGGCTGGCAGGACACGGCTCTGCCGCCAGGCCCGGTATATGGAAGTCCAGGACATCGCCACGCCCTCACGACAGGGAGGACATCGATGCTCGTGGGCTCTTCGATGACCACCGCTCATACCCGTTCTCGGGAGCACCGGACCGAGGCGGCCAGTACTGACCTTGACACCGAAAAGAAGCTAGAGCGAAGCGGAGTACCGGTGACTGATTCGAGCATTATCTATACGCATACGGACGAGGCCCCAGCCCTCGCGACGTACTCGCTCCTTCCTGTGGTCCAGGCATATGCTCGGGCCGCCGGCGTCAGCGTCGAAAGCCGTGATATCTCGCTGGCGGCGCGGATTATCGCCAGCTTCCCCGAGCATCTCACCGAAGCCCAGCGCGTCGACGACGCACTCGCCGAACTCGGTCAGCTAGCCAAAACGCCCGGAGCGAACATTATCAAGCTGCCGAACGTCTCGGCATCGCTTCCCCAGCTGAAAGCGGCGATCGTCGAGCTGCAGGACCACGGCTACGCGCTCCCGGACTACCCGGACGACCCGACGAAGACCGACGAGGAGCGGGAGGTCCGCGCCCGCTACGACAAGGTCAAGGGCAGCGCCGTGAACCCCGTACTGCGCGAGGGCAACTCCGACCGCCGTGCCCCCGCGTCGGTGAAAAGCTACGCCAGAGCACACCCCCACCGGATGGGCGTGTGGAGCGCCGACTCGAAGACCAACGTCGCCACCATGAGCGCCGACGACCTGCGCTCCACCGAGAAGTCGACGGTCATCGCCGAGGCCGGCTCGCTGCGTATCGAGCTGGTGGGCGACGACGGCGCCACCACCGACCTGCGCCGCATTGTCCCGGTGCTGGCGGGCGAAGTCATCGACGCCGCCGTCCTGCGGGTAGCAGCGCTCCGCGAGTTCCTCACAGTGCAGATCGCCCGGGCCAAGGCCGAGGACGTCCTGTTCTCCGTGCACCTCAAAGCCACCATGATGAAGGTCTCCGACCCGATCATCTTCGGCCACGTGGTACGAGCCTTCCTCCCGAAGACCTTCACCGCACACGGCGCGACGATCGCCGCCGCCGGCCTGAGCCCGAACGACGGGCTCGCCGCGATCCTCAAGGGTACGGAAGCGCTGCCGCAAGGCGCGGAGATCCAGGCCGCCGTCGAGGCTGAACTCGCCGACGGCCCCGCCCTCGCGATGGTCGACTCCGACCGCGGCATCACCAACCTGCACGTGCCCAGCGACGTCATCGTCGACGCCTCCATGCCAGCGATGATCCGCACCTCCGGTCGGATGTGGGGCCCCGACGGCCAGGAAGCCGACACCCTCGCCGTCATCCCCGACAGCGCCTACGCCGGCATCTACCAGGTCGTCCTCGACGACTGCCGCGCGAACGGCGCCTACGACCCGGCGACGATGGGCTCGGTGTCCAACGTCGGCCTGATGGCGCAGCAGGCCGAGGAATACGGCAGCCACGACAAAACCTTCGAGATCCCCACCCCAGGCACGGCACGGGTCGTCGATCAGGCCGAGAACGTCCTTCTGGAACAGACCGTCGCCGCCGGCGACATCTTTCGCGTATGCCAGGCCAAAGACACACCGATCAAGGACTGGGTGAAGCTGGCCGTCACCCGCGCCCGCGCCACGGGCGACCCGGCCGTGTTCTGGCTCGACGAACACCGCGCACACGACGCGGTGCTGATCGAGAAGGTCAAGGCGTACCTGCCCGAGCACGACACCCAGGGCCTGCACATTGAGATCATGACACCGGTCGACGCGATCACGTTCTCCCTGCAGCGGATCCGCCGCGGCGAGAACACGATCTCGGTCACCGGCAACGTGCTGCGCGATTACCTGACCGACTTGTTCCCGATCCTCGAGCTCGGCACCAGCGCCAAAATGCTCTCCGTCGTACCGCTCATGAACGGCGGCGGACTGTTCGAGACCGGCGCCGGCGGCTCCGCGCCCAAACACGTCCAGCAACTACTCAAGGAGAACTACCTGCGTTGGGACAGCCTCGGCGAATTCCTCGCGCTGACCGCCAGCTTCGAGCACCTCGCCCACACCACCAACAACGCCCGCGCGCAGGTACTCGCCGACACCCTCGACCGAGCAATCGCCACCTTCCTCGACGAGGACAGGTCGCCGACCCGCCGACTGGGCGGCATCGACAACCGCGGTAGCCACTTCTACCTGGCGCTCTACTGGGCACAGGAACTGGCCTTGCAGACCGACGACGCCCACCTCGCAGAGTCGTTCGCTGACCTTGCCGTGACCCTCACCGACCATGAACAGATCATCGTCGATGAGCTGGTCGCGGTCCAAGGCTCGCCAACCGACATCGGGGGCTACTATCAACCGGACCCCGCCAAGGCCACCGCCGTCATGCGTCCGTCGAAGACCTTCAACGAGGCCCTGAGGGCCCTCGACTAATCGTGGGCCTGTAAGAACAACGGTGTAACTCCCTTGTGACACTCTGTGCATAGACGCAGGTAGAGGAGGCACCGGATGGCCAGCACGACGGCCGAGGTTCCGGAATCCCAGGGCGGGTGGCCGGCCCCCTGTCCCGGCCACCCCGCCCAGGTCCTCCGGTTGGTCTCTGTTCAGGTGAGATGAACTGGTGCTTCATGCTGTGGGAGAAGTGGGCTCGCCGTTTGGTCCGACGCCCGGTTTCCGCCGCTTCCGGGTGGGGTCGACGGGCGGCGGGCAGACCGTCAGATGATCGTCTGGTGGGAGGCCGGACAGGGCGGTCTCTCCTCGGGCTGTGAAATGGGGCCGGTCAATGGGCTCGGGACCGGCCTTCGGCGGGCCGTGTAAGTGGGGTGCGGCCGGTCAGTTGGCTTTGATCCATTCGGGTTGGGCCTTGAAGTCGGGTGTGGTGACGACTGGGGTCAGGCCGGTGCCGTCCGCGTGTACGACGGCCAGTTCGTCGGCTGGGTGGGGGGTGCCGGTGAGGGCGGCGAGGCAGAACAGCAGGAGCGACCCGTCGGGTGACCAGGTGGGCGTGATCGCGGTCTGGCCCTTCGGCGGGGTGAACACGGGGCGCAGGTCGGTGCTGTCTGGGTGGACGGTCATGAGGGGGCCTGCGGCTGTCACCGATTCGGCGCCGAAGGCGATTGTCTGCCCGTCGGGGGACCAGCGTGCCGGGCCGGGGGGGCCCCCCGGCGGGGGGGGCGGGGGGGGCGGGGGGGGCGGCCCGACCGGCGAGGCGATCCTCGCCCAGCCGTTCGGCACCCTCGACGGCCCGATCAAGGTCACCGAGCAGGG
>NZ_JADWYX010000243.1 GCF_016786355.1 Frankia sp. AgB1.9
CCCCCCCCCCCCCCCCCCCCCCCCCCCCGCCGGGGCCCCGCCGCGCCCCCCCCCCCGGACCCGGTGGTGGGGGTGAAGACCGGTGGTCAGGACGCGGGCGCGACCGTGCGGCCGGGGACGACGTCACCGCAGATGGGGCTGGCGTTCGGGACGGGCTTGAACGTCTTGCCCTGGAACTGGGCGATCCACTGGCAGCTGTCCGGCCCGAAGACGATGTTCTCCCGGTCGTTGATGTCGACGGTGTGGGAGCCGTAGAGGCCGAGGGCGTTCCAGTCGTGGATGCCTTCCAGCGCCGTGATCAGGCTGGCCTGGGTGGGGTTGGCGCCGGCGGCCTTCAGAGCGCGCACCAGCAGGCCGATGGAGACGTAGCCGTTGTAGGAGGCATAGGTCGGCTCACCCTTGATGCCGGCCTGCCGCACGTCGGCGACGAACTGCTTGGTCGCGGGCGTCTGCTGCTCGACCAGCTCGTAGGCGGACACGAAGTAGGCGCCCTGGGCGGCCTGCGCCGCGCCGGGGCCGGCGGACAGCAGGTCACCGCCGTAGCCGGTGGGCAGCAGGGCGGCCTTGAGCTTGACGCCCTGGTCCTGCAGACCCTTGATCACGGCAAAGGTGGTGTCGGAGCCCGCCGCGGCGACGAAGCCGTCGACGCCGGCGTCCTTCATCGCGAGCACGGCCGGGCCGACGTCGCCGCCGAGGGGGAACTTGGCGTTCAGGTAGCCGACCTTGATGCCGGCGACCTCGGCCGACGCGGCGGATCCCTCGCCGGCCTCGGACGCAGTCGGAACGGAGTTCGCGAGGACGCCGAGGTTGGTGACGCCCACCATCTTGAAGAACTTGCCCTGGGTGGTGGAGACCTTGGTGGCCTGCAGCGGGCCCCAGATCGAGAACATGTTCTTCGACGGGATCCATTCGGGGCCGTCCTGGCTGGCGCCGATCACGGGCACGTTGTGCGCGGTGAGATAGGGCGCGGCGGCGAACATCAGCGCGGAGTTCGCCAGGACCGCGAAGACGTGGTCCTGGGTGACCAGCTTCTGGGCGACGGCGAGCGCGGTCGCCGGGTTCGTCGCCGTGTCACCGACGATGTACTTGATCGTGTAGCCGTTGCGGGCGGCGTAGAACGTGCCGGCCTTGACCCCGTCGACGACGGACTTGTTGGGCGGGGCCGCCGCCCCGGTGATGTCGGCGATCACGCCCACGGTGATGGTCTTCTTCGCGGTCGCCGCGGTGGTGGTGCCGCCGCTGGAACCGCCCGAGCTCGACGAGCCGCAGCCGGCGGCTAAGAGGACGGCGGCGGCCGACAGGCCCGCCGCGGCCACGGTCATGCGCTTTCTGAGCATCGATCTCCCCTAGGTGTGGTGCGTGATGGGCGTGGAAACCGCGTCGGCGTTATTTCTCGGCGGCGTCGTGGAGCGCCTCGCCCTTGGCGAAGCCGTAGTAGGCGGAGAAGTGCAGGACGATCTCGTCCATCTCGGCCTTGGTGAGGTCGCCGGAGCGCAGCGCGGAGCCGACGTGCGTGGTCAGCGGCGTCGGCGAGTCGTCGATGGCGACGCAGGCGACGGTGATGATGCGCCGCTCGCGGCGGGTGAGTCCCGGGCGCTGCCAGACGTGGCCGAAGACGAAGTTGAGGATGCCGGCGTGCCGATAGGGCGTCTCCGCGGGCGGCGCCGGTACCAGGTTGACGTCGACGAACTCCTCGACGCCGCGGGCGAGGCGCGCCTCCCAGTCGTTCGGGCCGAGCGTGGCGTCATCGAGGACCGGCCACGGTTCCGGTTCGCGACCCTGCTCGGCCTGGATGCGGTGCCACTGGCGGGCGATGACCATCTCCAGGTGCGACGCCTTCGGCCAGCCGCAGTAGACGGCGAAGTGCAGGACGAACTCCAACATCGCGTCCAGCTCGATGTCACCGCTGTTCAGCGCGGCGTAGACGTGGTCCTCGATCGGTCCCGGCGCGTCGGCGGCGGCGACGCAGGTCAGCGTCACCCACCGCCGGTCACGGCGACTCAGCCCGGGCCGGCTCCACACCTCGCCGAACACGAAGTCCCGGCTGAACTGCTCCAGCGGCGTCGTCACCGCCGCTGGCTCGATGGTCATGACCTCGCGGTAGGTCTCCTCGGCGGCACTGCCCATGACACTCCTCACGGTCCAAGCGGATGCATGGAAGTTAAGGCAGTTGCATGACGATGTCCAGTGTGTTTCGATGGAGCCATGCCGCTAGCGCCGTCGCCGAAGGAACGGATCATCCTGGCCGCCGAGGCGCTGTTCGCCGAGCACGGACTGGACGGCGTCTCGCTGCGGCAGATCTCCGCCGCGGCCGGCAGCGGCAACAACACCGCGGTCCAGTACCACTTCGGCACGAAGGAACAGCTGATCCGGGAGATCTTCGAGTTCCGGCTGCCGTACCTGCACGAGCGGCGCAACCTGCTGGCCGCCCAGCACCGCCCGAACGACCTGCGCGGCTGGGTCGAGTGCTACGTGCTGCCTGTCCTCGAACAAGGTGAGCAGGAAGGCAGCAACTACCTAAGCTTCGTCGCGAACCTGCACACCCACGGCAGCCGCGAGGTGTTCGACCAGTTCGCGCCTACCTACCTGGCCGCGTCGAACGCCTTCCAGGACCACTTCCGGTCGTTCCTCACGGACATCCCCGAGCCGCTCCGCGCCCACCGGATAAGCCAGGCCATCGCCTTCGCGATTCACGCCGCGGCCGACCGCGAACGCGCCAAAGCCCGCGGGCAGGACGTCCTGTCCTTCGCCGCGCACGTCGCGGACCTGCTCGACGGGCTGGTCGGCTACCTCACGGCCCCTGTCTCCCCGGCCGCGCTCGCCGCCTGCGACGACGCCGGGCGCGACGCGACGAGCTGGCTCCTCGTCCCCTAGGGAACCGGACCGAGGCGGAAACCTCCCGCGGACAGCGCCGCGCCCCGTCGAGGTGGCCCGGCGCCGGACGCGTCGACCCGAAGGGCACAGACACCGATGAACCGGCTCGCAGGAAAGACCGCGGTGGTCGTCGGGGGTGGGCAACGGCCCGGCGCCACGATCGGCAACGGCCGGGCCACCGCGGTCGCGTTTGCCCGGGAAGGCGCCCAGGTGCTGGTCGTCGACCGCGACCTGGAAGCAGCCAAGGACACCGTCGCCCAGATCCGCGCCGAAGGCGGCAACGGCCACCCTCACACCGCCGATATCACCAGGCCAGCGGACTGCGAAACCATTCCGCGCGCCGCGACCGCGACATTCGGCCAGGTCGACATCCTGCACAACAATGTCGGCGTCGTCGTTGCCGCGGGCACGGAGGCCACCAGCTACGACGACTGGGAACGCGGCCTGTCGATCAACCTCACCGGCCTGTGGCTGGTCTGCCGACAGTTCCTACCGTTGATGCGCGCCCAGGGACACGGCGTCGTTCTCAACATCTCCTCACTCGCCGGGCTCCTGCCCGGCGCGAACCCGTACTCGATCGCCAAGAACGGCGTCAACGCACTCACCCGCGGGCTCGCCCTCGAATACGCGCCGCACGGCATCCGCGTCAACGCCATCGTCCCCGGAATGATCGACACCCCCATCGGGGTCGACCGCGTCGCCGACGCGACCGGACGCGACCGCGACGAGATCGCCGCCGCCCGAGCCGCCCAGGTACCCATGCGCCGCCAGGGCAGCGCCTGGGACATCGCCAACGCCGCCGTCTTCCTGGCCTCCGACGAGGCCTCCTACATCACCGGCGCCGTCCTCCCCGTCGACGGCGGCAGCGCCCTGCACACCAGCACCAACTGACCAGGTCGGCCCGCCCGATGCCGTCGCGCATGATCTTTCAGCCTCCCGTCGAGCTGGTGGCAGGAGCCGCGTCTGTGCCGGTTCGACCGGGGCTAGCCCGCCGCGGTCTGGACGTGCGGGTGCGGGGCCTGTTTCAAGATCGGTGTTTCCGGCCCGACACGCCGGGCCGAGGTCCGGCGGGATGGGCACTGTGAGTGATGA
>NZ_JADWYX010000244.1 GCF_016786355.1 Frankia sp. AgB1.9
GGGGCTTTATGGGGTGGGCGGCGGGGGGCGGGGGAAACGGCGGGGCGGGGGCGCGGGGCGGGGGGGCGGGGGGGGGCCGGGCGGCCCCCGGGGCGGCGCCGCGCCGCCGCGCCGGCGCCCGCCGGCCCGGGTCACCGGAGACCCGGGTGCGCACCGGCCAGACGGGTGTGGCCGCGCCCCGACCGAACGCGCCTCGACTCGACCGCGGTGGCGCCGTCACCGTTCCGACCGCCCGCCGGGCGCCGCTGCTGGCCGACGGCCGCTCGGTCGGCCTGGATGACCGTGGCCTGCCAGGGGCGGGGGAGGACTTCAGCCATGTCGGCGCCGAGCCGCCGCCGCTGGCCGCCGACGGTCTCGCCCGGGGTGAGCAGGTGCCGTCCGGGCGACCGGACCCGTCAGTCCGGCCGGCACCGTCAGTCCGGCCGGCACCGTCGGTGCCCCTGCCGCACGGCGGGCCGGGACGGTACCCACCCGGCGCCGAGGTGGCGGACCGCCGCGGCCTCACCCACCGAGATGCCGCCGACCGTGGGCAGGCCGGGGCGTCGGGCTCCGGCCCACGCGGCTCCGGCCAGGCCACGCCGCCCGGCCGGCCCGGCGGCCCGCGGTCTGTCGGCCCGGAGGCAGGGCTCGTCGCGGGCGGCCTGACCTCGTTCCCCGCGGAGCGCGAGGCCGGCCAACAGTCGGCCAGCCGGGCCGGGCGCGGAGCGGACCGGCTGAGCGACCGTGAGCTGGCGGTGCTCAGCTACCTGCCGACCATGCTCACGACGGCCGAGATCGCCGCCGAGTTGTACGTCTCGGTCAACACCGTCAAGACGCACCTGAAAAGCATCTACCGCAAGCTGGACGTCGCTCGGCGCCGCGATGCCGTGCACCGAGCCCGCGCCCTGCACCTGCTCTGACCGCGCACCTGCTCGGACCGCCGTCCGCCGGCGCGGCGGTTCGGACCTGTTTGTTCGCTCTGGCGGGGTATGGGCGAATGGGGTCCCGCCCCGCCCGCACCCCACCGCGGCGCAGGCGTGTCACCGTCCGTGATGGTGACACGCCGTAGTCGTGCGGCGGCGTCTGGCGGCCGGCTGGCCGCGCCGGGTGCCGCGGCCGACCGGCCGTCCTAGGGACGGAAACCGCCTGGCCGCCATGCGTCGGGCCCGGTGGCCGCCGGCCGTGGCGCGGCCGGGGGCGGCAGGTTCGCGGGATTGACCGTCCAGTCGCCCAGCTCGCCAGGCAGGCCGGTGGGCGGGCGTGGCTCGCGTTCGCCGAGGCCCGGGTTGAACAGCCAGATCAGCCGGAGCACCAGGGTGACGATGCCCGCGATCGCCAGGATCAGGCCCAGCGCCGGGAGATTCAGGCCCTGAACCCGCCAGGTGATCGCGTACCGGAGGATCGCGCCGACGACGATCATGAAGATCGACGAGCCGATGGTCACCGTTCTTCACCCCTCTCGGGCCGCGGTTCCGGCTCGTCGCCGGCCGGTGGACGCAGTGCCGCCCTCTGGTGGGCGGACGTCCGTCGGCCTGACGCGGGGCCCGGTCGCGGGCACGGTGAGTGCCGCGACCGAACGGGTCGGAACGGGCGGACCGTGTCGCCGGGAACCGTACCCTCGGTAGCAACCTGTTACACAGAGTGGGTGCGGGCGCGTTGGCCCGGTCGTGCCAGCGGTGCTGGGAATGGCCCATGTGTGCAGAGCGTGACTAGCCCGTTCGGGTAGTCGGAATGCGATCAACAACTACCTATTGCATCTGTGTGGCTACTCTCGATAGACAGAGAGCGCTCTCATGGGACTTTAGGCCCTGTGTTGATCTCGAAAGCCCGAGTCAAGGTTGGCAAGGGGTAAAAAGTCCCGCCCGGCGTCTAGCGTGCCCCCGAGGGTGCCCCTACGCTGACCCAACATGTCCAGCTTGGTCGGTAATACCCCGGCGGCATCGACCCGGGACGCCGAGCCCTCCGCGCCGATCGTCGCATCGGCGCTCTGGCGGCCCAAGACGCCCGCCGCGACCGCCGGACTCCTCGTTACCTGTGCAGTTAAGCCTGGCGTCGACAGGACCCGGAGGCAGGCGTGACCGACCACATGCTTGATGGCGAGACGGATACCGATTTGGTCGGTACAGCCGGAATGTCACAGCTTCGTCGCCAGCCAAGACCGGTGACTATCGACACACCCTCCGCTGTCCTGCGCGGACCAGCCCCGCTGGTCGACGGCGCGGCGGTTCACCGGCATCCAGGATCGGCCGGGAACGCGCCGATCGCGAACGCCTCGATGGTGGGTAATTCGTCGTCCGCCGCGGTCGACCGAGCACGCGGCGCCGGAATGGGAGCTCAGCCGGTTCGGCCGGCGGTGGTCGGAATGCAGGCCCGTACCCAGCTGAGCCCGCGTGCGGGCCAGGCGCCGCGTGACCTCGCCCTCGGCGCGGCCGAGCTGCGCGGCATCCTGCGCCTCGTCGAGGACTGCGAGCGTGCCGCCACGCTGCCGGCGTTCCGCGAGGCCGTCCTGGACGCCATGTCCCGCCATCTCGGATACCGCAATTCGGCCTTCTTCCTCGGGCCGACCCTGGAAGCCGCCTTCCAGGACCCGCGCCCGTCTGGCCGTGGGCTCGCGTTGCGGATGGCCGGGCCCTTCCTGGACCGCTACCGCGGCCTGGAGGTGTTCTCCGACCCCGAAAGCCTCCGGCTCATCCGGGAACGCGGCCTGGTGACCCTGGAGGACGTCGGCAACCCGGCCCGGCCGGAGATCCGGCTGCGTATGGAACGGTTTCTGCGCGCCCATGGCATCCACTCCGAGCTGCTGCTGAGGCTCGCCGGGCCGCCGAACATTGGCGCGGTGATCTCGTTGCTGGACCCCCGGCCGGGCGCTTTCGGCCCGCGTGACCGGGCGATCGCCGCGGTGCTCGGGCGCCACCTGGGCAACCTGCTGCGGTTCCACGTCCGCGCCAACACCGGCCCGGCCGTGACCGCCAAGCTCTCCGCCCGGGAGCGCGACGTGGTCCGGCTCGTCGCCGAGGGGCACTCGAACCGGCAGGTCGCCGAGGCGCTGTGCATCAGCATCGACACCGTGAAGCACCACCTGACGCACGCGCTGGTCGCGACCGCCTGCACCAACCGGACCCAGCTGGCCCTTGCCTGGCAGCGTGAGATGGGCCCGTCGACGCCGGGCGCGGGCGCCGGCCGGGAGTGAGCCAGCGCCGGGGGGCGCCGGCCCCGGGGGCGGCCCCGGCGGGGAGGGCGCGGCCCGCGGCCCGTAAACCACACGGCTCCGGACCCGGCCGTTCGTGGCAGCCGCGGGCAAGACCGTTGCCTGCCGCGAAATAGATCGATTTACCGCAA
>NZ_JADWYX010000245.1 GCF_016786355.1 Frankia sp. AgB1.9
CACCCTCGCCCTCGACGACCGGCCGGTCGAGTTCCTGGAGAAGGGATGACCCGGGTCGTCGGCGGAGTAGCCGGCGGGGGGCGGGGGGGGGGGGCGGCCCGGCCCGGGGCCCCGCCCCGGGGGCCGGGCGCGCGGGGGGGGCCGGCTGGTGGGTCGGCCTCGGCGCGGCCGCGCCGATCGAGGGCGGCTGGCCCTACGGCCCGCTGCTGGAGGCGTTCAGCGACCTGTTCCGCCGGCATCCGTCCCTTCTCACGGACCTCAACGACGACTGCCGCGCGGGCGTCGAGCGGGCGATGTCGAGCCGCGACCTCAGCTGGGCCGGCACGAGCGGCCACCAGCAGGTCTTCGTCGCAGCGGCCCAGCTGCTGCGCTACGCGGCCGAGGGCGGGCAGCGTGCCGCGCCGGGCCGGGCGGGCGCCCTGCTGGTCGTCGACGATCTGCACGACGCGGACGACGCGACGATGCGGATGCTGCACTACCTGGCCAGGTCGCTCGCCGGGCTGCCGGTCGTCCTGCTGCTGGCCCACCGCGCGCCGCCGGGCGACGCCACCGCGCCGCCCGCGTTCGCCGAGGTGCGCGCGAGCCTGCTGTCCCGGGGAATCGCCGTCGCCGTCGACCTCGGACCGCTCGACGAGACCGCGATCGCCGCGCTCGTCGCCCGCCAGCTGCGGCCGGCGGCAGGGCCTTCGGCGTCGCCAGCACCCGAGCCCGGCCTGGTCGGCGCGGCGCTCGTCGAGCGCATCTGGCAGGTGTCCCAGGGCCTGCCGTTCACGGCGCTGGAGCTCGCCCGGCGGGCGGCCGCCGAGCCGGCGAACCCGTTCTCGGTGGACGCCGCCGCGATCGACGGGCTCTCGGTCGCGGCCCGGGACGTGCTGCGCCGGCTCGCGGTGGTCGGGCGGTCGTTCGACCTGGACGAGCTGGTCGCGCTCACGAGCCGCCCGGTGTCCGAGGCCTGCGTGGTGCTCGACGAACTGATCGGGCGCGGCGCGCTCGAACGGACCGACACCGGCTTCCGGTTCCGGCACCACCTCGTCCGCGACGCGCTGCTCGCTGGCCTGGCGCCCTACCGGCTGCGCGCGATCCACCGCGAGATCGCCGAACGGCTCGCGACGCTCGGGGCCGCGCCGGCCCGGGTCGGCCACCACTTCCTCCAGGCCGGCGAACGGGCGCGCGCCGTGCCCTACGCGCTGCGGGCCGCCGAGACCGAGGCGGCCATCGGCGCCTACCGGGACGCGCTCGCGCTGGTCGACCAGGTGCACGCCGAGGCCACCGGCGACGAGCTGGCCCGGCTGCTCGCGCTGCGCGCGGACCTGCTCGCCGTGCTCGCGGACCCCGGAGCTCCGGGGGCCTACCGGGCGGCGATCGGGCTGGCGGCACCGGACGACGCCCGGGCACTGCGGGCCCGCCTCGCCCGCGCTCTGCTCATGGCCGGCGATCTGGACGGCGCCGCCGCGGCGCTCGACGGCCTCGACCAGGGCACCGGCCCCGCCGACGCGAGCATCAGCCTGACCCTCGGGCTGCTCGCCTACTTCGCGGGCGACCTGGACCGGGCGGACGCCATCGCCCAGGAGGCCCGCCGCCGGATCGTGGCCGCCGAGACCGACCGGACGGTGTGCGACCTGGTCGCGCTCGTCGGCCTGGTCGCGCACGACCGCGGTGAGTTCTTCGCCCAGCTCACGGCCGAGCTGCGCCGCACCAGCCAGCTGCCGGCGCTGGCCGCGACCGTCTTCGACGCCCACCTGTGCATCGCCCAGTACCTGCTGTACGGCTCGACGCCCTACGCCGAGGTGGTCCGGCTGGCCGACCAGCTGCGGGACGCCGCCGAGACGGCCGGCGCGGCCAGGGCGGTCGCCTTCGCCGAGTGCCTGGCTGGCGAGGCGCTGCTGCTGGCCGGCGACCTCGAGCTCGCCCAGCGGCGGCTGACCAGGGCGGTGGCCCGCCACCGGGACGTCGCCTCCACCGCCGGCGAGGCGCACGCGCTGCAGCGGCTGGCCCAGGTGCGGCTGGCGCTGGGCGACGGCGCCGAGGCGAACCGGCTGTTGCTGCGCGCGCTGCCGATGGCCAGGTGGTCGCCGATCGCCGCCCACCTGGTGCAGCGGATCTACGGCACCATGGTCGCCGCCGCGCCGGACACGGCGGCCGCCTACGCCGTCGTCACCCAGGCGCAGGACGCGCTCGGCGTCGACGACGGGTGCCTGTTCTGCGCGGTCGCCTTCGCCGTGCCGGCGACGATCGTCTCGGCGCAGGCCGGTGACCTCGACCGGGCCCGCCGGCATCTCGCCGCCGCCCGCCGGTCGGCGGCGCTGTGGGAGGGCACCGCCTGGCAGGCGGCCACCCAGGAGGCCGAAGCCTGGCTGGCCCAGGCCGAAGGCGCCCAGGCCCGCGCGCACGAGCTGCTGACCGCGGCCGGCCGGCTGTTCGACTACGCCGGTCACCCGTCCGACGCCGCCCGCTGCCACGCGGCGGCCGGCCCGGCCGCCGTCCCGCTCCTGGGCACCGTCCGGTAGTCGACCGAATTCAGGGGCCCAGGATTCAGGGGCCCGGGTTTCAGGGGCCCAGTCCGGCGGGCGTGAGAGCGTGGCTGGAGTGGAGATCGAGGCTTTGGAGGAGCTGGCGGCGCGCGAGGCGATCCGTCAGCAGCTGCACAACTACTGCCGGGCGATGGATCGGCGCGACGACCAGCTCGGCTACGGCGTCTGGCACGACGACGGCACCGCGGACTACGGCCCGGGGATCTTCCAGGGGCGCGGGCGGGACTTCGTCGACCAGGTCTCCCGCAACCATCTGCGGCGCCTGGCGCACTCCCACCAGATCGCGACGGTCGGGATCGAGATCGCCGGCGATCGGGCCGCCAGCGAGGCGTACGTCACCGTGCGCCTCGTGTCCGCGGTGGGCGACGGCTTCACCGAGGAGTTCTACGCGGGCCGGTACCTGGACCGCTGGTCGCGGCGGGACGGGCGGTGGGCCGTCGACCACCGGGTCTGGGTCCTGGACTTCGGAGAGCTCGACCGTCCGGTGACGGGCCACCTGCCCGGCGGCGGCAGCCGGGACACCGCGGACCCGTCCTACGAGCTGTTCCGGGACCTGCGTGACTGACGCCACTGTTAGTCCGTTGACGTGGGTGTTAGAAACGACCTATGGTTCCGATATGACCAGTCCCAGGTTTCCTGTGTTCGACGCTGACAACCATCTGTACGAGACGCGTGACGCTCTGACGAGGCATC
>NZ_JADWYX010000246.1 GCF_016786355.1 Frankia sp. AgB1.9
CGCGGGGGAGCCGGCGCGCACCGGTTGCCGGCGCCCCGGCGGAGCCGGCCGGGGGCGGGGCCGCGCCGGGCGCGGCGGGCAGGACCGGGCGCGCGGCCCGCAGCGCGGCCGCGGCGAGCACCAGCAGCGCGGCCGCGCCGGTGAGCAGGACCCGCGGGCCGCGAGCACCGCCGCCGGTCTGCCCGACCAGGACGATCAGGCCGGCGAGACCGAGCAGCGGCGCCAGGCCCGGCGCGAGTGGCTGCTCGGTGCGGACGGCCAGCGCCACGGCCGCATAGGTCGTCACCCAGATGATCGCGGCCAGCGGAACCAGCAGGAGCGTGCTCGGCCGGGCCGGCAGCGCGACGCTCAACAGCCGCGGCCAGCCCTCCCGCAGCGCCCGCGTCGCCAGCCACGGCGAGTCGCCGGCGACGAGCGCCCCGACCGTCCCGAAGGCGAGCCCGGCGACGACCCCGACGACGCAGACCAGTGACCCGCTCGCCACCCGCCGCGCGATCAGCCACCCGGCGACCGCCGCGACGACGAGGGTGCCGGCCAGCGGCCCCAGGTACCCGGACCCGTCGAACAGCGGCTTCACCACGAACAGGCTCGGCAGCCCGGCCAGGCTGACCAGCGCGGCCTGCGCCGCAAGCGCCCACGACGCCGGCGCGGCCCGGGCGGACGGACTCGTCATCGCCTGGACCTCTTGAGGAAGCCGACGGACCCGGCGCCGCTCGCCTGCCGGTGCCGGGCCGGCGACCGGGGCACGGTCACCGGTGCGCCCTCGCGGCCCAGACGGCGGCGAACTCGTCGCTGGTACGCACGTTCACGACCATCGCCCCGCCCACCGGGCGGCCGGGCCGGCCGTAGATCTCGCCGACCTGTACGACGCTGACCATGGAGAACCGCTGCCGGACCGTCGACACCGCGGCCAGCTTCTCGGCCGCCGGCTGGCCGGTCACCACCCCGAGCACGCTGCCCGGCTGTCGCGGCGCGAGCCCCGGCAGGGCGGCCAGGCCCGGGTCTTCCGGGCTCGGCGCCACGCCGGCCAGCAGGTCGAGCGCCGCGTCGACGGACTCGGCGCCCCGGCCGGCGGCGACCCGCTGGCCGCTGGAGGTGACCAGCTCGACCGGGAAACCGTGGGTGCGACCCGACACGGCGAGCGAGGCGGCCACCCGGACCGCGTCCTCGAAGAAGTCCTCGGTGTAGGGCGCCGCCGAGGTGTCCAGCAGGACCATCATGGTCGGCTCGTTCGGCACCACGTTGTGCCGGACCATCAACGTTCCGGTCTTCGCGGTCGACGGCCAGTGCACCAGCCGCAGGTCGTCACCGCGGGCGTACTCGCGCAGCGAGTGGAACGCGATGCCGCCCTGCGGCGCCACGTTGGAGGTCGGCCCGTCCAGATCGGGCGACCCGCCGGTCGGCAGCGGCGGGACGACGTGGACCCGCGGCCGCACCCGCAGGACCGAACGCTCCGGCCGGGTCTGGCCGACGTAGACCAGCCGCAGCGGGTCGCTGTGGCCGACGGTCAGCGGGCCCACCTCGAAGATCCCGCGCCGCCCGGTCGGGATCGGGTAGCCGCGCTCGGCCTGACCGCCCGGCGCGAGGCTTGGGATCGCGACGCTCAGGGACGCCCCGGCGACCCGCTCGTCCGCGAGGATCGGCGGGCAGCGCCGCCGGGACACGTTGGTCACCGTGACGTAGCCGAACGCCGGCTCACCCTGCACGACCCGGGCCGGTCGGACCTCGCGGGCGATCGTGACGTCCGGGCTGAACAGCAGCCAGCCGCCGGCGACCAGCAGCGCGCAGAACGCCGCCGCCGCGATGACAATCAGCTCCGGGTAGTGCAGCGCCAGCCCCGCCGCCACGAAGGCGACCCCGACCACCGCGACGGCGATCCCGGACCTCGTGATCATCGATAGGCTCGTTCACGGCCCGGCACCGGAACCGACGCGAGAATGCTGTCCAGGAGGCCGGCCGCGGTCACCCCGTTCAGCTCGGCCTCCGGACGCAGCAGCAGCCGGTGAGCCAGCACGAACGGGGCGAGCGCCTTCACGTCGTCCGGCGTGACGAAGGTGCGGCCGTCCGCGGCGGCGTGCGCCTGCGCGGCGGCGGCCAGCGCGATCCCGGCCCGCGGGCTCGCGCCCAGCCGCAGCTCGGCCAGCCGGCGGGTGGCCGCGGTGATCGTCACGATGTAGTCGACGACGGCCGGCGTGAGATGCACCCGCCGGACCAGCGAGGTCATCCGCAGCACGTCCCCGCTGGACACCACCGGCTGCAGGTCGAGAACCGACTGCCCGGCTGACCGGTTGGCGACGATCTCGACCTCGGCGGCGTGGTCCGGGTAGCCGACCGACATCTTCATCATGAACCGGTCGATCTGCGCCTCGGGCAGGTCGTAGGTGCCGCCGTGCTCGACCGGGTTCTGGGTGGCGATCACCAGGAACGGCCTTGGCACCGCGAAGGTCGTCCCCTCGACGGTGACCTGCCGCTCCTCCATGACCTCCAGCAGCGCCGACTGGGTCTTCGGCGAGGCCCGGTTCACCTCGTCGGCGAGCACGACGTTCCCGAAGATCGCGCCCGGCTGGAACTCGAAGTTCCTGGTGTCCTGGTTCCAGATCTGCACGCCGGTGATGTCGGTGGGCAGCAGGTCCGGGGTGCACTGGATGCGGCGCATGCTGCCCTCGATCGAGCTGGCCAGCGCCTTGGCGATCGATGTCTTGCCGACTCCGGGCACGTCGTCGACGAGGACGTGCCCCTCCGCCGCCAGGCAGAGCACCGCGAGCCGCACGACATCCGTCTTGCCTCGGATGAGCCGCTCGATGTTGCGCACGATCCGGTCGCACTGCTCGGCGAACCAGCTGACGTCCTGCGCGGACGCGGATTCCTCCACCATGCCCCCCGTTTTGATGCCATGAGGTGAATCGCAAATTGCAGTGTTACCTATGGGCATCCGGTTCTGTCCACCGGATGCCCTGATTCGGCGCGCCGCCGGGCCACCGGGCACTCGCCGTCATCCGAGCAGGACCGCCGCCGCGATGGCCAGGAGAACCAGCACCGACACCCCGACCAGCACGAGCGCCGCGCGGCGCCAGCTGGCCCGGCGGTAGTCCTCGTCCTGGCTCGGGTTGAGGAAGAGCACCTCGCCGCCCCCCGCGGGCCGCCCCGGCGCCCCCCCCCGGGCCGGGCCCCGCCCCCCGGCCCCCCGCCCGGG
>NZ_JADWYX010000247.1 GCF_016786355.1 Frankia sp. AgB1.9
CCCCCCCGGCCCCCCCCCCCCCCCCCGGCCCCCGCCCCCCCCCCCCCCCCCCCCCCCGGCCTGGTCTTCTTACTCGGAGCCGTCGCGCAGCAGGGCCAGGGTCTGGCGAGCCAGCGCGACGAGGGCCGTGGGTTCGGCGGCCCCGGCGGCCTGGGCGACGTCGAGCATGATGCCCACGTCCTTGCGCAGCAGCGGCTCGGCCCCACGAAGCCCGCTTGTGTCGAACCCGGACCGGGCGAGGGTCGCGGCGGCGAAGCTGCCACCGCTCCCAAAGCCCAGCACGCGTGCCGCCGCGGCCCGGTCCAGCCCGAGCCGGTCGACGAAGGCGAACAGGTCCAGGGCGATGCCGACGTGGGTGGTGAACAGGAAGTTGTTCAGCGCCTTCGCGACCTGGCCACTGCCGAGCGGGCCCAGATGCAGGATCGGGTCCGCGTAGGTCGCGAAGACCGGCCGGCACCGATCCAGGTCGTCCTCGTCGCCGCCGACCATGACGAGCAGCTGGCCTCGCTCGGCTGCTCCTCCCCCGCCGCTGACCGGCGCGTCCAGCAGCCGGACCCCCTGGCTGGCCGCCGCCTCGGCGAGCTCCCGGCAGGTGGCGGGGTGGATCGTCGAGTGCAGGGCGACGACGCCGCCGGGCGCCATCCCGGCCAGCACGCCGTCGTCACGCAGCAGCACGTCGCGCACGTCGTCGTCGGCGACGACGCAGATCCCCACCACATCGCTCGCCGCGCCCAGCTCGGCGGGGCTCGCTGCTACGACGGCGCCGCTACCCGCGAACGACTCGACGGACGCCGGGCGGCGCGCCCAGACGGTCAGCGGATAGCCGCCGTCCACGATGCGCCGGGCCATCGGGCCGCCCTGGCTGCCCAGGCCGATGAAACCAACCCTGGTAGCGGGCTCGTCCAGGTCGCCGTGCGTCACGGTGCCTCCTCGAAGAAAGAGATGCAGGCAGCCGCGCCCGCTCGCAGGCGGCCGCCTGGTGGGCGGCGACGATCCGGGAGCGGCTTGGGTATCGGTGGTGGCGACCGGGCGTTCAGGCGTAGTCGGTCGCGATCCGGTCCAGGTAGGCGTCGATGTCGGCGGCGCGTTCGCGCAGCTCGTCGGCGGCCTCTGGCGCGGTGAGGACGAGGAACTGGCCCGCCTCGACGGCCTCGGCGACCAGCTCTCCGACCGAGGCCGCGTCGACGACCGGGAACGTCGGCCCGCGCGGTGGCTTGGGCTCGCCGTAGAACCTGACCTGTTCGATGATGTTCGTCGCGACGCCGGCCGGGCACAGGCAGGTCACGCCGATGCCCTGGGGCCGCAGGTAGACGGCCAGTGACTCCGAGAGGCCGACGACCGCGTGCTTGGTCGCCGTGTAGGGCAGCCGGTCGTAGCCATACGGCAGCAGGCCCGCGGTCGACGCCGTGTTGACGATGTGGCCGGATCCCTGGGCGAGCAGCGCGGGCAGGAACACCAGGTTGCTGCGCACGATGCCGAGCAGGTTGACGTCGATGACGCGCTGCCAGGCCTCCAGCGGGATGTCCTCCACGGCACCGACGGCGAGGATGCCGACGGTGTTCATCACCAGGTCGATCCGCCCGAACCGGTCGAGGGCGAGCGCGCGGGCGGCCTCCAGCTCGGCGACCTCGGTGACGTCGCACCGGATCGCCACGGCGTGGTCGCCGATCTCGGCGGACACCGCGTAGGCACGGTCAGCGTCGAGGTCGCTGACCACGACCCGGGCGCCGCGCCGGGCGAAGGAAAGCGCCGCGGCCCGTCCGATACCGCTACCAGCACCGGTGACGACCGCGACTGAACCGTCGAGTTTCACGGGCTCCCTCACTTCGTTGACAGGGAGGCCATGCAACCACCCGGACAGGCGACAGTCAATCGACTTAAGGTCCAGTCGACTGCCTTAATCGTGAGCGACGTCGACAGCGGGCGACCACGGCGGTGATCACCAGGCACCTCCATTCGTCTTGATCGCTGTTTAGACCCTCTGGTGGCTACGGAACAGACCCGGTGACGACCATCAGAGGGCCGAACCAGCGATCATGGGGACGCCGGAACGGGCGCACCTTGCCGCTGGGTTCGCTCCGAGGGGGCGAGGTCCCCGAGGAGCGGTCCCGCGGAGGCGAGGACGTCAGATCCCCGAAGTGTCGAGGAGGGGACGGCTACCGGCTACAGGTCGCGCAGCGCGTTCAGGGTCGCGCCGGCCAGTTCTGGGCGGCAGATGAGCAGGTCGGGCAGGTAGGGGTTGGGCTGGTTGTAGCGCAGGGGTGAGCCGTCGAGCCGGGAGACGTGCAGTCCGGCGGCCGCCGCTACGGCGACGGGTGCGCAGGAGTCCCATTCGTACTGGCCGCCGGAGTGGGCGTAGATGTCGACCTGTCCACGGACGACGGCCATTGCCTTGGCGCCGGCTGAGCCCATGGGCACCAGGGTGGCGTTCAGCTGGGTGACGAGCTGGCCGACGCAGGCCGGCGGGCGTGTGCGGGAGACCGCGAGGCGGACCGGGCCGGTCGACGGCGGGGCGAGGGCCGGAGGTTCGCCGGTGTGCAGGACGAGGCCGGCCGCGGGTAGCGCGACGGCGCCGGCGGTGGGATCTCCGTTGACCGCGAGGGCCACATGCACGGCCCAGTCCTCGCGCGACGCCTCGCCGTACTCGCGGGTGCCGTCGAGAGGGTCGATGATCCACACCCGGTCCCGGCCGACGCGGGCAGGATCGTCGGCGCTCTCCTCCGACAGGATCGCGTCGTCGGGACGCGCGCGGGACAGGCGCTCAAGGAGCAGCTCGTTCGACTTGCGGTCACCCGCGGCGCCGCCCTCCGCACGAATGGCGAGCAGGAGCTCGCCGGCCTCGGCGGCCAGCGTCGCCGCGAGGAAGTGGTCGTCCATGCCCGTCACGCTCCGTCCTGCCAGGCGAGGATCCCGGCGTCACGCAGGTAGGTGACGACGAGCTCAGCGCTTTGAACAGCGGGGATCGAGCCGGAGGCATCAAGGTGGATTTCGGCATGGTCGGGCGGCTGGTAGGGGGAGTCGATGCCGGTGAAGTTGGTGAGTTCGCCGCGGCGGGCTTTGGCGTAGAGGCCTTTGCGGTCGCG
>NZ_JADWYX010000248.1 GCF_016786355.1 Frankia sp. AgB1.9
CTGACCGTTGCCGAGCACACCAAGCGCAACGGGCAACCCCGCAACATCTGGTCCATCGACCGACCGAACAGCCAAGAGGCTCAGGAAGCCCTCTGACTGGAGGTCTGCCCCGCGTCCCCAAGTCCCCGCCGCCGGCTGGTGCGCGAGAACGCGGCCGGCTTCCCGGGCGCTTGAAGGCAAACGTCACCGAAGTACCTACGCCCCGCGAACCACCGGCACCACCAACCGTCAGCTAGGCGCCGGCTGCCGTGCTGCCGGCCGCACCAGCGCAGCGGGACCACCGGACGGCCCGCGCCTGATCCGGCAGACGCGGCGAGTAGCCTCACACCGGTGACGAGCGGCGCAACGCGGTGGGTCCCGTTGAGCAAGCGGGCCGTGGCTGGGGAGCTACCGGAGGAGCCATACGAGGGACTCCCTCTTCACCTCAGAGGCCACGTCGACGAGTGGCTTACCTCGGCAATCTCGTATGATGAAGACGTCGAGCAGATTTCACTGCGACTGAAGCGTGAGATCAGCTGGGAACCCTCACGCTCTAGTCGCGGGCGCTTCTCCTATTCACCGTGGATGCGGATGAAGATTCTTATCCCGCAGGATGCCGAGGACGTCATCCTTGACGTCCTCGATGCTGTTTTAATCCATCGCTCCGAAACATATCGGAAGTCGACTGGATACCCATTCGAGCGGGACACGGCGCCGGAAGAACTCGAAGAACTTCTCAAGGCAGGCGGGTCGGCTTACACGGTTTCATCCGAGCGAACCCACTTGGAGCGGCGCGTCGACCCCACAGCTAGAAAATCCTTTGAAAACGCCGTCGCAGCCGCCCACGCGACGAGCGCATCTAACCACCTTTCGGAGGCATGGCGAGCTATCTACGGCAGGAGTCCGGACGCCGCGAAATCGTACGGTGAGGCTATAAAGGCAGTGGAAGCCGCCGCTATACCCATCATTCAACCCAATCATGCAAGGGCGACTCTCGGGACAGTTAGGGGTGAACTGAAAGCAAATCCGACCAAATGGACCTTCCAGATCTCGCCCGGTTCGATTGATCCCGTACTCGCGCTCATATCGACGCTCTGGGATGGTCAGGTCAACCGACATGGCGGAGTTGCGCCAACCGCCCCGATATCGGAGCGGGCGGCCGAATCGGCCGTTCATCTCGCCGTCACGCTTGTGCAATGGTTCGCCTCGGGAGCGGTCCGGCAGGCCCCGTGAATTAGTCAACGGGTAATTCCTGCCCGCCGACCGAGCGCATTGTCCAGTCCCAGCTGATGCTTGACGTTTCTGTCTCGTGTGATGCTTGACCGTCGATCTTAGAGACGCCTGCCGTCGCCAGAAGTCGATGTCCAGCAGCTTAGCCTCATGCGCGAGAACTCGCCCTCTTATCGTGCACGAAACCGTCAGTCTCTCGGAAACTGGCACGCGATCGACTCATCGGGGTGCCGCACCGGGACGGCCAGCGGCGGCACCTTGAGCACGCTCCAGGTTCGCGCGAAACGTCGCCAACGAGGGATGCCCTTGGTCCAACACCCGTTGTGCGACGGCCAGGGTCTGCTCGTACAGGCCGATCGCATGCTCCACCCGCCCCGCCGACTCGTAGGCGTAGGCCAGGTTGTTCCGCGACGTCAGCGTGGCCGGGTGCTCGACACCCAGCACCCGCTCCCGGTCGGTCAGGGTCTGCTCGTACAGGCCGATCGCCTGCTCCACCCGCCCCGCCGTCTCGTAGGCGCCCGCCAGGTTGTTCCGCGAGACCAGCGTGGACGGGTGCTCCGCGCCCAGCACCCGCTCCCGGTCGGTCAGGGTCTGCTCGAACAGGCCGATCGCCTGCTCCACCCGCCCCGCCGACTCGTAGGCGCCCGCCAAGTTGCTCCGCGAGACCAGCGTGTCCGGGTGCTCCGCGCCCAACACCCGCTCCCGGCCGGTCAGGGTCTGCTCGTACAGGCCGATCGCCTGCTCCACCCGCCCCGCCGTCTCGTAGGCGTAGGCCAGGTTGTTCCGCGAGGTCAGCGTGTCCGGGTGCTCCGCGCCCAACACCCGCTCCCGGTCGGTGAGGGTCTGCTCGAACAGGCCGATCGCCTGCTCCACCCGCCCCGCCGCCTCGTAGGCGTAGGCCAGGTTGTTCCGCGAAGCCAGCGTGTCCGGGTGCTCCGCGCCCAACACCCGCTCCGAGTCGGTCAGAGTCTGCTCGTACAGGCCGATCGCCTGCTCCACCCGCCCCGCCGCCCGGTAGGCACCCGCCAGGTTGTTCCGCGAGGTCAGCGTGTCCGGGTGCTCCGCGCCCAACACCCGCTCACAGTCGGTGAGGGTCTGCTCGAACAGGCCGATCGCCTGCTCCACCCGCCCCGCCGCCCGGTAGGCACCCGCCAGGTTGTTCCGCGAAGCCAGCGTGTCCGGGTGCTCCGCGCCGAGGTGGGTTTCGTCGAGGGCCAGACCGCGTTGCAGGTACGGAAGGGCGCTGTCGGGTCGGCCGTGGTGTTCTAGATACATCCCGGTCCGGTCGCACAGCCAAGATACGGCCCGGACTGTCCGCTCGCTCCCGCCGTCGTGATCCGTATCGAGTGCGGCTTGGACGTGCGGGAGCAGGCCGCGCCATCGTGGCCACCCCTGCGGATCGCGGACCTCGGTGGGTACCGCCGCAGCCAGCAGCCGGACCGCTGCCGCCTCGGTCGCTGCCCGGTCGTGCGGCGTCATCTGTGCCCGCGTCGCCGCCGCGATCAGCCGGTGCACCGTCAACGCCGCCCCATCACGGCGGGCCAAGCTATACCCCACCACGGCGCCGACCGTGTCCGCCCATGCCACCGGATCAGCCGCCGCCACCCGCATCGGCCCCTCGTCCAGCTCCGCGGTCCCTCCCGTGACCAGGTCCAACGGGATCGGATCCGGCCCGCACAGCGCGCACAGCTCCAGCAGCGCCCCCGCCGCGGGCGCCTCGGCCCGTAGTCGGGCCATCGACAGCGCCCACAGATTCGCCACCGTCACCCCGGGCCGATCCGCCACCCGCCCCCGGCGCAGCATGTCCCCGAGCCGGCTTTCCACCAGCGC
>NZ_JADWYX010000024.1 GCF_016786355.1 Frankia sp. AgB1.9
GCCGACGGGCAATCCGACAGTGGCCGTCGCGCTGGTCGACCCGGCCGGGCACATCGTCGCGTCGCATCCGGCCGGGGGGGGGGGGGGCCCCCCCCCCCCGCCGGCCCCCGCGGGCGACCTCGCCCTGGTGCTGAAGATCGCTCTGCTCGTGGCCCTCGTGGCGGTCCCGCGTTGACCACATGCGCTCGCCCGTCTCATGGCGGCGACGCGACCCGGCCCCGCCGACACCGATGCCCCGACCAGGACAGACCAGTTTCCGATCATGGAGGACAGCACGCGATGACGCCACCCGCTACCACCGCTCCCCTCACCTCGCAGCCACGGGCCGTCGGCGAGGTTCCCGGCCAGTCCGGCGGCCCACTGGCCGCCGTCCGGAGGCTGCGCGCGGACCCGCTGACCAGGCTCACCCAGCTGCGCGACGAGCACGGGCCGATCGTGCGGCTCTCCACCTGGCCGGTGTCGGCGTTCCTGGTGTCCGATCCCGCGGTGGCCGCTGACGCGCTGGTCAGCGGGCATCGCGCGTACGCCAAGGGCGCCGTCGTGCGGGGCGCCGGCTCCCGAACGAACGTGACCCAGCCGTTGACCTACCTGCTCGGCGACGGCCTGCTGACCAGCGCCGGTGACGTGCACCGCCGGCAGCGGCGGCTGATCCAGCCGCTGTTCCACAAGCACCGCATCGCCGAGTACGGCGAGCAGTTCGTCTGCGTCACGGACGACACCGCGGCGACCTGGCGGGACGGCCAGCGGCTCGATCTGCACGCCGAGATGACCGAGATGACGTTGGGGATCGTCGCGCGGACCCTGTTCGACGTCCCGCTCGACGACGAGGTCGTCACGGTGGTCCGCGACGCGGTGGCCCGTAACCTGCCGGCGGCCCGGCGCGCGGCCCTGCCCGGCTTCACCCGGGTCGAACAGCTCCCGGTGGGCGGGCCGGCGCGCCGGCGCGACAGCCGGGAGGCACTCGACCGTGCGGTCTACGAGATGATCGCCGACCGGCGCGCCACCGGTGCCACCGGCTCCGACCTGCTGTCGCTGCTGCTGGACACCCAGGATGCCGACACCGGCGAGCGGATGAGCGACAGCCAGATCCGCGACGAGGCGATGACGCTCCTGCTCGCCGGCCACGAGACGACCGCGAACGCGCTGGCCTGGACGTTCCACCTGCTCGGCGAGCACCGGGACGTGGCCGCGCGGCTGCACGCCGAGGTCGACGCGGTCCTCGGCGGCCGGCCCCCCACGTTCGAGGACCTCCCCCGGCTGGCCTACACCAACGCGGTCTTTTCCGAGTCGATGCGGCTGTTTCCGCCGGTCTGGGCGATGGGCCGCCATCTCGTCGAGGACCGGGAGGTGGCCGGGTACCTGCTGCCCGCCGGGTCGACGCTGGTCTTCAGCCAGTGGGTGATCCACCGCGACGAGCGCTGGTGGCCGGACCCGACCCGCTTCGACCCGACCCGCTGGCTGGACGCGGACGAATCCGGCGGCACCGGTCAGGAGAGCACGGCCGGCGGCCCGCACGCCCCGGGCCGGCCGCGGTTCGCCTACTTCCCGTTCGGTGGCGGGCCGCGCCAGTGCATCGGGAACAGCTTCGCGGTGGCCGAGGGCGTCCTGGCGCTGGCGACGATCGCCCGGCGCTGGTCCTTCACGGCCGCGACCGGCGATCCGGTCGTGCCCGAGCCGCTGGTCACCCTGCGCCCCAAGGGCGGCCTGCCGATGATCGCCCACCTGCGGCACTGACCCGGTCGCCGCGTCCGCCGGCGGCCCACCATCCCTTCATCATCCAGTTCGGGAGAGATACGTGAACAGTCGGAACCGGCTTGGCCGCTCGGTCCTGCTCACCGGCGGCCTGCTACTGCTCGTGCCGGGATGCCGGGCCGGCGCCGCGGCGGTGTCGACGGCGGACGCCGCGCCCGCCACCGCCCCGGCCGCCGTCGCCGGGTCGAGCGCTCCCGTCGGGGCCGGGACCGGCGGCGCCGGCTCGCTGACGCTCGGCATCACGAGCCCGATCGCCGTCGCGGGCCACGTTGACACCGCCGTGAGCTGTCAGATCGCCGGGCGACGGTACGCCGAGTCCGCGACCGGCTCCGTCGGCGGGTCGACCGTGGCCGAGAGCGTCCGCGTCGCCAGCTACACCGGCCCCGGCTCCTACTCGGCGCTGGTCACCGTCTCCCTGGTCGGGCCCGACGCCGCCCGGTACGCCGTCGACGCGGTGCCGGCGACCGTCATGATCACCTCGACCGGCGGCTCGGTCTCGTTCAGCGCCAGCACCAGCGCCGGACGCACGCTGGCCGGCTCGATCAGCTGGGCCTGCTCCTAGCCCGGCAGACTGCCCCGCCGGTGTCAGGGGGTCGGCGGGTCCCAGTCCAGGAGGCGGGCGCCGAGCACGGCCGTCTGCAGCACGTAGCGGTCTGTCGGTGCGGTCGGGTCGTGCCCGGTGAGCTGGTGCACGCGGTCCAGCCGGTAGGTGAGCGCCCGGGCCGACAGGTGCAGCCGGCGCGCAGCGGCGAGCGCGACGGCGCCCGCCGCGAAGTAGGCGTCCAGCGTGTCCAGCAGCGGGCCCGCGCCACCGCGGGCGGTCCGCAGCGGGCCTAGCACGCTGTCCACCAGCTCGACCAGGGCCTCCCGGTCTCGCAGCAGCACCCGGAAGATCAACAGGTCGTCGGCATGGGTCGGCTGGCGCACGAGGCCGAGACGCCCGGCCAGCTCGACCACCGAGGACGCCTCGGCGAATCCGATCCGCGTGCCGGTCACCCCGGTACGCGGGCGGCTGACCCCGACCCGCCAGGGCGGTGAGCCGGCCGCCGCCGACAGGGCGGCGGTGAGCGCCCCGAGCGCCCGGGGCGCCCCGCTGGAGGCGACGGACGCGTTCCGCAGCGGGGTGAAGAACGACGAGCCTCCCCCGCCTGGCCCCGGCCGGCCGCCCACCTCCGGTCCCTGCTGACCGGCACCGGCCGCGGGTGGGCCGGGCCGCGGCGGCTCGGGCTGGACCGGTTCCGCCGTCGTCGGGTCGTCGGCGGGCTCCTGCGGCACCACGCACACGAGCAGGCCGTCCTTGACCGCGACGAGCGGCTCGGTAGCGCAGGTCGAGCGCAGCGCCGCGTCCACGGCTCGGCTGGTCCCCCGGCCGTCGACGAACCGGCGCTCGCCGGCCGCGACGAACACGACATGCGGGGCCTCCAGGTGCAGTCCGAAGGCGGCGGACCGTTCGAGCACCAGGCCCGGGTCGGTCGACGTTCCGGTCAGCAGGTCGTCGATCAGCTCACGGCGCAGGGCCTCCTCGGCCCTGGCCCGCGCCGACCGGGCGGCCTCGTAGCCCTCGCACACGGCGGCGACCGCGTCGTCGCTGGCCCGCAGCACGGCGGCGGCCGCCGCCCGCGTCCGGTCGGCCTCGTTGCGGGTGCCCGCGGCACGCACGGCGGGCAACGACGGCCAGGCCCGCCAGGTCGCGGACAGATAGAGGTCGACGAGCGCCCGCAGCGACGCCCCCGACTCGGCCGCCGCCTGGCCGAGCCCGTGGAAGCGGGCCAGCTCCGCCGCGGCGAGCCGGCGGCCGGTCTGGGCCGCGGACGCGAGCGTCGGCAGGTAGTCGCCGAGCAGGCTGGCCGGCAGCCGGGCGTCCTGCGCGGCCAGGACCGCCGCCCGGGGCAGCCTGGTCAGGCTGGTGCCCGGCAGGCCCGGCGAGCCCTCGGGCTCCTCGTCAACCGGCACGGTCACCCTCCGATCTCTCGAATCACCAGGGCAGCGAGACCGCCC
Source organism: Frankia sp. AgB1.9 (assembly GCF_016786355.1). GTDB lineage: Bacteria > Actinomycetota > Actinomycetes > Frankiales > Frankiaceae > Pseudofrankia. The sequence goes on from NZ_JADWYX010000024.1 coordinate 3,751, forward strand.
GGTGCGCGTTTCTTGCCGAGTCTCGGCAATCAGACCCTAGCCAACGTCGCGCACATCGCGCCCTTGCTGCCGTGAGTCCGCAAGGCCGTGGCCCGTTGAATAGGACGTGGGCCCAGCCAGGCCCGACTACCCGGACTCACTGGAGGAACGGTCATGCACGTCCCCATCTGGGCCTGGGCAGCCTTCGTCGCCGCCCTTGTCGCCCTGCTGGCCATCGATCTGCTCGCGCACCGGCGGGCCCACGTGATCAAATTTCGCGAGGCGGCGCTGTGGAGCGCGCTGTGGGTGAGCCTCGGCCTCGGCTTCGCCCTCGTCATCTGGGCCTGGCAGGGGCCGACGGCGGCCGGGCAGTACACGGCGGCCTGGCTGCTGGAGAAGAGCCTGTCGGTCGACAACCTGTTCGTGTTCGCCCTGATCTTCGGGTACTTCAAGGTGCCTCGGCAGTACCAGCACCGGGTGCTGTTCTACGGCGTGCTGGGCGCGCTGGTCCTGCGGTTCGCCTTCATCGCCGGCGGCATGGCGCTGCTCAACGCCTTCCACGTCGTGATCTACCTGTTCGGCGCGTTCCTGGTCTTCACAGCGATCAAGATGGTGCGTGGGTCCGGGGTCGAGATGGACCCGGGCCAGAGCAGGGCGGTCCGGCTGCTGCGCCGGGTCATGCCGGTGACGGACCAGTACGAGGGCCAGCGGTTCCTGCTGCGCCGCCGGGGCGTCCTCGTCGCGACGCCGCTGCTGGCCGTCCTGGTCGCGGTCGAGACGGCCGACGTGCTGTTCGCCTTCGACTCGGTCCCGGCCGCGCTTGGCGTCACCGACCAGACGTTCCTGGTGTACACGGCGAACGCGCTGGCCATCCTCGGGCTGCGGTCGCTGTTCTTCCTGCTCTCCGGTGCGCTCGACCGGTTCCACCACCTGGGCACCGGGCTCGCCGTCATCCTCGCGTTCATCGGCGCGAAGATGCTGCTCACCGACGTCGTGCACATTCCGATCGCCGTCTCGCTCGGCGCGATCGGGGTCGTGCTCACCGCGTCGATCATCTGGTCGCTGGTCACCCCGGCGCCAGAGAAGCCGGCCGAGCCGGAGTCGTCGCACGAGCCCGGTGACCCGCCCGCCGCACTGGAGGGCACCGCCGAGCCGGCGCTGGACGGGGAACTCGTGGGCTCTCCCGCTGGTGACTCGCGATTGGTCGACCAGGGCGCGGGCGACCTCGTTCAGCGGTAGCCCGGTGCACGGGCCGGGTGGTCGCCGGAGCAGCCGGCCACCCGGCCCGCTTTCACGTCCATGATCACCGTTTCGGCCCTCCGGTGGCTGTGGAAGGGCCCTCAGCACAACCATCGGAGGGCCCAGGCAGCGATCTACGACCCTCGTCACCATCCTTGCGTCAGAGAAATAGGGCGCAATATGGTTGTGCACGATCGATCGACTCGCGATCGACCACCGGCGATCGGAGGAACCATGGAAGCGATCTACACCGCCACGGCCACCGCCTCGGGCGACGGCCGCAACGGTCACAGCGAGAGCGACGACGGCCTGCTCTCGGTCGACGTCCGGATTCCCAAGGAGATGGGCGGCCCTGGTGGGGCCACCAACCCGGAGCAGCTGTTCGCCGCCGGCTACGCCGCCTGTTTCCACTCCGCGCTCAAGCTCGTCGGCGGGTCGGAGAAGGCCGACCTGGAGGGCTCGCAGGTCTCGGTCAGCGTGTCGATCGGCGCCCGGCCCGACGGCGGCTTCGGCCTGGCCGTCGAGATCGACGTGCACGCCCCGCGCCTCGACCGCGAGACCACCACGGCGCTCGTCCAGAAGGCGCACGAGGTCTGCCCCTACTCGAACGCGACCCGGGGGAACGTCGAGGTCGCGCTCACCGTCGTCTGACCACGCCCGGCCGCCGCCGGCTAACCGATCTTGAAGCCGGTGTACCCGGCGGCGGCTATCTCGTCGCAGCGCTGGCGGAACGACGGGAGACCGGCGACATAGGTGGTGTACATGCGCTTCTTGCCGGGGACGTTGGCGCCGTTGTACCAGGAGTTGCAGTCCGGGTGCATCAGCACGCTGCCGCTGACCAGCGCGAGGATCTCGTCGATCCATTCGGCCTGCGCGGACGGCAGGGCCTCAATGGTCCGGTGGCCGCCGGCGCGCAGGTGGGCGACGCAGTCAGCGATCCACTCGATGTGGTGCTCCATGGCGGCCAGGAAGTTCGACGCCGCCGACGGGCTGCCCGGGCCCTGGACCAGGAACAGGTTGGGGAAGTCGGAGACCTGCAGGCCGAGGTAGGCGACCGGGCCCTCGGTGGCCCAGACGTCGCGCAGCAGCGCGCCGCCGCGGCCGCGCACCTCGATGCGGGACAGCGCGCCGGTCAGGGCGTCGAAGCCGGTCGCGAACAGGATCGCGTCGAGCTCGTGGTGCTCCCGCTCGGTCCGGATACCGGTCGGGGTGATCTCCTGGATCGCGTCCTTGCGCAGGTCGACCAGGGTCACGTTGGGGCGGTTGAAGGTCTCGTAGTAGCCCTGGTCGATGATCGGCCGCTTGCAGCCGAACGGGTAGGTCGGGACCAGCGACGCCGCCGTCTCCGGGTCGTGCACGATGCGCGCGACGGCCTCGCCGTAGAGCGCGGTGGCCATGCGGATGGCCTCGGGGTCGAACATGACGTCGCTCCAGTAGAGCGCGCCGACGACGCCCTTCTCCTTGATGGCGCGCAGCTGCTCCTCCCGCGACGCGGTCCGCAGCGGCGGGAGGCCGCCCATCTTGACCAGCACCGAGAACGCGCTGGTCCGCGCCGCGCCGACGTGCGCGAGCAGCTGGGCCGCGCGGATCTCGTCGTACCGGGACCGCAGCTCCTCGAACTCGCCCGGCTCGTACCGCCGGGCCGGCGACGGCAGCGTGTAGGCGGCCGACCGCTGGAACACGGTCAGGTGCTCGGCCTGCTCGGCGACGACCGGGATGGCCTGGACGCCGGTCGAGCCGGTGCCGATGACGGCCACCCGCTGGCCGGTGAAGTCGTGGCCCTCGCGCGGGAACCGGTTGCTGTACAGGGTTGAGCCGCGGAACGTCGCCAGGCCGGGAATCCTGGGGTCGAGCGGCGCGGACAGGATGCCGGTCGCGGCGACGACGAACGGCGCGACGAACCGCTCGCCGGCCTCGGTCGTCACCAGCCAGGTCTGGTTGGCCTCGTCGAAGGTCATCGCGGCGACCCTCGTGTCGAACTGGATGTCGCGACGCAGGTCGAGCCGGTCGGCGACGAAGTTCAGGTAGGCCTCGATCTCGGCCTGGCCCGGAAGCAGCTCGCTCCAGGTCCATTCCTGCTGGATCTCGGCCGAGAAGCTGTACGAGTACTCGATGCTCTCGATGTCGCAGCGGGCCCCGGGGTAGCGGTTGAACAGCCACGTCCCGCCGACCCGGTCCGCCGCCTCCAGGACCCGGACCCGCAGGCCGAGCTCCCGCAGCCGGTACAGCGCGTAGAGACCGGAGAACCCGGCACCTACGACGACAGCGTCGAGCCTCCCGACCTCGTCGCCGCTCTCGCGGGACGCTAACGCCCGCGCCGTACCCGCCGCCACGTCGACCACAGCTCGCTCCTCCGCCAGACTCCCACCGACCCCGATAAGTCTATATATTTCAAGTCGGCGGTAGCGGCGTCAAGGCCAGCGACAGGGGCCTGGACGGCCGGCCGCCGTGGTCACGCCTGTGCCACCTCGGCGACGAGACCGGTACGGGCGGGCCGCCCGCAGGACCAGCCGAGCGCGCCGAGAGGGACGGGACATGAACGTCGAGGAAGCCGCCCAGGTGTTCACCGACCCGCGGGCCTACGCGGACGAGGACCGGTTCCACGCCGCCTGCGCCCTGCTGCGCCGCGAGTCACCCGTGCACTGGGTCGAGTCCGACAGCCTGGCGCCGTTCTGGGCGATCACCCGGTACGACGACGTCATGGAGATCTCCCGCGACTCCGAGACCTGGCACAACGCCCCGCGGACGGCGGTCAACCAGGACCCGGCGCAGCCTCCGCCGCCGGTGCGGACGCTGGTGCAGATGGACCCGCCGGACCACCTGGTCTACCGGCACGTCAGCGCCGACTGGTTCAAGCCGGCCGGGGTCCGCCGGCTGTCCAGGCGCATCGAGGAGCTCGCGAAGCGCTTCGTCGACCACATGGCGACGCTCGGCGGCGAGTGCGACTTCGTCGCCGACGTCGCCGCGCACTACCCGCTGTACGTCATCCTGTCGCTGCTCGGGCTGCCCGAGGACGACTTCCCCCGGATGCTCAAGCTCACCCAGGAGCTGTTCGGGGCGAACGACGCGGACCTCGCCCGCAACACCAGCGACTCCGCGGCCGCGGAGACCCTGCTGGAGTTCTTCGAGTACTTCCAGGGCGTGACCGAGGAACGGCGCAAGAACCCGGGCGACGACCTGGCGTCCGTGATCGCCAACGCGTCGATCCACGGGGAGAGCATCGGCATGCTCGAGGCGGTCGGCTACTACGTGCTGATCGCCACCGCCGGGCACGACACGACGAGCGCGGCGATCTCCGGCGGCCTGCACGCGCTGCTGACCCACCCGGACCAGCAGCGCCGCCTGGTCGCCGACCCGGGCCTGGTCACCACGGCGGTCGACGAGATGATCCGCTGGGTGTCGCCGGTGAAGCACTTCATGCGGACCGCGACCAGGGACACCGAGGTCCACGGCGTCCCGATCGCCGCCGGCCAGGCCGTCCTGCTCTCGTACCCGTCGGCGAACCGCGACGAGGACGTCTTCGAGCACCCGGACGCCTTCGACGTCGGGCGGACCCCGAACAAGCACGTCGGCTTCGGCTTCGGCGCGCACTACTGCCTCGGCACCCACCTGGCCCGCCTGGAGGGCCGCGCCCTGTACGCCGAGCTGGTCCCCCGGCTGCGCTCGGTCGAGCTGGCCGGCGAGCCCGAGTACATGCGAACCCTCTTCGTCGGCGGCCCCAAGCGCCTCCCGATCCGCTACACCCTGACCTGACACACCCCGGCCTGGCCGCACCGCGCGCGGCCAGGCCGACGGCCGGTCCGACGGCCGCCTTGATCGCCGTTTCCGCCCTGTGGTGGTCGCAAATGGGCTACGTCCACGACCGCCGGAGGGCCGAAACGGCGATCATGGAGCCTCCGGGTGATCCACGAGGAGCGGCACCGGCCAGCGGCGTCCGCCGAAGGGCCGTCAGGACGTCAGCAGGTCCAGGGTGCCTAGGTCGCGGATGGCGGCGCAGGCGTTGGCGGCCATCGACAGGAACATCTGGTCGGAGCGCTCGGTCGGCGCGCTGGCGCTGTACATGCAGCCCAGGATGGTGATGAGCGGGCCCTGCGGCTGGCCGAGCCGGTAGTCCGTGAAGCAGTCGTCGAGCGAGTAGTCCGTGACGCCGTACTCGACCAGGGCCTCGTGGTAGGCCCCGACGAGCGCCTTCTGGTCGGTTCGGCGCAGGGCGGGCGGAAGCGCGGTCGACAGGAAGTAGGCCAGGTCGCGCCCGGGGAAACCGACCTCCAGCGACTGCCAGTCGACGGCCGTGACGTCGTCGTCGGCGGCGAACAGGAGGTTGTCGAGCCGGTAGTCGCCGTGGATCAGGGAGTGGCGCCCGGCGATGCGCCGGCCCCACCCGGACATCGCTTCGGCGGTCTGGCGCAGCGTGTCCGCGTCCTCCGGTGCCAGCATCGCCGCGAACCGCTCGACGAAGCCCGCGGTCGCGGTCACCAGCAGGCGCCCGAAGTTGGTCAGGGCTCGTTCGTCGCCGCGGCGCAGCCAGGCCAGCCCGCCGCCGGTCAGCCGGTCGTCGTTCCAGAACGATGCGTGCAGCCCGGCGAGGTTGCGGACCGCGGCGGCGGCCTGCTCGACGGTGCATCCCTCGACCTGGCTGCCGGGTAACGCGGGGTGGGCGTCCTGGAGCACCAGGGTGAATTGGCGGGCGTCCGCCGTGATGTCGGCGCTCCAGCAGCGCGGGACCCGGATCTGGGCCGCCGGGGCGAACAGGCGGTAGAAGTTGACCTCGGTGCGGTAGCCGAGGCCGATCAGGTCCCTGACCTCGTCGGGGCCGGTTGCCATCTTGAGCACCACGGTCCGCGGCGCGTCGTCCTCGGCGCCTGGACCGGGCCGGGCGTCGAGGACGAACCGGTAGCTGGCGCCGAGCTGGCCGGTGCCGATCGGCTCGTACGACAGCCCGGTCACCTCGAGGTCGGTGCCGCCGGCGCGCAGCACGCTGGTCATCCATTCGGGGGTGACCTCGGCCGGGTCGTCGACCACCCAGACGCCGGGTGCCGCCTCCGCCTCGTCCAGGGGAGTGTCCGACAGGTTGCCGCTCTTCATTAGTCCCTCACCTGGGTGTTCAGCGCCGGTTGGTCACGACATTCGGCCGGAGTTCAGGGAGTCAGACCCGGGCCCGGCTGTTCCCGGCGCGGCGACACCGGTGGCAGCCGGGCCCGGTCGCCCTGGACCGCGTCCATCCGGGCCTCGCACAGCCGGACGTCGCCGGCCAGCAGCTCACCGGTCGAGCGGATGCGCCCGCCGTCGAGTGACCTGGTCAGCACGAAACGCAGGTCGGTGAGCACCGGGGTGGGGCGGCGGTAGCGCAGCTCCAGCCCGGCCGTCTTGCCGGCCACGCCGACGTCGCAGTTGTGGTGCTGGATCGCCGCGTCGAAGAACAGCGCCAGGAAGCCGCCGTGCACCAGGCCCGGCGGGCCCTCGTAGGCGACGGGAAAGTTGACAATGCCCGTCGCCTCGTCGCCGTCGACGACGATCTCGTACTCGGGGAAACCCGGGTTGAACGCGCCGATGTGACGGGAGTGGTCCAGGTAGACCCGGCCGTCGCCGTCGGCCGCGGCGCCGACGCGGGGCGCCGGATCGGCCGAGGCGAGCGGCGCCAAGCGCCGCTCAGCCTCGGCCAACGCGTCGAGGAGCGCGTCCAGCTCAGGGGCCGGGTGTTCCAGCGACAGCGCGAGACCGGTGACCCGCCGTAGCCGGGCGGCGAGCTCGACCGTCTGCGCGAGGGGCGCGACGCCGAACGTCCAGCGGTCCGCGCCCGGCGTCGGCACGTCGTCCTACTTCGGGGAGAAGCGCTGGCCGCCGTCGAGCCGGATGGTCGAGCCGTTGAGCATCGGGTTCTCGATGATCCCCACGGCGAGGCGGGCGTACTCCTCGGGCCGGCCCATCCGCTTCGGGAACGCCGCGTCCTTGGTCAGGACCTTCTCGAACTCCTCCGGGATCCCAGCGGTCAGACCCGTGTGGAACAGGCTCGGCGCGATCGCGTTCACCCGGATACCGAGAGAACCCAGGTCACGAGCCATCGTCAGGCACATCGCGGCCACACCACCCTTGGCGGCCGTGTAGGCGATCTGCCCGATCTGACCCTCGAACGCGGCGATCGACGCGGTGTTGATGATCACACCGCGCTCGCCGTCCTCGTTCGGCTCCTGCTTGCTCATCTGCCAGGCGGCGAGCCGGGCCACGTTGAACGTGCCCGTCAGGTTCAGGTCGATGACCTTCTGGAACTCCTTCAACGGCAGCGGCCCCTCCTTGCTGACCGTCCGGATCGACCGGGAGCCGCCCGCGGTGTTCACCACCGCGTCGATCCCACCCAACGCGCTGGTCGCCGCGTCCAGGACGCCCTCGACGCCCTCGAAGTCCGTGACGTCGCAGACGTGGAAACTACCGCCGAGGTCATCGGCGACGGCCTGTCCGGCGCTGGTCGGCAGGTCCAGGATCGCGACCTTGCCCCCACGCGCGACGACCAGTTCCGCCGTCGCCTTGGCCATGCCCGAGGCACCACCCACGACGACCGCCCGCAGCCCCTTGAGCTCCACGCGCCGTTCCTCCCTGCTCGGGTCCGACAGGCACGAGCGCGGGGTACCCGACCACTCGTGGCTGACCTGCCGGAACAACTGGATCTTTCCTGCCGGCCGGGCGCTGGCTTGGCGCCCGGCGGTTCTCGGTACGACGGATAAAGTATGCGTTTCCAGCTGCCCGCGCCCGGGCCGCCTCGCCCACCGGTCCGCCGGCCGGAACCCGCCGTCGGGCGGGGTCCGTCAGACGGGGTCGGTGAGGCGCACGGTCGCGACGGTGCTCAGCTTGCCGACCCCGGCATCGGTGATGCGCACGACGGAGAACCGGCCGTCGCCCTCGGCCACCGCCCGCGCCGGGCCGGTCGAGATCGGCCGGAAGTACCGGACGTTCATCGCCTCCACCACGACCGGACCCGCCGCCAGCGAGGACGCGGCCTCCTCCGCGGCGAACGAGACCAGGCCGCCCTGAATCGCGCCCGTGGCGTTCAGCCCGTCGGGACGGCGCGCCATCTCGAACGTGCCGGGCACGACGGTCCGGCCACCGACCCGGTCCGCGAGCGGCTGGGCCAGGGGTGGCGGGTTGCCCCAGGCCCGCGGGAAACCCTCGGGAAACACGTCGCGCGGGTTCGGCGACGCGATGAAGGAGACGAGCGCGACCGCCAGCGGCGCGCCCGAGGCCTCGTCGTGGAACCGCGTCTCGCTGACGACCACCGTCCGGCCGACCTTCAGCAGCCGGGCGACGACGCCGATCCGGACGCCGCTGCGCGCCTGGGCGTACAGCTGGATCTCCAGGTCGAGCGTCAGCGGGATCCGGGGGCTGAGCGCCTCGCCCACGACGGTGCCGGCGATGACGTCCGCCCAGGTCGCCAGCACTGAGGTGCGCAGCGTCGACGTTCCCGGCACACACAGGTGCGGCGTCACCTGCGCGCGCCCCTGCAGGGCGCCCTCGCCGCCGGTCAGGCGCAGGCCGAGCTCGGTGACGATGTGGCTGGTCGGCGGGGCCTCGTCGTGGGCGGCCGCCCGCGCCGCCGGAACCTCGCCGCTCGCTCCGCCGGCGGGAACGGGGCTGGCGGGAACGGCGGGGGCCGGCGCCGGGTGCGCCCCGGGCCCGGACCGTGCTGCGACGTCCATGGGCCAATCCTCGCATAAAGGGTTAGATATTTTCAGGCCGCCTCCGGCCGGCTCGGGCACGGCTGGGCCGCCACCGGACCCCGATCCGGAATCCATCACGTGGCGCGCACGAGCGCCTACTTTACGTTTACCTTCATGTGACACACAGTGACTTCATGCGCTACAGCAGACTGTCTGCCGTCACGACCGGCATGATCATCGCCCTCGTCCCACTGGCCCTCGCCGGCTGCGGCTCCACCACGGACCCGTCGGCGTCCGCCGCCACACCCTCGGCCTCGGCCTCGACGAGCTCCACGCCGTCGCCGCCGCCGGTCCTGACGGTCCCGCCCACCGTCGTGCTCACCCGGTTCGCCCGGTACAGCCAGGACGCCAAGGCCATCACCTACGACCCGGCCCGCGTCCCCGTCGACGCGGACGTAGCCGTCGTGTCGGCGCAGGCCGCCGGCCATACCGTCACCGTGCTCGCGGTCCGCGGGCTGCCACCGAACCAGCACTTCGGCGCGCACGTGCACCAGAACGCCTGCGGTCAGAGCCCCGAGGACGCCGGCTCGCACTACCAGCACCAGGTCGACCCGAAGCAGCCGTCCGTGGATCCGGCCTACGCCAACTCCCAGAACGAGATCTGGCTCGACTTCACCACGGACTCGACCGGGTCCGCCCATTCCGACTCCACCGTCAACTGGGTCTTCGACGCCCGCCCGCACAAGTCGATCATCATTCACGCGATGCCCACCGACACCGCGCCAGGGCACGCGGGCCAGGCCGGCGACCGGCTCGCCTGCGTCGATCTCTGACCGGGCCCGCCGACCGTTACCTCCTGACCGGTTGCGGAGCCGGCGGCCCCCCTCGGGCCGCCGGCTCCGCGCGGCCGCGGTCCGGCCGCCGAGTCACGGGGCGGATCACTCGATTCGCCCACCGGCCCGCGAATCCGGGCTGATCTTCTGGGGCCCGGCTGTCAGAATCGCCTCGTGCTACACGGGGTTTTCTTCGATCTTGACGACACGCTCGTCGACCAGCGGACGGCGGCCGACGCGGCCGTCATCGGGTGGGCGGCCGGGCACGGCATCACCGATCCGCGGGCCAGCGAACGCTGGGCCAGCATCTCCGAGGTCCACTACGCGCGCTACCAGCAGCGGGAGATCACCTTCACGGAGCAACGGCGCGCCCGGGTGCGCGAGTTCCTCTCGCCCACCGTGACCGACAGCGAGGCGGACACCCTCTTCGCCGGCTACCTGTCCCGCTACCGGGCCGGCTGGGCACAGTTCGACGACGCCGTCCCGGCCCTGCGCCGGGCCCGCACGGCGGGGCTCACGGTCGCGGTCCTCACCAACGGGGACGAGGAGCACCAGCGGCTCAAGCTGCGCGAGGTCGGCCTGGTCGGGGAGATCGACGTCCTGGTCGCCTCCTCGATGCTCCCGGTCGGGAAGCCGGACCCACGCGCCTTCGCGGGCGCGCTCGCGATCCTCGGCCTGAGCGCCGAGGAGGTGCTGATGGTCGGCGACTCGCTGCACAAGGACGTGCGGGCCGCCCTCGACGTGGGCATCAGCGCGATCCTGCTCGACCGCTACGGGGCCCATCCCGGGGTCGACGTTCCCCGGATCCGTAGCCTGCACGAGCTCTCGTTCGCCGATCGGCGCTGGGCCGCTGACGCTGTGCACGGCGACGGACGGCCGCACCCACCACGGTGAGGCTCCCCACGTCCGACGGGGTCAGGCGCGCGGGCCGATCACGTCGTAGCGGGCGCAGGTGAAGGACCGGTTGCGGGCGACCTCCACGAGGCGCAGGTCCAGCCGGCGCGGGAGCAGCGGGCGGCCGGCACCGAGGGTCACCGGGGCGATCGAGACGATCACGGCGTCGAGCAGGCCCTCGTCGGCGAACTGGCCGGCGAGGTCGCCGCCGCCGACAACCCAGACGTCCTTCCCACCGGCGGCCGCCGTCGCCTCGGCGTGGACCGGCCGGATGCCGCCGCGGGCGAAGCGGATGTCCGCCCCGTCGATCGTCCGCAGGTCTCGGCTGGTCAGGACCCAGGTCGGCTGCCGGTAGTCCCAGGTGCCGCCGGTGGCGATGTGGTTGTCGAGAAGCCACTGGTACGTGGAGGAGCCCATGACCAGCGCGCCGACCTCGCCGAGGAAGTCGTCGTGGTTCATCGGGCCGGCCGGGTCGACGTCCTGGGTGAGCAGCCAGTCGAGCGAGTGGTGCTCGTCGGCGATGAAACCGTCGAGGGTCGTCGCGGTGTAGTAGGTCGTGCGGCTCATCGGTCGGCTGCTCCTGTGGTCTCGTCGGTGCCCCGCGTGCACGTTCGCGGACGGCCCGGGGTGTGCGGCCAGTCTGTCGAGCGTGGCCGGCTCGACGCCCGACAGATCTTGCTGCACGGCGCGCGGAACGTCGATGCCATGCCGACCCAGCAAGCTCGCCAATACATCTAGATGTCTTGGCGCGGTTGCAGTAGAAACGAGGTTTGAGGGGACCGCTGCGCCGCCCCGGCCAGCCGTCCGGTGCGGAGGTGCCGATGGTCCACGACGACGGTGCGGGCGGCGCGGTGTCACGACCGGTAGACGCCGACAACCACTACTACGAGCCACTCGACGCGTTCACCCGCCATCTGGACCGCAAGCTGCGCCATCGCGCGGTGCGGGTGGTCCAGGACGGGTCGCACGCCGAGATGGTCATCGCCGGCAAGGTCAACAACTTCATCCCGAACCCGACCTTCGACCCGGTGATCGTCCCGGGCTGCCTCGACCTGCAGTTCCGCGGCCAGATCCCGGCCGGCGTCGACCCACGCAGCCTGTCGAAGGTCGAGCCCATCTCCCCCGCCTACCGGGACCGTGACGTCCGGGTCGCGACGATGGACGCCCAGGGCCTCGACGCGGTGCTGCTGTTCCCGACGCTGGGCTGCGGCGTCGAGCAGGCGCTGACGCACGACGTGCCGGCGACGATGGCGAGCCTCACCGCGTTCAACCGCTGGCTCGAGGACGACTGGGGCTACGCCTACCAGGACCGGATCTTCGCCGCTCCGATGATCTCGCTGGCCGACCCGGTCGCCGCCGTCGCGGAGATCGACCGGGTCCTCGGGCTCGGCGCCCGGGTCGTGCACGTCCGCCCGGCGCCGGTGCCGACCGGCGGCGACCGGGGCCGGTCCCTGGGCGACCGGGCGCACGACCCGGTCTGGGCCCGGCTCGCCGAGGCGAACATCCCGGTGGCCTTCCACCTCGGCGACAGCGGCTACAACAGGACGGTCGGCGCCGCCTGGGGCGGGCCTGAGGAGTTCGCGCCGTTCCGCGCGCCGGACCCGCTCGGCAGCGTCCTCATCGCCGACCGGGCCATCCACGACACGATGGCGAGCCTGATCGTCGGCGGCGTGTTCACCCGGCATCCGACGCTGCGGGTGGCGAGCATCGAGAACGGCTCCGACTGGGTGTATCCCCTGGTCAAGGGCGTGCGCAAGCTCGCCAACCGGGCGCCGCGCCTCGTTCCCGAGGACCCGCTGGACACGCTGCGCCAGCACGTCTGGGTGACGCCGTACTACGAGGAGGACCTGCGCAAGCTGGCCGACACGATCGGGGTCGAGCGGGTGCTGTTCGGCTCCGACTGGCCGCACGGCGAGGGCCTCGCCGAGCCGGCGTCGTTCGTCGACGAGCTGGGCGCCTTCAGTCCCGACGAGGTGCACCGGATCATGCGCGCCAACTGCGCCGAGCTCATCGGCCTGCCCGGCTGACGACCCAGCGCTGGCCGCCGGGTACTCGGTGGACACCGCGAGCAGCCTCGTGGTTAAGTGTCGAAACTCACTGAATGTGACGCTGGTCTCGTGGCGGGGGGGCCGTCCGGATCGCTGGGCCACACCGTCGAGGGCACGCCGCCACCCGATCCCGTCGAGCCGGGGCAGCTCCCGGGCCGTAAACCGGCCCGGGGCCGACCCGACAGGAACCCTCGGCTGGGGCGGCCGCGCTCGACCTGACTGACGAGGTCCCAATACCGAGCGTCACCGCCGACGCTGTCGCTTCTTCACCAGGTGGCAGGGCCGTTCCCTCGGCGGCAAGGCCGCGGACGCACTCAGAACCCACTTCGAACGGGCGGAAGCTGGACCCTTCGCCGCCCGGCATACGCGCAGATTCTTGGTCGTCCATGCCGACCCACCACGAAGAAAGGGAACCGATGATCCGCAAACGACGGACCATGTTAGGCGTAGCCGCAACCGCATCGGCCTTACTCTTAGCCGCCGGCTGTGGCTCGTCGAGCTCCGGCGGGGGTAACGCCTCCGCCTCCGGCAAGCCGGCGAACAAGACCATCACGATCGGTGTGCTCACCGACGTCACCGGGCCGGCGTCGTCCGGCAACAAGACGTTCGTCGACGGCGTGAAGGCGGGCGTCGTCTACGCGGCCCGCAACGGCTACAACATCAAGATCGAGATCGCCGACACCGCGACCAACCCGACGACCGCCCTGGCCGCGGCCCAGAAGCTCGTCACCCAGGACCACGTCTCGGCCGTGTTCGGCCAGTCCGCCATCTTCTTCACCGCGTCGAACTACCTGACGGCGCACAACGTCCCCGTGATCGGCATGAGCGAGGACGGCCCGGAGTGGATCACCGCGAAGAACATGTTCTCCGTGGCCGGACCGCTGCAGCAGACCAAGGTCGCGGAGACCACCGGAAAGCTCTTCAAGCTGCTCGGCGTCACCAACGTCGCCGCGCTCGGGTACGGGGTCTCGCCGGTCTCGGCCGAGGGTGCCGCCTCCGGCGCGGCGTCGGCGGAGGTGGCGGGTCTCAAGGTCGGCTACCTCAACGGCAAGTTCCCCTTCGGCAGCACTGACGTCGGGCCGGAGGTTCTGGCCATGAAGTCGGCCGGGATCGACGGGCTGTACCCGACGGTCGACCCGAACACGGGGTTCGCGCTGATCACGGGCCTGCGTAACCAGGGCGTCGACCTCAAGGCCGCGCTGCTGCCCACCGGCTATGGCGGCGACCTGCTCCAGGCCGGCCCCGGCGCGCTCAACCAGGCCCAGGGCGTCTACTTCACGCTCGGCTACGAGCCGGTCGAGATGCAGACCGCCGCGACCAAGCAGCTGCAGGCCGACTTCAAGAGCGCCGGCATCACCACGGCGCCGACGTACGCCGCGTACAACGGCTACGTCTCCACCGGCCTGCTGGTCCGCGCGCTCAAGGCCAACGGCGGCAACACCGCCGCGGCGTCGATCATCAGCTCCCTGTCGAGCATCCACGACTGGGACGCGATGGGCCTGTTCGGCAGCCACAAGGCCGACATCAACGACCGCGTGAACATCGTCGGCGGGGCGGACAACTGCACCTGGGTGACCAAGCTCGAGGGCGACAAGTTCACCCTCGTCAAGGGCGCGACACCCATCTGCGGCGCCCTCGTTCCCGGCAAGACGGTGGCTCCGGCCTCCTGACCGTGCTGCTCGGCCCGCCGGCCAGCTGGCCGGCGGGCCGAGCCGTCATCCGCTCGCTGACGGCCCGTCCGCCGGGCGGGGCCAGGGCCGGCCGCTGCGGCGTTCGATGCCGGCATTGAACCTCTTCAGGAAAGCCGCGAACGCGGCGACCTCCTCGGCCGTCCAGTCCTCGACCACCTGGTCGATACCCGCGACGATGTCGGCCCGCTGCCGGTCCAGGCGGCGCGCACCCTCGGCCGTGATCCGGAACTTCCGCGCCATCCCGCCGTCGGGGTCCGCGATCCGCTCGACCAGGCCCTCGCGGCGCATGGCCGCCGTCTGGCGATGCAGCGTCGAGACGTCGAGGCCGAACGCCTCGCTGAGCTGCCCGAGGGACATCGGGCCCTGCATCCGGATCCGGCTCAGCAGGATGTAGGCGCTGCGCTCCAGGCCGCCGGGCCGCTGACCGCCCCGCGCGGACAGGTGCGCGTACCGGCCGAGCAGCATGCCCTCGTACTCGATCAGGTGCGTGGGCCGGTCCATCTCGCTCCTCCCCGCGCCACCTCACCGTGCCGCCAGGACGCCCGGTTTCTCCGGCATCACGGTTCTACGGCATCCTCCGCACTCGGTCGAGTTTGCATCATACAAACTTCTTGTATTGTGCAAACTCGTCGACGGCGGCGCGCCGCGGGAACAGCGAGGTACCGGTGAGCAGCAGCTCCGCACCGACCACCCGACCGGGACTGATCGTGGCCGTGCTGGCCGCGGGCGGCATCGTCGCCACGCTCATGCAGACCCTGGTCGTGCCGCTCATCGGCGAGCTGCCCCGGCTGCTGGGGACCAGCGCCGGCAACGCCTCGTGGGTGATCACCGCGACGCTGCTCGCCGGATCGGCGGCCATCGCGGCGATCGGCCGGCTCAGCGACCTGCTCGGCAACCGGCGGATGCTGCTGGCCTGCGTCGGATCGCTGCTGGTCGGCTCGGTGGTCTGCGCGCTGTCCGGCTCGCTGGCGCCGATGGTCGTCGGGCGGGCACTGGAGGGCGTCGGGCTGGGCGTGGTCCCGGTCGGCATCAGCGCGCTGCGGGAGCTGGTCCCGCCCGAGCGGCTCGGCTCGGCCATCGCGCTGATGAGCTCGTCGCTCGGCATCGGCGGGGCGTTCGGGCTGCCGTTCGCCGCGGTGATGGCCGAGCACGCCGGGTGGCACGCGGTGTTCTGGGTCGCGGCGGGCCTGAGCGCGGTGGTCGCCGTGCTGATCTGGCTGCTGGTTCCCGTCCTGCCGCCGCGCGCCGCGGGCAGGTTCGACGCCGTCGGCGCGGTCGGGCTCGGCTTCGGGCTGGTGTGCCTACTGCTCGCCGTCTCCAAGGGCGCCGACTGGGGCTGGACCAGCGGCACGACGGTCGGCCTGATCGCGGTCTCGCTGGCGGTGTTCGCCGCGTGGGGCTGGTGGGAGCTGCACGCCACGGACCCGCTGGTGAACCTGCGGATCGCGGCTCGCCGCCAGGTGCTGATGACCAACCTGGCGTCCGTCGTGCTGGGCTTCGCGCTCTACGCCTCGCAGCTCATCCTGCCCCAGCTGCTGCAGCTGCCGAAGGCCACCGGCTACGGCCTGGGCCAGTCGATGCTGGCCATGGGCCTGTGGATGGCGCCGTCGGGACTGCTGATGCTGCTGGTCGCGCCGTTCGGCGGCCGGCTGTCGCAGGCGCGCGGACCCAAGGTCACGCTCATCGCCGGCAGCCTGATCATCGCGGTCGGCTACGGATCCTCCATGATCCTGCTGTCGACGGCCTGGGGCCTGCTGATCGTCTCCTGCGTCTGCATGGTCGGCGTCGCGTTCGCCTACGGCGCGATGCCCGCCCTCATCGTGAGCGCCGTCCCGTCCTCGGAGACCGGGTCGGCCACAAGCTTCAACACCCTGGCGCGCTCGATCGGCATCACGATGGCCTCGGCGGTCGTCGGGGTCGTCCTCACCCAGCGGACCACCCTGCTGGGGAGCCGGACCGTGCCGTCGGAGAGTGGCTTCCGGCTGGGACTGCTGATCGGCTGCGGGGTCGCGGTGGCCGCCGCCACGGTCGCGCTGGCCATCCCGTCCCGGCGCGACGCCCCGCCCAGCCAGGAGGTCGCGGCGCCGGTCCCCGTGGCCGCGCCGTCACCGGAGGCCGGCGACCCGGCTCAGAACCGGACCAGCGCGGCCTCCGTCGTCAGGCCAGGACCGAACGCCATCAGGAGGGCGTAGTCACCCGGCGCCGGCCGCTGCCCGGCGTCGCCCGACATCAGCCGCCGCAGCGCGAGCAGCACCGTGACCGACGAGCAGTTGCCATAGTCGCGCAACGTCTCCCGCGACGGGCGCAGCTGGGCGTCCGTGAGCCCGAACGCGTCGCCGACCGCGTCGATGATCCGGGGGCCGCCCGGGTGCAGCACCCAGTGGCGGATGTCCCCGGGAGTCAGCCCGGTCCCGGCGAGCAGGCGGTCCACGAAGCCCGGCGTGCTGGCCCGGATCAGCGACGGGATGGCCGGCGACAGCCGCAGGCGGAAGCCCTCCTCGTGGATCCGGATCGACATGTGCTCGGCCGTGTCGGGCACGACCTCGGTCCGGGTCGCCAGCACCCGCGCGCCGATCGCGACCGCGACGCCGCCCAGATCCGGACCGTCGGCGGGCCCGGCCGGCCCCGCCGCCGCGGTCGGCACCGGGGTGGGCCCGGCGACCGGGCCGGTGTCGCCCTGGACCGCGCCGAGCAGCACGCTCGCGCAGGCGTCGCCGAACAGGCCGTGGACGACGGCCTGTTCGCGGGTCGCCTCCCCGCGCAGGTGGGCCGAGGTCACCTCGACGCAGGTCAGCAGCACCTGCTCGTCGGGCCGGGCCGCGAGCGCGTCGAGGGCGGCCCGCAGCCCGACCAGCGCCGCGTAGCAGCCCATGTGGCCGACGAACACCCGCCGCACGTCGGGCCGCAGCCCCAGCTCGGCGACCAGCTGGGAGTCCGGGCCGGGGCAGGCGTAGCCGGTGCTCGTCACCATGACGAACGTGCCGACCTTCGAGCGGTCCCGGCCGGCCAGCACGGCGGGCAGCGTGCGCCGGCCGAGGTCGAGGGCACATTGCTCCCAGGCCTCGACGCGAGGGCCGACCGGCGGGACGCCGTCCCGGAACGCGGTGCGCGGGTCCCAGTTCAAATGCCGGCGCTCGACGGTGTTCGCCTCGACGAACAATCGGCGCGCGTTCGGGACGTCGGCGAAGACCGCGGCATAGAACTCGTCCCAGATGTCGGTCTGGGCGATAGGCGCTCCGGGCGCTGCGGTACTCACGGCGAGCAGCGCGGGAAACATTTCTGCGGGCATCTCGGCTCCGGATGGACGCGACCTGACGGGTCCCATGGTGAACAAGGAGGAAACACGCGCCAGACGAGTCGGCGGTCGACATCGAGCCTGCAGCGTCGCAGGTCCTGGCATCCGTCTGGCGCTGGAACCGGGCGGCGGCGACCACGGCCGCCCGCGAGTCACGGGTCACGGAAGAAAGGAGAAAGAGAATGCCCGGGAAGAACGAGCTCATCGCCGCGGCGCGGCGCGTAAAGCCGTCACCGGGCGCCCGGTGACGGCGTGCCGAAATTACCCCCTGTTTTCGCAGGCCAGATCGTAGGACGCCCGGCGAGGCCGTCGCGGGTGTTCCGAACACATTGGACCATCAATGTGACCCAGCTCTCAGGGCCGGCCTCGCCCGCGTCCGTTCCGCCATTGGCGTGGGCGCGTGCCAGGATGGCTGGCGTACAACGACGCCGACGAGAACGCTCCGTCGCGGGTCGGCGTGGCGCACGTCGTGCGCGATGTCCTTGTCGTCCGGTCGGAGGTACCAGCCAGATGAGCACGACCTGCACCCACCTGGACACCGTCGAGGTCACCCAGCTGCCCGCGGCAGTCGCCGGCTGCGCGGACTGCCTGGAGATCGGCGGGAGGTGGGTCCACCTGCGCATGTGCCAGGCCTGCGGCCGGATCGGCTGTTGCGACAGCTCCCCGAACCGCCACGCCTCGGCGCACGCCCGCCGGGAGCAGCACCCGATCGCGCGCTCCGCCGAGCCCGGCGAGGACTGGAGCTGGTGCTACGTGGACGACGTCGCCTTCGTCCTCAGCTAGTCCTGCCCGGCCCGGCTCCGCCCGACAGGCCCAGCTCGGCCCGGCCTCGCCCACGGACATGATCGCCGATTCGGCCCTCTGGTGGTTGTGAATCGGCCCTGATCACGACCAGACGAGGGCCGAGACGGCGATCACCGAGCTGGGCCGCTGGGCGGCCCGGGCCGACCTAGGCCGACCGGGCCCAAACCGGCCGCGCGCCAACGGCGGTGGCCGTGATCAGCCCTGGGCGGGTTTGCACGGCGCGGGCGGGGCCGCCTTGGGCAGCACCACGTCCGCCGCGGTCGCCGTCAGCGAGAGGCCGGACGCGTCGGTCGAAGCCTGGTTGACGGTGAGCCGGAACGGCAGCTCGCCGACCGGCAGCGCGATCGACGGGAGCAACTGGCCCAGGCCACCGAGGGGGATGCTCAGGTTGAGCGCCCCGCGCAGGGTGATCTCCGTGGGGACCAGGGTGAGCTGGTTGTCGTGGATCTGGAAGGTGGTGACGCCGCCGACCTGCTGCGGCCCGATGATCGGCACGTCCGCGGTACCGGTGATCTCCAGGCTCCGGCCGCCGTCCGTCGGGTTGACCTGGACGTCGCCCGGCTGGCCGGCGAGGTAGGTGTTCAGGTCGTCGTAGCGGACCCGGACCGTGGCCTGAATCCTGTCGACGCGCACCTCGCCGACACTGTTGGTCAGGATCTGGTGCAGAGGGACGTGGACTCCCTTGAGGTTGGCCTGGACGAACGCGATCCGCGGCCCGGGAGTGGGAACGTTCTCGACGGTCACACCGATGTTCGTGAACTTCCCGAACAGGATCTGGGTGAGGAACGGGAAGCCGCCGATACTGACGTTCTTCACCGTCGGCGGGGCGGTCCCGCAGGCCAGGCCCTGGGTGACGCTCGTCCGCAGCTGCTTGGCCATCTCGCTCTCGGCGACCGACACCGCGATCCGGTCGACGATCACGAACAGCAGGATGAGGATCATCGCGATCGCGCCGAGGATCATCGCGAGCCGCGGGGGCCGGCGGCGCCACCACGGCGACGGTTCCGGGGCGGACGTCCCGCCGTATCCGCCGGGGGGTATCTGGCCGCCTTCGTCCTGGCCCAGCGTGGCGCCGAAGCCGCCGGACCCGCCGGGCGGGTAGCCCGTCTCATGGTCGTCGTACGGCCGGGTCGGACGGACCGGTCTTCCTGGCTCATCGAACGATCCGGTGGCGGCCGGCTGCGCCGACCGGCCAGGGCGAGAGGAGCTCGTGTCCGCCGGGCGCCGCCAGCCCCAGGACGAGTCGGATACCCCGCTGTCGGAGGTGTCTCCGGGGCGCTGCCCGTCCGCGCCGCGCTCCTGGTTCACCGGATCCGTCTCCCGATCTCCCCGCCGCCGGGGCCGCAGCGTCGCAGTGACGTCACCGTAGCGTCACAGTGGCGGACCGCGCCCACCGCGTCGTCAGCCCGGCCGCCGGCCGCCGTTCGTCGCCTTCGTACTGGCCGCTGTGCCGGCGCCCTGCGACCACTCTCGCACCCACCGTCAGCCGCCAGACAGCGCAGTCGGCAATACGCCACACGAAGGGGCCGATGTCGTCCCGCGCGGCCGGCCGCTGCACGGTTACCCCTCCATGATCGCCAAGCCGCGCCGCGCATGCTAGCGTCCGCGGCATGAACGCGGGCCGGATCAGTAGTGCGGCGCTGATGGCGGCGGGGCTGGCCGGGGTCGTCATGCCGGTCCGGTTCGCGGCGGCCCTCGACCTGCCTGCCACAACCGGCCGAGGCCGGACCGAGACCAGGGCCGGGCTTGGCGGTACCTACGCCGCCCTCGGCGGGTGGGCGCTCGTCAGCCGGGAGCCGGTGGCCCGCCGGGCGGTCGGCGTGGCCTGGCTGGGAGCGGCGGCCGTCCGGCTGGGTTCGACGGCCGTCGACCGACCCCGCACCGACTGGGTCTACTGGGCCTCGCTCGCCATGGAGCTCGGCTTCGGCGCCACGGCCCTGGCACCGCTGACGAGGCCCGGACCAGCGCCCTCGCCCTGACCGGGACCGACTACCTCGACCGCCGATGGGGCCCCTGATCGCCGTTTCGGCTCTCTGATGGTCGCTACCGAGACTGTTTCGTAGCCATTAGAGGGCGGAAACGGCGATCAGGACGACGGGCGAACCTTGGCGCTCAGACCGTGGCGACCTCCTGGAGCGCGTCGGCGACGGCCCGGGGCTCGGTGATCATCAGGTCGTGGCCGGTGTCGATGTCCCACAGCCGGCCGGCCGCGCGCGCCTTCCCCATCAGCTCCGGGTCGCGGGTGGCCAGGGTCGAGGTGCAGACGATGTGGTACTGCGGGATCGCCCACAGCGCGGTCTCGTTGGTCAGCGCCAGTGGCTGCTCGAAGCACCGCCACGGGTGCGGGGTGAGCCGTTCGTCCATCCAGGCGAGGTCGCCGGGGTCGGTGACGCCGTAGAAGGCGCCCGCCTCGGGGAACGGGATGAGGACGAGCTCGACGCCGTCGACGACCTTGCCCGTCGGACGGGTCGCCTGGATGATCGGCCCGGCGACGTCGACCAGCGACTGGCCGTTGACGGGGTTGGCCGCGTCCAGGTAGACGAGGCGCCCGACCCGGTCGGCGGCGCGGTCGGCGATGCCGGTGATGACCATCCCGCCGTAGCTGTGCCCGACGAGGATCACGTCGCGCAGGTTCTCGTGGTGCAGCAGCGCGACGACGTCCTGGATGTGCAGGTGGAGGTCGACGTGCGGGCCGACCAGGTGGGCCCGCTCCCCTAAGCCGGTCAGCGTCGGCGCGTACACCTCGTGCCCGGCCGCCCGCAGCAGCCGTGCGACGGGCTGGTAGCACCAGCCGCCATGTCCGCCCCCGTGTACCAGGACGTAGGTCGCCATGATCCCGCCTCCTCGCGGTTGGCGCGCCGGTCAGCCGGGAACCGGAGGAATCATCCGGAAGCGGGACCAGACGCGAGTAACACGGTTACCGAAGTAACCACGTTACTGTAGAGGTGTCAAGGGAACCTCGGCCCCGCGCGGTTCGCGCGGTGGTGCGCTGGTGGGGTGCCCGTCCGAGACGTGAAGGCAGGCCAGGTGGCGGAGTCCGAGACGTCCGACCTCATCGTCGACGTCGTCCTCACGCTGCTCGAGTCCGAGGGCTACGACGCCGTCCAGCTGCGCGCGGTGGCCCGCGACGCCCACGTCTCGCTGGCCACGATCTACAAGCTGTTCCGCACCCGCGACGAGCTTGTCGTCACCGCGGTCGGCCGGTGGCTCACGACCAACGGCTGCGCGCCCGTTCCGCCGCCCCCGCCCGGCGAGAGCCTCTACGACGGCCTGATGCGGGTGTTCCGCCATGTCTTCGAACCGTGGGAACGCAGCCCCCGGATGTTGGAGGCCTACCACCGGGCCCGGTCGACGCCGGGCGGGGAACGGCTCGAACACCAGACCATGGCCGTCATCGAACCGGCCGGCCGGGCCGTGCTGGCGGACGGCGAGCCCGGCTACATGGAGGACATCGCCCTCGTCCTGACCAACGTCGCCTACGCCGTCGTGGCCCGCTTCGCCGCCGGCGAGCTCGACATCACCGCGATCCTGCCGACCCTCGAACGCGCCGCCTACCGGCTGACGGCGAACAACGAGCCCGAGGCCCGAGCGGCCGGCGGGCCCTCCCCCGAGCCCCGGCGACGCCGGCCAGAACAGCGCCACGAAGCGACCTAGCGCCGCACTCGACAGGGTTGGCCTCGTCCCGAGACCGGAAGATCGCTGTTTCCACCCTCGCATGGCTGTAACCGCAGCGGTTTTGCGACCATGCCAGGGCCAAAACCGCGATCATGGGAACGCCCGGCTCCAGACCAGGGCGGATCCGGCTCGGCTCCAGGCCTGATCCGGCCCGGCTTCCGGCCGGGCCGGATCGCGCGGGGTGGGTCAGGCGCCGAGGGCGGCCAGGGCCTTGTCGGCGTGGGTGTTCATGTTCAGCTCGCTGTTGATGACCTCGATGATGACGCGGTCCGTGCCGATCACGAAGGTGGCGCGCTTGACCCGCAGCAGGTCGAGCGACCGCTTCACACCGAACTCCTTCGACACGGTCCCGTCAGCGTCCGACAGCAGCGGGTAGTCGAAGGAGTGCTTGTCGGAGAACTCCTTCTGCTTGGCGACCGTGTCGGTGCTGATGCCGATCCGCTGGGCTCCGGCCTTGGCGAACTCGGCCGCGAGGTCGCGGAAATGGCAGCTCTCCGCGGTGCAGCCCTTCGTCATGGCGGCCGGGTAGAAGAACAGCACGACCGGCCCGTCCGCCAGCAGTGTGGACAGCTTGCGGGGGGTGTTGGTCTCGTCCGGCAGCTCGAAATCCGGCGCGGTGTCGCCGACGCGCAGCATCGTTTGCGTTCCTCTCGCTGAGGCCGGGCCTCGGGCGGGGTCCGGCGCCCCTGGCCACCAGGCCGGCAGCCGCTTGTGCACGATGTTCTTTTGCACAATAGTCCGGTTCGGCCGCGGCCTGCCACGGGCCGTGGCGCCGGCGCAACCCGGCCACGGACCGCGCTGGGTGCACAGACTTTGTTCAGGTGCTGCTCAGGTATCGCCCCTACTGTCGCGTTTATGGCCCGCGCGTCCAGCTCCCGAGCCCCGTTCGGGCTGCTCGTCGGGCTGCGCGGCACCCGCGTGCTGCTGGGCGTCTGCGGCGTTCTCGTCGTCGCCGTGGCCGTTCTGGCCGGAGTGCTGGTGGGTCGGTCCGGCGGGAGCGCGCGGGCGCAGGACGCCCCGGCCCCGACGCCGAGCCCGACCGCGAGCGGCTCCCCCAGCGTCGCGGACATCTACCAGAAGATCGGGCCCTCGGTCGTCGTCGTCGAGACCGCCGACGGCTCCCTCGGCTCCGGGGTGATCGCCGCCGACGACGGCACGGTCCTCACCGCCGACCACGTCATCGCCGACGGCGGCGCCATCACCGTCGTCTTCTCCGACGGCACCCGGTCGACCGCCACGGTGGCCTCGGCGGACGCGAAGACGGACATCGCGACGCTCACCCCGGCGACGCTGCCGCAGACGCTCGTCCCCGCGACCCTCGGCGGCGGCGCCCAGGTCGGTGGCCCGGTCGTCGCGATCGGCAACCCGCTCGGGCTGACCTTCAGCGTCTCCTCGGGCGTCGTCTCGGGCCTGAACCGGACCGCGACGACCGACAACGGCAAGTTCTCCGGCCTGATCCAGTTCGACGCCGCGGTGAACCCCGGCAGCTCCGGCGGCCCGCTGCTCGACGCGAAGGGCCTGGTCATCGGCGTCGTCGTCTCGATCGCGGACCCGGGCGACGACGACGCGTTCGCCGGCATCGGCTTCGCCGTGCCCATCGCCGGCGCGCTCGGCGGCGGCGGCGGGCCCGGCGGCGGCCGCGGGCCGCAGATATGACAGCCACACACGACGCCGAGCCCTGGTGGGCCGAGAACTCTGGCGGCCCGAGAACCGACGGCCCGAGAACCCCGGCGGAAGGAGCCAGATGACCGCGGTTGCCCCACCGTCGGCGAACCCCCTTGAGCAGGTGCTGTTCGAGGTCAAGCGCACGATCGTCGGCCAGGACCTGCTGCTGGAGCGGATGGCGGTCGGGCTGCTCTCCGGCGGCCACCTGCTCGTCGAGGGCGTCCCCGGCCTGGCCAAGACGCTGGCGGTGAAGTCTTTCGCCGCGACGATCGGCGGCCAGTTCCAGCGCATCCAGTTCACCCCGGACCTGCTGCCCGCCGACCTGGTCGGCACCCGGGTCTACCGGGCGCACACCGGCGAGTTCGAGACCTCCCTCGGCCCGGTCTTCACCAACCTGCTGCTGGCCGACGAGATCAACCGGGCCCCCGCGAAGGTGCAGAGCGCGCTGCTGGAGGTGATGCAGGAGCGCCAGGTGACGATCGGGCGGGAGACCTTCCACGTCCCCGACCCGTTCCTGGTCATGGCGACGCAGAACCCGATCGAGTCCGAGGGCACCTATCCACTGCCCGAGGCCCAGGTCGACCGTTTCATGATGAAGGTCGTCGTCCACTACCCGACCCCGCCCGAAGAGCACACGATCGTCGACCGGGCGCTGCGGCCACCGGCCCCGCCACAGGCGGTCATCACCCCCGAGGACCTCGTGCGGATGCGCGAGCGGGTGGCGCAGGTCTACGTCGACCCGGCGATCGTCAACTACGCCGTCCGCCTGGTCGCCGCGACCCGCGCGCCGGGGTCGGTCGGCCAGACCAGGCTGGACCGTTACGTCACCTACGGCGCGAGCCCGCGCGCGACCATCGCGCTGGTGCTGGGCGCGCGGGCGCTGGCGTTCCTGCGCGGCCGGGAGTACGCGCTGCCGCACGACCTGCGCGAGCTCGCGTTCGACGTGCTGCGCCACCGCATCGTGCTGTCGTACGAGGCGCTCGCCGACGACGTCGACCCCGACAAGGTCATCGGCAGCGTGCTGGCGGCCGTGCCGATGCCCGAGGTCCCGCTGCGGGACCGGTGAGCCGTGCGCCAGCCACCGCCGAGCCGCACGCCCCCGGCGACCAGCGACCCGGCGACCAGGGACCGGGCACGGTGACGACCGCGCCCGACCGGCTGCTGCTGCGCCTCGAGTGGAAGGTCATCCGCCGCCTCGACGGGCGGGTGCTCGGCGGCTACCGGACGGCCTACCGCGGCGCCGGCCTGGACTTCGCCGGTCTGCGCGGCTACCTGGAGGAGGACGACGCCCGCCACATCGACTGGAACGCGACCGCCCGGCTGGACGAGCCGCAGGTCCGTCAGTTCACCGAGGACCGTGAGCTGACGCTGTGGCTGGTGCTCGACCGGTCCGCGTCGATGACGGTCGGGCGGCCGGGCCAGGGCAAGCACGACGTGCTGGCCGAGCTCGCGCTGACCCTGGCGCGGCTGTTCGGCCGCGGGGGTAACCGGGTCGGCGCGCTGCTCTACGACGGCGCCACGACCCGGATCGTGCCGCCGGGCCTCGGGCGCGGTCATGTGCTGCGGATCGGCCACGAGCTCGACCGCACGGCGCAGGCACCGCCGGCCGGCGGCACGACCGACGTCGCCGCGATGCTGGGCGCCGTCGCGTCGCTGGCCCGGCGACGGTCGTTGATCATCGTGGTGTCCGACTTCCTCGGCGCCGGCGCGTGGGACCGGCCGCTGCTGCGGCTGGCGCACCGGCACGACGTCGTGGCGCTGCGCGTGGTGGACCCGGCCGACGACGACCTGCCCGAGGCGGGCCTGGTCCTCGTCGAGGACACGGAGACCGGGGAGCAGCTGATCGTCGACTCCAGCGACCCGCTGTTCCGGGCCCGGCTGCGGGCCGGGGTCGACGAGCGGGAGGCCGCCCTGGCCGCGGGCATGCGGCGCGCGGGCGTACCGCTGCACCGGGTCGAGACAGGCCGCGACCCGGTCGAGTCGCTGGTCGAGGTCGTCGCGAGCACCCGCTGGAGGCGTGGATGAGGCTCGCGTCCCCCTGGCTGCTGGTCCTCGGCCTGCTCGTCGTGGTCGCCCTGGCCGTCGGGGCCCGGGCGGCGGCGCGGCGACGCGAGGCGGCGCTCGCCGCGGCGGGCGTCGATGCCGCGCTGGGCCGGCGCGTGCCCCAGCTCGGGACCTGGCTGAGCCTCGCGGGCATCGCGGTTCTCGCGCTCGCCTGGGCGCAGCCCGCTGCCCGCGTGCCCGTCACCCGCGCCGCGGGCACGGTGATCGTCGCCGTGGACGTCTCGAACAGCATGGCCGCGACCGACGTCGCGCCGACCCGCCTGGGCGCGGCGCAGAAGGCCGCGACCGCGTTCGTCGACGCCCAGCCGTCGAGCGTCAACGTCGGGGTCGTCGCCTTCGAGAACGGTGCGCTCACCACCGACCTGCCCAGCGCCGACCACGCGGCGGCCGACGCGGCGATCGAGCGCCTGAAGGTCTCGGGCGGCACCTCGCTGTCGGCCGCGATCCTGACCTCGCTGTCCGCGATCACCGGGAAGACCGTCGCGCTGGGCCGGGACGGCGCGGTGCCGAACATCGGCTACTGGGGCTCGGCGACCATCGTGCTGTTCTCCGACGGCGAGGACGGCGGCGCGGAAGGCGCGGCCGGCGGCGGCAGTGGTGCAGGCGGCGGGGGCACCGGCGCGACCGAGGCCGCGGCCGACACCGCCGAGGCCGCCGGCGTGCACGTCGAGACGATCGGCGTCGGCACCACGGCCGGAGCGACCGTCGACGTCGGCGGCTACCGGCTGCACACCGCGCTGGACGAGGACACGTTGAAGGCCATCGCCCAGACGACCGGCGGCTCCTACCACCCGGCGTCGAGCGCGGCCACGCTGGACGGGATCGCCTCGACGATCAAGCTGCGGCTGACGACGCACCGCGAGGACCTGCCGCTGGCCGGGGCCTTCATCATGTTCGCGGTCCTGCTGCTGGCGGCCGGCGGGCTGGTCACCGTGATGCGCACGGGAAGGCTCGTCTGATGTCCCTGACCTGGCCGTGGGCGCTCTGCACGCTGCTCGCCCTGCCGCTGCTCGCGGCGTTCGCCTGGTGGTCCCGGCGACGGCGGCGGCGGGCGGCGGTCCGGGTCACGTCGATCGCGCTGGTCCGGGGCGCCCTGCCGGGCCGGCTGCGGTGGTACCGGCGCGTCCCGGCGGCGCTGCTCGCGCTCGGGCTGGTCGCGCTCAGCATCGGCGCGGCCCGCCCACAGGCGACCGTGCCGATCACGTCCAACTCGACGACGATCATGCTCGCCCTGGACGTGTCCGGTTCGATGTGCTCCACCGACGTGCCGCCCAACCGGATCACCGCCGCGGAGAAGGCCGCGACGGCCTTCATCAAGGCCCAGCCGGCGGGCTCCCGGATCGGGCTGGTCACGTTCTCCGGCATCGCGGGGCTGCTCGTTCCGCCGACGACCGACAGCCAGAAGCTGCTGGACGCCCTGCAGAACCTGACGACGTCGCGCGGCACCGCGATCGGGCAGGGCATCCTCACCTCGATCGACGCGATCGCGGACGCCGACCCGTCGGTCGCGTCGACCGGCTCGGCCGTCAGCGGGAACGGGACGGGCCCGTACGCGGCCGACGTCATCGTCGTGCTCACCGACGGCGCCAACACCCAGGGCGTGGACCCGCAGACCGCCGCGAAGCAGGCCGCCGCTCGCCGCCTGCGCGTCTACACGATCGGGTTCGGCACGACGACGCCGGCGCCGATGGTCTGCGGCAGCTCGCAGGTCGGGGGTCTCGGCGGGTTCGGTGGCTTCGGCGGGTTCGGCGGGGGTGGCCGGCTCGGTGACCGCAGCCCGCTGGTCATCGACGAACAGGCGCTGCGCGACGTCGCGGCCACCACCGGCGGCACGTACTACCGGGCGCAGAACGCGGGCCAGCTCCAGGACGCGCTTGGCACCCTGCCGCGGAACATCACCGTGACGCACAAGCACCAGGACATCGCCGCCTGGTTCGCCGGCATCGGTGGGCTGCTCGTCGCCGCGGCGGTCGGTCTCTCGCTGTGGTGGAACCGGGTCCGGCGCCCGCCGGGCGCCGCCGGGTCGCCTGGGCCGCCGGCCAGGGACGAGGGACGAGCGCTCCAGGTGGGCCGCTGATCCAGTGCCGGCCAGCGTCAGCGGCGGCGGGACTCCGGGAGGCGGCTGGGGCCGACGTGATCGTCCAGCCAGGCGGTCAGGCGGCGCATGTCCCGCCACGCCGTGGCCACCTGCTCCACACACTCTGGCTCGGCCAGCCACGCCGGCTCGCCGAACTCACGATGAGCGGTCAGCGTCTTGTGCCGGAGCAGCTCGATCCGCGGATGGTCGGCGTCGTAGCCGCGCGGCCGGGTCTTGAGCACGGTGCCCGACACCTCGTACCCGGCCCCACGCAACTGTTCGACGACTGCTTCCAGCCCCGGTCCGAGCAGGTCGTCGGCGATGGCCGCCCGCAGCCGTTCGACCTGGTCGGGCGCGGTTCGCCAGTAGCCGGAGGCGGCCATCAGCCCGTTCGCCGAGACCTGGACATAGCCGCCACGATCGCAGTGCGCGCCGATCGCCGTCTTGTACGGAGACTTGTCCTTGGAGAACCGCACGTCCCGGTGGGGCCGAAACACGTGCGGCTCGCCGAACTCCGGCTCCAGGGCGTCGAGCAGGGCGAGCATCGGACCCCGGACCGCAGCCTCGTAGACCTCCCGGTGATCGGTCCAGTAGGCCTTGCTGTTGTCCGCCTCGAGCCCGTCGAAGAAGACCAGCGCCTCGGCGGGAAACCCGCTGAACTCCGACATCAGACTCCTCGACGAGTTGCCGCCACCCACAGCAATCCTAGGACCGCCCACCGACAACCCACGGCGCCACCAAGGCCATCGCAGGCCTGAATCGACCCCTCCCACAAGCCCGCCGGCGCCAGCCCGTTGGCATGATCGTCAGCGCCGACGCGACCAGTTCATGATCGGGTCGATTTGGGGTAGCCCTGGCTACCCCAAATCCCCCCGATCATGAACTGCCTGGCTGCTGCCGGCGACCTGGGCACGCCCGGACCGGCACATAGGGCCGACGCCGTGATCAAACCCGCGCCACGACCGACAAACCCTGCCAGGTTCGGTACTAGTCGACACCTCGACCGCTGCACGTAATGTTGACCTGGATACTGCTGGGTCCGTCAGCCGACGCATGACTTTTGACGATCAGTACGGGAGGTGAAATGTGGTCAGCCATAGGAAGACGGCCGTTGACCTGCCCGACGCGCTCCTGCGCGAGGCGCACGACGTCGCCCGGGCCGAGGGCACAACGCTGCGGGCTCTCCTCGAGGAGGGCCTGCGAGCCGTGCTCGCTCGGCGCCGCTCGGCCACACGGTTCGAGCTCCCCGACGCATCGGTAGCGGGCAACGGCCTACGACCCGGGTTCCGCGCCGTCGGCTGGGAGCATCTGCGGGCCGCTAGCTACAGCGATCGCACGTGATCGCGGTCGACACGAACATTCTGGGGGAAACGGCGACCGATCAGGGGTGCTCTGCTGTCGGGCATTCGTGGTCGGCGCGGTCCCAGGCCGGGGAGGGGGTCGGGGTGTAGCGGACCGGCGGGGCGGCGCGGGCGATCAGCGTGCGGCTGGCGGCGAGGGAGTCCTCGACGGCGCCCAACGCGCGAGCCTGCGTCAGGACGGTCCCCCAGGACGCGGCCTCGGTCGGGCCGGCCAGGACGGGCAGCTCGCAGGCGTCCGCGACGAGCTGGCAGAACAGGGTGTTCGCGACCCCGCCGCCGACGAGGTGCAGGACCCGGACCGGCCGGCCCGACAGTTCGGCCGCGGTCCGCACCGCGCGGCGGACGGCCAGGGCCAGGCTGTCGAGGACGCAGCGCGCGACCTCGGCCCGGCTGTCGAGCGCGACCCCGCTGACCCGCGCCGCCGCCGCGCGAACGCGGGCCGGCATGTCCCCGGGCGGGGCGAACTCCGGGTCCTGGACGTCGATCACCACTCGAAGCCCGGGGACGTCAGCCGCCGCCGCGACCAGGCCCGGCAGATCCACGTCGTCGCCGGCCTCCCGCCAGTGCCGCACGCACTCCTGTAGCAGCCAGAACCCGGTGACGTTGCGCAGGAAGCGGGTGGTCCCGTCGACGCCGAGCTCGTTGGTGAAGTTCGCCGCACGGCTCGCCGGTGTGATCACCGGCTTCGGCAGCTCCACCCCGACGAGCGCCCAGGTCCCCGTGCAGACGAAGGCGAAGTCGTCTCCGTCCGCCGGGATGCCGGCGACCGCCGCGGCCGTGTCGTGGGACGGCGCGAGCACGACCTGGGGCCGCTGGGCCAGGCCGAGGTCGGCACGCACGAGGCCGAGCGGCGTCCCAGGTGCCGCCAGCGGCGGGAACAGGTCCACCGGGACGCCGAGCCGGCCGGCCAGGTCCGTCGACCAGTCGGCCGTGCGCGGGTCGAGCAGCTGCGTCGTCGACGCGTTCGTCAGCTCGGTGCGCAGCTCGCCGGTCAGCCAGTACGTCATCAGGTCCGGGATGAGCAGGGCGTGGCGGGCGGCGGCGCTCTGCGCGGTGTCGCGCCGGGCCAGCAGCTGGAACAGCGTGTTGAACGGCTGCAGCTGGGTGCCCGTCGCGGCGTAGAGCTCGTCGGGGCTCAGCTCGCCCAGTACGGCGGCGACCGCCGACGAGGTGCCGGCGTCGCGGTAGCTGACCGGGTTGCCGAGCAGCTCGCCGTCCGCGTCGAGCAGGCCGTAGTCGACAGCCCAGCCGTCCACGCCGACGCTGTCGAGGCCGGCCCTTTCGAGTCCGACGCCGTCGAGGTCGGCGGTCAGGCCGATCCCCCGGCGCAGGCCCTCGACCAGGCCGGCGAACAGCGCGAGCACGTCCCAGCGCAGCCGGCCGCCGGCACGGACCGGCGCGTTGGGGAAGCGGTGCACCTCCCGCAGGTCCGCGCCGGCCGGGCCGATCCGGGCGACGGAGACCCGGCCGCTGGACGCGCCCAGGTCGACCGCCGCGATCGCCGCCTGCCTCATCGCGATGCCTCGTTCATCGCGCGGCCCTGCTCATCCCTGGAAGGCCACGGCTCATCGCAGGAAGGCCGCGGCCACGCCCGAGTCGACCGGGAGGTGGACGCCCGTCGTGCGGGTCAGGTCGCCGCCGACGAGGGCGAAGACCGCCGCGGCGACGTGCTCGGGCAGCACCTCGCGGCCCAGCAGCGTGCGCTTGGCGTAGAAGGCACCCAGCTCGGACTCGTCGACGCCGTACACCGCGGCGCGCTTCGCGCCCCAGCCGCCGGCGAAGATGCCCGAGCCACGGACCACGCCATCGGGGTTGATCCCGTTGACTCGGATCCCGTGTTTGCCCAGTTCGGCGGCGAGCAGCCGCACCTGATGGGCCTGGTCGGCCTTGGCCGAACCGTAGGCGACGTTGTCGGGACCGGCGAAGACGCTGTTCTTGCTGGCGATGTAGACGAGGTCGCCGCCGAGGCCCTGCTCGACCATCAGCCGGGCCGCCTCGCGGGCGACGAGGAAGCTGCCCTTGGCCATGACGTCGTGCTGCAGGTCCCAGTCGCGTTCGGACGTCTCCAGCAGCGGCTTCGAGATCGACAGGCCGGCGTTGTTGACGACGAGGTCGACGCCGCCGAACGCCAGCGCGGCCTCGGCGAACGCGGCCGCGACCGCGCCGGGCACCGAGACGTCCGCGCTGACCCCGACGGCCCGGTCGGGGCCGCCGAGCTCAGCGGCGACGGCGGCCGCCTTGTCGAGGTCCAGGTCTGCGACGACGACGCAGGCGCCCTCGGCCGCGAGCCGCAGCGCGATCGCGCGCCCGATGCCGCTCGCGGCGCCGGTGACCAGGGCGACCCGGGTGGCCAGCGGCTTCGGCGCCGGCATCCGGCGCAGCTTCGCCTCCTCCAGCGCCCAGTACTCGATGCGGAACTTCTCCGCCTCGTCGATCGGGGCGTACGTCGAGACGGCCTCCGCGCCGCGCATCACGTTGATGGCGTTGACGTAGAACTCGCCGGCGACGCGGGCGGTCTGCTTGTCGCGGCCGAAGCTGAACATGCCGACGCCGGGGACCAGGACGATCGCCGGGTCGGCGCCGCGCAGCGCCGGCGAGTCCGGGGTCGCGTGGCGCTCGTAGTAGGCCCGGTACTCGTCCCGGTAGGCGGTGTGGAGCTCGCGCAGCCGGGCGGTGACCTCGTCCAGCGGCGCGGTCGGTGGCAGGTCCAGGACCAGCGGGCGGACCTTGGTGCGCAGGAAGTGGTCGGGGCAGGACGTCCCCAGCGCGGCGAGGCGTGGGTGCTCGGCCCCGGCGAGGAAGTCCAGGACGACGTCCGCGTCGGTGAAGTGGCCGACCTGCGGGTTGTCCGTCGACGCCAGGCCGCGCACCAGCGGGGCGAGCGCGGCGGCGCGGGCGCGGCGCTCGCCAGCCGGCAGCGGCGCGAAGGCGGGCAGCGGCGGACCGAACGGCTCGGCCTTGCCGCGTTCGGCCAGGAACGCCTCGGCGGTCCGGATGATCTCCAGGGAATGCGCCTCGCAGGACTCACTGGTGTCGCCCCAGGCGGTGATCCCGTGGCCGCCGAGGATGCAGCCGATCGCCTGCGGGTAGGTCTCCTTGACCGCGGCGATGTCCAGCCCGAGCTGGAAGCCGGGCCGCCGCCACGGCACCCAGACGACGCGGTTGCCGAAGCACTCCTTCGTCAGTGCCTCACCGTCGGCCGCGGTCGCCAGCGCGATCCCGGAGTCCGGGTGCAGGTGGTCGACGTGGCTGGCCTCGACCAGGCCGTGCATGGCGGTGTCGATCGACGGCGCGGCTCCGCCGAGGCCGTGGCGGCAGAAATCGAACGCGGCCACCATCTCGTCCTCGTGCTCGACGCCCCGGTAGACGCCGGGCAGGGCCCGCAGCCGGTCGAGGCGCAGCACGGCGAGGCCGGCCTCGGTGAGGGTGCCGAGGTCGCCGCCGGAGCCCTTGACCCACAGCACGTCGATCGGCTGGTCGGTCACCGGGTCGGTCAGCGCGCCCTTGGCGGAGGTGTTGCCGCCGGCGTAGTTGGTGTTGCGGGGGTCGGAGCCGAGCCGGTGCGAGCGCTCGACCAGCTCGGCTGGCGTGTTGGCGGCTGGAGTCGCGGCGGCTGGAGTCTCGGAGTTCATGCGCCCCACCCGGCCTGCTGGCCGCCGGTCCGGTCGGCGACGATCCGCTCGGCGTAGCCGGAGCGGGTGTAGGCGCCCATCGGATCGGGATCGAGTCCTTGTGACTGCCGCAGCTCGGCGAGCAGCGGCCGGACGTCGGTGTTGTACGCGTCCATCAGGACGGCGTTCGCGCCGAGGATGTCACCGGCGCGCTGCGCGGCGGCCAGCGCGTCGACGTCGACCAGCAGGGCCTTCGCCGTCGCCTCCTGGACGTTCATCACCGAGCGGATCTGCCCGGGGATCTTGGGCTCGATGTTGTGGCACTGGTCGAGCATGAAGGTGATCTCCGAGCTTTCGGCCAGGCCGCCGACGGCGGTCACCTCGAACAGGATGCGGAACAGCTGGAACGGGTCGGCCGCGCCGACGATGAGGTCGTCGTCGGCGTAGAAGCGCGAGTTGAAGTCGAACGCCCCGAGCTTCCCGGCCCGCTGCAGCACGGCGACGATGAACTCGATGTTCGTGCCCGGCGCGTGGTGGCCGGTGTCGACGCAGACCTTGGCCCGCTCACCGAGGGTGAGGCAGTGCGCGTAGGCGGTGCCCCAGTCCGGCACGTCCATCGTGTAGAAGGCCGGCTCGAACAGCTTGTACTCCAGGATCAGCCGCTGCTCGGCGCCGAGCCGGGCGTAGACGGCGGCGAGCGCCTCGGCGAGCCGGTCCTGCCGGGCCCGGATGTCGTCCTGGCCGGGGTAGTTGGTGCCGTCGGAGAACCAGAGCTTCAGGTCGCGCGAGCCGGTCTGGTCCATCACGTCGACGCAGGCCAGCAGGTGGTCGAGGGCCTTGCGGCGCACCCGGGGGTCCGGGTTGGTGACGCTGCCGAGCTTGTAGTCGTCGTCCTGGAAGACGTTCGCGTTGACGGTCCCGAGCCGGATGCCCGCGTCGGTGGCGGCCTGGCCGAGCTTGGTCCAGTCGTCGACGGAGTCCCACGGGATGTGCAGGGCGATGCTCGGCGCGACGCCGGTGAAGGCGTGCACCCGGCCGGCGTCGGCGACCTTCTCGAACGGGTCGCGCGGGACGCCCTGCTGGGCGAAGACCTTGAACCGGGTCCCCGAGTTGCCGAAAGCCCAGGACGGCAGCTCGATCCGCTGCTGCGCCAGGGCCGTCGTGACGGCCTGTCGATCGACCATTG
This sequence comes from Frankia sp. AgB1.9, assembly GCF_016786355.1. Classification (GTDB taxonomy): domain Bacteria; phylum Actinomycetota; class Actinomycetes; order Frankiales; family Frankiaceae; genus Pseudofrankia. The sequence continues at coordinate 37,822 of NZ_JADWYX010000024.1, forward strand.
CGGACCTGCTCTCCAAACTGTGAAGTGACGTGTGACGCGGACCTGGCAGGGTGGGGCTGTGCTGGTCTAGCCCGGTCCCACCTCCACGACGCCGATCCCGAGCAGGTCCGCGGCCGCCCGCAGCCGGGCGCCGAGATGCCCGACGCACAGCGCCCAGTGGTGCGAGATCCCGGTCGCGCTCCAGGCGTCGGTCCACTCCCCCGGGTCCTGGCCGAAGTCGACTCGGGACGTCGTGTTGCCGATCTGGAGCAGCGGGCCGGGCACGGTCCGGCCCTCGGAGATGACGAACCGCAGCTCGCCGCCCGGCAGCTGGGCCAGGCCGAGCAGGGTGACCGGGCCGTGCCGGACGTCGAACTCGACCGAGACGCCCCAGCCGCGCTTGCCGTGGTAGGTGCCCAGACCGCGCAGCACGGGCCGGCTCTCGCTGACCGCCAGGTGGGCCGGGCCGTCGTGGCCCATCTCGACCACGCCGGCCTCGAAGTCGAGCGCCTGCAGCTCGGTGAACGAACCGCCGCCGCCGAGCCGGTCGGCGACGAGCATCGCGATCGAGGTTCGCAGCTCGTACTCGCCGGTCGCGGGGACGCCCCGGGCGGTCAGCAGCGACGCCCCGAGGATCATCCCGGCGCCGAGCCGCTCGTGCTGCTCGCCGTCGAGGCCCCGGTGGTAGTAGGCCAGGCTGTCGAGCTCGAAGTCCTCGACGAGCCGGTCGAGCCCGACGGAGACGCGGGCGGCCCACTGGAAGTCGTCGTCGACCACGCTCTGGTCGATCTCGAAGATCTCCCGGGCCAGCGCCATCCGTTCGCCGACCTCGGCGTCCGTCACGCCCGCGACCCTGACCCGCAGGTCGTCGAACTCCAGGACCTCGATGTGGCCGCCGAGCTTGCCGGACAGCAGCGCCAGGTCGGTGGAGACGTCGAGCATCCCCGGGTAGAGGTGGCCCATCAGCCCGTGGCGCCCGTGCCGCAGCGCCCCGCGCACGCCCGCGGCCTCGACCCAGCGGCCGATCTTCGCCCAGGCCCGCTCGTCGTCCAGGTAGCCGGAGACCGAGCGGAACGGGACCCCGGCGCGGGCGAAGGCGTTCGCCATCTCGGGCAGCGGGCAGGCGCCGCAGTAGGCCAGCCACTGGCCGGTGTCGAAGGTGGCGTGGTCCATCTTCGCCGTCGGCTGCAGGTTGATCAGCAGCACCGGGGCGCCGGCCCGCTGCGCGATCGGCACCAGCATCGAGGCCGTCATGTAGGTGGTGAGGAAGCCGACGATCAGGTCGCAGCCGGCGGCGCGCAGCTGCTCGGCGGCGCGCGCGCCATCGGTGGCGTCGGAGATGAAGCCGACGTCGACGACCTCGCAGTCCATCCCGCGCATCCGCGCCCCGACCCGCTCGGCGGACCGGCGCAGTGTCGGCAGCAGGTCCGGGAACTGCGGCCAGTAGGCCCCCAGGCCGCCCGCGACGAGGCCGACCAGAGGACGCCGGCCCCGAACCCGGTCCAGCTCGGGCGTCGACGTGAGGAACGCGCCCGCTGTCGTCATCGAAGTCTCCGTTCCGCTGAGGCCGGGTGGCCGTTCCCTGTCGATCCGGATCTCGCCGTCGCGGCGGCCACCACCTCCGGGCCTTGATCGGCGTTTTGGCCCTCTGGTGGTCGCGTCCGAGGTCCGATCACAGCCACGCGAGGGCCGAAACGGCGATCACAGGCACCGAGGTGGTGGTGTGCACCGGGGAGGTGGTGTGCGGCTGGCCTGCGGGGATCCATGGGATGCGCCTTAGCGCGGTGGGCTTGTGGCCGTGAGCTGGTCGTTCAGGTTGAAGATCTCGTCGAGGAGCTCGAAGCCCTCGTCCGGGCGCTGACCGTCCAGCCCGACGAAGAACCGGCCCATCTCGGCCTGCCACCGGGCGTTGACGGCGGTGGCGGCCATCGCGGCCTGCGCGGTCGCCAGGTCCTCGGCCTCGACGTAGCCGACGACCAGGCCATCCGGACGGGCGAACAGGGAGTAGTTGCCCCAGCCGGCGTCGGCGAGCGCGCGCAGCATCTCCGGCCAGACGGCCGCGTGCCACGCCCGGTACTCATCGAGCAGTTCCGGGCGGACGGTCAGCAGAAAGCAGTACCGGTTCACGGCTGGACCTGCTTCATTTACGCCTCTCCCTGTTCGGGCCAGTCCCGGTCCGACGCGGCAACCATTCCCGGGCCGAGGCGGCAAGGGGAAAAGGTTCGGCCGCCGCCCGCTGGATGGTCCGGTGGGTGCCCGTCTTCCCGGGACAGGCACCCACCGGAGGTCAGGCGGGATTTCCGCGATCGCGACCGGCCGTGTTCAGGACCGGGCCACACTCAGAATCCGGCCACACTCAGAATCAGCCGCGATCAGAATTCGACCGGGCTCAGAACTTGAACTGGTCGATGTTGGTCGAGTCGAACACCGTGGGCGGGCCGAGCACGACCGACGGGCCGTTGCTCCCGCTGCCGGCGAGCACCTTGTACGAGCCGAGCGTGCCGGCCGTGAAGGACGATCCCGCGTCGAGCGTCGCCGTGCCCGAGGCGAGCGAGGCGGCGGCGTAGCCGGCCAGGTAGCCGAGGTTCGACGGGTTCCACAGCTCGAACTGCTTGACCGTGCCGTCCTTGACGTAGGAGCGCATCTCCGACGGCAGCCCGAGACCGGTCAGGGTGACCTTGGACGCCACGTCCTTGTGGGTCGAGAGGTACTGCGCCGCGGTCGAGATGCCGACCGTGGTCGGCGAGATGATGCCCTTGAGGTCCGGGTAGGCCGAGAGCAGGCCCTGCAGCACCGTCAGCGAGGTCGCCGGGTCGTCGTTGCCGTAGACCGTGGAGACCAGCTTCATGTTCGGGTACTTGGCGAGCTGCTGCTTCATGTAGCCGATCCACGCGTTCTGGTTCGTCGCGCTGGCGGCGGCCGAGAGGATCGCGATCTGGCCGGTGCTGTTGATCTCCTTGGCGAGCAGGTCGACCTCGGACGTGCCGATGGTCTGGGTGTCCGCCTGGTTGATGAACAGGTGCGCCGGGCTGCTGCCGCAGCTGATGTCCGAGTCGAACGCGATAATCTTGATCTTGGCGGCCGCCGCCTGGTTCAGCGACGGGCACAGCGCGGACGGGTCGTTGCCGGCGATGACGATCGCGTCGGCGTGCGCCTGGATCGCCGCCTGGATCGACGGGATCTGCGCGGCCGCGGTGTCGGAGGTGCCGCTGCTGACGACGACCTTCCCGCCGAGCTCGGACAGCGCCTTCTGGCCGCCCTGGTCGGCGAGCACCTCGTACGGGTTCTGGGTGTCCTTCGGGATGAAGTAGACCGTGAGGCCCTTCTTGATCCCGCCGGCCGACGAGCCGTTCGAGGTGGCAGCGGTACCGCCCGAGGACGACCCACAGGCCGCTAACACCGTTCCGAGCGTCGCCACCGTGATGGCGACGGTCGTTCTCCTTCGTGCCGACGAGATTTTGAGCATGGTGGACGTCCCTTTCAGTGATGAGCTACCGGCGCAGGCCCGCGCCGTGAGGAAGGAGGAAGAAGGAAGGACTGGGGAGCCGGGTGGCCTACGCCCGGGGTCTTGTGCGGTGGGTGATCCGGCCGGCGATCCGGGACAGGTTCGGCACGACGACGCTGGCCAGCAGCAGGAGGCCGACGACGATCTTCTGGACCTCGGGCTGGACCCCCATCTGGGTGAGGGCCTGCAGCAGGGCGCCGAAGGTGACGGCCGACAGCACGACCCCGAGCACGGTGCCCTTGCCGCCGAAGATCGACACTCCGCCGAACAGGACGACGGCGACGACGTCCAGCTCGAGCCCGGTGCCGGCGTCGTAGCTGGCCGAGGAGTTCTTCAGCGTGAACAGGATGCCGGCGAGGGCACACACCAGCCCGGACAGGACGTAGAGGCCGAAGGTGATCTGGTTGACCCGGACGCCGGAGAACCGGGCCGCCTCGGGCTGGGTGCCGATCGCGACGATGCGCCGGCCCAGCGGCGTCGCGTGCAGCACAACGCCCGTGAGGATCGCGAGCGCCAGGAAGATCGCCGCCGAGTAGGAGATCTCGGTGCCTGGGATCGGGACGACGCCTATCTTCGTCAGCGAGATCGGGAACCCGGTGATGATCCTGGGCGCCAGGACGATCTCGGCGATGCCGCGGAACAGGGTCAGCGTCCCGATCGTCACCGCGATCGACGGCAGCCCGACGACCGCGATGAGGAAGCCGTTCAGGGCCCCGCCGAGCGCGCCCACCAGCAGCGCGATCGCCATCGCGAGCCAGATCGAGAGACCGGCGTGGAACAGGTCACCGGTGACCGTGCCGGCGAGGCCCAGCATCGACGCGACCGACAGGTCGATGTTGCCGGTCATGATGATGAGCAGGAGCGGGAGCGCCATGATGGCGACCTCGCCCTCGTTCGTCCCGATGAAGAAGAAGTTCGAGCCGTTCAGGAAGCTCGACGAGTGCGCCGTCCCCATCGCGAAGACGCCGATCAGCAGGACGACCAGCGCGCTTTCCCACCGCAGCGCCTCGCGCCACAGCGGGCGGGAGCCGGACTCGCCGGCCGGCCGCGTCGGCGCGGCCTCGGGCCGGATGGCGGTATCAGACGTCACGTCGAGCTCCCTCGGCCGAGCGCAGGCTTCGCGCGACCCGCAGGCTCAGCCAGCGGTCGAAGGCGATCGCGGCCAGCAGCAGGGCGCCGGCGATCGCCTGGTTCCAGAACGGCGAGACCTTCGTGGCGACCAGCGCCTGGTTGATGGTGTTGAGCAGCAGCGCCCCGAGCGCCGCGCCGACGACCGTCCCGCTGCCGCCGAAGATGGCGACCCCGCCGACGACGACCGCGGCGACGACGGTCAGCTCGTAGCCGTTACCACCCGTCACGTCGATCTGGGCGTGCTGGGCCAGGAAGAGCGCACCGCCGAGGCCCGCGAGACCGCCGCTGACCAGGAACGCCGTGAAGACCCGCTTCCCGGCCGGAATGCCCGCGAGCGCCGCCGCCTCCGGGTTGGAGCCGATCGCGTAAAGGTCCCGGCTCGACCGGAACGACCGCATCAGGTAACCGGCGACCGCCACGACGACGATCACGATGATCGCCAGCCACGGAACGCCGAGGACGGACTCGTACCCGACCTTCTGGTACGCCTTCGGGATCGCGGCCGGGTTGATGGTCTTGCCGTTGACGATCACGCCGTCGACGCCGCGGACGATGTAGAGCATCGCCAGCGTGACCACCAGGCTCGGTACCCGCGTCGTCGTCGTGACCAGGCCGTTCACGGCGCCGACCAGCGCTCCGACGGCGATGCCGAGCACGAACCCCAGCACCACCGGGAACCCCGGATGGTGCTTGAAGACCGACCCGACGATGTACGCCGAGAGGCCGACGACGGAGCCGACCGACAGGTCGACGTTCCGGGTGATGATCACCAAGGTCTCGCCGACGCCCAGCAGGGCGATCAGGGCGGCGCCGGTCAGCAGCTGCTGGACGCTGTTGCCGCTGGCGAAATGGTGGTTCTTGATCGTGGTCCCGACGAACACCAGCACGATCACCAGCGCGATGCCCAGCTCACGGGCCCGCAGCAGCGACGAGCCCCGGGCGAAGGTGGGCCTGGGCGGGGTCGGCGCGGAAGTCTCGGGCGCGGTCAGCGTGGTCATGCCGCGGCTCCCGCTCCGGCGGTGGCGACCGTGCCGGTGGCCGCGCGCATGACCGACGCCTCGTCAGCCTCGGCCCGGCTCAGCTCTGCGGTCAGCCGGCCCTCGTGCAGGACCAGCACCCGGTCGGCCATCCCGAGCACCTCGGGCAGGTCGGAGGAGATCATCAGCACGGCCATCCCGCCCGCGACCAGCTCGTCGAGGATGCGGTGCACCTCGGCCTTCGTCCCGACGTCGATGCCCCGGGTCGGCTCGTCAATGATCAGCAGCCTGGGCTCCCGGGCCAGCCACTTGCCCAGCACGACCTTCTGCTGGTTGCCGCCGGACAGCGTCGACACGGGGTCGCGCAGGTCGCCGGACTTCAGCCGCAGCCGCTCGCCCCAGGTACGCGCCAGCGCCCGTTCGTCCGAGCGCCGCACCAGCCCGAACCGGCGCAGCCCCGCGAGTGAGGCGAGGGCGACGTTGTGGTCGATGCCGAGCTCCATCACGAGGCCCTGCTGGCGGCGGTCCTCCGGCACCAGCGCGACGCCGGCGGCCATCGCGGCCTGCGGTGAGCCGTTCGGTAACGCGCGGCCGTCGACGCGCACGGTTCCGCCGGTGCGCCGGTCGATCCCGAAGATTGCCCGGGCGACCTCGCTGCGGCCGGCCCCGACCAGGCCCGCCAGCGCGACAATCTCACCGCGGCGCACCGTCAGGAAGATGTCGTCGAACACCCCGACGCTGCTGAGGTGCTCGACCTCCAGCACGACGTCGCCCGGGGTCGTGTCGGACTTCGGGAAGAGGCTGTCGAGGTCGCGGCCGACCATCGAGCGGATGATGTCGTCGACGGTCAGGTCCTCGATCGGGTCCGTCCGCACGAACGCGCCGTCCCGCATCACGGTGACGCGTTGGCAGCTCGCGAAGACCTCCTGGAGGCGGTGCGAGACGAACAGCACCGCCGCGCCCTGCGAACGCAGCGTGCGCATGACCTCGAACAGCCGCTCGACCTCGACGTTCGTCAGCGCGGCGGTCGGCTCGTCCATCACCAGGACGGTGGCGTTGCGCGACAGCGCCTTGGCGATCTCGACGATCTGCTGGTCTGCGACGGACAGCCCGCGAGCGAGGCGCTGCGGGTCGAGGCGGACACCCAGGCGGGCGAAGACCTCGGCCGCTGCCCGGTTCATGGCGCCCCGGTCGATCACGCGGCCCCGGCCGAGCTGCTGGCGGCCCATGAAGATGTTCTCGGCGACCGACAGGTCGGGGAAGAGCGTCGGCTCCTGGTAGATGATCGAGATGCCGGCCGCCCGGGAGGCGTTCGGGCCGTTGAAGGTGACGGGTTCTCCGCCGACGACGAGGGTTCCGCCGTCCGCCTGGTGCACGCCGGCGAGGATCTTGATGAGGGTCGACTTGCCGGCACCGTTCTCGCCGAGCAGCGCGTGCGCCTCGCCCGGGTAAAGCGTGATCGAGCCGTTGACCAGGGCCTTCACTGGGCCGAAGTGCTTGGTCGCCCCCTGCAGTACGAGGGCCGGGGTCGCCCCCTCATGTGACAGGGCCGGGGTCGTCGCCGGGTCCCCCGCGGTCTTTCCCAATCGATCGGACATCGACGGCTGGCCCCTCCTCGTCGACTCAGTGAAACCTTTCACGTTCGGAGTGCCCAGAAGCTAACCGGACGGCCGCAACAGGGTCAAGGGGCAAGTTGCCGGATCGTTACGACATGCCGCCCGTGGCACAACTACCGAGATCTGGGAGCGTTGGCCCAGCTCGGTGGCGTAACGTCGCGGTCGGTCACACGCTTCCGACGGCGACAACCGGACGCTAGCGGTTGATACGGTTCAAATCGGTCTTCGCGGAGGGAGGGACATGGCCGACTCGGTCAGCGTCGTCGATGTCGCCCGGCGCGCCGGGGTGTCCGTCGGGACCGTCTCGAACGTCCTCAACCGCCCGGACCGGGTCTCCCCGGCGACCCGCGACCGCGTGCTCGCCGCCATCGAGGAGCTCGGGTTCGTCCGCAACGAGGCGGCCCGCCAGCTGCGGGCCGGCCGGAGCCGGACGATCGGGCTGATCGTGCTGGACGTACGCAACCCCTTCTTCACGGACCTCGCCGCCGGCGTCGAGGCCGCCGCGGCGGGCGAGGGCCTGTCCGTGATCCTCTGCGACTCCGGCGACGACCCACGCCGCGAGGAACGCTACCTGAGCCTGCTCCAGGAGCAGCGCGCCTACGGGATCATGATCACGCCGGTCTCGGAGGACCGCGGCCGCATCGAGGAGATCCGCCAGCACGGCACGCCCGTCGTGCTCGTCGACCGCGCCTCCCACGGCGGCCAGTGCTCGGTCTCCGTCAACGACCTGGTCGGCGGGGAGCTGGCCGCCGCGCACCTGCTGGGGCTTGGGCACCGCCGGATCGCCTTCATCGGCGGCCCGCTCACCATCCGGCAGGTGGCCGACCGGCTCGCCGGGGCGCGCCTCGCGGTGACGAAGGCGGGCCTGGTCGGCGAGACACTGACGCTGGTCGAGACCGCCGCGCTCAACGTCGACGCCGGCCGGCAGGCGGGCGCGCGGGTCGCGGAGCTCCCGGCGGGCGCCCGGCCGACCGCGGTGTTCTGCGCCAACGACCTGATCGCCCTGGGCGTGCTGCAGGAGATGACCCGCCGGCGCCTCAAGGTCCCCGAGGATCTCGCCATCGTCGGCTACGACAACATCGACTTCGCCGCGGCCGCCGCCGTCCCGCTGACCTCGGTGGCGCAGCCGCGGGCCCAGCTGGGCCAGACCGCGGCCGAGCTGCTCATCGACGAGGTGTCGGCGCACCGCACCCACCGCCACCGCCAGGTCGTCTTCGAACCGGACCTGGTCGTACGAGAATCCACCCAGCCCTGACCCGGCCGGGCGCCGGATCCCTGAACCGGCCGGGCGCCGAATCGTTGTCGCTGACGCGGGAGGGCCCGTGAAGATAGCGCTGTTCGTGAGCTGCCTGGTCGACGGGCTGTATCCCCAGGTCGGCCAGGCCACCGTGCGGCTGCTGCGCCGCCTGGGCCATGACGTCGAGGTGCCGTCGTCGCAGACCTGCTGCGGGCAGATGCACGTCAACACCGGCTACCCCCGCGAGGCGCTGCCGCTGGTGCGCAACCATGTCGACACCTTCGCCGGGTACGACGCGGTCGTGGTGCCGAGTGGTTCGTGCACCGGCGCGATCCGCCACCAGCACGCCGACGTCGCCCGCCAGTTCGGCGACGAGGCGCTCGCCGAGCGGGCCGAGCGGGTCGCGGAACATACGTACGAGCTGTCGGAGCTGCTGGTCGACGTGCTCGGGGTGACCGACGTCGGCGCGTCGTTCCCGCACCGGGTCACCTACCACCCGACGTGCCACTCGTTGCGCCTGCTCGGCGTCGGCGACCGGCCGCTGCGGCTGCTGCGGGCGGTGCGCGGCCTCGACCTGGTCGAGCTGCCGGCGGCCGAGCAGTGCTGCGGCTTCGGCGGGACGTTCGCGCTGAAGAACCCGGACGTCTCGACGGCGATGCTCGCCGACAAGATGGCCGGCATCCTGACGACCCGGGCGGAGGTCGCCACGGCCGGCGACGCGTCCTGCCTGATGCACATCGGCGGCGGCCTGTCCCGGCTGCGCAGCGGCGTCCGGACCCTGCACCTCGCGGAGATCCTCGCCTCGACCGAGCAGGACGCGCCGGCCACGACGGCGGGCACAGCGGCGGCCACGACGGGAGCCCGGTCATGACGTTTCTCGGGCTGCCGACCGCGCCGGCCGGCGTCGGGCACCTCACGGGCACCCAGACCTTTCCGGCGGCGGCGCGGACGGCGGTCGCGGACACCCAGCTGCGGCGCAACCTCGGCAACGCCACCTCGACGATCCGGGCCAAACGGGCGTCGGTGGTCGCCGAGCTGCCCGACTGGGCCGAGCTGCGCGCCGCCGGTGCCGCGATCAAGGACGACGTGCTCGCCCACCTGGACCGCTATCTGCTGCAGCTGGAGGAGCGGGTCACCGCGGCCGGCGGGCAGGTGCACTGGGCCCGCGACGCCGTCGAGGCGAACCGCATCGTCACCGAGCTGGTCGTGGCCACCGGCGTCGACGAGGTCGTCAAGGTCAAGTCGATGGCGACGCAGGAAATCGGCCTGAACGAGGCGCTGGCCGCGGCCGGGATCGCCGCGATCGAGACCGACCTCGCCGAGCTGATCGTCCAGCTCAGCGACGACCGGCCCAGCCACATCCTGGTGCCGGCGATCCACCGCAACCGGGCCGAGATCCGCGAGATCTTCCTGCGCGACATGCCGGGCGTCGACCGGGCGCTGACCGACGACCCGGCGGCGCTGGCGGCGGCGGCCCGCGCGCACCTGCGGCACAAGCTGCTCACGGCGAGCGTCGCAGTCAGCGGCGCGAACTTCGCCGTCGCCGAGACCGGAACCCTCGCGGTCGTCGAGTCCGAGGGCAACGGCCGGATGTGCCTGACCGTCCCGCGCACGCTCATCACCGTCATGGGCATCGAGAAGGTCGTCCCGACCTGGCGTGACCTGGAGGTCTTCCTCCAGCTGCTGCCCCGCTCCTCGACCGGCGAGCGGATGAACCCGTACACGTCGATGTGGACCGGGGCGACCGAGGGGCAGCAGTTCCACCTCGTGCTGCTCGACAACGGCCGGACGGCCACGCTGGCCGACCCGCGGGGCCGGGCGGCGCTGCGCTGCATCCGCTGCTCGGCGTGCCTGAACGTCTGCCCGGTCTACGAGCGGGCCGGCGGCCACGCCTACGGGTCGGTGTACCCGGGGCCGATCGGCGCTGTGCTGTCGCCGCAGCTCACCGGCCTGGGCGGTGGCGGCGAGTCCGGCGGGATCAACGCGAGCCTGCCCTACGCGTCGACGTTGTGCGGCGCCTGCCTCGACGCGTGCCCGGTCGCGATCGACATCCCGTCGATGCTGGTCCACCTGCGGGCCCGGGCCGTCGACGCCAAGCGGGAGGCCCACCGGCTCCCGTCGGCGGAACGCGCGGCGATGACCGCCGCCGCTTGGATGATGAGCGACCCGGCTCGCTGGACCCGGGCGCTGCGCGCCGGCCGCCTCGGCCGCCTGCTGCGCGGCCGCCGCGCGCTGCCGCCACCGCTGTCGGCCTGGGCCGGCGCCCGCGACGTCCCCCAGCCCCCAGCGGAGACGTTCCGGGACTGGTGGGCCCGCGAGGGGAACACGACCCCATGAGCGCGGGGGCCCGCCCGAGCGGCTCTCGGGTGGCCGCGACGGCGGCCGTCAAAAGAAGTCGAAACGAACGGGAGAACCCGTGACGTCTGCCCGAGACGAGGTGCTGGCTCGCATCCGGTCGGCGCTGTCCGACGACACCCCGGCCGAGCCGATCCCGCGCGGCTACCGGCCGGGCCGGGCCGACTCGACCGGCGACCTCGACCTGTTCGCGCGGCGGGTGGTCGACTACCACGCGACGGTGACCTTCGTGGCGCCCGACGAGCTGCCCGAGGGGATCGCCGCGCGGCTCGACGAGAACCGCGTCGGCCGGCTGGCCGTGCCGGACGGCCTCCCGGCCGGCTGGACCGCCGAGCTGCGCGCGACGGTTCTCACCGACACGCCGCCGCTGTCCGTCACCGACCTCGATGCCGCCGACGGCACCCTGACGACCTGTGCGGTCGCGGTCGCCGAGACCGGCACCATCGTCCTGGACGCCGGGGCAGGGCAGGGCCGGCGCGCGTTGACGCTGATCCCGGACTACCACCTCGTCGTGGTGCGGGCCGACCAGATCGTCGCGACGGTCCCGGACGCCGTGGCGCTGCTCGCCGTGGCCGGGCCGGCCCGGCCGCTCACCTGGATCAGCGGTCCCAGCGCCACCAGCGACATCGAGCTGAACCGAGTCGAGGGAGTGCACGGCCCGCGAACGCTCGACGTGCTGGTCGTCCGCGCCGTCGCGTAGCTCAGGCGCGCGACAGGATCTCTGTTTTGGCCCCCGCGTGGCTGTAACCGCGGCGTTTTTGTGACCATCTGAGGGCCGAAACGGCGATCAAGCCAGCGGTCGGACCTCGCCGGACCCGGCGCTAGCCGGCGGTAGGTGTGCGGGCGGTCAGGCCGGGCTGCGGGCGGTCAGGCCGGGCGCTGGGGTGACCGCGCGGGTGTCGCGCCGCGGCGACGGGTCGTGGGCCGACGGCAGGCGACCGGCGGCAGGCGGTCGCGGCGGCCGGACGGCCGCGCACGACGCGATCGCTTCCTAGGCGCGGCGGGGCCGTGGGCGACGGCGAACGGGGGCTGGCCGGGCCGGGCTGTCCGCGGCGGGCCGGCGGAAGCTGGTGGGCTCGGTCTCCGCGGCCGCGGCGTCGCTGCCCTCGGGGTCAGGGGGCCCGAAGTCGGGCGCCTGGAAGAGGTCGACCGACGGACGCGGCGCCTCCCGCCTGGGCGAGGAGCGCGCCGGTTCCGACGCGGAGAACAGGGGGTTAGGCGATGTGGCGATGAGAGGTCTCGCTTCTGGGGTGGGATGTCGCCTGGATCGACGGCGCGGCACACCGGCGGCGGAGCCAGGCTCCGCCGCGGATCCGGCGCTCGGTGCCGTCAGAGATGCGACATCTTGCTGAACGGGCTCGGGATGCGTTCCTGCTGCGACCCGAAATCGACCAGTACGGCGATGTCCTGCTCGACCCCGATGACCTGGCCGAGACCGTACGTGTCGTGGATGACGCGGTCACCGATGGCGAAGCGATCGCACGGCGGAATGACCGGATCCTTGAAGGGACTGGTGGGCAGACGGCGCTTGGGTACCGCTGACTTGGTCATTGGCTCCAGTATGCGCCTACCGGGGGTGACGCCGCGCCGGTAGGCGCCGAAGAGCCGCCGATCCGAGGCCCTCAGCGGAGGTTCCGCGTCTTAGTAAGCGCTCACTTGCCAGCTCGTGGTTCGCGGGCTACCGTCGCCCAGGTCCGGCCGAGTCGGGTGCGAGGAGCGCGATGAGCGAGCGTCGAGGCAGGGTCGAGGCAGGGTCGAGGCAGGGTCGAGGGCAAGGTCGCGATCGTCACCGGTGCCGGTTCGACGCCAGGGCCCGGGATGGCCACCGGTCGGGCCTGCGCCATCGTCCTGGCCCGCGAGGGCGCCCGGGTCCTGCTGGCCGACGTCGACGGCGCGCGGGCCGAGGAGACCCGGGAGATCATCGAGGGCGAGGGCGGCCAGGCCGTCGTCTTCGCCGGCGACATGACGAAGGCCGCGGACTGCGCGGCCATGGTCGCCGCCGCCGTCGACGCCTTCGGGACGCTGGACATCCTGGTGAACAACATCGGCGTCTCGATCGCCGGCAACGTCGTCGACACCGACGAGGCCGACTGGGACCGGGTGCTCGACCTCAGCCTGAAGACGATGTTCCTCGCCAGCAAGAACGCCGTACCGGTGATGGCGGCCAAGGGCGCCGGGGCGATCGTGAACATCGGGTCGATCGCGGGATCGCGGGGCGGGAACTACGTCGGCTACGCGGCGGCCAAGGGCGGGGTGAACGCGCTCACCGTCGACATGGCCTTCTCGCACGGACGCCAGGGGATTCGGGTCAACGCCGTCGCCCCCGGCCATATCACCACTCCCCTGCTGTTCTCCGTCCTCGGCGTCACCCCGGAGGCCGACTACCGCCAGCGGCTCGCCGCCGCGGCCAACCTGCTGGGCACCGCCGGTGACGGCTGGGACGTCGGGTGGGCCGCCACCTTCCTGGCCAGCGACGAGGCCCGCTGGATAACCGGCGCGGTCCTCCCGGTCGACGGCGGGGTGATGGCCGTGACGCCGCTGATGATGGCGGCCGGCCTGCGGGCCGAGCAGCCGCCCGCCTGAACCTTTCTCGCCGCCCGCGCCCACCCGTTCAGCCGAAAGCGAGCACGCCCATGAGCACCGGACCGGAATCGCCCGACGCGGAGTTACTGGCGGCCACCGACGAGCAGATCGACGACGCCGTCCAGTACGCCGATCCGATGGCGCTGCGCGGCCTGCTTTACCAGCTCACCGGCGACGAGTCCGTCGCGACCACGAAGGTCGAACCGGTCCCGGGCTATGTCGGGGGAAACCTCTCGTTCGGGCTGACCGACCCCGCGGACATCGCGTTCCTCCGAGCCCGGGCCGCGCGTTTCCTGAAGGAACGCCGGGACAGCGGCGCGCAGCCGATCGGACCCGGGCCGGCGGAACGGCTGCCGCGCAGCCTGGCCCTCGCGGGAGGTATGGCCGAACTGCCCGCCGCCGACGTCGAGCTGTGGGTGGAGGAACTGTCGCTCGACCCCTGGGCGCGCGGCCTGACGTGGGAGCGGCCGCCGGAGCCCGACCGGCTCGGCGAGTTCTCGGTCGTCATCATCGGCGGCGGGATGGGCGGCCTGAACGTGGCTGCCCAGCTCAAGCACGCCGGCCTCGCGTTCACGCTGCTGGAGAAGAACTCCGGCGTGGGCGGAACGTGGTACGAGAACCGCTATCCCGGCGCACGGGTCGACTCGCCGAGCCGCGCCTACACCCACATTCTCGGCGTCGAGTTCGACACGCCGTCGCCGTGGTGCTCCCAGGCCGAGAACGAGAAGTACTTCAACTGGTTCACCGATCGGTTCGGCCTGCGTGAGCACATCGAGTTCGACACCGAGGTCACGACGGCGACCTGGGACGAGAGCGGCGCGGTCTGGGAGGTCGTGGCGGACGGCCCCGGTGGGCGCCGGGTGCTGCGCGCCGACGTGGTCGTCAGCGCCGTCGGCCTGCTGTCGCGCCCGAGCCTGCCTCGGATCACCGGGATGGACACCTTCGCGGGCCGGTCCTTCCACACCGCGCGCTGGCCCCAGGACTTCGACCCGGACGGCCAGCGGGTCGCCGTGATCGGCACCGGGTGCTCCGGAGTCCAGATGGTCCCGGAGCTCGCGAACCTCGCCGGGCACGTGACCGTCTTCCAGCGGACCCCGCAGTGGCTGTTCGAGCACGACGGCTACCGGTCGCCGTTTCCGGACCAGGTCCACTGGCTGGACCGGAACTTTCCCTACCATCCGCACTTCATGCGGTTTCGGACCAACTGGCTGCTCGGCCCCTACCTGTCCGGGCCGCTGCGGGAGATCGACCCGGACTTCGTCGACCCGTTCGCGCGCAGCGCCGTCAACAAGCAGATCCGCGACGAGCGCGTCGCGTTCATCGGCAGGAAGCTGGCGAGCCGGCCGGAGCTGGTCGAGAAGATGATCCCGCCGCACCCGCCGTTCTCGACCCGGCCCGTCCAGGTCGACTCGCGGTACAACATGTACGACGCGATCATGCGCGACGACGTCACCCTGGTGACCGACGGAATCGACCGGATAACGCCGGCCGGGGTCCGCACCGTGGACGGCGCCGACCATGAGGTCGACGCGATCGTCTACGCGACGGGGTTCAAGGCGAACGAGTGCCTGTGGCCCATGGAGGTGCTCGGCCGAGACGGACGGTCCGTCCACGACCTGTGGGCCAAGGACGGCCCGCGTGCCTACCTCGGCGCGATGCTGCCCGGCTTCCCCAACTTCTTCCTCATCTACGGGCCGAACATGAACCCGTACGGCGGCCTCGGGGTCGTCAACCACCAGGAGATGGTCACCCGTTTCCTGCTGGACTGCGTCAAGGAGGTGCTGCTCACCGGGAAACGGTCCGTCGAGGTCACCGAGGCGGCGTACTGGGACTACAACGACCAGCTCGACGAGCGCGAGAAGTACAAGATCTACAAGGACGAACGGGCGAACAGCTACTACCGCAACGAGCACGGACGATCAGTGACGAACTGCCCGTTCCCCGGCAACGAGATGTGGCACCGCCTGCGCCACCCGAACTTCGACGAGGTCCTCGTCCGCTGACGGCCGGCCGCACCCCCGACCGGCCGACGAGCGACCCGTTTTCCCAGAACGGGCGCGGGCGCCGAACGCCTGGGCGATACTGAAGATCGTCACAGTTCGCCACTTTTCTTCCGGGGGCTGGGTGAGCGGGTCGACAGGCCGGTCAGGCTCGACGTATCGGGCACCCCTGACCGGTCTGGAGTCGGCCCGAGCCGGTCCCACCCCGGCGAGCGGAACCGGCCGGCCACCGCGGCGGCGGCGCAACGACCCCGCCCAGTACGACGACCTCGCCGACCAGTGGTGGCCCACCCACGGCCAGTTCGCGGCCCTGCACTGGCTGGCCGAGGCCCGGGCGCGGCTCATCCCGCCGCCCCCGCGTGCGGGCGCCCCGCTGCTCGACCTGGCCTGCGGCGCCGGTCTGCTCGCGCCGGTGCTGACCGGGGAGCTCGCGGGCTGGCGGCACGTAGGCGTCGATCTCTCGTCGGCAGCGCTGCGCCAGGCCCGCGAGCACGGCGTCACGACGGTCCGGGCGGACGTCACCCAGCTGCCCTTCCGGGACGGGCAGTTCTCCTGTGTCGTGGCCGGCGAGCTTTTCGAGCATCTGGAGGACCTCGACGCGGCCTGCGCGGCGATCGCGCGGGTCCTCACGCCGGGCGGGACCGTCGTGATCGACACGCTCGCGGACACGCTGTTCTGCCGGATCGCCCTGGTTCGCATCGCCGAGCGGCTGCCGGGCGGTCCGCCGCCGCGCCTGCACGACCCCCGGCTGCTGGTCTCGCCCGACCGGCTGGGCGCGGCGCTGAAGCGGTCCGGCATCGACCTGCGCGTCATCGGCGGGCTTCGCCCCTCCTTTCGTGACTACCCCCGTTGGTTGGCGCGTCGCGCCGACTCGGTCCGGATGGTCCCCATCCGTTCGACCGCGGGCGTCTACCAGGCCGTCGGAACCCGGTCGTGACGAGAGGACGACGGCGATGAGCGTCGAACTGGGCGGCCGGGTCGAGAACACACACGTCGAGAACAAACGGGTCGACGGGGCGGGGCTCGCCCGCGAGGTCGTCGCGGCGATCGCCACGCGGGCGGGCGAGGCGGACCGGCTCGGGGAGCTACCGGCCGCCGACCTCGACGACCTGCGCACGGCGGGCCTGCTGGGCCTCCTCGTCCCCCGGCGCCTGGGCGGCCTGGGCGGCACGTTCGCCGACTGGGCCGACGCCGCGCGCGTCCTCGCCGAGGGCAGCGGCTCGACCGCCCTCGCGCTGAACATGCACACCTCCGTCGTGGGTGCCCTGGCCGGGACCCCGGACGAGCTGGCCCGGGCGATGGGCGCGCCGGAGTCCTACTTCACCGCGCGCGACCGGGTGCTGGCCCAGGCAGCCGCCGGGTCGTTCATCGCCGTCGCGATGAGTGAGCGGGGCGCGGGCTCCCGGCTGTCCGGGCTGCGGACCTCCTACCGCCGCGAGGGCGACGGCTACCGGATCACCGGCCTCAAGTCGTTCTGCTCGGGCGCCTCGCACGCGGACCTCTACTTCGTCGCCGCCCGCGCCGCCGACGACACGGGCGACGACGACGACACGAGCGGCGACCGCACGGGCGGCGACGACGGGCAGCCGGCTGGAAAGGTCAGCCACTTCCTCGTCCCCGCCGGGGCGGGGGTGACCGTCGAGCCCAACTGGGACACCCTCGGGATGCGCGGTACCGGCAGCCATGACCTGCGCCTCGACGTCCGGGTCCCGGCGGACGCGCTGATCGGCGGGCTGGAGGGCCTGAGCCTGCTGATCGCGCAGATCATGCCGCAGTGGCTGGTCGCGTCCTACGCGGCCGTCTACGCCGGGGTCGGCCGGGCCACGTTCAACGCGGGCGTCGAGCACGCCCGCGGCCGTACCGCGCCCGGCCTGCCGAACGGCCTGGTCGGCCTGCCGGCGGTGCGGGCCAGGTTCGGCCGGGCCGACGTCGCGCTCGCCGCGCTCGACCTGGTGGTCGACGAGTGCGCCCGGCGGGTCGACGCCGATCCGGGTTCCCCGGCGACGAACAGCTGGGTGTGGCGGGCGAAGCTGCTCGCCGGGCAGACCGCGCAGGACGTCGCGACCTCCATCGTGGAGGCCTGCGGGACGGCGGTCACCCGGCGTGGGCATCCGCTGGAACGGCTCTACCGTGACGCCCGGTGCGGATCCCTGCAGCCGGCCACCTCCGACGTGTGCGCCGACTGGCTGGGCCTCGCGGCGCTGGGCGGCGACCCGGACGCGGACGCAGACGTGCCCCGGTGGTGACGGCGCGGCCCCGAGGCGCGGCACGGCCCGCGAACCCCCGGCCCGCGGGCACCGGGACGGCGGCCGTCATCACCGGGATCGGGACGGCCTTCCCCGGGCTGCTCGACCAGCGGAACCTGTGGGACGAGTACTTCGACCGGCGGTGCGGCGGCGACCGGGTCGCCCGTCGGATCTTCCTCGGATGCGGGGTCACGACCCGGCACGCCGTCGTGGACCCGCGCGACGAGGACGTCAGCGGGTGGTCGACGGGCGCGCGGATGCGCCGTTACGTCAGGGACGCCCAGCCGCTCGGCCTGCGGGCGGCCAGCGCCGCGCTCGCCGACGCCGGGCTGAGCGCCGCCGACGTGGGCCTGTTCGTCGTCGTGTCGTGCACCGGCTACAGCACGCCCGGCCTGGACATCCAGCTCGCCCGCGAGCTGGGCATGTCGGAGCGGGTCCGACGGCTGGTGATCGGCCATATGGGCTGCTACGCGGCCATTCCGGGGATGGGAACGGCCGCCGACTTCGTTCGGGCCCGCGGGCTGCCCGCGCTGGTGCTGTGCGTGGAACTCACCTCCCTGCACGTCCAGCCGGTGCCCGAAGGCGGCGGGCGCGACCTGGAGCAGGTCGTCGCGCACGCCCTGTTCGGCGACGCGGCCGCCGCGATCGTCCTCGTGCCCGACGCCGCCGACGGCCTAGAGGTCCTCGACACCACGGCCGCGACCGCCCCGGCCAGCGAGGAGCTGATGACCTGGGAGGTCACCGACCACGGGTTCCGGATGGGGCTGTCCTCGAAGGTCCCCGACGTGCTGGCGTCCCACGTCGAGGCGGCGACGACGGCGTTGCTCGACCCCTTCGCGCTCGGGCTCGCCGACGTCCAGGGCTGGGCCGTGCATCCCGGCGGGCCCCGCATCGTCGACGTCGTGGAGGAGCGGCTCGGGCTGGACCGGGCGCGGACCGACCCGAGCCGCCAGATTCTCGACTCCCGCGGCAACTGCTCGTCGGCGACCGTGCTGCTCGTCCTCGAACGGCTGCGCGGCGCGCTCGACGTCGGCGCCCCCGCCGTCGGGATGGCGTTCGGCCCAGGGCTGACGCTGTGCCTGGCGCTGCTGCGCCGCAGGTGACGGCCGGTCTCAGCCGTTGCGGGCCGACTCGGGACCGGTGAGGCGGGTGAGCAGCGGCATCGTCGACGCGATGATCCCGAGCGACAGGGCCAGGCCGGCCGCGACGAACGCGTAGTACGTGACGCCCGGCGGGACCAGGCCGTAGTCAAGCTGCGATCTCAGGAACATCGCCGACGCGGCGAAGCCCGCCCCGGTCGCGAGCAGGGCCGCGGACAGCAGCGGCAGCACGCTCTCCATGCCGACCACGCGGCGCAGCACCGCCAGCGGCGCCCCGGCGAGGCGCAGCATCGCGAACGGGCGACGACGGTCCGACAGGCCGGCGACGACGCTCACCGCGAGGCTGCAGCCGGCGATCGGCAGCGTCGTCGCCAGCACCACGTTCGCCAGTTGCCGCCAGCCGGCCAGCACCCGCTGCTGGTCGGAAGCCCAGTCGTTGACCATGCGGACCTCCTGCTGGGGATACGCGACGGTCAGCAGTGTCCGGGTCCGCTCCATCGCCGCCGTCGACCCGTCGGTGGTGACGTAGAGCATCTGCACGGGCAGCGTGGCGATCGCGGCGCTGCTGATCGGGGCCGTGGGCCACACCTGGTTCGGCGCGGACTCGAGGTTCAGGAAGGCGTCCAGCGCGACGGCCGCGACGCTCGCCCCGGCCGAGCAGTGGCCGATGACCACGAGGCGGGCCAGGTCCGAGCACGCCACCAGGCCGTCCGGCACCGTGGGAATCTCCGCGAGCAGCGGGTCGCCGGGAGCGGCGCGGGTCACCGGGGTCTCGGGACCGTTTGGCGGGCCCGAACGGACTTCCAGCACCTTTCCGATCTTGTCAGGGTCGGCGTGCACGACCGCGAGGCCGCTGAAGCCGGGAACGGCACGGAGCTGGGCGACGAGCCGGTCCGGCGTCGCGCCGGTCAGCGGCGCGTCGGACAGCGAGCCGTCCTGCACCGCGGTCCTCGTCTGCGCGTCACCGGCCAGCGAGCCGCGATCGACGTTGATGGTGCCGATGATGCTCACCGTCGCCGTGGTCACGAACAGGGCGAGGACCAGGCCGCTGACCGAGCGGAAGCCGGCCTTCGGATCGTCGGCGAGCCGGCGGGCCGCGATCAGCGTCGCCGGCCGGCGGGCCCGGCGGGCTCCCGCCCGCGCGGCGGTCATCGTCAGCCACGGCCCCGCCACCACCAGGCCCAGCATCACCAGCAGGAAGCCGGTGAGATACGCCGCCGCCTGGCCGTTCGTGCTCGCCGGTCGCCGGCCGAGGAAGAAGGCGAGCTCACCGAGCCCGGCCACGAGAACGAACAGCCGCCAGACCTGGGGCGGACGCGGCGTCACCCTACGAGTCACGCCGAGCGGCGAGATGGTCACCCGCCGCAGTGCGAGCCGCGCCGCCACCGCCGCCGCCACCGGGACGCCCAGGGCGACGACCACGGCCTGCAGCGCGGTCAGGGTCAGGTCCGCGGTGAAGAACCGGTCGCCGGTGAAGGGAACGGTGGCCACAGCCGGGCGCAGCAGGAAGAAGAGGCCGAAGCCGACGACGAGGCCGGCGCCGGCGGCCACCGTCGACTCGACCGTCGAGATCACCGCGACCTGGCGCGGGGTGGCGCCGACCAGGCGCATCGCCGCGTACCGCTGCTCGCGGGTCGCGGCGGACAGCCGCGTCGCGGAACCGATGAACATCAGCACCGGGAACACCAGCGCGGCCGCCACCACCGAGAAGATCAGCGTCAGCGCGTCGCCCCGCACACCGGACGCCGGGCAGTCCTCGCCGCAGACCGGCGGGAACGTGCGGGCGAGCGCGGTGACGGCTCGTGCGTCGGGCCCGGCTTTCACCTCGGCCTGGGTGCGGCCGAGCACGGCGACCAGCGCGTCCGGCGAGGCCAGCGCGTCGTCACCGACCAGGCCGGCGAGGCGGCCGGGGAACCGGTCGCCGAGCTGGTCGGCGGGCGTCGACCGCAGCAGCCGGGCCAACGCCGGCGAGGCGTAGTACTGACCGGCCGCGGGCACCCTGGCCAGGCCTGGCGGGACCGGTGCGGTCGGCCCGGTTGCGGCGACGTCGACCTCGACGATCGACCTGCCGTCGTAGTAGTCGGTGTGCGACCGCCACAGGAGCGGGTCGACCGGGGCCGTCTCTGTCCGGCTCGCGGCGCCGCTGTCGAGCCAGACCTGGCGGTCGTTCTGGTGCCCGACGGCGTTGCTGGCGGCGAGCGTGGACAGCAGCAGCCCGACACCGACGGCGACTGCCGCGGCGATCATGACCAGGCGCCCGACGGCGGACCGCCCGCCGCTGACCGCGAGGCGCAGCGCGAAGGCGATCACGAGCCGACCCGTTCGACGGTGAGCGGACTGGTCCGGCCGTCCCGGACGATCACCTGGCGGTCGGCGTAGGCGGCGACCCGCGGCTCGTGGGTGACCAGGACGACCGTGCTGCCCTGTTCCCGGGCCGCGTCGACCAGCAGGTCCATCACCTGCTCGCCGGTCAGCGAGTCGAGGGCGCCGGTCGGCTCGTCGGCGAAGAGCACCCTGGGCCGGGTCACCAGGCCGCGGGCCAGCGCGACGCGCTGCGCCTCGCCGCCAGAGAGTTCCCCGGAGCGGCGCCGATGCAGGCCGTCGAGGCCCAGCCGGGCGAACCACGGCCTCGCCTCGGCGAGGGCCGCCGCCCGTCGGTGGCCGCCCAGCAGCAGCGGGAGGGCGACGTTCTCCTCGGCGGTCAGCTCCGGGACGAGCTGGCCGAACTGGAAGACGAACCCGAACGTGTCGCGGCGCAGGGTGCTGCGCCGCTGCTCGTCGAGGGTGTCGATCCGCTGCCCGTCGATCCACACCTCCCCCGCGTCGGGCACGAGGATGCCGGCCAGGCAGTGCAGCAGGGTCGACTTGCCGGAGCCGCTCGGCCCCATGATCGCCACGACGTCGCCGGCGTCGACGGTGAGGCTCGCGCCGCGCAGGGCCGGGGTCCCGCCGAAGGACACCTCAAGGTCACGGGCCTCGATCAGGGCGGTCATGCGCGCACCTTCGCGGCGAGCTGGTCCAGGCGGCCCGCCGTCGCGTCGATCCAGCGCAGGTCCGCCTCAAGGTGGAAGAGCCCGTGGTCGGCGAGCAGCACGTCGACGATCTCCCCGGTCCGGCGCAGGTCGGTCAGCTCCCGCATGCGCCGCAGGTGGGCCAGGCGCTGGATGTCGAGGTAGCCATGCGCATCACGGCCGAGCATCAGGGCCAGCACGACCTTGGTGAACAGCAGCGACTGCAGGTTGGGCTCGGGCGTCACCGCCTCGGTGAGCCACGCCTCGAACTCGGTGGCGCCCGTCTCGGTGATGACGTAGCGCCGGCGTTCCGGCCCGTCGCCGGGCTCGGCGTCGCCGGCGAGGACCTTGCCGTCGCGGGCCAGCCGGCCCAGCGTCGAGTAGACCTGGCCGTACGGCAGGGGCTTGCCGCGGCCGAAGAATGCGTCGTAGTCCCGCTTGAGGTCGTAGCCATGACTCGGCTCTCGCTCCAACAGGCCCAGCAGCGTCAGGGGAACACTCACAAGGTCACTATACACCGCGTATCTACGCTGGGTGTAGGTCCCCGGTGAGTACAGGCGCGCCGACGACGTCCGTGCGGACGGGCTCGTCTTCGGGACGGTGCCGTTGCCGGGTGGCCTTGCCGCCTGCCTCTGCCGGCTGGCCTCGCCGGCAGCGCTTGTCGGCTGCCTGACCCCATCCCGCCAGGCCGTGGCCACGAATCACCGGCGACGGCGGGCTGGGGCCGAGGCGTCGCGCAGGCGCGTCGGAGCCGCTCGCCACCCGAGATACGCGTGCTCGCACGCGACTGACGAAGGCGGCCCCGGATGGCATTCGACGTTGACAGCTTCGCGCGCACCGCCGCGCCCGTGCGTACCGACGACCTGGGTGACCTGGCGGCACAGTTCGCCGGCCGGCCGCTGTCCGACGAGGGCCTGCGCTGCCTGCGCTACATGCACGACGTCGAGAGCCACACGGTCTGCTATCTGCGCGACCTGCTCCTGACGCCGTCGCATCGGGACCCGCGGATCACGACGTTCCTCACCGTGTGGAACTACGAGGAGCACGCCCACGGCGTGGCGCTCGGTTCGGTGCTCGCCGCGCACGGCGAGCCGCACGGCGACGAGCGCAACGCCGCGGTGCGCGCGCGCCAGGGACGCTTCGAGGGGCTGAAGGCGATGCTCACCGCGGCCGCGGCAGCCGCGGTCGGCGAGGACTTCGTCGCCGTGCACATGAGCGTGGGCGCCGTGAACGAATGGACCACCCGCTCGGGCTACGCCCGGCTGATCGAGCGTGAGCAGCACCCGGCGCTGACCGAGCTGCTGACCCGGATCATGGCGCAGGAGAGCAGGCACATCGCGTTCTACGCGAGCGAGGCCAGGACCCGCCTGGCGGCGAGCGCACGGGCCCGCCGGGTCACCCGGTGGGCGCTGCGCCGGAAGTGGGCACCGGTCGGGTCCGGGGTCATGCCCGCCGAGGAGACGGCGTTCGTGCTCGGGCATCTGCTGGACGGGGAGTCCGGGCGGCGCGAGGCGAGGCGCATAGACGCACTGATCGACCGGCTGCCCGGCCAGGCCGGGCTCGGCCTGATGACCGGCACCGCCCACCGCTACGCGGCCGCCGGGGGGTAATACCTCCTACGCGGAGCGCGCGATCCGGAACCCGACATCATCAATCTGAAAGGTCGGGTGACTTCGGCGACGTACCGAGGCCCGGCAGCTCCAGTGCTCGTCAAACCAGCCGCCACCACGGAGCACCCGGTAGGCACCGTAGACCTCGGCGTCGTACACGTCCCAGCACCACTCCCAGACGTTGCCCAGCATGTCGAAGAGGCCCCACGGGTTGGGCTGTCTGCCTCCCACCTCGTGTAGCCGCTCGCGCGAGTTTCCTCGATACCAAGCGATCTCGTCGAGTTGTCCATACCGTGGGCCGACCGTGCCGGCGCGGCAGGCGTGCTCCCACTCGGCCTCCGTCGGCAGCCGGTATCCATCAGCGGACGCGTCCCATTCGACGCTCTCGATGTCAGCATCAAGGCGGTACGCGGGGGCCAGCCCCGCACGGTGGGACAGCAGGTTGCAGAACCGGACCGCGTCCCACCAGGAGACGTTCTCGACCGGCAGCTGATCGCCTCGCGCGGTACTCGGCCGCTCGCCGGTGACCTCTGTGTATTCCGCCTGCGTGATCGGGAAAGCGGCAAGCTGGTACGGCGCCAGCTCGACGGACCAGCTGCGCGTCGATCGCCGGTCCGACAGCGTCACCTGCCCCGGCGGGACGGAAAGCATGCCCGTTCCTGTCTCCGCCGCCACGAGTAGATGATGCTACCGACCTCGGCCCTTGATGACAGTGCGCCCCAACAGCATCGGCGCGCTGCTAGTCAAAGGTGCGCGCTGCTAGCCGAAGGTGAAGGAATAGGCGGTCAGGCCCGGCGACAGGATGACGGTCAGGGTGTCGCGCGCCGGCGACGGCCGATCGGCCAGCGTGTAGATGTTGGGAGCGCCCGAGACCTGGTACGTCGTGGTCTTCCCGTCCAGGGTCGCGGTGATCGTCCCGGTCCCGCCGACGTCGAGATAGGCCGCCCCGGCGAAGAAGTTCAGCTCGATGCCGGCGTTCTCCTCGGCGGTGAGGGCTTCCTCGCCGACGGTCCAGGTACCCGCGAGCGCGAACGCGTCGTCCGGGAGCGCCTGCGGATAGCTGAAGGTGCGCCGGCCCGAACCGAGTGGTTCCTGGATACCGTTCGTCGCCCGCTCCGAGCCGAGATAGGTCTCCGGCGTCTGGTCCGGGTCGTCGGGCGTGGTGTCGGCGACGTCGGTGCTCGCGGGCAGCGTGACGGCCGGGTGCGCGGCGGTCAGGAGCTGGCGGATCAGCGACTCGGTGGTCGAGTAGTCCCCCTCGCCGATGGCGACATGCCGCACCTCGCCGGTCGCGTCGATGAGGTACTCGGCGGGCCAGGAGTCGTTGCCGAAGTTGTTCCAGGTCGTGTACCCGTTGTCCACGGCGACCGGGTAGGTGATGTGAAGCCTCTTCGCGCCGGCCGCCACGTTCGCGGGGACGTGTTCGAAGGCGTACTCCGGCGTGTGCACGCCGATCACGACCAGGCCGGCGGCCTTATACGCGGAATACCACGCCTGCACGTGCGGAATGGCGCGCTGGCAGTTGATGCAGGAGTAGGCCCAGAAGTCGACCAGCACCACCTTGCCGGCGAGGTCGGCCGCGGTCACCGGCGTGCCGTCCGGGGTGTTCAGCCATTGTTGGATTCCCGAGATGGCCGGTGCCTTGCCGCAGTTCTGCGGGACCGGCCGGGCCTCCTGCGCACAGGTCGCGAGACCCGCCGCCTGATCGGACCCGAGTTGCGCCGAGACGCCGGCGCCGTCGAGATCCTTGTTCAGGCTGGCGGTGTAGTCCGGAACCGTGCGCTGCAACGCGTCGGTGACATCGAACGTGAGCGCCACCGCCAGCGCGATCATCACCGCGCCGGCGACGATGCGGACGCCGCGTTCGCGATCCCGGAAGGCGCGGACCCGCTCGGCGACCCCGCGACCGGCCAGGGCGAAGCCGAGCAGCGGCAGCGCGGTCCCGCAGGCGAAGGCCACGGTCAGCGCGACCGTGCGCAGCCCGATCATGCCCGTCGCGCCGGCGACGGTGATCGCCGCGAGCACCGGGCCGGCGCACGGCACGTAGACGGCCCCGAGCGCCAGCCCGAGGACGAATCCGCCGTGCTCGCCGCTGACCTGACGTTGGCCGATCCGGGAGAAGGGCCGTTCGAGCAGGTGCTGGACCGGCGGGAACATCATCGCGACGCCGAGCAGCACGAGGGCGACCAGGCCGGCCCAGCGCACGATGTCCGTCGGCAGCGGCAGAACGCTGAGCACCAGCGTTCCCAGGAGAGTGAAGGCGCTGAAGCTCAGCGCGAGCCCCGCGACCACGAGATACGGACGACGGCTCGCCCGCCGCTCCGCCCGGTCCCGCCGACCAGCTCCGGGCACCGTCTTACCGTGTGCCGGCACAGCTTGGCCCGGCGCGGGCGCCGCCTGACCGGGTGCGGGCGCGGGCTGGCGGGGTCGCGTGTCCTGGACCCCGCCGGCGAGGAAGACGACCGGCAGCACCGGCAGGACACAGGGCGAGATGCCGGTGATGATCCCGCCGACGATCCCGATCAGCACGAGCGTGATCAGCGCAGACCTCCCACCCGCCGGCCGGCCCGCGAGCTCCGCGCCGACATCCTCGTCGTGCCGCGATCTTAGGTCCCGACCCTGTGCGTCGCGTTACGCCAAATCTTTCGATTCGCGGATCCCGAACCGACCCGCCTCCGCGGCCGCCAGCGGTGGAGCCACCCGCGCGCTCGCCTCGACGCGACCGGACCGCCCCGAGGTCGTGGTCGAGGTCGAGGTCCCCACCCCGGAGCCTTTCGGCCCTGGCCGTTACCAGACGAAGACGCCCCGGACTCCCACGCTTTGGCTCTCGCCCGGCAACCCGAGGTCGACGTGCGCGAAATTCCTCCTCGAATAAGGATAGCCTTACCTCACCGGTGTTCCGGGATTTCCGGGGGCGGCCGCGCCACAATCTTCGGAAATATCTCGGCTATGCGGCGGCATTCAGGATTCCAGCGCGCGGTTTTCGCCTTGACGGCGCGGCCGGCAGCTTCTAGGAAATGCTGGCGGGGCGGACCCGCGATGCTTTCAGGAACGCGACGCCGACCGAGGGAGATCCCATGCAGCTACCGATGATCACGAAGTGCGCCGTCGACGCCTGCGCCTACAACCGCGAGAACGCCTGCCACGCCCCGGCTATCACCGTGGGCGACACGGGCGCCATGGTGGCGCATTGCGACACGTTCCACGTGGCTCCGATGAAGGGCGGCGACCCGGGCGAGACCGGCCGGGTCGGCGCGTGCAAGGTCTCGGACTGTTCGCACAACCAGAATCTGACCTGTCACGCGAAGGGAATCACAGTCGGGTTCCAGAGCAACGGCGTCGACTGTCTTACCTACAAGGCCCGCCGCTAGAAACGTCCCCGAGAGCCGGCGGCCCGACGTGGCCGCCGGAGAGCCCGGCGCGGCCCGCTGGACCTACCCGAGCCCGGGGGCGACGGCGGTCGCGGGTCGCGTCGGCGGACGGCGTCGGGGTTGGTCGCGGCGACCAGGAAAGGACAGGAGACGGAGAAGGCTCGATACCATCCCGAACTCGCCTAACAGGAGCCGACCCGCTTCAATGCCGTTTCTCATCCGACCTCCGGCCGGCCCGTGACAATTTCGGGCACCGGCCGCAAAAGGCCGTCACGGTAGGACGCCCCACACGCCAGCCGTAT
Organism: Frankia sp. AgB1.9; assembly: GCF_016786355.1. GTDB lineage: Bacteria > Actinomycetota > Actinomycetes > Frankiales > Frankiaceae > Pseudofrankia. The sequence goes on from NZ_JADWYX010000024.1 coordinate 64,845, forward strand.
CGTTTTCCGGGAACCGGCAGCTTAAGGCCGTGGACTGATGATATTCTCCGGTACCGGTGGGCAGGGCTGGCGACGTAAAGTCCGGGTGAGAGCATGTCCAATCAGGAGAACTGGGCCGACGTTTTTATCAGTCAGCTCATGTACCCAGCCCTCGAAGTCCTCGTCAACACGGTGCTCCTCGGGCTGTCCACGTACTACGTCGTGCACGCGTTCAACGACAACGTCTCGCTCGGTGCGCGGACGGCCGCCGTGACCCTGATCCCGCTGATCGTCGTCACGTACCTCGTGAAGAACCTTCGTCAGCCGCTGGCCAGGGCCGCGTCGGCCGGCTCGCCACGGGTGACGTTCGCGCTGACGACGGTCGTCGGGTTCTCCGCCTTCCTGGTCCTTCAGCAGTCCACCTCGCTCGCGCTCGACGGGTTCGTGCTGAGCCTCGTCTTCTCCTCGTTGATCGGGGTGCGGGCGAGCCTCCAGGAGGACCGGAGAATCTCCTACCTGTTCGGCGCCGCACTCGGCGGCCTGCTCGCCGTCGCGACCATCGGCCTGCCGGGCACCTGACCGCACGGCAGGCCAGGCCACGGCGCTCCCCCATGGCCGCTGCACCGGGCGCGCCGACCGACGGAGGAGGAGCGTCCCGACCGTCGGCGGCTGGCCGCCGCCTTGATCGCGATTTGGGCCCTGGGATGGTCGTGACGGGGACGTTTCTACAACCACCCCAGGGCTCAAACCGCGATCATGACCGACGTGCTGCCGGGCGACCTCGTAGGAGGCAGCCCTAGTCGCCGGCTCGGGTCGCGGTGACGAGGAGGCCGGTCGACTCGGAACCGTCGGGCTGACGCCAGACGGCCTGGACGTGGCCGGCCCGCTCGGCCACGACGGCGGGGCGAGCCGGAAGGGCCCGGGCGACCCGTACGACGAGGGCCGCCGCCGCCCCGTCAGTGTCCGCCACCGAGATCCGCATCCTCGTCCCGTCGGGCCCGTTGCTGGCCAGGGTGCACGCGGACACGACGAGGTCCGCGCCGGGGAGGACCGGGGTGCTGCGCACCGACGGGTCCGGGGTGTCGGAGAGGCTCTGCGCCTGCGGTACGGACTGGCCCTGCAGCAGGGCGATGAGCTGGGTGGTGAAGACCCAGTCGTGCGTCGCGTCGTAGACGTACCTGGTTCCGAGCACGCCGTGCTCGGTGGTCCCGATGAGGCCCGCCTCCGAACCTGTTGGCGGGGTCCCGCGGTAGGTCATGGGCACGTGGTAGGTCACCGGTCTGCCGCCGGCCAGGTCCGTGGCGAGCATGAACTCGATCCCGACCTCGCCGGCCGGGTCGTCGAGCCGGAAGCCGCCCACCTTGGTCAGGCGCGGGGCCTGGCCGGCGTCGAGATACCACGGCTGGCTGGGAAGCCAGGCCGTCAGCAAGTCCAGCTTCGACGGAACCAGCGTCGTGTTGTGAATCGTCGCCATGCTCGGATTGTCCTCCCGGCGCCTGGTCCGTCGCGCCACCGGCCGGCCCGCGGCGGGCCCGGCCCGACGGCCGCCTCAGGCCCGCGGCCCGCCGCCGGCCGAGTGTCACGCGGGAGGCCGGTCAGTCCGGCAGCGCGTAGGCCCCGGCGGCGATGTCCTCGAACAGCGTCGGGCCGGTGGGCGTCCAGCCGAGCAGCTCACGGGTGCGGGCGTTCGACGCGGCCACATCGAGGCCGAAGAAGCGCCCGATCCAGCCGAAGTGGGCGTCGGCGTCCGCCGGCGCGACAGAGCCGGTCGGCAGGCCCAGGTAGTCGCCGAGGGCGGCGGCGATGTCGCGGGAGGGCAGACCGGCCTCGGCCACCGCGTGCACCCGCGCACCGGCCGGCGCCTTCTCCAGCGCGAGTCGGACCAGGCGGGCGGCGTCGGAGCGGTGCACGGCCGCCCAGCGGGTCGAACCGTCACCGATGTAGCCGGCGACGCCGCGCTCCTTGGCGATCTTCGACAGGACCGAGGTGAACCCGTGGTCACCCAGGCCGTGCACGGTCGGCGAGAAACGCAGCGCCACCGGGCGGATCCCGCGGTCGGCTGCTTCGAGGGCGAGGTTCTCGCTGCCGCCCCGCAGCGAGTCGGCACCGTGGAACGGCGACGGGTCCTCCTCGGTCAGCGGCCGCCCCACGCCTGGCGAAGCCAGCCCGGAGGCGAGCAGGAACGGCCGGTCGCTGCCCGCGAGCGCGTCGAGCATCCGCGCGACGGCGGCGTGCTCGGTCCTGCCCGCGCCGGCGTAGTCGGAGAAGTCGTGGTTGAAGGCGAGGTGGACGACGCCGTCGCTGGCCGCGGCCGCCGCGGCCAGGTCGTCAGGGTCGTCGAGGCTGCCGCGGTGCACGTGGGCCCCCTTCGACTCCAGCGCGGCGGCCGCGTCGTCGGAGCGGGCGAGACCGACGACCTTGTATCCGTTGGCGAGGAGCTCGTCGGTGACGGCGGAGCCGATCCAGCCGGAGGCACCGGTGACGAAGACACGCATGGCTGACTTCCTTCGACGAGTATGTCAGTGACTGACATCGACAGTAGCACGCCATGTCAGGCACTGTCATCACTACACTCGGCATGTGGGTCGTTGGGAACCGGGCGCGCGCGGGCGGATGATCCGCGCCGCCGTCGAGCTGTTCGCCGAGCGCGGCTTCGAGCAGACCACCGCCGGCGACATCGCCGAGCGCGCCGGCGTCACCGAGCGCACCTTCTTCCGGCACTTCGCCGACAAGCGCGAGGTCCTCTTCGACGGTTCGAAGACGATGGTGCAGACCGCGTACGAGGCGATCCTGGCCGCGCCGGCCGAGCTCTCACCGCTCGACGCGGCCCTGGCCGGGATCGTGGCGGGCGGCAGCCTGCTGGGCGAGATCCGCGATCACTCGGTGCGCCGCTCCCAGATCATCGCGGCCAACCCGAGCCTGCAGGAACGCGAGCTGCTCAAGCTCGCGGCGATGACCGAGACGATCGCCGAGGCGCTGCGGGCCCGGGCGATCGGCGAACCGACCGCCAGCCTGGCCGCCCACAGCGCGGTGACCGTCTTCCACGTGGCCTTCGCCCGCTGGGTCTCGGCCACCGACCCGCCAAGCTTCGCCGGCTGCGTCGCGGACGCGGCGGCCGCGCTGCGCGCCCTGATCTGACCGGACGTACGCGCCGGCCGGGCAGGTAAGGCGCCCGGTTCAGAGGTCCTTGACCAGCACGGCCCGGGTGTAGAGCAGGTCGAAGCCCAGTCGCTGCACGTTCTGCTGGGATCTGGAGCCCGGCTGGGTCGTGACGACCGCGATGTCGCAGCCCGCGGCGTCGGCAAGCCGCGCGGCCAGAAGCGCCGACTGGACACCGCGGCGGCGGTGCGCGGGGGCGGTCGCCGCGCCGGTGAGCTGCGCGACGCCCTCGGCCGTGCGCATGCTCGCGCCGCCGGCAATCACACCGTCACACCGCGCGAGGTAGCGGTGAACGCCGGCCGCCGCCATGTCGAGCACGGCGCGCCGCAGGATCTCGCGGGGGAACTCCTCGTGGGTCGGGACCCCCTGGGTGTCAGGGTGGGCGAAACCGTCGACGACGACGTCGAGCCACGGCTCGAACTCGTCGTCCCCGCTCGGCCGGACCTCGACGCCCGGCGGGCTCACGCGCCGCGGGCTGCCGTCCAGGGACCGGCCGAGGACGTTCTCGAACGAGACCAGCCGGTACCCACGACCGGTCAGGAGTTCGCCCACCGCCGGGTCGGCCAGCTGGGAGAGCTCCACCTGGACCGGCGCGCCACAGGCGGCGAACGCCTTCTCCACCTGCTCAAGGTCGGCCACGTCGGGTACGCCGGCGAAGCCCAGCCCGACGATCTTGTTCATCGGCGAGCCCTCCTCGGCGAAGCTCGCCACGCCGCCGGCAACGGGCCTGACGAAGCCCGGCGTGCCCGTCTGGCGGAGCCCAGCGGCTTCGCTGCCGCGGGCGATGAGCTGCGCCTCGACCCGTTCGATCCGCTCGGCCAGGGCGACGTCACAGAACAGCGAGGGGTGAACGGTCATCGGGCGTCCAGGTCGTATCTAAAGACGATCATGTCTCGCATGACGATCCCGTGGTCACGAATCGGGGGTCGCACATAGGCGAAGTAGTCGGGCTTCACCGCGCGCATGCGGAACCCGCATTTCTGGTAGAAGGCGATGTTGTCGAGCGCGGAGTTCGCCGTACCGACGAGGAGCGACCTCCCGTGAGCGGGCAGCTCGGCCTGTATCGCGGCGACGATCTGCCGGCCGTAACCCTTCCCGCGCTCGTCGGCGGAGACCGCGAGGTAGAGAAGCTCGGCCTCGGCGTCCGGTTCTCCCCAGCGCACGACCGCGGCGCCCACGTCCGCTGCGTCGAGGGTCGCAGCGTAGGTGGCGCAGGCCGGGTCGCGCAGCGCCGCCCTGACAAGCTCGTCGTCCTCTTCGGCGTCGCGCAGGATCGGCATCAGCCGCCCCGCGGCGGCACCGTCTACCCGCGCACAGCGCACTGTCACGACGACGACCTTTCACGTATTCCTCGCGCGGTGCGCGGCAGGCCGGAGAAGCTCTCGGATTCGCCCGCGGCGTGTCCGTCCACAGGCAGTCCTCATCCGGCACGGCGTTCGGTGGGCCTGCCGGAGACGCAGCTGACCTGCGGTTCGGCGGTGTCGCCGCGAGCCATAACACTCGCACTCCGGATCCGGCTCGGCAACCGGATATCGCCGACACCAGCTGACGACCGAAGACGACTCACGCGGATGACACGGTGGCAGCCCTGGGTCGCCACTAGCTCCGCGACCGCCGACGTCTGCCCGTCTTCCTGATCGCTGTCTTGGCCCTCCGATGGCTACGAAACGGACCCGGTAACGACCACCGGAGGGCCAAAACAGCGATCTTGGGGAAGCCGAGGGCGAACTTTGCCGGAGGCGGTCTTAGATTTCGCCGCCACCGTCCGGACGGGGTCAGTCCGCGAGCCTGCGCCCGAGCGCCGGTGGCTCCTTCCCGGCCAGCAACCATCCCGCCACCGCGGCGACCAGCGGTACCCCCACGAGCAGGACCAGCGGGTACACCGGCGGTATCCGCCCGAAGACCGCGAGATCGTGCCGGTACACCGCGACCAGGCCGAGCCCGGCGCCCGCCGTGCCGAGTATCCCGCCGAGCAGCGCGAGCCCGCCCGCCGTGGCCGCGGTGAGCGTGCGCCTGATGCCGGCCGTGGCCCCGGTCGCCGTCAGCGTGCGCAGGTCGGCGGCGGCCTCGCCGCGGATCAGGCCGACGGTCATGGCCAGGACCGCGAGCGCGAGCAGCAGCCCGCCGGCCGTGGCGCCGGCCCGGACCGTCCGCACGCCCGAATGACCGTCGCGGAACTCGACGGTCAGCCCGGCCGCGGCGGCGATCCGCCGGGCGTCGGCCCGCTGCGCGTCGGTCAGCGGCTGCGCGGACTCCAGCAGCCAGCCGGCCCGGACGGGGGCGAGATGGCGGCGGGTGAGTGCGCCGGCGGTCAGCAGCGTGTCGGGCAGCGACGTGAAGCGGGGGCCGCTGACGTGCGTGCTGGACGGCTGCCGGGCCTCACGCCCGTCGTCGAAGATGACCAGCGGCCCGGCCCTGGCCGTGACCACGTCCGTGGCCGGTGGGATCTGCACCCCGTCGGCGCCCACGAGCCGCAGCAGGTCGGGCGTGGCGACGTACGCCGGGATCCCTTCGTACTCGCCGCCGCCGCGCGGCCGGTCGAGCTCCACGGCGCGCCGGACGGATTCGTTGCCCTGCAGGCCCAGCTCCGGGCGGGCCGCCGGATCGTAGGCCAGGTCCAGCGGGATCACGGCCGGATGTGGGAACACCGCCGCGAGCTGCTCGACCTGCGCGGCCAGGCCCTGTAGCTGGGCGTCGGTGCGGATGGGGACGAGGTCGGGCGGGTCGCCGGGCCGCGCGATCCCGACGAGCAGCTGGTGATCGCCCAGGTTCCCGCCCGTCGGGCTGCCCTGGATGCCCGTCGTCACCACGACGATGGCGGCGGCGATGCCCAGCGCAAGGCTGATCGCGGCGAGGGCCGCCCCGGAGCGGGCCTGGTGGCGGCCCAGGTCGCGCAGCGCCAGCCGGACGGCGACCGGAGCCCGTCCACCCGCCGCGGCGAGCAGCCTGATCGCCGGCGGTCCCGCGAACAGCATCGCGAGCGCCATCGCCACCGTGCCGGCGACGATCAGGGCCGGGCTCTTCTTCTCACCGGCCGCCAGCAGTCCCAGCCCGACGGCGAGGAAGAACACGCTGACGAGCGCCGGGCGGTGCGACGGCCTGGGCGCGGGCGGACGGCCGGACAGGGCGAGCGTGACCGGCAGGCGCGACACCGCGCGGGCCGGCCACCAGGCCGCGGCCGTCGCCATCAGCACGGCGAGCAACCCGACGCCGGCGACCAGCGGCCAGGGGATGTCGAGCCGGTCGATCCGGTGCCCGACCGCCGGCTCCAGCCAGGCGGCCACCGCCGGCCACAGCGCCAGCCCGAGGGCGGCTCCGGCCCCGGCGGCGAGGCCGCCGACCAGCAGGCCGGTGACGGCCATCATCAGCCGGACGTGGCGCTCGGTGGCGCCGATCGCCGCGAGCATCCCGAGCTGGCGCAGCCTGCGGTGGGCGAGGACGGCGAACCCCGCGGCCGCCACGAACGCGACGAGCAGGAGCAGGACCGTCGCGCCGCCGAGGACGAGGGTCGTGATCACCAGGTGGTCCGTGTTCGGCCCCTGCCCCATCACCTGGCCCACCGTCGTCAGGTGGAGGGCCTCGAGGCCAGGTCCGTTGTTCCTGGCGAACACCGACACGGTCTGCGGCGGGGCGGCGGCCGAGGGCGCGACCAGGACGAAGTCGTCCGCCAGGTCGCTCGGGTCCTCGGCGATGCCGACGATCACCCGCCGGTGGCCGTCGAGCGAGACGGTCCCGCCGAGCCGCAGCCCGAGCAGCTTCGCCACCCCGGTGGTGACGGCCGCCTCGTTCAGTCCGGACGGGTAACGGCCGCGGTGCATGGCGAGCAGCTGTCCGGTAAAGGTGCCGTGCGGCGTCTGTTCGCGGTAGTCGACCGCCTTGGCCAGGCCCGCGACGCTGTAGCCGGAGTGGCCGATCACATCGACCGTTCCGAACGCGTGGCGCAGGGTGGCGACGTCGGCCGCCAGGTCCGCCGCGTGGCCGTTCTGCCCGTTGAGCACGTACACGGCCCCGGCCGTACCGAGCTTGGGATCGGCCTGCGGCGGCACGTTGTACAGCGTGGTCCCGCCACAGACCGCCACGGCCACCGTCAGCAACAGCAGGAGGGTCACCAGGACCTGGGAGCGCCACTCGCGGCGCAGCATCCGCCAGGCCCACCGCGTCATCGCCCGCCGGGCGGCGAGGCCGCCGTCCGCGGGGGCGCCCGACGGCCGGGTCCGCGGCCGGGGCGGAGTCTCGACGGTCACCGCGGCACGTCCGCCGTGAGCAGCGACTCGGGGCCGGCGGCCGGGCCGGCCTGGTCCACGGCCACGCCGTCCCGGACGAACACGACCCGGTCGGCCCAGGCGGCGAGCTGGGCGTCGTGGGTCGCCAGCACGGCGGCGGCCCCTTCCTTGCAGGCGTTGCGCAGCAGCCGCATGACGTTCTCGCCGGCCTGGGAGTCCAGCGAGCCGCTCGGCTCGTCGGCCAGCAGCAGCCGGCGCTGGCCGACCAGGGCACGGGCGATGGCGACCCGCTGGCGCTGCCCACCGGACAGCTCGTCGGGGAAGCTGTCCGCCCGGTCCGCCAGACCGAGCCCGTCGAGGGCCCGGCGCGCCGACTCGGCGGCCTTCCTGGCCTTCAGGCCGTCGAGCTCCAGCGGCAGCGAGATGTTCTCGGCGGCAGTGAGCCCGGGCAGCAGGTTGAAGTCCTGGAAGACGTAGCCGATGTGGCGTCGTCGCATCCGTGCGCGGTCGGCCGCCGACAGGCCCGCCAGCGAGGTGCCCTCGACCAGGACGTCGCCGCTGGTCGGCTGTTCCAGACTGCCCGCGATGGTCAGCAGGGTGGACTTGCCCGAGCCGCTCGGGCCCATGATCGCGACCATCTCGCCGGCCCGGACCGACAGGTCGACGCCCGCCAGCGCGTGGACCTCGGTCGGCCCCGAGCCGTACACCTTGGTCACGGCGCGCAGCTCCAGGACGGGGGCGGTCGGGAGGGCGTCCGCCGGGACGGCATCCATCGAGGTCGTGGTCACCGGGCCGCCCTCGCGGTGCGCCGAGCCGGGGCGGGGACCGGCGCCGCGGGGGACGCCACGGGTGGGCGGTGCCGCAGTCGGCCTTCCGCCGCGTCCAGCCACCGGACGACCGCCTCCAGCCGGAAGATCTCGGCGTCCGCGACCAGCAGCAGCCCGAGGTCGCCCTCGGCGGCGTCCTGCTTCAGCCGGGTGTAGCGGCTCATCGTCTCGATCAGGTGCCGCCGGTGGCTCTGGAGGATTCCGGCGACGTCGGCCTCCGGCAGCCGCGCGGCCACCAGCACCTTGATGACCAGCTCGTCGCGGGGCGGCGCGTCGGCGCCGGGCGGCGTCGTGAGCCAGCGGGCCAGCTCGGCGCCGCCCTCCGGCGTGATCCGGAACGTCTTCTGCGGGCCCGGCTCGTCGCCGTCGTCCGAGGCGACCAGCCCGTCCCGTTCGAGCCTGGCCACGGTCGTGTAGACCTGCCCGACGTTGAGCGGCCAGACCTCGCCGGTCCGCGCCTCGAACTCCTGGCGCAGTTGCAGGCCGTACTTCGGGCCCTCGCTCAGCAGGGCCAGCAGGGCATGTCGCACGCTCACGGGCGCCCGTCCTCTCGGAGAATACTCGGTATCATACCCGGTATACACCAAGCCTGGCGAGACCCCCGCGTCAGCGCGTCAGACTCATCCCTCGACGGGACCGTCAGCACGGGGCGCGCTCGCCCGGCGGGCCGCGAAGACCTGGTAGGCGGGGCGCAGCTCCTCCCGCAGGTCACCGAGCGGCTCCACCACCAGCGGACCGCACAGGTCCAGCAGGATGTCGGGGCGGGCCGGCGCGTGATCACCGGACCGGACGCCCGAGCCGCCGGCCGGGGCCGGCGCGGACCAGAACGCCGTCGGGGAGCTGGGCAGCGGGACCGCTGTCTCGCCTGTCGTCCCGTCTCCTGGCTGGCCGGGCGCTCCCGGCGGCCATCCCCCGGGCCAGGCCTGGGTGCCGCCGCCCGGCCGGGACGCCGAGGCCGGCCGCAGGCGCCGCAGGCCGGCGAGGACCGCGTCGCGCTCGCGGCCGCGCAGCGCCAGCAGCGCGAACGCGTCGAGGTCGATCGACTCGCCGAGCCGGTGGCAGGCCGCCACGAGGTGCGCGCACGGCCGCTGCCAGTCGGCGCAGGTGCAGTCCATCGCCAGGTCGTCGGCCCGGGTCGGCAGCAGCGAGAGCCCGAGTACCGCGAAGGCGTCCTCGACGTCGGCGGGCATCGAGCCGGCCAGCAGCGCGGCGGCGTACCGGGCCTGCGACGCGAGCGCCCGCTCGATCCGCCCCCAGTCCGTGTCCCCGAACGTCCGGACGGCGAGCCGGGTCTTGTGCAGGTCCTCGTTCTGGTCGCGGACCATCGCGACGACGAGGTTGCCGGACCGCCGCACGCTGAGCACCGCCTCGGTGCGGGCCAGGGCGCGGCCGGCGCGCAGCGGCTCGGGCGGGCTCATGCCCTCGATCAGCGCGAGGAACCGGGACGACCACCAGGCCTGGTCAGCCATCGACTGCCTCGGGGGCGAGCGCGACGAGGTCGCGCAGCTCGTCGGTGTCCAGCGCCGCGAGCCAGCTCTCCCCGCCACCGACGACGGTCCGGGCCAGCGCCGCCTTGTCCACCAGGATCCGGTCGATCCTTTCTTCCAGCGTGCCCATGCACAGCAGGGTCCGCACCCACACGTCCCGGCGCTGCCCGATCCGGTGCGCGCGGTCGGTGGCCTGCGCCTCGACCGCGGGATTCCACCAGCGGTCGATGTGCACGACGTGGTTCGCCGCGGTCAGGTTGACGCCGGTGCCGCCGGCCTTGAGCGACAGCAGGAACACCCCAGGACCGGTCCCGGTCTGGAACCGTTCGATGAGCGCGTCACGCTCGGCCGCGCGCAGGCCGCCGTGCAGGAACGACACCTCCACCCCGAGCCGGGTGGACAGGTAGGGCGCGAGCATGGCGCCGAACCGGGCGAACTGGGTGAAGCAGAGCGCCCGCTCGCCGCCGGCGACGACCTGCGTGAGCAGCTCCTCCAGCCGGGCGAGCTTGCCGGAGCGCCCGGCCAGCGCCGAGCCGTCCCCGAGCAGGTGCGCCGGGTGGTTGCAGACCTGCTTGAGCCGCGTCATCGCCGCGAGCACCACGCCGTTGCGCCGGACCGGGGAGGAGGCGTCCCGCAGCCGTTCCATCATGTCGTCGACGACGGCCCGGTAGAGCGCCGCCTGCTCGGCCGTCAGCGTGCACAGCTGGCGCAGCTCCACCTTCGCCGGCAGGTCCCGCAGCACGGCCGGATCGGTCTTGACCCGGCGCAGCACGACCGGGCGGATCCGGCGGCGCAGCCGGGCCGTCGCGTCGGGGTCGCCGTACCGCTCGATCGGCACCGCGTAGCGGGCGTGGAACGAGCTGGCCGAGCCGAGCAGGCCCGGATTGACCGCCCGCATGATCGACCAGAGGTCGCCGAGCCGGTTCTCGACCGGGGTGCCGGTCAGCGCGACCCGGTGGCGCGCGGTGAGCCGGCGGACGGCCCTGGCCTGCGCGGTCGCGGCGTTCTTGATCTGCTGTGCCTCGTCGAGGACGAGCCGGTCCCAGCCGACCTGGCGGAACTCCTCGACGTCGCGGGCGAGCTGTGTGTAGGTCGTGAGGACGAGGTCATGGCGGCCGGCGGCCTCCGCCAGCGGCCTGCCGTCGCCGCTCGCGTGATGGATGTGGACGGTGAGGCCGGGCGCGACCTGCTCGGCCTCGCGCCGCCAGTTGCCGAGCACCGAGGTCGGGCAGACGACGAGGGTGGGCTCCCGCCGGGCGCCCGACCGGGCGAGCAGCTCCAGCGCCAGGACCTGGATGGTCTTGCCCAGGCCCATGTCGTCGGCGAGGACCGCGCCGACGCCGAGCCGGTCGAGCAGGGCGAGCCAGGCCAGGCCGTGTTCCTGGTAGGGCCGCAGCCGCACACCCAGCCCGGCGGGCGGCTCTACGGCCGTCAACCCGGCGCGGTCTGGGCCCGGCTCGCCGACGGCTCCCGCGAGCAGGGCGCCCAGCCAGCCGTCGGCTACGACCTCGACGTCGTCGCCGGAATCCTGCTCGTGGCCAGGCTGGAGGCCCGTGTGGGCAAGGACGTCGCGGACGGTCAGCTGGCCGCCGGCGGACTGCCGGGCCAGGTCGAGGCCGGCCAGCTCGCGCGGGCTCACCCGGGTCCAGCGGCCCCTGAGCCTGACCAGCTCCGTCTTGGCCGCCGCGAGGGCGTCGAGCTCGACGTCGGTGAGCTCGACGTCGCCCAGGCTGACGGCCCAGCGGAAGTCCACGATCCGGTCGAGGTCCGTCGTGACATCCCGCAGGACCGGCGCCACCGGATGCACCGCGCGCACGGTGAGCCGCGACGCGGAGCGGGCCGGGCGCGTCCACCACGACGGCACGAGCACCCCGAAGCCCTCCTGCTCCAGCGCTCCGGTGAGGCGCAGGAACTCCTGGGCCTGGTCGAGGTCGAGGTCCAGTCCGGTCGGCCTGGCCTCGCGCAGCGCCCGGCCCAGCCCCGGCCACACGGCGACGGCTCGCCCCAGCCCGGCGAGCAGCGACTCCTGGGCGTCGGTGGTCCAGCTCGTCGGCCCGGCGGGGCGGCGGGTCCAGACCTCGCCTGCCAGTACCTGGACGCCGGCGTCCGCGACCGCCTGAAGCAGGAAGTCGACCCGCCAGGCGTCGACGTCACCGGGCGACGTCCGCGACAGCGCGCCCGGTTCCCCCAGCCGGAAGCACACCCGCGTCGGCCAGGACCGCCCACCGCCCGCCCGCCACGCGCCGACCTTGGCGGCCAGCTCGCGGACCGGGGCGTCGGCGCCGGTGAGCCGCGGATCGCCGTCGAGGGCACGCAGCCAGTCGGCCGTCGCTCCCGCCAGTCCTGACCGCCGCGGTCTCCGGGCCTTCGGGGCCGCGGTCTTCGAGGCGGGGGCCGCCAAGTCCCCGGCCTTCGGGTTGCTCGCCCTCAGGTCGCCCGTCTTCGGGTCGCTCGATTTCGGGTCGCTTGTTTTCGGGTCCTGGGCCTTCGGCGTGCGGCTGGCCCGTTGGAGCCGGTCACGGGCGTGGGCGTCCACGAGGTCGTCGAGTGCCGCGCTCAGCGCGTCGGCCGGGCTCGTCCCGGGCGTGTCCCCGTCGACGGCGGCCCGGAACGCCGGTGGCATCGCGGCACCCAGCTCGTCGAACCGGTCGGCGTCCGGCCCGGTGCGGACAGGCAGCCACCGCGCCACCGCCCCGGCGCCGTCGCCTCCGACAGCGGGCAGGACGCGGCCCCGGTCGACCAGATCCGCCGCGAACCTGTCGAGGGCCAGCAGGAACAGCGCGGACGCGCCAAGCCGAAACGCCTCGCCGGGCGGTTGACCAGGCGGTTCGCCGTAGCCGAACGTGACCGGGACACGTGGCCGGACCGTGTCGACCAGCCAGCGCCGCAGCACCGGGCTGTTCCCCGCCGCCGTCGGACCATCCGACGCCGGCCCGGCTTCGGCCAGGGCGGCCGTCAGCTCCGGCGACGCGACTGGTCCCGTGGCCGTGGTCGGCAGCACGACCGCGCACTGCCTGGCCGGGTTGTCAACGGCGGGCCTGGTGGCACCGCCAGCCTCGGCGGGCTGTTTGGTGACGAGGGGCGCCAGGTCCAAGCCCGTGGCCGCGAAGGGATGTCGAGCGCCGCCTCCCGGGAGTGCCTCATCCCGGCGCCGTGTGTCCTCGGCCCACAGCCGGACCCCACCGGCGGCCGTGCAGACCGCGTGCACGACCAGCATCGACACCCCCAAGGGCGGACCGGAGCCCAGACCAGCGCAGCCGCGCGGGGCCTCCCCAGGACTCTCGGCCCCGAGCTTACGGAAGGCCTCCGACACGATTCCGAATCCGGCCGAACCAGCCAGCGGCCCACCGGTCCGGACTTGCGCGCCGTTCTCCGATGAGTCCTGACGTCCGGCCCGGTCGTAGCAGTCATGGAAACCACCAATCTCGCCACGCTGTACGACTCGCCGCTGCTCGACTGGTCCGGGATCGAGGCCCGGCTCGGGCGGGGCCTGCCCCAGGCACCTCACGCCGGCGGACCGGACCGTCATACCTGCTGGCTGGCCACGATCAACCCGGACGGCGGCCCGCACGTCACCGGCATCGGCGCGCTGTGGACCGACGGCAGCTTCTGGTTCGAGACCGGGCGGGGCACCCGCAAGGGACGCAACCTCGCCCGTGACCCGCGCTGCACGCTCAGCGTCGCGACCCACGAGTTCGACCTGACCATCGAGGGCACCGCGGACCTGGTCACCGATCCGGCCACGGTCGCGGAGCTCGCGGCGCTCTGGGCCTCCCAGGGCTGGCCGGCTCGGGTCGACGACACCGGCCTCGCGCTCACCGCCGAGTTCAGCGCGCCCTCGGCCGGACCGCCGCCCTGGCACGTGTACCGCCTGACGGCCCGCGCCGCGACGGCCCTGGCCACCGTCGACCCCGGCGGCGCGACGAGGTGGCGCTTCTGAAGCAGTGCGGCACGAGATCCGCACCGCGGTTCCGGTGTCTCCATGATTGCCGTTTCGGCCCTCGGATGGTCGTAACCGGGCCTGTTTCGTAGCCACCCGAGGGCGAAAACAGCGATCAAGGCGACGGGGCGCGGGCCAGCGGGTCGCGGGTAGCGGGGCAGCGGGCGGGTCGCGGGGAGCGGATCAGCGGGGAGCCGGTCCCGAGGTGGCTGCCGTGGGCCGGGGCGCCTCGATCGGGTAGTGCCAGGACCGCGCCGGTTCTCGCAGGTCTTCCGGCACCTCGTCGATGCCTGGCAGCGGGCGGTGCGGCTGGATCCGACCGGACCGGATGTTGTCACTCCAGTCGCCGATTCCGCGGGTGAAGGGGCCGTGGCCGAACCGGCCGTACTCCGTCATCGTCGGTTCCCACGGCACGTCCAGGAAGGCGCACAGGCGCCGCGCGACGTCCGCCGGGTTCGTGGTGAGCTCCTCATAGCGGACGGTCAGGCCGGGAAGCTCTGCGCGGGCCTCGTTCATCGACCGCACGAACCCGGCGGTCCTGCCCACCGGATCCATGTCGACCCGCCCTTCCCAGGCCCGGGCCAGCGACGCCGCGATGCTGGCCGGATGCCGGACCAGGTAGATGTAGCGGGCGCCCGGCCAGCATTCGGCGACCCGGCGCCACGTCAGCACCTCGTTCGTCGTCTTGTTCACGATCAGGCGTTTGCCGCTGCGCACCAGCTGGCGATGCAGGAGCCGGTCCCAGAGAAGGTGCTCCAGGTCGCGCAGGGTGAGGCCGAGCGCGTCGATCGCGATCTCGGCGTAGCGCTCGGCGTGGCGGCCCGCGCTCCATTCCCTGGTCTGCACCGCCAGGAGTGAAAGATGCAGCTCATGCGGAGCGTGAATCTCCGAATGGCTGTCGAGAACGGTCCGCAGGAGTGTCGATCCGGACCGGGGCGGCGAAAAGATGAAGATTGGCGACGCTACCAGGCGTTCCATGTCCACCCCTCGGTCCTACGTGGTCGCTGTCTGGCCAGGAAATGTTTCCCTGGCGTTCGCGTGACGTCACGCCGAAACGCTCGATCCGATGGGATTCCCGCCGCCGGCTCGACCAGCAGGCCGACACGCTATCGACCGTCTTAGGCCGGGTCCATGGCCAGAGTCTTATCGATCCATCGCACATTGGTGCAGCGCGAACTTTCGCGGCGCCGGAAAATGAGATCGCCGTCCGGACCGGCGGCACGAAGGAAGCGGACCTCATGACCTCTGGCCAGCTCGGGAACGTCGTGCCCGACGCGCTCGACCTGTTCGACAGCGCTCATCGCCTCGACCCGTACCCGGGCTACGGCCGGCTGCGGGACACCCCCGGCCTGGCCGCCGTCCGGCTCGGGGACACCGAGGTCACGCTGCTGTCCCGGTACGCCGACTGTGCCGCCGTGCTGCAGAGCCCGGCGTGGGGGCACGGGAACGCCGATCGGCTCAGCCCGTTCTGGGACCAGGAGACGAGCCTGCCGGGCTCGTTCATCCGGATGGACCCGCCGGACCACCGGCGGCTGCGCGCGCTGGTCAACAAGGCGTTCAGCGCCCGGATGGTCGCCGACCTCACTCCCATGATCACGGACCTGGTGGACAGCCTGGTCGACCGGGCCGTCCAGGCCGGTGGGCTCGACGTCGTCCGGGATCTGTCCGCGCCGCTCGCCCTGGCGATGGTGGGCCAACGGCTGCTCGGCGTGCCGGCGCGGGACTCGGACCTGCTGCGCGCCTGGGAGCTGGCGATCGCCCGTGGCACCGACCCTGAGCCGCTGCTGTCCGCCGAGGAGATCGCCGGGCGCGACGAGGCCGGCGCGGGCGTCGTGGGGTACCTGGCGGACCTCGTCCGGCGCCGCCGCGCCGAGCCGCGGGATGACCTGCTGAGCCGGCTCATCGCCGTCGAGGAGGCCGGGGACGCGCTCAGCGCGCCCGAGGTCATCGGTATCTGCGTGCTGCTGCTCATCGCCGGGATGGAGACGAGCATCAACCTGGTCGGCAACGGCGTCCGGGCGCTGCTGGCCCACCCCGACCAGCTGGAGCTGCTGCGCCGCCGGCCGGAGCTCACCGGCCCGGCCGTCGAGGAGATCCTGCGCTACGACACCCCGACCCAGTTCACGATGCGGGTCGCCCTGACCGACACGACGGTCGGCGGCCGTGGTTTCCGCCGGGGTGACGGCGTCATCGTGCTGATGGCCTCGGCCGGCCGGGACGGCGCGGTCTTCACCGAGCCCGACCGGCTCGACCTCACCCGCTACGCCGAACCAGGCCGCTCGCCCCGCCACCTCGGCTTCAGTCTCGGGGCGCACTACTGCCTCGGGGCACCGCTGGCCCGGCTGGAGGCGTCGACCGCGATCGGGACCCTGGTGCGGCGGGCCCCGGGCCTGCGGCTGGTCACCGACGGGCCGCTGGCCTACCAGCCAAGCATCATCCACCGGGGCCCGCGCTCGCTGCCCGTCGAGCTGACCACCGCCGCGGCCTGACGGCGCCGACGCCCACCGCCGCCGGGGCGGTCAGGCTCCCAGCGGGTCGCGTGTGGGTGGCCGTTCCAGCCAGAATCGGAGCAACGCTGACGGTCAGCGGTACCCGCGTCCGCGAGGAGCTGCTCATCACCGGCACCGGCGTCCCCGAAGCAAACGGTTCCGGCGTGGACGGTGTCCTCGACGCGGCCGGGCCCACCGCGCCCGAGGGCGGTCCAGCCGGCGGCGAGCGGCCACCGCTCGTGGTCCTCGTGCACGGTGCCCGCGACCAGGGATCGAGCTTCGAGCGCGTCACCGCGCTCCTGGGCGACCTGGAGGTGCTGTCCTACGACCGCCGTGGCTGGGGTGACGACCCGGCCTGGGACGGCGTCCCCGCCGGCGTCGACGGGCACACCGACGACCTGCTCGCGCTGATCGGGGAGCGGCCCGTCACGGTCGTCGGGCACAGCTGGGGCGGCCACGTCGCCGTCGCCGCGGCCATCCGGCGGCCCGACCTCATCGCCTCCGTCGGCCTCTGGGAGACGGCGCTGCAGTGGGAGCCCTGGTGGCCGGCGGACCACCGGCAGCTCATCAGCAACGCGGTCGCGCGGCTGCGGGAGAAGCCACCGGGCACGCCGCGGCAGAACCGCGAGCGTCTGCTGTTCGTCGCGGAGGCGACGGAGATGTTCACCGCGCCCTACGACCTGGCCCGGCTGAAGGCCCGGTGCATCGTCGGCTACGGCGACGCGCCCTTCCCCATCTTCGAACCCGGGGTGCGCGCCTTCGCGCGGCTCATGGACGCCGAGCGGTTCGAGCTGCCCGGTGCCACCCACATGGCGCACCGCGAGAACCCGGTCGACTTCGCCCGTTTCGTCCGCCGCGCGGTCGCGCTGAGTCGGCCCAGCGCAGCGGCCTGACCGGCCCAGCCTGACCGAGCTCAGCTCGTCGAGCAGGTGACGACGGCGTCCCGCAGCTCGTAGCTCATCAGCCCGTCGCACCAGGTCATGTCCGGGACGCGGGCGAGGCGGACGTCGGGCAGGCGCATCAGGGCGTCGAGGAACACCCGGGTCTCGGTGATCGCGACCTGGGCACCGGGGCACCGGTGGCTGCCGTCGCCGAAGCTCATGTACGAGCCGACGGTCTTCTCACGCCTGGCCCGGTCGGGGTCGACCGCGTGCGGGCACTGGCCCACCGTCGCCGGGTCGACGTTCGCGGCCCGGATGTTGACGGCGAGCAGCTCCCCCGCCTTCACCGAGTCCAATCCAAGGTCGGCGTCCTCGGTGGAGCGCCGGTGGAGCATCGCGGCGACCGGCTCCAGGCGCAGGATCTCCTCCAGGATCGCGGTCTGGTCGGCCTCGTCGCCGGCGGTGAAGCGGGCGCGCAGGGCGTCGTCGTCGAACAGGTGCCAGGCGGCCATCACGATGAACTCACGGGTCGTCACCATCCCGGCGACGGCGTAGGTCATGCACTCGGTGAGGATCGCCTTGTCCGGGTAACCCTCGTCGAGCAGGTGCGAGATGACGTCGTCCTGGCGCCGCTCGCGCCGGGATCTGATCGCGGGGCGCACGTCGCGGACGAAGAACCGCATCGCGTGCACGGCGGTCACGGCCTGCAGGCCGAAGCGCACGACGGGGTGCGCCCCGCGCAGCCGGGTGCCGAGCAGGGTCGCCTGGATGCGCTTGGCCATCCCGGCCTGGTTGCTGTCCGTCAGGCCGACGATCTCCGCGGCGACCGCGACGGCGAGCTTGTAGCTGAGCTTGTCGAGCTGGCCCGTTCCGGTGGCCCGCACCCCCGCCAGCAGCTCCTCGGTCGTCCGCTCCATGACCAGGCGGTGGCGGGCGCTGATGGCCTTCGGGGTGAAGAACCGGGCGATCGCCGTGCGCCGGCGGCGGTGACTGTCGCCGTCGAGGAAGAAGACCGGGCAGAACTCGTCCTCCGGGTCGATCTGGTCGGAGCTCGCACCGGCCTGCCGCATCTGCGCGCTGCGCAGGATCGCGCGGCCCAGCTCGAAGCTGCCGACCACCCGCGCCCCGGCGTCGGCGTGCACCCGCTGCGCCGCCAGAGCCGCCGACTTGCGGTCGTCGCGCGTCGGGTCCAACGCACGCGCGGGGAGCTCCGTAGTGGTCACAGCCGCCTCCAGGCCTTTGCCGATCCGGTGGACCGAACCGGTGGATCTCAGACAACCCAGGCACAGCGTAGGCCATCTCGTGCAAGAAGTCTTGCACGAGTCACGGCGCCGCCAAGAGCCGCCCGGAACGCGGGTGGCCGCGTCTCACGGGGCGGCGATCTCGACCTGCCAGGGTCGGGCGACTAGGTTCGGGCGACTAGGTTCGACGCCGGGCCGCGCTGGTGCCCGGAACAATGACCAGGTCTCGGGCCAGGGCAGGCGCCGGTACATCGACGAGGTCCGGCGACAGGCCTCGCGACGCACACGGAGGAGAGAACCCGATGGTGGCCGGCGGCTCAGGCACCGGATCGGCCCCTGACGGGCCGCGCGGCGCCGCCCGGCAGTCCCCGAAGGCTCGCTCGTACGAGAACTCGCAGCGCTCCAGGCAGGCAGCGGCGACCCGGGAGCGCATCGTCGCCACCGCCACGGACCTGGTGCACGAGCTGCCGAACTGGGACTGGCGCAACCTGACCGTCCGCGCGGTGGCCAGGCGGGCCGGGGTGAACGAGAGCACGGTCTACCGGCATTTCGCCACCGAGCGCAACCTACGCGACGCCGTCCTGCGCCAGCTGGAGACCGAGGCGGGCGTCGAGCTGGAGAACCTCACCCTCGACAACTTCGGCCAGACGATCGCGCAGACGTTCACCTATCTGGCGACGTTCCCGATCGACAGCCAGCCGATCGAGGACCCGACCTTCGCGGCGCTCGACGAACGCCGCCGCCGCGCGCTGCGGGCCGCGCTCACCGAGTCAGCCGCCGGCTGGACCGACGAGGAACGCGAGATGACCGCCGCGGCGCTGGACGCCTACTGGAGCGTCGGCACCTTCGAGCGCATGGTCACCACGTGGGACCTCGACCCCGAGAAGGCGACCAGCGCCGCCACCTGGGTCATCGGCCTCATCGCGGCGGCGGTACGCGACGGGCGCGGCCCCGGAAAGCCCGCCGGGGCCTAGGCACGCCGACGCCGGCGCACATCGACACGACGCCGAGCGAGCTCCCCCGCCGGCGCAGCTCGTCGACCATCGTCACGACCATCCGGGCACCGGTGGCGGCGATCGGGTGGCCGAGGCTCGCGCCGCTGCCGTTGACGTTGACGATCTCGGGCTTGATGCCGAGCTTGCGGATCGTCGCCACCGGCACCGAGCAGAACGCCTCGTTGACCTCGAACAGGTCGATGTCCGCGAGCGTCAGGCCGGCCCGGTCCAGCGCCTTCGGAATGGCCAGCGACGGGCCGAGCCCGGTCAGCGCGGGGGCGAGGCCCACCGAGGCCCACGAGCGGATCCGGGCCAGCGGCGCCAGGCCGTGCGCCGCCGCGTACTCGCCGCTGACGACGGTGACGGCGGCCGCGGCGTCGTTCAGACCGGCGGCGTTGCCGGCGGTCACCGTCGCGTCCGGCAGCTCGGGGTGCAGCAGCCGCAGCTGGGCGAGCGTCTCCACTGTCGTGCCCCGGCGCGGGAACTCGTCGGTGTCGAACACCTTCGTCGTCCCGTCCGGCTGCGGCACGTTGACCGGCACGATCTGGTCGACGAAGTAGCCGCCGTCGATCGACGCGATCGCCTGGCCGTGGCTGTAGGCGGCCCACTCGTCGACGTCGAGGCGGGTCAGGCCCAGCTCACGGGCGGTGTTCTCACCGACGGTGATCGACATGTCGAAGGCGGGGGCGTCCGCGGTCTCCGGGTGCGACGCCGACACCCACGTCACCGGGTTCCCGTCGGGGCCCCGCCTCGTCGTGGTCATCGCGCTGTTGGTCAGGCTCTCGGTGCCGCCGGCGATGACCACCTGGTCCATGCCGGCCCGCACGCTGCCCGCCGCGATCGCGACGGCCGCGAGGCCGCCGGCGCAGTGCTGGTTCGTCGCGATCCCGGCGACGTCGGCCAGGCCGAGGCGCACCGCGACGTTGCGGGACAGGACACCGCCACCCTGGTACGCCTCGGCCAGCACCAGGCCGTCGACGTCGCGGGCCGGCACCCCGGAACGCTCCAGCACGGCGGGCACGACGACCTCGGCGAGCTGGAACGCGTCCAGGCTGACCAGTGATCCCTTGCGGGCCCGCGCGATGGGCGTACGCGCGGTCGAGACGATGACTGCGTCGGTCACGGTGAACTCCTCGGGGACGAACGCGCCCGGGAGACCGGGACGCTGTCAGACTGCTGCTGGTCGAGACCCACCGCCGGAGAAGGTCATCGTCGGCGGCCGACGCACCACACCCCGCCTGGGCACCGCCGCCGTGATACATCTACATATAACAGGCCCCCGGTGGGGTGCGTACATCGATCGGCCCGCGACCGCCGACACACCCTGCTCGGCCTCGCGAAGAACCGATCCGTTCCGGGGCGGCCACGCCCCGCCCACCGACTCCCGAGGAGCGAACACCGTGCGGCCTCTCCCGCAGCTGACACCGGCCAACACGTGGTTCTGGACGTCGGGCGCCGACGGCCGGCTGCGAATCCAGGGCTGCGCCGACTGCGGCACCCTCGTGCACCCGCCCGTGCCGATCTGCCCGAGCTGCCGGAGCCGGGCGTCGGCGCCGACCGAGGTCTCCGGGCGGGGCACGGTCATCGGCTTCACCGTGAACGCCCACCAGTGGCTGCCGGGCTTCGAGCCGCCCTACGTCATCGCGGTCGTCGCGCTCGCCGAGCAGGCCGACGTCCGGCTGACCACGAACATCGTCGGCTGCGCGCCGGACGAGGTGCACATCGGCCAGGAGGTCGCGGTCCGGTTCGAGCAGCACGAGGACGTGTGGCTGCCGCTGTTCGAGCCGACCGGCGGCACCGACCCGGTCGACCGCGTCCCCGAGCCGAGCCGGCCGGTCCCCCGCCCGCCCGTCAGCGACGAGCGGTTCGAGCACCGGTCCGTGCTCTCCGGCATCGGGCGCTCGGCGATCGGCCGGCGGCTCATGGTCGACCCGCTGTCGCTGACCGTCGACGCCTGCCTGGAGGCGGTCGCCGACGCGGGCCTCACGCTCGCCGACATCGACGGCCTCTCGACCTACCCGGGCGGCGACGGCGCCCTGGGCGGGATGAGCGAGGGCGGGGTCACCGCGGTCGAGGAGGCGCTGCGGCTGAACCCGACCTGGATCAACGGCGGCATGGACATCCCCGGCCCGGGCGGCGCGGTGATCGCCGCGATGATGGCCGTGGCGAGCGGGCTGTGCCGCCACGTGCTGTGCTTCCGGACGGTCTGGGCGTCCACCTCCGCCGCCCTGGGCATCCACGCGGGCGGCGGCGGCCGGGTCTCCGGGATGTTCGAGTACCGGGGGCCGTTCGGGGCGATGTCGGCGGCGAACTGGATCGGCATGAACGCCAACCAGTACCTGCACCGCTACGGCGCGACCCGGGAGCTGCTCGGCGCCATCGCGGTCAACGCCCGGGCGAACGCGGCCCGCAACCCGGCCGCGATCTACCGCACCCCGATGACGATGGACGACTACTTCGCGGCCCGGCCGATCAGCTCGCCGTTCGGCCTGTACGACTGCGACGTGCCCTGCGACGGCTCGATCGCGATCATCGTCTCTGCCGCCGAGACCGCGGGCGACCGGCCACGCCCGGCGATCCGGGTCGAGGCCGTCGGCACCCAGATCAACGAGCGGGTCTCCTGGGACCAGGGCACCCTCACCCACGAGCCGCAGGTCCTCGGCCAGGCCGCGCACCTGTGGAGCAGGACCAGCCTGCGCCCGGCCGACGTCGACGTCGCGCTGCTCTACGACGGCTTCACCTTCAACGCCGTCTCGTGGCTGGAGGCGCTCGGGTTCTGCGGGCTCGGCGAGGCGCAGGACTGGATCGACAAGGGCCGCCGGATCGCGCTGGACGGCGAGCTGCCGGTGAACCCGCACGGCGGCCAGCTCTCCGAGGGCCGCACGCACGGCTTCGGGTTCCTCTACGAGGCGGTGGCGCAGCTGCGCCACGAGGCCGGCGCCCGCCAGGTCGCCGACGCCCGCACCGCCGTCGTGACGACCGGCGGCGGCACCCCGTCCGGTGTCCTCCTGCTGCAGCGCGACGCCCACTGACCCGCGGCGCCCACTGACCCGCGACGCCCACTGACCACGGCCCTCTGGCCTGTCTCTGATCGGGGAGAACGATGAACGAATCGGCACCGGCGCCGGTAGCGGTGGTCACCGGAGCGGCGAAGGGCATCGGCCGGGCGGTCACCCGCCGGTTCGTCGCCGACGGCGGGCGGGTCGTCGCCGGCGACGTCGACGAGGCCGGCCTCGCGGCGCTCGCCGACGAGCTCGGCCCGGACGCGCTCGCGACGATCCGCTGCGACGTCACCGTCGAGGACGACATCGCGGCGCTCGTCGACCTCGCCACGGCGCGGTTCGGCCGGCTGGACACCGCGGTCGCCAACGCCGGCGGCGGGACGCTCAGCGAGATCGCCGACCACGACTTCGACGAGTGGCGCCGCGTCGTCGACCTCTGCCTGCACGGGGTGTTCCTGACCGTCAAGCACGCCAGCCGGGTGCTGCGCGACGCCGGCCACGGCGGCTCGATCATCGCGCTCGCCAGCCTCAACGCCATCCAGGCCGGCCGCGGCATGGGCGCGTACTGCGCCTCCAAGGCCGGCGTCGTCGCGCTGACCGAGGTCGCCGCGCTGGAGCTCGGCCGCCACGGCATCCGCGTCAACGCGCTCGCGCCCGGGCTGGTCCGCACGGCCCAGACCGGCGGCGTGTGGGCGCTGCCGGGCGTCCTGGACGAGTTCGTCGAGAACACCCCGCTCGGCCGGTTCGCCGAGCCGGAGGAGATCGCCAACCTCGTCGCGTTCCTCGCCTCCGACCAGGCCTCGTTCATCACCGGCGCGCTCTACAGCATCGACGGCGGCGCGCGGACCAGGCGGTACCCCGACATGGTCGCCGGGGTCGAACGGCTGCTCACCGCCGGCGCTCCCGCCGCCGGCTGACCGCGGCTGTTCTAGCGCCTCTCCTCGCTGACCTCTATACCTTTCAGAAGAGCGTTCATTCCGTCGGGGCGCGCCGGCTATCCGCGCCGCCGTCGTACCGACAACCGAAGGGGTTTCTCATGGGCAAGCTTGAGGGCAGGGTCGCCTTCATCACCGGCGCCGCCCGCGGCCAGGGCCGCAGCCACGCGATCCGCCTCGCCAGCGAGGGCGCGGACATCATCGCGATCGACCTCTGCGAGCAGATCGCCAGCGTGCCCTACCCGCTCGGCACCCCCGAGGACCTCGCCCAGACCGTCAAGGAGGTCGAGGCCCTCGGCCGCGGCATCGTCGCGGTCAAGGCCGACGTCCGGGAGCGCTCGCAGCTGAAGGCCGCCGTCGACGAGGGCATCGCCCGGTTCGGCCGCCTCGACATCGTCCTGGGCAACGCGGGCGTCTGCCCCTGGGACGACTTCTCCCTGGCCAGCGGCTTCGTCGACTGCACCGACGTCGACCTCATCGGCGTCATGAACACCGTCGCGGTCAGCCTGCCGCACCTGACGGCCGGCGCCTCGATCATCCTGACCGGCTCCACCGCCGGCATGATGAAGGGCACCACCGAGGTCATGGGCAACACCGGCGGGGTCGGCTACTCCTGGGCCAAGCAGACCGTGGCGCGCTACACCGAGGTCCTCGCGCTGCAGCTCGCGCCCCACAACGTGCGGCTCAACGCGATCCACCCGACGAACGTCAACACCAACCTGCTGCAGAACGAGCGCATCTACAAGACGTTCCGCCCCGACCTGGAGAACCCGACCCGCGAGGACGCCGAGCTCGCGTTCCCCGTGCTCCAGTCGATGCCGATCCCGTACATCGAGCCGAACGACGTGAGCTCGCTGGTGCTGTTCCTCGCCTCCGACGACTCGAAGTACATCACCGGCCTCAACCTGCGCCTCGACGCCGGCGGCATGCTCAAGGGCGAACCGGCCTTCTGACCGTCCACCGACCGCCGCCTGCCCCCGGGTCGGCGGCGGTCGCCGTCGTCAGCGGCCGACGCCGCGGCACGCGTTGATAGATCTAGACCTTTCGGCCTAAGCTGACCACGTGGACAGCACCTGGGCCCCGCTGGGCCGACGACGTTCCCCGCTTCGGCGCCACCGGGTCGGAGGCTGAGATGGACCTCGGCATCCGTGACAGCGGGTTCGTCATCGTCGGCGGCACGGCCGGTATGGGCCTGGCGACCGCGCAGGTCCTGGTCGCCGACGGCGCGCGGGTCGTGCTCGTCGGCCGGGACGCCGACCGGGCCAAGGCTGCCGTCGAGCGGGTCGGCGACCGGCGGGCGGCGGCGGTGATCGGCGACGTCAGCCGCCCCGGCGAGGCCGAGCGGATCCTGGCCGAGGCGGTCGAGGTGCTCGGCGGGCTCGCCGGCCTCGCCGTGACCACCGGAACCTCGATGGCCGGGCACCGCAACCTGGAGACGGCGTCGGACGACGTCTGGGCCGAGGCCGTCGACGACGTGCTGATGGGAACGGTGCGCACGGTCCGGGCGGCCGTCCCGCACCTGGTCGCCGCCGGCGGCGGGACGGTCGTGACGACCGGGGCCTACGGCATGCGCGCCTACCATCCCGACCGGCTGCCGTACCTGACGCTGAAGAGCGGGGTCGCCGCGTTCACCAAGACCGTCGCCCGGGCGTACGGCGGCTCGGGGGTCCGGGCGAACTGCGTCTGCCCCGGCGCGATCGAGACGGCCTCGCTCGCGTCGATGCGCCAGGCGCTGGCGCAGCAGCGCGGTGTGCCGCCGGAGGGCCTGCTGGAGCAGGTCATGGTCGACGAGTGGCACATGGACGTCGCCCTGCGCCGCCCGGGCACGCCCACCGAGGTCGGCGAGCTCTTCGCCTTCCTCCTCTCGCCCCGCGCCGGCTACCTCACCGGCGCCGTCATCAACATCGACGGCGGCACCCAGTTCTGACCGGCCCCCTGGTCGGCGGCGGTGACCTTTGGCGAATCGGTTCTCGGGCGCAACGCGGCCGAAACCGGGTCGCGATGTCGTCGGTGTTCGCTCAGTACGCGGCCGAGTGGGTAGCCGGCGGTTCCGCACCGCCTCCGCCCGGCCATCGGAGGACAGTCCCTGCCATGAGGGCCGCCCTACAGAGCTCCACCGCCGGCGAGAACCCGGACCGGGTGACACGGCATGACGGGCCCGACCATCTCGTGGTCTCCGACCATCCGGTCCTTCGCCGGTTCTGGTACGCGGCCTGCCTCGCGCACAACGTCGGCGCGGAACCGGTCGCCGTCACCGTCCTGAACACTCCCCTGGTGCTGTGGCGGCCGTCGCCGGACGCCCCGGTCAGCGCGGCGCTGGACCGGTGCGCCCACCGGGACGCGCCGCTGTCGCGCGGCTGGGTCGCGAACTGCCATCTCGTCTGTCCGTACCACGGCTGGGAATGGGACCGGGCCGGGCACACCCAGCGGATTCCGCAGTTCCCCGACGCTCCGCACCCGACGAGAAGCGGCCTGACCATGGTCTCGGCTCGCGAACGGTACGGAATGGTGTGGGTCTGCCTGGCCGACGACCCGGTCGCCGACATCCCGCCGGTGCCCGAGTACGACGACCCCGCCTGGCGGCGGGTGCCGGAGTACGAGTTCGACTTCGACTGCACCGCCATGCACCTGCTGGAGAACAACTTCGACCCGGGCCACGTCGCCTTCGTCCACCGCGACACGTTCGGCAATCCGGACCGCGCCGAGCTGACCGACACCGAGGTGACCCGCGAACCCTACGGCCTGCGCACCTTCGGCCAGGTGAATGTCGACTCCAGGCCCGGCGAGATCGGCACCACCACCCGCACCACCGTCTCCAAGCTCTACGCGCCGTTCTTCGGGCACATCCACATCACCTATCCGGACGGCCTGCGGCACCTGATGGTCAAGGCCATCACGCCGGTCGACGACGAAAGCTGCCGCCTGGTCCAGCTGGTCCTGCGCACCGACACCGAACAGGACCGGCCGGCGGCCGACATCCTCGCCTTCGACGTCGCCGTGGAAAGCGAGGACCGTGCCCTGCTCGACCTGCTGCCGACGCCGTTCCCACTCGCGCCGCACCTGAACGTCCACGCCCGCGCCGACCGCAACAGCCTGGCGATCCGGCGCCTGTTGACCGACCTGGTCACGGACCGCTGGCTTCCGTCCTGGTAGCAACCTGGCGGCCCGGCGACCTGACGACCTGGCGACCTGACGACCTGGCGCGGGCCGAGACCGCTCAGCCCGCGCGGTCCAGTCTGGCGGCGTCGTCGTGAGCCTCGCGGGCCTCGAGTAGCTGGTCCCAGTGTTGCGCCGTCCAGGCGCAGGCGGCCGCCATCGGCTCCAGCAGGCTGCGGCCCAGGGCGGTCAGCTCGTACTCGACGTGGCGGGCCGCCTCGGGCCGGACGGCACGGATGACCAGACCGTCGCGTTCGAGGGCTCGCAGCGACTGGGTAAGCACCTTGGGAGTGACCCGGCTCAGCGGCACGCGCAGCTCGGAGAAACGGCGCGGGCCGTCCTCCAGGCAGCGGATGATGAGCGCCGCCCATTTGTCACCGAAACGGATCGGGTTGAGCGACGACGGGCAGAGCTCGTCGAAAAGGTCGGCGGGCAGCGGCTCCCTCATGGTCTCACCGTAGCCGGTATCCATCGGGTAACCACCGACCCGCATAACGTCCGCCTGCCGGCCGGCGCAACGGCGCCGGCCCTGGAGACAGGCGGTTTCCACGATAAACATCGTGGTGTTCGGCGCGGGCGGACGGGCGGGGCGGCGGGCCGTTTCCGAGGCGCTCCGGCGTGGCCACCAGGTCACCGCGGTCGTCCGTGACCCTTCGAAGCACAGTGATCTGCGGGACGCCCAGGTGATCGCGGGCGATGTCACCAGCGCCGCGGACGTCGAACGCGCGGCGGCCGGCCAGGCGGTCGCCATCAGCGCCGCAGCGGACCTGTCCGTACCCGCGGACGAGTTCTTCACCGCGTCGTCCCGCGCACTGGCCGCCGGGCTCGCGAAAGCCGGCGTGGGCCGACTGGTCGTCGTCGGCCTCGCCTCCGTCCTGCCCGGAGCGTCCGGCTCGGCGTTGATGGACGAGCCCGGTTACCCGAACGAGTACCGTTCTTTCTCGCTCGGGCACGCGGCGGGCCTCGCTGAGCTGCGCAAATGCGACCTGGACTGGGTCTACGTGGCGCCCGCGGGGGATTTCGACCACGAGGGCCCGGGCACCGGCCGATACCGGATCGCCGAGCACGGCGACGCGGACAGCCGGATCACGTACCCGGACTTCGCAGTCGCCCTACTCGATGAAGTCGAGAAACCAAGCCACCACCGCACCACCGTCAGCATCCGATAGGGGCGGTGCTTCCGGCTGCGCATGATCGCCGTTTGCGCCCTGAACTGGTTGTAATCACGGCCCGACGGCGACCAGTCGAGGGCCAAAACGGCGATCATGCGCGCGCGAGAGACCGGCAGATCATCGGCGACACCAGGATTCGCGCGAATGCGGTCACTGTTCGAAGAGCACTCGCTTCATGTAGGACGTGTCGCAGTACTCCCGGACGGAGACGATCAGGCCGTCGCGTACCTGGAACAGCACCGCGTAGTCATTGTCGTACGGCGTGCCGGAGCGGGCCTGGGCGTGGCTCGTCCACTCGGCGACGGCGTACTCGCCATCGGCGAGGATCCGGTGGAGGGTCTGCGTCACCGCCACCTCGGGGTCAAGGGTGGCGACGACCTGGGCGAGGAATCCGTCGAGGATCTCATCGGCGCCGGTCCAGGTGCCGGCCACCGGAAGGTCACCGCGAATCGTCCAGGTCGCCTTCGGCGCGAAGCTCGCCCGCAACGCCGCCAGGTCGCCTCGGCGCAGCGCGGCCACGTAGGCGGCGACAACAGCGCGGGTGGTTTCGGTGGTGGTCACAGGAAAACGGCCTTTCATGGAAGCGGTGCGTGCGAGGCTGACGCCCCGTTGATCGCGAACTGACGTCACGAGATCAGTGGACCAACCCTGTGCGCCCGCTTCAACGACCAAACATTCGCTGCGGTCATCACTGTCACTGATGAATCGAGGCCGTGGACTACCCTCCGGCGACCGGGGCCTACTCTCGGTCAGACCCGGCGACGTTCCCAGGCCCGACCACAGGACCAGTGCCCCCTCCGACAAGGTTCGCCCGCTTCCGGCCTCCCAAGGTTGGCCAGGCATAGAAGGCCGGCCCTACCTCATGGTCGATAGAAGACGCGTGCGGACGACCTGAGGTAGGACTCGACGGAACCAGACCAGTGACCACGAACGCCCGCCCAACCACGGTTGACGCGGCACTAGTACCGCCCCTGGCGAGGTTCATCCGTTCCGGCGTCCCCATGATCACCGTTTCGGCCCTCCGGTGGTCGTTACCCGGCCTTTTTCGTAGCCACCAGAGGGTGAAAACAGCGATCAAGGCGACGGGCAGACCTTGTCGGTCGCGGCACTGGTTCGTGACCTCGGCGACGGCCAAGGGCGGGCCTGCCACGAGAAGCAGCGGCATTGGGCGGTACGTCGACGTGCCTAGGTCTTTGGCCCACGATTCCGGCAACCGATTCACGGAAGCTACTTCCGCCGCGAATAGACGGTTTCCCTGCATAAACTCCGAGAAGCGCGTACCATCATTCCAGTCACTTGCGCATTTTCGGCCCGGCGATATCATGAATTCATGTTCGAATCGGGCGCGGGCTGCGCCCCGCCGCCCGCCGTCGCCTCGCCGGTTTCCCAGGCACCTGACGACCCACCCCTCCGCGGGCCGCTCACGCGTTCTTCAGTTGGCGACCCACCAGCCGTTGACCGGCCGCCTCAGACCTGTCTCTCTCGCTACGACACGCCCGACGTCGACCTCGCCGACAGACTGAACGACGTCGACGCGGTCTTCGACGAGGTGTTGAACGGTCTGGCCGTCAGTGACGCGACGGCGACGTTGGCGCCGGCGAGCCGGTTGGCCCGATGGAACGCTCGGTTGGAAGGCCTGACGATCCACGCCCAGGTGCACCTCGCCAGGCTCCGGCCGCCAGTTCCCGACAGCGGCCACGACGAGGACGGCGACCCGTACTCGGGGTTTGCGGCGGACGAACTCGCCGCCGAGATGGGCCAGTCGCCGCGCACGACGTCCTCCCGGCTCGCCACCGCCTGGGATATCGCCCATCAACTGCCCGCCTCGCTCGTCGAGCTGACCGCCGGCACGCTCGACCACACCCGGCTCATGGCACTGCATCGGCTCACCATCTGTCTCACCGCCGGCCAACGAGCCATGGTCGAGGCCACGATGCTCGCAGGCAGCCGACTCGCCTCCCCGCCCCAGTGGCGCCGCAAGATCCACCGACTCGTCGCCCGGATCGACCCGGACGCCGCCGCGAAACGCCGGCGACAGGCGCAGTCCGAGCGCAGGATCGATATCCAACCCCTCGACGACGGCTTGGCTCTCCTGACCGCGGTCCTCACGGCCGAGGACGCCCAGGCGATCTACGACCGGGTCCACCGGATCGCGAGCACCGACGCCCACGCCGACGGCGACACCCGCCCGATCGACGCCCGCCGCGCCGACGTCCTCACCGCCCTGCTCCTGGGAAACCGCCGCGAGTACGTCAGCGTCGAACTCCAGGTCATCGCCCCTGTCGGCACGCTGGCCGGCTTGGACGAGGATCCCGCGGAGCTCATCGGCTACGGCCCGATCCCGGCCGAGGTCGGCCGCGCTCTGGCCGCCGACGCCCATTGGCGCCGCGTCCTCACCGACCCGGCGACGGGGACCGTCCTCGATCTCGGCCACCGCAGAGTTCCCACCCCAGCGCTCGCCCGCCTGATTCGCCACCAGCAGACACGATGTCTCTTCCCCGGCTGCGGCATGCCCGCGGTCCACACCGACATTGACCACACTATCGCCCACTCCGCCGGCGGCCGCACCGCCCTCAACAACCTCGGCCTCCTCTGTCGGCGCCATCACCGCGCTAAACACATCGGCGGCTGGACTCTCGATCAGCCAAAACCCGGCGTCTTTGTCTGGACCAGCCCAGCCCACCACACGTTCACCACAGACACGACAACCAACGAAGAAGAGGCAACCACCCACCTCGACCCACCCGAAAACAACCACGCCAGCCTGCGGCGAAGCCGATCCGAAATCCCCACCGAGCGAGTTTCCTCTGAGACCCGCTGCCCATTCTGACCGCCACATCTCTCGGCCCCGAATCGCCGTTCAACAAGCCCACAGGCCGGTGGGGCCGCCTCCCCTGACAAGCCACGAGAAGCAGAAAGGACGGTCCTGGTACATGGTCGACTCCGCGTCGCTGCTTGCCGCGCTGCTGGCAGAGATTGGCGAGGCAGGCGAGGTGGCGCGCTCACCGCTCCGGGTCTGGGCGATGTCCGGCGTGGAACGGGTCCGGCTCCCGTCCAGCGGCCAGGTCATCTTCAAGTACGCGCGGGAGCCATTCACCGGCGAAGCGGACGTTCTACGGGCGCTCGCGAGGCAGGACGTTCCGGTTGCCGGTCTACTGGCCAGCGTCCGGCACGGCGAGCATCTCGGGATGTTGCTCGAAGACCTCGGCGACCCGGAACGCGAGGCCACGGACGCCGAGGGCGCGATCGCCGCGGTGGTCGCCCACGGCGCGAAGCCACCGGACTGGCTGCCGTTGCTCGACGTTGCCGCCATGGCGGACCTGCCTGGACGGGCGTTGACAAGCCTGATGGAACTGCGGTCGCGGGGCCGCTGGCAGGACACCGATGACCTTGGCGTGTTGCTGGGCGTTCTCGCCACGGTCGCCGACGATCGGGCTGCGGACGCCGCCATGCCGCCGTTCGGCCTGTGCCATTCGGAGTTCCACCCGACCAGCCTGCACGTCGGCCAAGAAGGGTGGCGGCTGCTCGACTGGGCACGGGCCGTCGTCGGCCCGGGACTCATCGACCTGGCGTCCTGGCAGGGAACGACCGGGCCGCCGGACGTCGAGGCGCTCGACAGACTGATCGCTGCGTATGTGGCCGCCGGCGGCGCGCCAGAGGCAGCGAAGCCCCGGGGAGGCGTGCCGGCGGCGTCATGGGCGCTCGGTTGGCACCGGCTGTGGGCTGTCGAGTGGTATCTCGAACAGGCGACGACCTGGATCAACGACCCGTCCCAGGACACCACCGTGGAACCAGTGGTCCGGCGGCATCTGAAGGAGGCGGCAGAACACCTGACGCTGACGTAGTGCCGCCTCCGGCAAGGTTCGCCCGTGCCGGCGTCGCCATGATCGCCGTTTCGGCCTTCCGGTGGTCGCTGCCGGGCCTGTTTCGTAGCCACCAGAAGGCGAAAACAGCGATCAAGGCGACGGGCGGACCTTGGCGGTCGCCGCAGTTGCTCGCGCGGTCAATCTGGCGCTCTGGGAGGCGCACGGGCGTGGCCGGATCAGGACGCATGGGCTCGGTTATCGGCCGGCGACAACCTCGATGCTGACCCGGTCGGCGGATCGGGCCGAGTTGCCAGCAGTCGGGCGTCGGGCACCGGGCACCGGGCACCGGGCACCGGGCACCGGGCACCGGGCATGGATCAACTCGTCGCGTTGCGGCAAGTTTCCCCGGCCGGATGTGTCGGTCGGGCCGCGCGCCCGCCCGGGTCAGGCGCCGGGCAGGATGGACCGACACGCGGTTGTTCGACGGATGCCACCGGTACGTAACGCCGGCGGCAGAGAGTCGGGGAGTTCGCAACGGGAAGCAACGGGAAGGAGGTGTGCCGGATGACGCAGGATCGCAGCGTCGACATGCGCCGCCATGTCCACCGGCACGCCTGGACGCGCGGACGGATCGCGCACGGCGCCTGACGGCCCCTGACCGGCCCGGCGGCCAAAGCGGCCCCGCCCTCGTGGCTACCGCGCCTCGCGGCGGCCACACCTCGCGGCGGCCGCACCTCGTGCCGGCCGCACCTCAGGCCTGCCACACGTCCGGCCGCACCTCGTGCCGTAGCCGGCACCAGCCGATCCTTTCGTCCCGCGCGCCTCGCCGCGCGCGGCCCACAACCCTGCGAGGCATCCCGATGGCCGACGTTCTCACCGCGCCCGCCGCGTCGGTGACCCTGCCGACCGACTGTTCCTTCGAGCCCGACGACTGGGCGATCCTCGCCCAGCACTGGTACCCCGTCGCCCTGTCCCGCGAGGTCGGCGACCAGCCCGTCGCGGCCCGTCTTCTCGACGAGCGACTGGTCATCTACCGGGCCGGCGCCGAGGTGGTCGTCGCCCGCGACATCTGCCCGCACCGCGGTGTCCCGCTGTCGATGGCCACCGGTGACGGGCAGAGCATCGCCTGCGCGTACCACGGTCTGCGGTTCGGGCCCGCTGGCGCCTGCGTGGCGATCCCGGCGCATCCTCAGGCGAAGATCCCCGCGCGGATGGCGTTGACGACGTTTCCCGCCGTCGAGCGCTACGGACTGGTCTGGACCTGTCTCGCACCTGTCCGCGGCGCAGGGCGCGCGGTCGGTCTTCGCGATGGTGACCGCCGCCCCGGCTCCGCCGCCGAGGACGGCGACGACGGCACGGCCGGCGGCCGGGCTGGCGGGACGGCAGGTGACACGGCCCGGGGCCGGGAGCGTGGGACGGACGACGGCACCGCTGGCGGGACGGACAACGGGACCGCCTGCGGCACGGCGATTCCGCGGATGCCGCACTGGGACGAGCCCGGGTTCCAGCGGGTGACCTGCCCGCCCTTCGACGTCGCCGCGTTCGCCGGCCGCCAGGTGGAGGGCTTCCTGGACGTCGCACACTTCGCCTTCGTGCACACCGCCACCTTCGGCGACCCGAACGACACCGAGGTTCCGGAGTACTCCCCCGCGCCGACCGAGAACGGCTTCGTCGCCGACTACTGGAGCACCGTGGGCAACTACCCGCACGGCGGCCGCCAGGGCGAGCCGGGGTTCCGCTGGCTGCGGCACTTCGAGGCGCATCTGCCGTTCACCGCCACGCTGGTCGTGCACTTCCCGGGCGAGGGCCGCCTGTCGATCATGAACGCCGCCTCGCCGGTGTCTGCGCGGCGGACCAGGATGTTCGCGCCGATCGCGAAGAACTTCGACACCGGCCAGCCCGACCAGGAGATCTTCGACTTCAACCTGCGGATCTTCGAGGAGGACCGGGCGATCGTCGAGGCGCAGCGGCCCGAGAACCTGCCGCTGGACCCCCGCATCGAGGTCAACATCCCCGCCGACCGCAGCTCCGTCGCCTACCGCCGCGGTCTGCGCGCGCTGGGCCTGAGCCATTTCTTCACCGCCTGACACGTTCACCACCTGACAGGGAGGGCCACCCCGCGTGAACGCCAACAGCAGCACCGGTCCCGTCACGACCAACACCAGCAGCACCAGTCCTGTCACGACGCTCAACGTCACCCTGCCGGCCTGGGTGGACGAGGAGGTGAACGCCGCCGGCTCCGTGCTGCCCGACGTCGAGGACCGGATGCGCCTCGTGCACCGGCTGGCGGACCGCAACCACCGGGAGGGCCACGGTGGACCGTTCGCCGCGGTCGTCGCCAGCCCCGACACCGGCGAGATCTACGCCGCCGGCGTCAACCTGGTCCTCGCCACCGGGCTGTCGTCGATGCACGCAGAGGTCGTCGCCCTGTCCTTCGCCCAGGCCCGCCTCGGGCGCTGGGACCTCAGCGCCGCAGGCACCCCCGTCGAGCTCGTCGTCAACTGGCGGCCCTGCGTCATGTGCTACGGAGCGACCATGTGGTCCGGCGTCCAGCTGCTCACGATCGCCGGTTCGGGTGACGAGATCGAGACGCTCACCGGCTTCGACGAGGGCCCGATGCGCGAGGACTGGGCCGAGCAGTTCGCCGGCCGCGGCATCACCGTGCGGACCGACGTCCTGCGCGACGAGGCCCTGAAGGTCTTCGCCGACTACGGCGGCCGCCCGGACGTCGTCGTCTACAACGCCCGGCGCGGCGGCGCCTAGGCCGTGCCTCAGAAGTGCGGTGCCCCAGAAGTGCGGCTCCGGCGTCCCCATGATTGCCGTTTCGGCCCTCAAATGGTCGTAGCCAGGCCTGTTTCGTGACCACCCGAGGGCGAAAACGGCGATCAAGGCGACGCGCAGACGTCCACCGTCAGGGCAACTAGGCCTCGCCCGTGGGCCGCTGGCCGCGGGTGGCGAGGGCGAGGAAGCGGTGCGGCGGGTCGTCGTAGCCGTCCAGCCGCCAGCCGCCCGCGGCCAGCAGGGGACCGAGCCGGGCGGCCGAGAGCGGCTCGGCGGGCCGCAGGGGCCGGCCGGGCCGGGCCGCGAGCGCGGCCCGGCCGGACGGGTGGAAGATCGCCAGCCTGGCGCCAGGACGGCTGACCCGCGCGAGCTCGGCGACGCCCGCGGCCATGTCCGGCAGGTGATGGACCAGGCCGGCGGCGAACACCGCGTCGAGGGACTGGTCGGCGAGCGGCAGCCGGCGGGCGTCGGCGAGGACGAGGCTGGCCGCATCGGCGCGCCCGGCCTGGCGGGTCGCGGCGAGCATCTCCGGGGTCACGTCCAGGGCGAGAACCCGGCCGGCCGGCCCGACGGCGTCCTGCAGGGCGGGCAGCGCCCGGCCGGTCCCGCAGCCGGCGTCGAGCACGGCCGCCCCGGGCCGCACTCCGAGCTCGCGGACCGCGGCGGCGTACGCGGGCAGGTCGTCACCGAACTTGGTGTCCCAGCCGGCGGCGCGGATGCCGAAGAACGCCTGGCTCTCCCGGACGTGCCAGCGCCCGTCGCCGGCGAGACCCGCCGCGACCCGGCGGATCACCGGCCAGCCGGGGTCGTCGACGTCGACGCCGATGTCCGCCGCGCGCCCGGGGGGCGCGCGGGGGGCGGGCCGGGGGCGCCGCCGGGGGGCGCCGGGCCCTCCGGG